>BTVY01000037.1:0-74652 GCA_045863335.1 Candidatus Hydrogenedentota bacterium | reverse complement strand
TGTTACCTATGTCTCCGGTTTATTCTGTTACCCATGTCGCCGGTCAGTACCGGGGCTGTAAAACACCGGAGAATCATCGGGCTTTCTCGACTACTCCATCTCACCCGAGCAGCATTCGCGCTACCCTTTAATCTCCACCGGCACGCTCTTGAACGCGGGCGTGCGCGACGCGGGATCGCAGGAACGCGGCACCAACACGTTCGCTTCGGGATAGTACATGGCCACGTTGCCGGGGCGGATGTCGAGTTCGCGCACGAGCACGTTGCTCAATGTACCCGCGCTGGTCCGCACGGTGACCGGCTGGTTGACCTCCAGTCCGAGCCGCGCGCGATCCGATGGATGCATCAAAATTACGTCGCGGCGCTCCTGCCCGCGATAGACGTCTTCCTCTTCGTAGACCACCGTGTTGAACTGGCCCTCGGAACGTAGCGTCATCAACATGAGTGCGCCGTTCGTCCGGGGCGCCGGCAGCGAGACAACGTGAAACTGCGCCTTGCCCGAGGGCGTCTTGAACGTGGGCTCGTGAAACGTGCGGCCGCCGATTTGAAACTCCTGCTTGTGGCTGGCCACGTGTTCGATGGCCTCGTACCCCGGAATAACCTTTGCAATGGCCGCGCGAATGCTGTCGTGTTGCTCCATGGCCCGCCAATCGATAGGACCCGCTCCATCGAACAGCCCCTGCGCCAACGCCGCCACAATCTCCACCTCACTCCGCGGGCCTTCATAACGCGAAGGTCCGCCGTCGCTCAGCCGCACGTAGTTGAACATGGATTCCTGCGTGGTGGACTGCCGTTCCTCGTCGCGCGCGAGCACGGGCAGAATGATTGTCTCCTTACCGAGCCCCATCGCGTGACCCGTGTTCAGTGTCGTGCTGAGATACACGATCAGATCGACCTTGGCCAAAGCTTCTCGCGCATAGTTCGCATCCGGATTCGATCCATAAAGGTTGCCGCCCACACAAATGGCAACGCGGATCTTTCCTTCCGCCGCGCGCTCCATGCTTCCCAAGGTGTCGAGACCCGGCGTAGACGGCGGCGTGAAACCGAAGTTCGCCTCTAAGCGCTTCAATACTTCCGCTTTGAGCGCGGGCGTCACCCCCATCGATCCGATGCCTTGCACGTTGCTGTGCCCGCGAATGGGGAGGAGGCCGGCGTGCGGCTTGCCCAACATGCCGCGCATCAACGCGAGATTCGCCATCATCTGCACGTTTTGTACGCCGTGCTCGTGATGCGTCACGCCCATGGCCCACGCGAAGATGGTTCCCTTCGACGCCACGTACAGTTCGGTGACGCGATCGATTATTTCGCGATCGACGCCGCAAGACGCCGTGATATCTTCCCACGCGATGCCATCGACCCATTCGCGAACGCTGTCAAAATGCTCGCAGGATTCGTTGACATACGTCTCGTCGACCGCGTCCCGTTCGATGAGCGCCTTCGCGATCCCGGCAAAGAAGGCGATGTCGGTGCCAATGTGCGGTTGCACATACTCGTCGGCGATCGGCGAACCGAAGAGCAGGCTCCGCACTTTCGACGGCACACTGAAATTCACCAGCCCCACCTCGCGAACGGGATTGACGACCACGACCTGCCCGCCGCGCGACTTCATGTTCACGATCGTGCTCATCAAGCGCGGATGGTTCGACGCCGGATTCGCGCCGACGAGAAACAGCAGGTCGCAATGCTCCACGTCGTCCAGCACCACGCTCGCCGTCCCGGAGCCGTACACGCTGGCGAGCCCCACGCCGGAAGCCTGGTGGCAGTAGTAGGAGCAGTTGTTGACGTTGTTCGTGCCGTACTGCCGCGCGAACAGTTGCAGCAGGAACCCGGCCTCGTTCGACGAGCGGCCGCTGAAGTAGAAGAACGTATCCTCCGGCGAGGTGGCCTTGAGTTTCGCGACGATCCGCGCGAGCGCGTCATCCCAAGAGATAGGTTGGTAATGCGTGTCGCCCGGACCTGCGACGGCCGGCTCCACCAGACGGCCCGAATACTCCAACTCCCGCGACGTGAATCCCTGCAGATCGGACAGGCTGAAGCTGCGGAAGAAATCTTCCCGCACCCGCCCCTGCATGTCCGCCACCATCGCCTGGATGGACTTCTTGCACACCTCCGGGAAATGCCCGCGCTCGTTCACCATCCCGCCGAGTTGTCCGCCCATCCCCAGCGCGCAGGTCTTGCACGCGTTCTTGCTGCGCATCGCCTTCGCCAACGCGAAGATGCCGCCCGCCTGCCGCGCCTTCCGCAACGTGTACAGAATCGAAGTCCAGCCCCCGCCGGATTTCACCCCCGGCCGCGCAGAACAGGAATCGGACATGATGGTCCTCCAGGAACGGATCGTAGCTATCGTGCTTGCCCAGCAACCTTGCACGACCATTATCGCGCCCCCGTGGGGAGTTAGCAAGTGTGGTTTGGCCGGGGCGCCGTCGGGAATGGAATGGCGCAGGGCGCTATCGACGCGAACCAAAATCCGAAATCCGAAGCACGAAATCCGAAACAAATCCGAATGTTCCAAATGGAGAAATGCCCAAAACGCGGAGCGGGATCTCGTGGCTTGGGCGTCCTCGCCCAAGGTTTTCCGTGACAAATCACACCGATCATCGCTCCGGGTCTCTTGGGCGAGGACGCCCAAGCCGCGGTCGCACACGAACGTGGAGTAAGCAAAGCAGAAAAATTGATTTTTAGTTCCCACGGTACCGAGCCTGTCGAAGCATCAGACGCAGCCGTCATCCTGAGCTTGCGAAGGATCTCTATGCAGCTAGGCCTCGGCGTGATGAGATCCTTCGCAAGCTCAGGATGACGATGTGACATAGACGCTCGCATCTTTTTCGACAAACCCTACGCCGGGGGAGAACCAACTCCCTCCCCGTCCACGGGGAGGGCTGGGGAGGGGGTCTTCACGTCCTCGCAATCGGATGCTCCGAGCACACCTGCGCGCGCGTTCGATTGGGTTACGTCACGCTGGGCGCCGTGGGGTGGCCCCGTATAGATCGCCTCGGCCACGGCTCGTGCTTTGGAGCCGATGGGGAACGCTGCGGGCGGTATTCCGCCGGCCCGGAGGGTGTCGAGGTAGTCCTGGAGGACTTTGGCGGTGTCGATTGAGATTTCTTCTTCGTGGTTTTGATCTATGGATGGCGAGTTGGTTGAAGAACATCCCCCTTGGTCCCTCTTCGAAGGGGGAATGGAGACAGTGGAATCGTTGGTGATTGCGCTGTTTTGGGGTACGGGCGGTTCGATGTGGAGGTGGCCGAGGATGGCTTCGGCGAGTTCTTCGGAGACGCTGTGTCTGGCGGGCGGTAGCTAGCTAAGACGTGGCTGCGTTCGGATTCGGCGTAGGGTTCGTCGAGAAGGGCGGCGTTGTCGAAGGCTTCGCACATTTCTACGTCGCGGCCTTTGCCTCCGGCGAGGGCGGCTTGTTGGATGAAGGCTTTGGCGTGGGTTTCGGGGGTCTGGGGTTGGAGTTGGGCGGCGTCGATGGAATCGGGGTCGAGGCCGGTGTCGTGTTGGATGCGCTGGGCGTGGCGGAGGATGCCTTCGGCAGTTGGGGGTGCACCCGTGGAATTGTGACGGTTCAAGGGGGTCAACCCCGGTGCGTGGAGGAGTTTTAGTGAGTGTCTGAACTCGCGCATGAGGCGTGTGAAGGCGAGGACCTTGTTCGAGTTAGGAGTGTCGAAAGTATCTTCGGATGCCCACAGGTTCGCGTCCTGGGCGAGGTGGGTGGTGGCGGCGTTGACGAGTACCTGGAGCATGGCGACGTTGTGGGCGTTGTGGATGCCCATGGGGTTGGGATGGGGCTGGGATTCGACGATGGCTAGGGCGTCGGTTAGGACGGTGTTGTATTCGGTCAACTGATAAACGCAGGTGGGTGGTGATTGCGGGGGCTTGGCGTTTTGGGAATAGGACATATAGGACGAATGGGACCTATAGGACGAAGTGGGACAAGGCTGGAGTCCGGAGGCTGGAGACTGGAGGGAAGATTTCGATTGCGGATTGCGGAGTGCGGATTGCGGATTTGGAGAAGGCTGGAGTCCGGAGGCTGGAGACTGGAGAGAAGAATCGGACGGATCGGGCCGATCAGTCGGATCGGGTGTGTGGGATTGGTCGGATGGGTTGGGAAATTGTGAAGATGGGTCCCCGCCTGCGCGGGGATGACGGCTCTCTTGGGGCTCTTTGGTGTTGGCGATTGGGCAGGTTTGCCAGTGGGGGCAGGTTTGGGTGCAGGGTCTTAGGCGGCGGGAGTAGAGTCCGTGGATGACGTGGTTGCGGTTGCCGGGGGGCGCGCCGGTCAGGTCGAAGCCGCCGTGGTAGGGGCAGCGTCCGGAGAGGTGGTCGGATTGGTTGCAACAGGGCGTGCCATCGGGTAGGCGGGCGCCGCAGATTCGGTGGTTGAGATCGCGTTCGGTTGCGTCGACGGTGGCGATCCAGTCGTTGGACCAGGAACGGGCGCAGGGGGTGCCGAGGGTCGTGTAAATTGGGGTGGTTGGCATGGTGTGAGATCTCCTTGTAGAGATCGGCCGGGGTGTTGCAGTGTTTCTGGCGGGAGACTGCGGATTTGAAAGACACGGACAGACACGGACAGACACGGACCCGCAGGGAAGGAAGCGGGACGGGAGTATGGAAGTACTGGGAGCGCCTGGCTCCAGCCTGGCGAAGGTCAGGAGCGGGAAACGATGAATGATGAACGGCTGCGCGGAGTTGGGGTCTGGGTTCGTGAAGATTTCAGAGTTCAGATTTGAGATTTAAGAGAAGGATTCGGGGGATATGAGTGGTCCTCACGTTACGATTCTTTGTCAACGTGTTTTTGCATCCAGTCATGAACGCTCAAGTGGGTGTCCGCATTTACGTATTGTCCGCCTTTCAATTTGGACTTTTCATGCTTGTACGAAACGGACTTTACATTGTGAAGTGAACACGAGCACATGTCCGCCGCATCCAAGTCAAATAGGGCGACGTTTGTGCCAGTGCCCAGGCAACTACTGTACGCGATACCATCATATCCCGCCTGACGAAATTTCTCCGCAATAATCTGAGTCGGTACATAGTCGGCGGTTGAGTCGGTGTTTTGTATAGGCATTGAGAACGCGAAGTTGATCTCTTCCCATATTACTTCTGCGCGCTTCTCCGGCTCTGGCTCTACGAAATAAATCGACAACCGGTCTTCTGTTCGATCCGTCATACAATTGACAAGCCTTATCTCCTTTGTCGTTCTGAAGTGTCCGACGGAAACTTTGGTACCGACCCATGGTCGAGTCTCTCCTATCGCCGCATCCGAGGTCGTCGCGAGATACAAACAGGGAATACCTTTTGCATTTACGCGACCTTCGGTCGCCTCTAGATTTCGAGGCTTCATCCGTTCGCATTCGTACGGCCTTGGTTGCTTGAGATTCTCCGCCACGCATTCCCATCTGCAGCCAAGTTGGGCTCTCCAGAGATTGAAACCGGGCTCGAAGACGATTACACGTTTCTTTGCCGTTTCAAGGACAGTGTCGAGGAACTTCTTTGTTGCATTATCGAAGTTGTATCTGGTTCTGTTCCGGACGCTTCCACAAAAAATTGTGAAGCTAGCTACCGATTCAAATTCGCACATATCGATTTCTGGATCCTCTCCGTCCGTTCTCTTGCCCTTCTCCGCGGCAGAAATCTTCTCCACGCAATCCTGAGGGTAGCACTTTGGCCACGCTTGGTCGTAGCGAGGTCTCGTTGATCGTTCGCGACATCATCTATTCTTGTCTTTTGGCTCCGTCTTGGCATTGCGCTTCGCTTTGGGTTTCGTCTTTTCTTTGGGTTTGGCTTTCGCTTTTTTCCGTTGCTCGTCCTCTTCCTTTACTTCATCGGGCGATTCCGGCAGGCACAATAATGGTTCTCCTTTCGTTTTCATAAACGATAGGAGCTAGCCCGGATTGTGGGTCGACAAACCGGTTGAGGTACCACTTGGACACATAGTGGTGTTGGATTGGTCTCATTATCTGGGCGACCCCAGCGCATGCGCCATGTCTATAAATGGCCCTACTGACTTCCCGATTATTGCCAAATCGACATCGTGCGGGAAGGGGAAACCGAACCGACTTTTTGCGGCCCCGTTGAGTGCAAAGTCGTATGCTTCGATGTTGACGATGCAGAAGAGCTTTTCCCTGCATTCAATGACGACTTCGTCATGACGGAACGGCCATTCACCGGGAAAATCTGTCTGGAAAATTTGGCGAGTTGGCCAGGCGCTGGCGAGTACCTCTACTTTGCTTCGGCGAACCCAAGTGTCGCGCTGCTGTTTGAGAATCAGCGTGGATTGCCGATAGTCGGTTGTCCCAAATTGTGAATCGCGGAGCGAAACAAAGTTGCCGAGCAGTGGAGAGTACTGCTTTAGCTTGCCGCCATGGTTTCCACAGGTAAACTGCATCGCGATGGCCCTAACAAAGCGCTCCAGGCGCGCGATGATTCTAGCATTAACTTCGGGGTAATATTCACGGAAGCGCGACCCGCCACCTTCGACCTTCATATATGGCACAGGGTCCAGTAAGCCTCTTTCGATTCTCTCCCAATCGGCTTTTGCGTCAATGGGCAGAGATTCCTCTCCGGTAACGACGTCAAGATTGTAGTAACGGGCTTTCTTTCCGAACTCGGAGAGCACACGGACGATTTCGTCCAAAACTTGGTCGTTTTTGACAAAGTCCAGGTCCTCCTGCGTCAGCTGGCTGGTAACGTGGAAGTAACTCTCCGCAAACTCTCTCTTTAGCATTTGTAGGTCATGACGGAAGCGCGTGATAAACCTTAAGTTTGGATATTGGTGATTCCTGGCTTCGAATACGAGGCAGAAATAGCATTTTAGAAGCCGTTCTAAGCCGCTGGCGAGTAGTTGCTGAGGGAGATGATAGAAATCGTTTCCCATGTCGATTTCCTGAAGTTCACCGAACCCCCGGTGAATCAGATCGTGTGCAATCCGCAACTCATCCATTAGGGACGCATCCCTGGCTATGGTATCCATGGTTTTGTTTCCTGATTTGCGTGTGGAACGCGCGATTCCTGTTGACCCAATCTGACGTGATTATACTACCCAGACGTGTAGATGGTGCGGAGTCAACAAGAATCCGATATCACCTCCCATTTAGGCATACTTGGTGGTCCGACAATTAAGCTTGCGGTACGTGCGAACGAAACTCTTCAGTGGCCCCCGTTCGGGGGCTGCGTGGTGGGGGCGGTCACGTTACCCATGGTTCCTCTCGTGCCTCGCTTCACCCGGGTCTACATTCGAGTCGCCGCATCCGGGGCTGCCGTAGGCCGCCGTTCACGTGTTGGGGGGGTGCTGTCCTCAGCCCGGTCAAAGTGTTTTGGTCATTCAGATTTTGGTCATTGGGATTTGTTTCGGATTTCGTGCTTCGGATTCAGAACTTGGGTTGCGTCGCCGCCGCCCATGGTCCCATTCGCGTTGTGTATCCGATCGCCAAACTTGAGCGCTCAACGACGCCGCCTCCATAATGCGCCGAGCAACTCGCATTCAGACAGGAGTTCATCATGAACCCACAGCCTCGACGCGATTTCGTGCATGACCTCGTCTTTCCCACGATGCTCTTTGCGGCGTTGGGGGGAATGACGTGGGCGGTACGGGGTTGCAGCGGTTTTGGCGGATCGGCGGGCTGCATTTTTGCGGGGGTGACGTGGGGGGCGGCGTGGTGGTTTATCGCGCGCGAACCAGTGGTTGAGCAGCGGCGGCGGTACACGTCGGGCTGGATCATGCTGGCGGTCACGGTGGGGATGGGGATCGCCGGCGCGCGGGGGTGGGCGCAATGGTCTACCTTCTTTGAAGGCCGTCTGCAGACCAACACGGCCGCGGGCGAGTTCGTCCCGATTTCACCGGCGTACGGATTCCTGTGGCTTTTTATCGCGGGCGTGCCGTGGGCGGGCATCGGCGCGTGCATGCTCGCCTGGTGCGGGTCCGTACGGCCCACAACGATTTGGCATTGGGGCATCCGCATCGGCTGCGGCATTGGCGGCGCGTGGTTGGCAGCGGCGCTGTTCCGGCATCTGCCGCAGGTCTTTCTGCCACTTTATGATTCGCTCGAAGTGCGGTATCACGACCTCGACGCGAATCCGAATCTGCGCCGTCTGATCAACGACAACCGGGCCGCCATCATCCATATGGGTCTTTACCTGGGCTTTCTCGCTTACGAATTCGGACGGCGCGACTGGAAGAACGTCGTCCTGATCATGACGGTCGGCGTCCTTAACGGCATCGGTTGGGCGGCGTTGCAGAATTGGCAGTGGGCGGACGAGGTCTGGCCCGGGGGCAATTTCAATTGGTGGCGCTGCTGGGAATCGACCGGCGGGATTAGCATCGGCATCGCGTACGGCGTCGCGTATTTTTTGGTGAACCGCCCCGTCCCGGCGGAAGCGCGGAGGGTCAACAAATCGCTGTTCACCAATCAACGGCCCAACCTCGAACGGTTCGGCCTGTATCTGGGTTTGATCCTGGGACTCGGTTTTTCGATCCGCAACGGCCTGAAAGGCTGGGCCAACATCTATCTCGGCAACGAGGACCTCTGGGCCGCGCGGTTCTCGATGGTCATCCTGCCGCTGATGCTGCTGGGCATCGCCGCTGTCATTGTCTACGTCTGGAGGCGTCCACTACCGGCAGGCTACGAGGGTAACGTGTTCCCACGCGCCGCGTGGATTATCTGGACGGTCCTGATCGTTCAGAACGTCATCGCCCAACTCGTCACCGCTTCTCCTAAGGGATGGACCGAGGCCGTCTTCGCCATTTACTACGTGCTGCTTTTCCTGATCGCTGCGGGGATCGTGGTGCACTATCAAATCTTAAGAGCGCAGTCCAGGGGATTTGACAAAGCTCCGGCTTGATAGCGCGTTAGTTACAGGATTGGCGGTTCGATTCGCAGGTTTCGTGAACCATGTACGACCGTGACGATTTGAATGTGCGTTTCGTCGATTATCCGGTAGATGACTCGGTAACCCTGCACGATCACTTCACGAATTCGGTCGTTATATCCCCATTCAGGAGTTGGACGACCGCTACGGGGAAAGACGGAGAGCCTTTCGACGGAGAGTACAATCCGTTCGACAAACAGGAGAGCAAAATGGGGGGAGTCCAGTGCGATATACTCGCGCAATTGCGCTAGCTCGCGCTCAGCGCGGGGCGACCACTCAAGTTTTATCATGCGAGCCGTTGAGCAATCGCTTCTTTACCTCCTCGTGAGGTATTCCACGGCCCTCGTCCAATTCTCGTAAACCGTCCTCGATCTTCTGCTTCACGTACAGTTCATACATAAGATCTTCCCATGTCACGGAATCGGGCAACTGCTCGATCAGTTCGCGGGCGGATTGCTTGGCGCTTTGCATATGTACCTCCACTACGGTCAAGTCTATTGCGGCCCTTCGCCTTTTGCAAACCGCAGCGCTACCGAGCCATTCATCCCGCGAACACCCACTGCTTCCTGGTGTCTCAGGGGGCGTAGATGCTGCGAGAACAACCCGCCCCTGCGGTGGAACGGAGGATGTAGCGATGCGAATACGAGCGACTCTAATGAGATGCGGGCTGCGGTTGGCCCTGTTGATGTGTATGGGATTGGCGCTGCCTACGGTTGCCGAGGAGGCGTCCATTGCGCCCGGCGGTTGCGTGATCGTCC
The DNA here is from genome assembly GCA_045863335.1 of Candidatus Hydrogenedentota bacterium. Lineage (GTDB taxonomy): Bacteria > Hydrogenedentota > Hydrogenedentia > Hydrogenedentales > SLHB01 > JAHDWY01. Next base: position 65,024 of record BTVY01000037.1, on the reverse strand, counting down.
CGGACGACCAGGGCAACGTCGTCGGGGAGTGTCCATTGGAGCACACCGATGTGGAAGTCGAGATTGCGGGCTTCATCGCGCGCGTGACGTTGACGCAGCGGTTTGCGAATCCGTACCCCGATCCCATCGAGGCGGTGTACACCTTTCCCATGTCCGAGAAGTCGGCGGTCGACACGATGTTGATGAAAGTCGGCGAACGTGTGATCAAGGGCATCATCAAAGAGCGCAGCGAAGCGGAACGGATCTACCGCGAAGCGCGCGACGCGGGGAAGACGGCGAGCCTGTTGGACCAGGAACGGCCGAACATCTTCACGCAGTCCGTGGCGAACATCATGCCGGGCGATGTGATTGAGATCACCATCTTGTATGTGGAGTACCTGAAATACGAAGACGGCGAGTATGAGTTCTCATTCCCCATGGTCGTCGGTCCGCGTTACATTCCGAACGGCGGGCCGGTGCCGTTGCCCGAGCCGATCCCGTTGGAAGAGCCGTTGCCGGATCGGCCCAACGTGCGGCCCGGACCGATCCCGTATAACGGGCGCTACGTGCCCGATGCGGACCGCATCACGCCGCCGGTGACACCCAAGGGCACGCGCGCGGGGCACGATATCTCGTTGTCTGTCGACCTCAACGCGGGATTCGCCATCCGCGACATTCAATCGGTCTTGCACGAGGTGGATGTTGAATCGGTTTCCGAAGATCATGCCGTCATCCGGCTTCAGAACCGGAACGAGATCCCGAACCGCGACTTCGTGTTGAAGTACAAGGTCGCCGGCGAGGGTATCGAGGACGCCATCCTCACGCACACCGACGCCCGGGGTGGATTCGTTAGCCTGGTCCTGCAACCGCCCGCGCGGCTCGCGCCAGAAGCCATTACGCCGAAGGAGATGATCTTTGTCATCGATGTGAGCGGTTCCATGCGCGGCTTTCCCTTGGAGAAGGCCAAGTCGGCCATGCGCCAGTGCATCGAAGGGATGAACCCTCACGATACCTTTAACCTGGTCACTTTCGCGGGCGGGTTGGGGTACTGCTTCGACCGAGCGGTGCCGAATACGAACCAGAACCGCGCTAAGGCGCTCGAGTACCTCGCGAACCTGGAAGGCGGCGGTGGCACGGAAATGATGCAGGCCATCCATGCGGCGTTGGGCAACCAGAACGACCCCGAACGGCTGAGGGTTGTCTGTTTCATGACGGATGGGTTCATCGGAAATGACATGGCGATCCTCGATGCTATCCGCAGGAACGTGAACCAGGCGCGGGTGTTTGCTTTCGGGATTGGCAGTTCCGTCAACCGATTCCTCATCGAGGGGATGGGGCGCGAAGGCCGTGGAGCGTCTGAAGTCATCACGCTGGAATCGGACGGCGACGAAGCCGCCCAGCGGTTCCACGAACGGATCCAGAGTCCGGTGTTGACGGATATCTCGGTCGAATTTGACGGCCTTCCCGTGACGGACTTGTATCCCGCGCCGAATGCGATTCCCGACCTGTTCGCGTCGCAGCCCATCGTGCTGACCGGCCGCTACACCGGCCGGGGCAAAGGCACCGTCACCATCCGCGGCAACACGGCGCAGGGACCCTTTGAGCGTGCGATTCCCGTGACGCTCCCCGGCGACGAACCGGCGAATGACGTACTGGCCTCGTTGTGGGCGCGGCAGCGGATCGAGTGGCTGATGGCGGCGGATTGGCTCGGCATGCAGGCCGGTCAACCCAAACCGGGGATCAAGCAGGACATCATCGACCTTGGCCTCGACTTCTCGCTCGTCACGCAATACACGAGCTTCGTGGCCGTCGAGGAGCGGGTCGTGAATGAAAACGGCCGGCCGCGGACGGTCCAGGTTCCGGTTGAGATGCCGGACGGCGTGAGCTACGAAGGCGTCTTTGGCGACCGGGACGACGGCGCGATGCTCATGGGTCGTGCCGCCGGTGCGGTACCACAGTCCGCTCCAATGGCCGCGTCAAAGGGTATACGGTTGGAGTCCAGCGCTCCAATGGCGCCGTCCGAAGGTGAAGTCGCGGCGGACGAGGCCGTTGGTCAAGAGGTTTTGCCCGAGTCTGAAACGCGCGTCCTCTCCAAGCTATCGCCGGAACTCCGTGGTTTGGCCGCAAAAGTCAGGAACGGGAACTACACCGAGGGCGTCGTGAAGGTGCGAAACGGTATAGTCCGGGTATTTGTGAAGGTCGAAAAAATAGACCTGGAAACGGCCAGAGCGATCCGCGACGCGGGAGGCAAGGTGGTCGCCGAGATGCACTCAGAGAACACGCTATATGTCGCGATTCCGGTCGAGTTATTGGAAACGCTTGCGGCCCTGGACTTTGTGAAAGCGGTCCTGCCGCCCGCCGCGTAAGGCTCGACGGGCAACACAGGAAAATCGGGGCTTCCCCAGTGGGAAGCCCCGATTGCGGCATTCCTGAATTGCGCTAACTTTCGGGACGTCGGATGAGTTGTGGCGGAATGCTCTGCCCAAGTCCGTACACGGATACGTTAACCGTTCCTGCATTTGGACTTATGGCCCGCATGGCGGCTTTCGACAGGTCGATCACCCGGTCGCCCACGTAGGGGCCCCGGTCGTTCAACTTGCAGATGACGGATCGGCCATTGTCGGCGACAACCAGGTAGTAATTGCCAAATTCACCATCGGTCATCGCGCACGTAAACCCATTGTCATCAAGGATTTCACCGGATGCGGTAGTTTGACTGCTGCTAGCCACGGTGTAGTACGAGGCTTCGCCCTGCACCACGGGTTGCAGCGGCTGATGCGAGAGAAGCATCAGCGCGAGTACTTCGAACATCGTTATGTTCTCCTTCTCTCAAGGACGGGAGGCGGGAAGCTCTCGGGGGGAGGTAATCGTTGCACCCTTCCGCGCCATCCGGGGAAGAATACCGAATCTCCAGCTCCGAATCAACCCGGGGACGGGGGAGGGGAGCCGGGACCCGGATGGTGAGCCGGGCGGGGTCCCGCTAGACCTTCGCGTCCTGGTGTTCGGTGTCGACGTCCGCCAGGACGCGGCGTACGCGTTCCATGAAGATGGTCGCGGCGCGAAGTTGGTTCAAGGGATCGAGGTCGCGGTAGTGGGATGTCCACGTGTGGCGGCCGTCGGGCGTGACGAACTCGCCGGCGAGGGCGCGAGACTCCGGGTCGGCCGCGATCCCCAGGCCGCAGGTGGCGTGAAACTGAACGCGAACAGCCTCGGCCTGATCCCGTGCACGCTCGTCCATGCCCCGGCCCGTGGCGCCGGAGCAGGCGAATACGGTGCTGCCGGCGAACGCGCGGGCTCCGGCGGCGGTCAATCGCTGAGCGATCATGCCGCCCGTGAAGGTCTCGGCCACGGCGAGGGTCCAACCTCGCTGTTGCAGGAGCCCGTCCACAACACCCTCCAGCGTGTCGTCGCCCGTGCCCATGACGAGGCCCGGCAGCCGTTCACGAACGGCCTGCTCGACGGGTTCCAGTAGTTCCCGCGCTTCCTCCTCGGACTCCGCGCGGGCCGTAATGCGGATGCGCACCCATTCCGGAGAGGCGAGGACGCCGATCGTCGGGTTTTCGAGGCTTGCCATCAGATCCCCCATGCGGGAGTCCACCCAGGATTCGCCGACGCCGCAGACTTTCAACACGCGGTGGTAGAGGCCGGCCTTGAGGCCGTAGCGCCGCCGAAGGTAGGGGAGGACCGATTCCTCAAGCATGGCGTACAACTCGAGGGGCACGCCGGGCAGGCAAATCACCTCGCCCCGGCTGTCGCCGCAGATGATACCGGGCGCGGTGCCGTTGGGGTTGGGGATAATCTCCGCCCCCTCCAGCGCCGTGGCTTGCTTCTTATTATTCTCGGTAATGGGACGTTTTACGGAGGCGAACCGGGCGACGAGTTCATCGAACAACTCCTGCCTATACTCCAGCTTCCGCCCGAACACGTCCGCCACCGCCTCGCGCGTAAGGTCATCTTCGGTGGGCCCCAAGCCCCCGGAAGTAATAATCACGTCGGCCCGCTCCAGCGCAGACTCCAGCACGCGAACGATCCGTTGCCGATTATCACCGACCGTCGTTTTCTGGTAGAGGCTGATGCCGTTCTCGCCGAGCGTGCGGCCGATGTGGGCAGCGTTGGTATCCACAATCTGTCCCAAGAGCAGCTCGGTACCGATCATCACGATTTCTGCGTTCATATGTTCCTGTTTTGAACCGGTTGCCTATTCTCATTCATATCGTCTTGGCCGTGGCAGGTTTAGATACCGAAATGGCCCCGTTGGTACCGCCAAGGGTGAATAGTATATGCTAGAGATCACGCAAAAGCGTACTACGACGCGGTTTCGTGGACAGGCCGCGGCCCTGCCGAGCACCTTTCACAGCCGTATCATCATGTGACAGGGCGTTTTGTACAAGACAATCGAGACGCACGAAGACGTCAGGAATTGCCATGCCTATTCTGAATGCCGACTACGAACCGAGCGACTATTTCCCCTTCGGGTTCCACCTATCGCGCGAAACCTGGGACCGGTACGCGGTGCATGACATCGTCCCACCCGGTCACACCAACACCGAAGACCTGCGCGCCATCCGGAAGTTTGTTCACCGCGTCAATCTGGAACGCGATGACGCCTCCCCGGACACGCGCTCCATCACCGCCGGTCAGATCCTGACCTTGGGTCTGCTCAACGAGATCTTCCGCTACATCATCGACCGGTACTGGTGGGAGCAGATTCCGGGCATTCTCCCGGACGGGTTGGCCGCGGTCCGCGCGTCAAAAGGTGATCGCGTTGTCGAGGCGCCGCCGTTGACTTTTGTCCACCATTTCCCGCCTACCGCCGTGGCTGTCACGGAAACCACCGAGTCCGAGTATCTCGCATCGGAAAAGAAAGGTCGCGACAGACGCTCCGCCGCGATCCGGGAGGAAATCCTGCTTTGGCTTTCGGGAAGCAACCGCGCGCTTCGGCCGTTTCGCCCGCTGTTCCGCGATACCGAGTTTTCGCGCGAGGTTCCGCACAAGCAACTGATGGAAGGGTTGGATGCGTATTTCGCGTCGCAACCGGCCGTTGACGGGTTGGATGACACCTTGCTCGAATGCCTGCGGGCTCCGCTACGCGAAGCGCCCGATTCGTTGGATGACCAACTGAATTTTGTACGGACACGATGGGCGCATTTGCTCCCGAAGTCGCTTCTTAACCGGCTGCTGTTGGTCCAAGGCATCGTGCGCGAAGAGACGATGCAGCGGGGTTTCGTCCAGGGCACGTCCGAGGTCCTTCGGTTCGAGCGGTACGCCGGACTTCATGATGCCTACCCTGAACCGGAGCGGTTTTCGCAGGACGCGGACTGGATGTCCAATGTTGTGCTCATCGCGAAAACGGTCTACGTCTGGCTGGACCAGTTGTCGAAAAAGTATCAGCGCGACATCTACCGCCTCGACCACATCCCCGACGAGGAATTGGACCGGCTCGCGCGTTGGGGTTTCAACGGCCTCTGGCTAATCGGATTATGGGAACGGTCGCAGGCCTCGGCCGACATCAAGCGGATCATGGGGAATCCGGAGGCGGTATCGTCCGCCTATTCCCTTTACGACTACGACATCGCCGCGGACCTGGGCGGGGAAGAGGCGTACCAGAACCTGCGCGACCGCGCGCGGCAACGGGGAATCCGTCTAGCCAGCGACATGGTGCCGAATCACATGGGCATCTATTCGCGGTGGGTGATCGAACACCCGAACTGGTTTCTCTCTCTGGACTATCCTCCATACCCCGCGTACAACTACTCGGGGAAGAACTTATCCTACGACGACCGGGTCGGCATCTACATCGAGGACGGCTACTGGAACCACAGCGACGCCGCGGTGGTGTTCAAGCGCGTCGACCACTGGTCCGGCGACACGAAGTACATTTATCACGGCAACGACGGCACCAGCATGCCGTGGAACGATACGGCCCAGTTGAACTATCTCATGCCGGAGGTGCGGGAAGCGGTCATTCAGACGATTCTTCACGTGGCCCGCAAGTTCTCGATCATCCGTTTCGACGCGGCCATGACGCTCGCCAAGAAACACTTCCAGCGCCTCTGGTTTCCCAAACCCGGAGACGCGGGCGCCATCCCGTCACGCGCGGAGCACGGTATGTCGCGGGAGGATTTCGATCGGCTGGTGCCCGAGGAATTCTGGCGGGAAGTGGTGGATCGAGTGGCGCAGGAAGTGCCTGACACGCTGCTGCTGGCGGAGGCATTCTGGTTGATGGAGGGGTATTTCGTCCGCACGCTCGGCATGCACCGCGTCTACAACAGTGCCTTCATGAATATGCTCAAGATGGAGGACAACGCGGACTACCGGTCGACCGTCCGGAACGTCCTCGAATTCAGCCCCGAAATCTTGAAGCGGTTCGTGAACTTCATGAACAACCCGGACGAACGAACCGCCGTGGAGCAGTTCGGCAAGGGCGACAAGTACTACGGCGTCGCGCTGCTGATGGTGACCATGCCGGGCCTGCCCATGTTCGGTCACGGCCAAATCGAAGGCTTTACCGAAAAGTACGGCATGGAATACCGCCGCGCGTATTGGGACGAACATGTAGACACGGACATGGTGCGCCGCCACGAGCGGGAGATCTTTCCCCTCATGCGCCGCCGCTATCTCTTCAGTGGCGTGGAGAACTTTGCCTTCTACGATTTCCATACGCCCCATGGTCACGTGGATGAAAATGTGTTCGCCTACTCGAACCGTTCCGGCGGCGAGCGCGGCATTGTGCTCTACAACAATGCCTACAACACGACCGAAGGTTGGATTCGCGAATCCACCCCGCTGAACACCGGACGTGGCGACGAAGGCACGCAGGTCCGGAAGTCCCTCGCGGATTCACTGGCGCTGCGCGGCGACGACAACGTTTTCTATGTCTTCCGGGACCACCGGGACAACCTTCAGTACATCCGTTCGGGTCGCCAACTTTGCGACGATGGCATCTACGTCCGGTTGCACGCCTATCAATACCACGTGTTTCTCGATTTCCAGGAGGTCGTCGATGAGGACGGCACCTGGGCGGAAGTCGCGCGACGGATGGACGGCGGCGGTGTACCGAACATCTTCATCGAACAACGGCGGTTGGAACTGGCGACCTTGCTGGACGCGTTCCGCCGGTTCGCAAGTGTGGAAGCGCTGCAGTTGGATGCCGCGCTCGAAACCGGCGCCAAACGCGTGCGCGCGGATTGGCATGAGGAGTTAGTCCGGTTCTTGGACGACCTCGGCAATCGCGCCGGCGTAGCCTTCGATCGCACCGCGATCGAAGATGCCATACGCGGCGCGGTCCATAACGTGCAGTTATTCGAAAGCCGGTTGAACGACGCGCCCGTTTCTCCGGAAGCAGACACCTACCTGCTGGGCCGGATCGGAGTGAACGAGGAGGAGGCGGCGCGGTTCTGGCGGCTTCCGATGGCCTACGCGCTCCTGGCGCCTGTCGGGGAGGTCATGGATTCCGAAGGATATCCCGACTGGCTCGACCGTTGGTTGTTCAATCTCGAACTGGAAGCGGTCTTTCATGAAATGGATGGCGACGGCTGGGCCGCGTGGCAGGATTTGCGGCTGTTGAATATCGCTCTCGCGATGCAACTGGGCCACACCGCCGGCACCCAAGACCTGTCGCTGCGCAAGCTCTTCGCATCGGGAGTCGTGCGCGAGTTTCTCCAGGTGAACGAGTACGAGGGCGTTGAATACTTCAATCGGGAGCAGTTCGAGACGTTGGTCGGTCGACTGACTTTGATTCGGGCCATCGCGCAGTTGGGCGACACGCGGCAGGGTCCTGCCGATCGCGCGGCGGCCGTGCAATCGGGACTTCAGCGCGCGCTCACGCTGCAACACGACGCGGAGAATGCAGGTTACCGTGTCGACGCGCTCCTCGAAAGTGAAGGACAGCCGGCGACCTCACGGATTCCGGAACCAAAGGCCCGTACCGCGGCAAAGGCAAAGGCCAAGGCCCAATCCAAACCTAAATCGAAAACCGTGGCGAAGAAGAAGCCTGCCAAACCACGTCCGAAGAAACGCGACACCTGAGGCCGGGAGTCGGATCCGCACCTCCCGACATTTCTGGCGTGCGACGTCACACCCGTTCGGGTTTGGCCTCGCGTTGCATGAGGTTGGCGACGACTTCGCGGGGGTTGGCGTTTTCGTAGAGGACGCGGTAGACCTCACGGGTGATGGGAAGTTCGACGCCGTGTTTTTGCGCGAGGGCGACGGCGGATTTGGCGGTGCGGACGCCTTCGGCGACCATGGGGGAGGAGGCGAGGATGTCGTTGAGGGTCATGCCTTGGGCGATCTTTTCGCCGACGTTGCGGTTGCGGGAGTGTTGGCTTTCGCAGGTGACGATGAGGTCGCCCATGCCGCTGAGGCCGGCGAAGGTGAGGGGATCGGCGCCCATGGCGACGCCGAGACGGGCCATTTCGGCGAGACCGCGGGTGATGAGGGCAGCTTTCGCATTGTCGCCGAGTCCGAAGCCGTCGCAGGCGCCCGCGGCGATGGCGATAACGTTTTTGAGCGCGCCGCCGAGTTCCACGCCGACGATATCGTTACTTGTGTAGACTCGGAACATGTCGGAGATGAACGCGGCCTGCGCGGCTTCACATGCCGCTGCGTCCATACCTGCGACGACGACGGACGCGGGCAGGTCGCGCGAGACTTCTTCCGCGTGGCTCGGCCCGGACAGGGCGAGGACGGGGCCGGGTCCGGATTCTTCCGCGATCACTTCGTGCATGCACCGCAGCGTTTCGTTCTCGATTCCTTTCGCGACGCTGACTCGAATGGTGTCTTTGGATAAGGAGAACTCGCGCAGCACCGGGCGCATGGCGTGGGAAGGGACGGCGAGGACAGCGATCTCCGCGCCGCTATCGATCTCCATGGAGACTTCCACCTCGTCGGGTAAGCGCATATCGCGGAGGAAGAACGGACTCTTGCGCGTGGAGCGTAACTCGTCCGGTTTGTCTTCCTCACGGCACCAGAGGCGCACCTGGTGTCCGTTCAGCGCGAGCAGACGCGTCAACGCCAATCCCCAGCTTCCGGCACCGATGACTTGAATTCGTTTTGGCACAGTTAGAATTACTCCGATTCATGGGCTGAATTATGGGAAAGAACGCCGCTGTTGTGTGCAATCCACGGTCAATGCGGCGGCGTGTAATTCCGAGTTCAGAAGCACAAAAATATCAAATTTGAAATCTCAGATTTCAATAACCAAGACCGCAAGTACGACGAGCCCGCGGCTGCGCTTTGGCGAGATACAAGGCAAGGACACTTAACACTCGAGTCTCCCAGAGTTGATTCGTATCGTGACTTGGGGGTCGTTGCACCAATACATGCGATGCCGAGGGTGATTTGCGCACCCTCGGCATCTAGTATTCATTCACCTGCTTTCGCAAGTCAATCGTTGTGCAATCGCTATGCGACCTCGGCGTCTTTTTTGGAAAGCCCAACCGAGACAATCTCCCGTGCCTTGTCACCGAGTTCATGAAGCGAATTAATCTTCGGCTCCAGCCGCGCGATGATCGCTTCCTGTTCTTTCTTGATCGCTTCCTCTTCCGCGAGGATCTTGCTGATTTGCTCGTTAAGACCCGCGGTTGCCTTGTCGAAGGCGCCTTGAAGCGCGAGGCGGAAGGTACCGCGGCGATTGTCCAGCGCCTGGGTCAATTGTTCTTTCGTGGCTTTCTGCAATACCGCTTCGACGCGTTCGCCGATACGCTGGTTCAATTTTGCCTTGCGCGCTTCGTTGCTGCCGAAGGTGCGGGCAATGAGACCAAGAATCAACCCGAGTACCGCGCCCGCGACGACACCCGCCGCTAGGAACGTTTGCAACGTGACCGGCACTTCGGGAAGGGAGGTCGTCACCATGTCGACGATAGGCGGACTCTGCAGCGCGGCGTAGCCGAGCCCCGCGCCCGCGCCTGCGCCGAGCACGAGTCCGATGAAGCCGAACAGCGCGTAGGAGCTTCCCATGCCGGCATCAACCGCGACGATGCTGGCGCGTGTCGCATCGATGGAGCCGCGACCGGTGACATTCGCCGCGTCCGGTACGATCTGCGCCGCCCGCGCGCGCGCGCGTCCTTCGACCTCCTCCACTTCCGCGTTCACCTTTTGCTGCAGCGAAGTGATGTAGGCGTCGATTCTTGATTCCAGCTCCTTCGTGAGCGGTTGGAAGTCTTCCTTCTTGGCGTTCTTCATGTTCTCGCCGGCGTTCAACCAATCGCGCAAGGGCTTCAAGATGGCGCCTTCGATGGCGTCCTTGGTCATGTGGTTCTCGACGATCGTCTTGTACCCGGGGAAGTCCGTGCCGCCGAGGTTGCCGCCGTTCGACATGGTATCGAACTCGTCGAGCACGCGCTGTCCCTGCGCCTTGTAGCGCTGCAAGGTGAGCGACAACTGCTCGCGATGACGGCGCAGGTCGTCAAGCCGCGGAACGTTGCGGGTCAGTTCCAGCTTTGTTTCCAGCGGCCGCGCGTAGCGGTAGGCCGTGGCGTCGATAAAGCTGCAGATCGATTCCACGATCGCGCCTTCCCGGTTCTCCGTGTACAGATAGTCGAGCAGGCGGTCCTGCAACGCATTGAAATTGCTCCGCTCCATCAAGTACTGCGCGGCGTCCTGCGACGGATTCTCGGAGTCATCGATGGCGCGCCGCACCTGGTAGGGAATCCGAATCTTCGCGTTCTTGTCCACTTCCTCGAGTCCGACGTGTTCCGCCTCGAGGTGCGTGGCGACCAGCGCGTAGAGGCTGGAGATAAAGAAAATCTCGGGATTCTGCACGATGCCCTGAAGGCTTCGGATCAAATCCTTCGCCGGACCGCGCCGTCCCATGGGATCGATTTCGTGCGGGCTGAGTTGATCGGACTTGTTCAGCACGAAAAACACTTTGCGGTGCTTGTGCTTCACGACCCCTTCGATGAACTCGCGGTTTTGCTCGTTCCCCGCGTTCTGGCTGTCGAGGAGGCAGATCACGAGATGGCAATTGGGAATGATGTCCTGGGTGATCCGCGTGCTGGTATCGGAAATGGTATGGGCGCCCGGCGAATCGACGAGGGCGATATCTTCCGCGATGTTGTCGTTGGGCAACTGCACGATCAATTCGTCGAACTTGTGCCGTAACGAATCGAGCTGGGGGAAGTCGTCGGTTGCGTTCATGGTGACAAGGGCGCGGAGCGTGTTCAGCAGGGCGCGGGGGTTACACTCTTCGTACTCGAGCGCCAACTCGTCATGCCCGTCGCTACAGGCAACTTCCGCGCCGATGCCGAAGGCTGCGAGCAGATCGCGCAGGCCCGCCACTTCCTCGTCGCTGCATGGCGTGTGAAGGCGGAGCGCGGCGCGCATGCGTTCGCCGCGCATGACGTGCGTAATCTTGGTCGTGCATTCTTCGAGTACCGTGGGCAGGTACTCATCGCCAAGCAACGCGTTGATCATGGTGGACTTGCCCACGTTAAACGCGCCCAAGAACACGACGCGGTATTTACCGTCGCGCAGTTCGGTGCGTTTCCCCTCGATTCCGGCAAGCTCGTGGTCGACCATTCCCTCGAAGTCGGGATCGTCCGTGAAGTGTTGAAGTGAGTCCAAGGCTTCAAAAGCCCAGTTGCGTCGTTCGGCGTGTTGCTCGATGCTCATAAGCGAATCCCCTAATCCTTGCGTTCTCGCGGTAGCGTCTCGTCCGCATTGCTCACCGCCCGAATGGGTCTCGTCGAAATCTCGATGTCCCGGGAGACGCTGCGAAATGCTCCCGAGAAAACATGCGGGCCAACTGGTGAGAAATCCAAGCTTGATACTGCGGGATTTGACACCGATTTGCAAGCAAATTCGTTAACGTCGGCGCGCGAGATTCGCATGGAACGGGCAAGTCCGACAGAGGACAGAAGTTACGCACTGTTTGCGGTGTCGACGGATCGTTTCATTGATTACGGCGAGGAAGCGGAGTACACTTGGAGGAATCACGCCGGGCCGGCAACTTCCCGAGGATTGGGTTTTTTCGGCAACGGTTGAACTTTGGGTATAGTGGCATCAGGGGTAGGCGGCGCGCCAAGTACGAACGCGCAGCCGGCGGATGGGAAGCGCGTTTGCATCGTTCCACGCGTGATAGCGTATGCGGTCCGAATCGTTTTCTCGCCTATGTGGGATAATCTTGCCAGACCGGTGGGCGCAGCGGAGCCCATAGGGATGTCAAGAAACTGAGGTGGACATGAGTCTATTTGGACTTACGATAGATGCGCGATCCGTTTGCATTTTCGAGCGACCCGTATCGAAGCACGAGGCCTTGGATCGTCTTGTGGACGCCATTGCCGTGACCGGTACAGTGGACGACGCTGAAGCATTCCGGCGGGCGGTGCGCGAACGCGAGTCGGTCATGAGCACGGGGATCGGATCCGGGGTGGCGATCCCGCACGTTCGCATCGACGCGATCAATTCTGCGTCCGTGGGGGTGGGGATATCGCGTGACGGGATCGATTTCAACACGCTCGACAACAAGCCGGTGCACATTATCGTGCTGTTCGCGATGCCCTCGGGATCCCAAAAGGAGTATCTCGGACTCCTGGCTCAGGTGATGACGACCATGAAGGCGCCGGGTTTTCGGGAAAAGCTCGGCGCGTGCGCCACGCCGGACGAAGTCGTGAGCCTTCTGAATACGCCTGCGGTATAATAGTATCAGGGGCTGCGCGCCGGGTGCGGCCGGGGCGATGGGTGGCGGCCCCGCGGGGGTGTTATGAAGCTGTCCAGCGTACTTGTACCCAATCACATCGTTCTCGATTTGAGCGCGCGGACGTTGCGAGACGCGCTCCCGGAACTCCTCGAGCGCGTCGCAAGCCACCACCTTCGGTTGCCGGTTCCACCGATACTGGACGCCCTGCTCAAGCGGGAGGACATGGCGCCGACCGTAACATCGAAGGGCATCGCTGTGCCGCACGCGCGGATTTCCGAACTGCGCGATTTCTACGTCGTGCTCGGGCGCACGGCGACGCCGTTGGACGATTGCGATGCTGCCGGACAGCCTGTTGACCTTCTGTTTCTTACCGTCTGCAACGATCAGAAGAACACGCTCATGCTGCAGACCCTGGCCGCAGTCGGCGTCCTATCCCACGACGAAGCCTTGCTGGCCCGAATACGAGAGGCGCGCAGTCGCGACGAAGTCTGGCACGCCATCGATAAAAGCGGGATCGCGATCAAGACGGGTTTGTACGCCCACGATATCATGCGACCTGCGAAGATGGTCGCGTCTGAAGGAATGCTGCTTGGCGAACTCCTCGATCGGTGCTCCGCGGCGGGCGTGCATTACGCGCCGGTATGCGACGAACGAGGAAGACTCGTTGGCTCGGTTACGTCCCGCGAGATTGTGGACGCCGGTTTTCCTGAATACATGTCGGGCCTCCGGGACATCTCGTTTCTGAACGACTCGGAATCGTTTCTCGAATTCTTCCAGCGGGAGGCTACCACTCGGGTTGCGGCCATCATGAATCGGCGGCCGCTCATCGTGCAGGCTGGTGATCCGCTCATTCAGGTTGTCTTCCGCATGCACAAACAAGGCGAACGGTTCGCGTTCGTGGTGGACGATGAACGGTGTGTAGGCGTCGTCGATCGAGACGACATCTGCGAGCGCATCCTGCGGCCCTGACATGACGACCACGGCCATCATAGCCTGCGTGATCTTCGGCGCCGCATACGTGGCGATCCTGACCGAAAAGGTCCACAAAACCGTGGCCGCCCTCGCCGGTGGCGTGGCCATGGTGATCCTGGGGGTGGTCAGCGAGGAAACTGCCTTTGCGTCCATCGACCTCAGCGTCATCCTGCTGCTCACCGGAATGATGATTCTGACGCACTATCTTGCCGAAAGCGGCTTCTTCGAGTTCGTGGCGATCCACATGGTCCAAGTATCGCAGGGCCGGCCCATCCCGCTGATCATTCTTATGTCGACCCTCACGGCGGTGCTCTCGGCGCTGGTGGACAACGTGACGACGGTGCTCCTCGTCGCGCCGGTGACGTTCCTGGTATGCCAGCAGCTAGAACTTAAGCCGGGGCCGTATCTCATCGTGCAGATCCTCGCGTGCAATGAAGGCGGTACCGCCACGCTCATTGGTGATCCGCCCAATATCCTCATCGGTTCCAAGGCGGGCTTGTCATTCAACGAGTTCTTGATGCACCTTGCGCCGATAGTGGCGGTGTGTCATCTCGTCCTGATCGTGGTCGCAATCGTGCTTGTGCGTCACGACCGGTTTGTGCCCATGGATGTGCGCGTGCGGGTACGCGAGATGCACCCGCGACGCGCTATCCGCAGCATGCCGCTTCTGATCAAGAGCGGGTCGGTCCTTCTGGCGGTGTTGTGCGGGTTCCTGCTGCACGGCGTCTTCCATGTCCCGCCTGCCTCGATCGCACTGAGCGGCGCGGCGCTCATCATGGTCCTCGCCCGAACGGAACCGGATGAAGCTTTCAAGGTGGTTGAGTGGTCCACCTTATTCTTCTTCGTTGGGCTGTTTATGCTCGTCGCCGGACTCGTCGAGGCTGGTGTGATACAACAACTGGCCGATCTTGCGTTGCGCATGACGGGCGGCGACCTCTTTATCACCTCCATGGTGCTGCTTTGGCTTTCGGCATTTGCCGCCATGTTTGTTGGCGCGGTGCCCATAACCGCGACCCTGATACCCATGGTACAAAGCATGATCCCCGGAGTCGCCGCCGGCGCAGATGCGAGCATTCAAACGGTGTCGTACGCCTTATGGTGGTCGCTGGCCCTTGGGGTCTGCCTCGGAAGTAATGGGACCATCCTCGGCGGCGCGGCCAATATCGTCGTCATCGACATTGCACGGCGGAACGGACTGGAGATATCATTTGCCCGGTTTATGCGGTACGGGGTGCCGTACACCTTCGTCACGCTGCTCATTGCAAGCGTGTACGTCGCAATCCGCTACATTTTCTGAACCAGCCGCCCGATTTCATGCGTGATAGATTGGAGGGTTTCTTTGCGAGTTCTCGTGCTTGGTGGCACCGGATTAATCAGTACGCCTATCGTTCGACGGCTTCTTGCGACGGGACATGAGCCGGTCTTGTTCAACCGCGGCAAGACGCCATCACGGCTGGACGGAGACGTGGAATGCATCGCGGGGGACCGTCAAGATTTCGAGGTTTTCCAGCGCGCCATCGCCGGGACCGAGTTCGACGCAGTCATCGACATGATTACCTTCGATCCGCGCACGGCCGCTCACGCCGTGGAGGTATTTCAGGATCGCGTGCAGCATTACGTGTTCTGCAGCACGGTTTGCGTCTACGGCGGTCCCTTAGCGTCGATACCGGCCGATGAACACGAGCCGTTGCGGCCCGTGAGCGACTATGGGCGCGGCAAGCGTGACGCGGAACACGTCTTTCTGACGGCATGGCAACAGTCCAGTTTTCCCGTGACCATTTTCCGGCCCGCCCATTGTTATGGTCCCGGCGCGCCGCTGTTGGATATCTGGGGATACAACCCCTCACTCGTGGCGCGTATCCGTGCGGGATTGCCGATCCTCGTACCCGGCGACGGGCACGGACTGTGGCAGCCGGGGTACATCGACGACGTGGCGAAGGGCTTTGCCGGCGCGCTTGGTAACGAGCGTACCCTAGGCCGGGCCTACAACATCGTCGGCGACGAGATCATGGACTGGCGGGCGTTTCACGAGCGTATGGCACAGGCGATCGGTTGCGAACCCAACATCGTTTGTCTTACGACCGAGCAGTTGCTCGCGGGAGCTCCAACCGATAGGTCGGCCATGCTGCGCGAGATCTTTCAGTATCATGGCGCGTACTCAAACGCCGCGCTTCAGACGGATGTCCCCGAGTTCACCGATCTCGTGTCCTGGGAGGAAGGCGTGCGGCGCACGGTGTCGTGGATGGACGAAGCGAACGTTCATGCGCCTGTGGACGCCATGCCGTGGGTGGACGAATTGGCGGGCAGGTCGCAGGCCTTTCTGACGTCACTGTCGAAGACGCGGGGGTAGGTCGCGGCGCTCAGACCATCGTGACGCGATTGCGGCCGCCTCGTTTGCTTTCGTACATGGCCTCGTCGGCCCGTTCCACGAGGGTCGCTGGCGAGTCGCCCAGCGTGGCCAGGGTTGCGCCCACCGAGATGGTGAGTTCAATTTTGTGGCCGCTGGCCCGCTCCGAGGAGTGGGACACGAGCGTGCACAGCCGGTTTGCCATGCCTTCCAGCACGTGAGTGTCCGCCGTATCGACGACGACGATGAATTCCTCGCCGCCCCAGCGTCCCACGAAATCGAAGGAGCGAAGGTCATTCCGGATTGTCCCGGCGACGATCTTCAGGCACACGTCCCCGACGGTGTGACCGTACCGGTCGTTGATCGCCTTGAAATGATCCAAGTCAATGAACGCCACGCCGAATGTTCGCCGGTATCGCTTCAGTTCCGCGAACTTTTCTTCCAGCACCATCTCAGAACACCGCCGGTTGCCCACCAGCGTTAACGGGCAGATCAGCGCCTGTTGTTCCAGCGCGGCGATCCGCTCGATGGCGGAAATCTGCTGGGTGTTGTCCGTAAAGCTTTCCAGGGCGCCGACGATCGTGCCGGAGTCGTCGCGAATTGGGGACGTCCGGATCATCACGGGGAGACGGTGACCGTCTTTGTGCAGGAGGTAGGCTGCCGTTTGCCGGGATTGCCCGTCCGCCATCGAACGCAACAGGGGACAGGATCCGGTACACATCTTCTCCCCCTCCCCGCTTACGTGACTCAGGATATTCGATGCGCAACACCGGCCTGTGACATCCAGGCGGGTGTAACCGGTCAGTTCCTCGGCGCCGCGGTTCCAATATTGGATGGTGCGGAACCGGTCGACGAAATAGACCCCTTCCTGAAGGTGATCCATGAGGGTTTCGAAGACGCGATCGGTCGGTTGAAAGGCGTCGCGCGGCGTGTTCAACGTTCCCCCAAACTCTGCGGCATCCGTGGCGCCGCAGCCCTGAGAACCCGGCGTTGTGCCGAGTAATCCTGCATAGATAATACCTCAACCTGCGCCGTTCTGCGGTAGAAATTCGTGCAACCCCGTGCGGTCCAACGACGACAATCAGTGTAACCAGCCGTTTTACAAGGGGTTGCCGATTTCAGGCGGATGCCGTATACTGGTTACAACGCTGCAAGGTATTTGATTGGGGAGCCGGGCGCAACGGGTGATTACACGCGTGCACTACGTCCCGTCTGGCCCGTCCCATTCCGGATTATGAAATGCGGCACCGGCATGTTCGCCGGGCGCCAAGGTCACGTTTCAGGAGATGCTTTGCCATGTACCGGATTGATGCCAACAAGCGGGTTCATTTCTGTGACGGCATGAGCCGCCGCGATTTCCTTCACGCCGGCGCGCTGGCCACGCTGGGCCTTACGCTGCCCGGGTTCATGGGCCTGAAAGCCGCCGGCGCGGTCTCTCCGGACAAGGACATGAACTGCATTTTTCTATTTCTCGTGGGCGGACCGAGCCAGCTCGATACCTTCGACATGAAGCCCGACGCACCCGCTGAGATCCGGGGTCCTTACAAAGCGATCCGCACGAACAACCCCGACATTCAGATCTCCGAGATCTTTCCGAAGCTCGCGAATCATGCGGACAAGTTTTCCATCGTGCGGACGCTCCATCACAAGGCGGCCGGCGTGCACGACACGGGCCATCAGATGATGCAGACGGGGCGGTTGTTTCAGAACGGCATGGAGCATCCCCATGCGGGCTGCGTGCTCGGCTACTTGCGCGGCGGCAAGAACGACCTGCCGGCTCATGTACTCATGCCGCGGCCCATCGGGCCGACGGGCGGCAACATGCCCCACGGCCAGACGGCGGGGTTCCTCGGAAAGTCGCACGATCCTTTCGTGCTCAACGCGGAACCCGACGCGCCCGACTTTGAAGTGCCAGACCTGTTGCCACCCGATTACATTTCGTCGATGCGCATTGACCGGCGTCGGAAACTCCGCGACATCGTGGACCAATCCGTCGCGCAGCTCGAAGCGAATCCCGACGCGCGGTTGCTGGACGAGAACTTCCAGCAGGCCTATACCCTGATGTCGTCGGAGGCCGCGCGCGAGGCTTTCGATCTGAGCCAGGAACCCGAGGTGTTGCGGGAGGCGTACGGCAACAACAAGTTTGGACAAAGTTGCCTGCTCGCGCGGCGACTGATCGAACGGGGCGTTCGCTTCTGCACGATCAACATGTTTGAAACGGTGTTCAATGAGATCACCTGGGACATTCACGGGTCCGCGCCGTTCAGCCCTATCGAGTGTTACAGCGACCTGGTCGGTCCCATGCTCGACTACGGCCTGAGTTCACTTCTCGAAGACCTCAAGCAGCGCGGCATGCTGGAGAACACACTGATCGTCGCCATGGGCGAATTCGGCCGCACCCCGAAGATCAACCCGGCAGGCGGCCGCGATCACTGGCCGCAGGTCTGGTCCATTCTCATGGCAGGGGGCGGGATTCAGGGCGGACGCATCGTCGGCAAGACGGACGACATCGGCGCGTTTCCGGTGGAGCGCCCGACGACGCCCGCGGAAGTTGTGGCGACGGTTTATCATTGCCTCGGCATCGATATCGAAACCGAACTCCCCGGGCCCGGCAAGCGGCCCATTCCCGTTGTGGATTACGGAACGAAACCGATTATGGAACTGGTGTGACGATGCGTTTACTGACGATTCTTTTCATGGGCGCGGTCTGCGTGTTGTCAAGCCGAGCCGATGAACTTGCGACCATCCCCGGCGAGATCGCGTTGTACAATGCGGGCGCGATTCATTCCCTCGTAGTCGAGCAGAAGGCCGGGAACGACTGGCGTGGCGACGTGACTGAACAAGCTACGTTTCAATCCTCCGATCCCGCGGTCGCAACCGTTGACGAAAAAGGTGTGGTGACCGCCGTCGGCAATGGGGACGCGACCATCACCGCGACGATCGGTGGCCAGACGGTGACGACGCCCGTGACCGTATCGGGAACGGATGCGCCGTACGTGCAGAGTTTTCGCAACCACGTGCAACCCGTCCTGTTCAAGATGGGCTGCAACACGGGCGCCTGCCATGGCGCCGCTGCGGGGAAGAACGGCTTCCGGCTCTCGCTTCGCGGCTTCGATCATGACTGGGACCACAAGTCCCTTACCCGCCAGGCCAACGGCCGCCGACTGTCGCCCGGCGATCCCGAACAGAGTTTAGTGCTGTTGAAACCCGTGATGGATGTTCCGCACGCGGGCGGCGAACGGTTCACGAAGGATTCCGAGGCTTACCGCATTCTGCTGGAATGGATCGAGGCGGGCGCACCCGCGGCGTCCAAGGACGATCCCGTGGTGGAACGACTCGAGGTGATGCCGGAATCCGTCACGCTCGACAACGGCGCGAACCAGCAGATCCTGGTGCGGGCGCATTACAGCGACGGTACCTACGAAGACGTCACGCGCTGGGTTAGTTTCGGCACGACCGATGATTCCGTGGCGACCGTTGACGATTTGGGAAAGGTGGCGATCACCGGCTCGGGCGCCGCGTCCATCACAGTCTATTACGCGAGCAAGGTTTCTTCGGCGCGCATCATCGTTCCGCGCGAGACTCCGGTGGACGCATCGCTCTTCGCGAACGCCGAACGGCGGAACTACATCGATGAACTGGTTCTGCAGCAACTCGAACGCTTGAAGATTGCGCCCGCCGCCGAAGCGGGAGATTCGGAGTTCATCCGCCGCGCTACGCTTGACACGATCGGCATGCTGCCGACACCGGAAGAAGTATCCGCCTTTGTGATGGACCCCGATCCGGCGAAGCGGGACCGGCTGGTGGATCGGCTGCTCGACCGGCCCGAGTTCGTGGACTACTGGTCCTACAAGTGGTCCGACGTGCTGCTGCTGTCGTCGAAGAACCTGCCGCGGCGCGAGGAACTCAACGCCTTCTACCGCTACATTCGCAGCAACGTCGAGGCGAACACGCCTTGGGATGTATTCGTTCGCGATATTCTCACCGCGCAAGGCAGCACGCTGGAGAACGGCGCGGCCAACTATTTCACCATGCACAAGGAAACGGTCGACCTGACCGAGACCACGTCGCAGACCTTTCTTGGGTTCTCCATCACTTGTGCGCGATGTCATAACCATCCGCTGGAAAAGTGGACGCAAGACGATTACTACGGCATGGCGAATCTCTTCTCGCGCGTGAAGTTCAAGAACGGCCGCCGGGGAAATGACACGGAAGTGATCAGCGCGGCGTTTGGCGATGTGATTCATCCGCGCGTTGGAGCGCCGGTAAATCCTCAACCCCTGGACGGCGAGCCGATCGAGCTGAACGCCGATGTGGATCGACGCGACTACCTTGCGGAATGGATCACCTCGCCGGACAATCCGTATTTTACGAAGTCCATTGTGAATCGCGTTTGGAAGAACTTCATGGGACGCGGTCTCGTGGAGCCGGAAGACGATCTGCGCTTGACCAATCCGCCGTCGAACCCGGATTTGTTGGACGCGTTGGCGCGAGACCTCGTGGAGCACGAATACGATGTCAGACATCTCATGCGGACCATCATGCAGTCCGCGGCGTATCGCCGCTCGTCCCAGCCTTCGGACCCGGCCCAGCCGGACGACAAGCATTACTCGCAGTACATCGTGCGCCGTCTGAGCGCCGAGGTGATTCTCGATGCGTATTCGCAGGTGACGGGCGTGCCGACGAAGTTTGACGGCTATCCTGAAGGGTTCCGCGCGTTGCAGTTGCCGGATTCGCAGGTTGGCTCGTACTTCCTCGAAGCCTTCGGGAGGCCGGAGCGGAAGCAGGCCTGTTCCTGCGAGCGCACGGAGGACTCCAGCGTCGCGCAGACGCTTCACGTGGCTAATGGCGAAACGCTCAATGGCAAGCTACGGGACGACCGCTCTATCGTTGCGACGTTGATGAACGAACAGGTCAGCGATGAAGAGGCGCTCAACACGATTTATCTTCGCGCCCTGGCGCGCATGCCCCGCCCGGAAGAGCGGGAACCGGCATTGACGATTCTCGCCGCGGTGCGCAAGGACGGACCCGAGTGCGAGGCGGAACGGCGCGCCGCGTTGGAGGACCTCACCTGGGCGGTTCTCTCCGGCAAGGAATTTCTGTTTACCCACTGACGAAGAAAAGGAAGAACGGAATGGCTCGTGTACGTCACCGTTTCCGGCAGACGCTGACCGCCGGACTGGCAGGGTGTCTTGTCGCATCGATTCCGGCTTTGGCCGACGCGGTCGATTTCAATCGCGACGTGAAGCCCATCTTTCAGAAGAGTTGTTCCGGGTGTCACTTCCCCGAGGCCGATTCGCTCAAGGCGAAATTGGACGTATCGACGCCGGAGACCTTGATCGCCGGCGGTTCGAGCGGTCCAGCCATTGTCGCGGGCAAGGCTGACGAGAGTCTGCTCGTACGGCTGATCGAGTTTGCGGAAGAGCCCCACATGCCGCCCGAAGGCAAGGGCGAACGGTTGACTCCGGAATCAGTCGCCATCGTCCGGCAATGGATCAACGAAGGGGCCGTCGTCACGCCGGCGGCGGCACCCGCTCCCGAAGCTACGACCCCAGTAACTGTGCCCGCGGCCGTCGTGGAGTCGGCGCCGGTATCGTCGCTTGCCTATTCGCCTGCGGGTCCGGAAGTGCTGCTCGCGCGCGGTACTCTGGGACGGGTGGACGTGCTCGGAGTCGATGCCGCCACAGGCGCGCCAACGCCCAAGTTCACGTTAGGCGGACATTCGGAGATGGTGCGCGCGCTCGCGTTTTCGCCGGATGGCGCACTCCTCGCGGCAGCAGGCGGCAAGCCGGGCCGCAACGGGGAAGTGAAGATTTGGAACGTCGGGGAGCACCGGCTGGTGCAGACCCTCGAAGGGCACAAGGACAATATTCTGGACGTGGCGTTCAGCCCGGACGGCACCCGCTTGGCGACGTGCAGCTACGACAAGACGATCGTTGTGTGGAACACGCAGACGGGTGAGATCTTGCAGACTCTCAGCAACCACGTTGACGCTGTCTATGCCGTCGCATGGAGTCCGGATGGCAAGACCATCGCCTCTGGCGCGGGCGACCGGACGGTCAAGATCTGGGATGCAGAGACCGGCACCTTGCGCGCGACGATTTCCGATTCCTTGGATAACGTGCTGACGTTGGCCTTCTCACCGGACGGTACGCAACTGGCCGGCGCGGGGGCGGACAAGATGATCCGCATCTGGGACATGAAAGAGTCCGACGGTCCTGTGCAACAGTCGGCGACGACTTCCGGCACGCTGCTGCGATCCACGTTCGCCCACGAAGGGTCGGTGCTGCGCATCGCGTACTCACCCGACGGTGCGACACTGTATTCAACGTCCGAAGATCTGCGGATCAAGGCGTGGAACGCGGAGACGCTGGAAGAGAAGCTGGCCATCGAAGGGCAATCGGACTGGGTGACGGCGTTGTCGGTGAGCCCCGACGGCGCGTACCTGGCCGCGGGCCGGTACGACGCGTCCAGCGATGTGTACGTCGCGGAAACGGGGCAGCGTGTGGGGGAGGAGCCCGCCGCGGAATCCAAGGACGTAGCCCAAACGGACACGACCGTAGAAGCAACGCCCGCTGCGCGCAAGAAGGTCTCCAGCCTGAGCGTGGAAGCGGTGATTATCGAAGCGACGGTGCCGCCATCGATTTCGTCCATCTCGCCGGTGCGGTGGCATCGGGGTGCCGAAGTGGAACTCACGGTGAACGGCAAGAACCTCGACCAGGCCGAGCCGATTGTGACGAATGGGAAGATCGCGGTCGAGGTGGTGGAACGCGAGGCGCTGCCCATGCCGGAACTCAAGCTGGGCGAAGGCCCCCGGGGTACCGGCGCGGACATTCTGGATAACGCCCAGCCCTACCGGCTCAAGCTGAAATTCGCCATTGCCGAAGATGCCCCGGTCGGGACTCATCAACTCATGTTCCGGACGCCCATCGGCATGACAAATACCACGGGCTTTACCGTTTTGCCGAAAGCGGACGTGGGTGAAGCCGAACCTAACGATGGAGAGGACGAAGCGCATGCCATCGAATGGCCCAATGTGGTGATCGGTCAGATCGCGCAGCCCGGCGACGTGGACCGGTATCGAATCGATGTGACCGCGGGGCAGGAGATTGTCTGTGCCCTGACGGATACCGCGCTGAATGCCGGCATGCGGTTCGTGGACTCCGAAGGCAAGGAGCTTGCGACCGCTCGCGCTCTCGGCGCGTCGTCGAATGACACGCTCGGCTATCGCGCGGAAACAGACGGCGCCATCGTTGTAGAGGTCAGCGACGTCGACTTACGAGGCGGCCTCGGCTACCGGTTGCATGTCGGCGCGTATCCGATGGTGACCGGGATGTGGCCGCTCGGCCTACGCGCGGGCGATCCGCAAAGCGTGCAGGTCGCGGGGTTCAACCTGGCGGGCGACACCATTGAGGTCGATCCTCCGGATGCCGTTCGCCAGGATGCGACAACGCGCGTCCCGCTTACGGCAGTCGAAGGGAGCCCCGTGAGTGCGCCGGTTCTGGCTGTGGCTGCGTACGAGGAGTCGCTGGAATCGGAACCCAACGACCGGGTTGAGAATGCAAATCCGCTGGCTTTTCCCATGACCGTAAACGGGCGCGTCGATGGTGAAGGTCAGGATGCCGACGTCTACCGATTCTCTGCGCAGAAGGGACAGATGATCGTTCTGGAAACCGCCGCGGCCACGCTCGGTTCGCCGCTGGATTCCGTGATTGAAGTGTTGGACGCCTCGGGCAATCTGATCGAGCAAGGCGTCGTGCGCTGCGTAGCGGAGACCTTCCTCACGCTTTCCCCGCGGGATTCGCGGTCCGCGGGGTTGCGACTCGATGTGTGGCGCGATCTTCGGCTCAACGACTATGTCATGCTGGGAGGCGAAATCCTGCGCGTCTCCAAGATTCCCGATTACGCAGATGAAGACGTGGTGTTCAGCGCGTACCCGAACGGCCAACGAATCCCATACTTCGGCACCACGCCGGAGCACCACGCCGTCTACACGAAGATCTACAAAGTGGAAGTTCACCCGCCGGGGACATCTTTCGCGCCGAACGGCATGCCGGTTTTCCCGTTGTATTGGCGCAACGACGACGGTTTCACCGCGAATGGCGACACGAAGGGAGATTCGCGCCTCGACTTCATGGCCCCTGAAGACGGTGACTATTTTGTCCGCGTGACGGATGCGGCTGGGAATGAGGGAGAGCAGTTCGCCTACCGCCTGACGGCGCGACCTCTGGAGCCGGACTTCGACGTATCCACGGGTCCGTATCGCGTGAACGTCGCGCAAGGCAGCCGCGTTCCGATTGACGTGCGCGTGGTGAGGAAGGACGGTTTCGACGGCGAGGTCAAGGTGGAGTTTCACGATTTGCCCGAGGGGATTACCATCGAACCGGCCATCATCAAACCCGGCGACGATCTCATTCGGCTTTCGTTGTTGGCCGGGCCGAACGCGCAGTCCACGCCAACGGACGCTCAATTCAGACTAACGGCCGAGTCGACGGTGAACGGCGAGCCCATCCTGCGGGAGAGTGCCATCGGCGCGATCACGGTCAGCGCGATGCAGCCCGATCTGAAGGTCAACACGGACCGTCAACAGGTGGCGCTGGTCCCCGGCAACGTGGCGACGCTGTCCGTCAAGCTCGACCGGCACAACGGTTTCAACAGCCGCGTCCCCATCGACGTCTTAAACCTTCCGTTCGGCGTGTACGTCATGAATACGGGGTTGAACGGAATCCTCGTGCGTGAAGGCGAGTTGGAGCGGACGGTGGAGATTTACGCGGAGCCGTGGGTGAAAGACGTTGACCGCACCATCTACGTGCAGGCGCAGATCGAAACACAATCACCGCTGAAGCCGGTGTTTCTTTGCGATCCGATTCAGTTGAAGCTGGCGGATCAAGTTGCGAGGAATGATGAGGCCGGTGAGGCGAAATAAATAGGGACATCCACCATTTTCTTTCTGATTCGCGGAAAAACGACGGAGCACCTCAGAAAGAAAACGGTGGCTGTCCCTATTTGTTTCCTACTGAAGCTGTTCTTCCTGAGACTGGTAGACTCGCTCGATTGCGGCGGCAATGGCGCTTTGGGTGGCCATCACGGGACGCACGGACCGGCTGCTTGCGCGTTCGACGTCTTCGATGGCGATGACGTTGAGCGGATCGGCCATGGCGAGGACGAGGGAGTCCTCCGTCGCGCGCACAGGAACGCAGTGATGTTGCTGCGCAATCTTGAAGCTGATCAGAGCCGCGGCCGCCGGGTCCACGCTATTGTCGTTCAGGTTCACATAGAGCACGCGATGCTGGGCGGCCGCCGCCTGGGCCACCACTTCCTCTCCCACGGCCCCCTGATCGACGAGAATTTCCGCGAGCGAACGGTCCGGCGAATCCGCTTGCGCCGCCAATGCGGAGTCCAATTGGTCCTGCGAAATGACCCCGGCTTCCATGAGCATTTCGCCAAGCTGGCGCTTCTGCACGTCGCGGCCCAGCTTTGGGCGTTTCGGCGTCGTGACCCGCTCCATTTCGGCGGCTCTTTCCTCCGCCTCCCGGCGCAGGTTCTGCAACTCCACCCGTAGCGATGCGGCTTCCTCGCGCGCCGCTTCCCCGTCGCGCAATGCGTCCGCCAGTTGCTGTGCGATAATCGCTTTCGTTCCGTGTGCGGTTTCCGCGCGCAGCCGTTCCTCCAGTTCGTTGGCCCGCTGCCGCTCGGCTTCAAGCAGCCGCTCCGCCGCGCCTACCTTCTCCGCGGAGGCGCGGAGCTGGTCCAACTCATCCCGGGCTTGCTCCAACTCCGCCGTGGCTTCGCTGAGGGCCGTTTCGGAATCGGCCGCGCGGTCCCGCTCTGCCGATAGGGCTTCGAATTCCGCACGGGTGCCGGTCAACTGCGATTCCAGTTCGACGACCTTGTTGCGGAGTTGCATCAACTCTCCGTCACGCGCTTCGACGGTTTGCAGGAGTTCATCCACGCGTCTGCGGCCGGCCTGCACTGCGTCCGCCTGTGCTGCTAGATCGCGTTCAAGCTGCTCAATTCGTTCCTGTTTGCCGGTTCCGCTGGACAATTCATCGGCGAGGGCTGAGCGGAAGCCAGTTAGCTCGCCGAGCACGGTTTCGCGGAGGGACTTTTCCGCTTGCTTTCGTTTCTTAACCGTTTCTGCGAGGAGTTCCATCCGTCGCGTCAGGCGCGAGAGATGGGAGCCGATCTCCTGATCGGCGGCGGTGGATAGGGATTCGTTCTCCGTGAGGGCGGCTTGGAGTTTGGCACAGAACTCGTCGAGAAATTGATCGTTCATGATCGCTCCTGGCTCGTTCGTCCCCAGCCCCTGCAAGAGGGGGTTCCCGTCAGTCTTCCCCGTTCGGGACGATGACCCATCAACCACGCGTACGGTCCCGCTTGTCCCGACCTAATTATACACGAAAGCGTTTCTGGCGAAACCTCTTGCGTTGAGATAGCTGCCGGCCCGCCAGTCACGAGACGATCTCGCAATTGGGCAGGTCGTATTTCAACAGGGTGATGCCTTCGCGGGAGACCTTTGTGCCCTCGATACGCAGATAGCGGAGATTCTCGAGCTTTCGAATCGTGGGCAGGCACGTGTTGCTTATCCCTGCATTCACCACCGATAGCGTCGCGAGCTTTGGAAAACTGTCCAGAACGACCATTCCCTGGTCCCCGACCTGAACGTCGTACAGCCGCAATTCGCGAAGGTCGTGCATGTTGTGAAAATGCATCATGCCCACGTCGGTCAGCGCCGCTTCCGCAACCGCGAGCAAGCGCATCCGCGTGTGTTGGCGAAGGTGGTCGAAGCCCGCATCGGTGACGTTGGGCGCAGTCACATCCAGTTCCCGAAGGCCGGTAAGATGCCGCAACTGGCGAAGGCTCTCGTTGGACACGTTCTTTCCGTAGAGCACGATAGAGAACAACGCATCGGAGTCGAGTCCTTCGAGTGCGGAAAGGTCGCGGGCGGCTTCAAAGTCGACGATAAGTTTGACGACGCGTCCTTCTGGCACGGAGACCGCGCCGTGGGCATTGCCCGAGTTGCGCCACGCGTTCGAATCGGAAGAGTTCCAGGGACGCGTCTGGAGCCGTCCAATGGACGCGTTTCCGGCGAAGCGAAGCGTACGTGCCGGTGGCGCGACATCCGGCTCTTCATCGGCGACTACCGGGGGGGGCGTCGGCGCGGCTTCGACCGTCGAAATGGAAATCTGTGGCGCGACCCCGCGCAATGTGGCGACCACGGTCTCATCGGCCGCAGCTCCATCGATGAGGATCTCCTGCAGGTGGCCGGTCGAAGCGAGGACGCTGGCCACTTCAGGCGTGAGTGCGGCACCGGGAATCTGTACCGACTGGACCGCATCCGATTCCAGTATCGACGGAAGCGTAGCGGCGTTCACGCCGTCTATGGTAAATGCGATTCGGATCGCGGCGTTCTCCGGAGTCTCCAACGCGCCCCGGGCGGGCCCGAGTTCCACCCACGCCGCCTCGGGATCCGTCGCGTCTCTGCTGAAGACGGCACCCACGGCCTTGTCGGACGGGAAGCGCAGGCGGTTCTGCGATATATCCTGGCGTGCGATCGAACGCTGAGATTGGTAGGCGCTCCACAATCGAGGCACGAAGATGTACGCGGCGATGCCCGCGGCGGCCAGCACAGCAATTGTTCCTACGACGGCCGCGAAGCCTACCTTGCGATGGGCGCCCTCTTTGACGACAACAATGGGTGGCACGCGCGGTGCGGCGTCGCGCTCCGCCAGGGCTTCCTTGAGCGCCTGCACTTCGCGTTGGGCATCGTCCAGGGCGGCGGCCTTCTCCTGCTGTGCGGCGCGCAACACGTCGAGTTCCTTCGCCAAGCCGGCCTCCGCTGATGTCGTATCAGCGGCTTGAACCCGAAGCGCCTTCAGCTCCGACTGCAACGCATCGATCGTTTGTTCGTGTCTTGCACGGTGTTCCGCAGCCGCCTCGGCCTCGCGTTCACGAGCCGACAAGGTCCCCCGCAACGACTCCAGTTCTGCGCGGGCCTGATCCAGCGCCGCCGACTTTTCACTCTCCACGGCCCGGAGTTGTTCCACTTCTTTGGCGAGACCGCGCTCGGACGAAGTTACCTCCTCCGTCTGCGATACGAGTTTCTCCAGCGCGCCCCGCAACGTGGCGATCTCTTTCTGTTGCTGTTCGCGGTCGCGCGCCGCAGTCTCGACGGCTTCTTCCTGTTCAAGCAGCGTATTCTTCAGACTCGTCAATTCGGAACGGGCGTCTTCCAGCGCCTGCGACTTCTCTTCCACTGCCTGTTGGAGTCCGGCCATCTCCCGCGCGCTGGCCGCTTCCCGCGAGGAGGCGGCCTCCGCTCGCTCCCGCAAGGCAGCGAGTTCCGACTGCAACTCGGCCACGGCGCGCCCGCTGTCCGCGCTGACCTGCTCCGCCCGGGCGACCGCCGATTCACGATCCTCCAACGATTTCCGTAAGGCCTCCAACTCGGCCCGCGCGTTATCGAGCGCGCTTGCCTTCTCCGACTCGTTGGCGCGCAATTGCGCGACTTCCGCGGCGAGCGATTGTTCCGACGACGATGCATGATCCGCCTGCTCGCGAATGGTTTCCAGTTCTTTCTGAAGCAGCGCGATGGCGTCGGCGCTCTGGGTTTTGTCCTTCTTGGCTTCTGCAACATCGCGTTCCCGCGTCGCGAGAGCCTGTTTCAACGACTCCATTTCCGCGCGGGCGCGGTCCAGTTCCCGGGCTTTCGTGGATTCGCGATTGCGCAACTGATCCAACTCGACGGCTAGCTGTTGCTCTGACGTAGACGCCTGCGCCGCCTGATTGCGGATGGCGTTTAATTCTTCACGGAGCTGAGCGGCTGCGCGTTCGCTTTCGGCACTGCGCGCTTCCGCATCGGCAATGGCTGTCTCACGTTCTTGAAGCGTGCCCCGCAGGCTTTCCAGTTCCGCCCGCGCGGATTCCAGGGCTTTTGCCTTGTCGGATTCATTGGCGCGCAACCGTTCAAGCTCGGAAGCCAGTGCGGCTTCTGACGAGGATGCCTGCTGCGCCTGCGTCCGGATTTCGTCCAGTTGCTCGCGCAGACGGGCGGCCGCCGCTTCGCTTTCCTGGTTCCGCTTTTCCGCGGCGAGGATGGCCGCTTCGCGGTCGGCGAGATCGTTGCGCAGCGATTCCAATTCCGCACGTGCGACTTCCAGCGCCTCGGCCTTCTCTGTTTCGTTCGCGCGGACGCGCTCGAGTTCGCCCGCAAGGGCCGCCTCGGAGGTCGACGCCTTCTCCGCCTGTACGCGGATGTTCGCGAGTTGTTTGCGAAGTTCGGCGGCAGTCTTCTCGCTTTCGGCGCTGCGCTGTTCCGCGGCTTTGATCGCGGCTTCGCGGTCGCTCAGCGCGCCTCGCAATGAATCGAGTTCCTTGCGGGCTGAGTCGAGGGCTTGCGCTTTCGTGGATTCGTTTGCGCGTAGCCGCTCCAGTTCTGCGGAGAGGGCTTGCTGGGCCGAGGAGGCCAATTCAGCGCGGGCCTGTAGGGCCTGGAGTTCCTTGCGCAGGGAGTCGGCCGCCTTACGACTTTCCTCACTGCGTTGTTCGGCGTCGCGGATGGCGGCTTCGCGCTCGACCAAAGCGCCCCGGAGGGATTCCATTTCAGAGCGCGCGCCATCGAGTTCAACGTCACGCTCCTGTTGGAGGGCTCGCAACTGCTCCAGCTCGGTCGCGAGGTCCAGCTCGGCTTGCGTGGCTTGACTCGCTTTGGACCGAACGGTATCCAACTGTTCTTCCAGCGTTGCGATCCGTTCGCGGAGGTTGACCTGTTCGGAAGCTTCGGTTCGCTTGCGGCTGACCAGCGCTTCCGTGTCCGCCGCAGCTTGTTCGTGCTCTTCGAGGAGTTGGGAGAGCGCGGAAAGCTGATTCTCGTCGAGCAGTTCCCGCATGGCGTCGAAGTCCGCTTGCGCATCTCGAATGCGCATTTGCAGTAATCGGCCGACCTTGTCCGCATCATCGAGTAGGCCCATGGTGGCGAGGCTGCGCACGCGCATGGCCATGAGGCGAGGGCTGTTTGGAAGCGTCTGGTCCAATTGGGTAATGACGTCCAGCGCCCAGACATGGGCGTCCGCCGCCTGGAGTTTTATTGCCTGTTCAAACTTTTCATTGATACTGGAAAGTGACATCCACCACCCAACCCTCGCAGGGGTCCGCAAACCCGCGCCGTGACTCCCTTTTCCTGCTCAAACTTGTACCATATTACGGGGATTGGCTGAATGGGGCAATCCTCTTGTGCGCATTATTCTTAGAACGGCTCAACTCTTGACTCTAAAGCTGTTCGCTCCTACACTTAGAACGAGTCGGCCGGCGGAACCCGCATCGTGTGGTGGACCGGTTTTCCCCGCGAATATGGTGAGTTTCCGGTAGAATCTACGTAGGGTTGCCGATAATGGGGCCGCAACTTCAGGTGATAGGATTCGAATGCTGGTCATTTCATGTGATTGCGGCCAACGAATGAAAGGTCCGCCCAGCCTATTGGGCAAGACCGTCAAATGCGTCCGCTGTGGCGAGCAAGTCGCTGTCACCAAGAGGAATACCAGCCCCCTGTCGCCGCCGGGCGCCCCCGAACCGCAGGGCGCCGGTCCCGCTTCGGGAGACAAGACAACCGAATCGACTGTCAAGCAGGCAGCAAGGCATATCGGGGAGATTCTCCTGGATGACGGCATGCTCACTGCGGATCAGGTTCGGGAAGCCATTGCCGTGCAGGAGCGTGAGGGGGGACAGATTCTTCCCATCGTGCTCCAGTTGGGTTACCTGGATAAGCTGTCCCTTCACGACTACCTTTCCCGCAAACCGGGCATCGCGAGTATCGACCTCAAGAGTTATTACATTCCCAAAGAGCTCATTTCCCTCGTTCCGAAGGAGATCGCACAGGAATGCCTGGTTCTTCCAATCGATAAGCTGGGGCGCCTATTGACGGTTGGCATGGCGTGTCCGCTCGATACCGACACCGTTTACCGGCTCGAGCAAATCACTGGTCTTACCGTCAAACCCATGTTGTGCAAGCTGGACGATATCCTCGCGACCATCGAGCGGTACTACCCCGTGGAAACTCCGGCGCCTGCGAAGGCGGCCCCGGCGCAGCCGCCGCCTGAGCGTGGCGAAATCGATCTGGACCTGGAGCAGGAAGGGCCTGCGGCGCGTTCGGCATCTTCCGCGGCGGAGTCGAGCGCTCCGCCAGTATCCGCCGTGCCCGCGCCGGTTGTGCCGCTGCGTTCGGAGCTATTGGAGCGCTTTGCGCGGATCGATGCGCTCCCCACGTTCACCGACACGGTCAGCCGGGTGAAGGAACGGCTCGAGCGGGGCAGCGCCACAGCAAGAGATATCATCGATATCATTGCGGTGGATCCGCCCATCGTTGCCAAGCTCCTGAGTACAGCGAATGCCGCCCCCTACGGAATGCCGGGCGATGTCAGCGATGCCAACCTGGCTGCGGTGTTGCTCGGCACGGACGGCGTATGCGAAATCGCGATGCTATCGGTCATTGCCGCGAATCAGTATGACGAGCCTCCGGTGGATTTTGACCGATTCATGCGGAGGGCGCAGTTCGGCGCGTCGGCAGCGTTTGCACTGGCGGCGCTCGCCGATCCGTCGCTTCGCTATCAAGCCTATATAGGAGGCTTGCTCCATGGAATCGGATCCCTTGCATTGGCGAGTGCCTTCCCCGATCGCGCGGCCGCGCTGAGCGACGAGGTGACGGCGTTTGAACGGATCAGCGACGAGACCCGGTTGTTCGGTATCGGTTATCCCGAAGCGGGGGGGATCCTGGCCGACGAATGGGGTATTCCCAAGTCCATCGCGGACGCGATTCGACTCCATCGCGATCTGCATGCGGCCGCGTTGGCGGGACCGCTCGCATCGGCAACGGGATTCGCTGCGATCCTCGCCGACGCATACATTGCCGAAGAGGCGGAGCCGGCACACGCAATCCAGGAAGGGGAAGAGGTTCTCAAAGTGTTGGGAATTACCGCGCGCGATGCCCTGCACGTGTTCAATCGGGTCCGCGCCGGAATGGAAAGCGGATCGCGGTCGAGCGGCTGATCATACGCAGACGAGCACGGGTTTACGCGTAACCACGCCATCCACCTTGACGCCCAGCGTGTGGAGGACTTCGCCCACCAGTGCGACTGCGCGTTTTGGCGACATGGTCGTCTTGATGAGCCGCTCGTACAGCAGGGCTTCCGCGATGTTCGTGTACCAATCATTGACGTCGACGCGGTACGAAATCACGGCCGCCGCCTGGCTGACCTCCTTAATCAAATGAAGGACGTCTCGGTCCTGACCGATCTGGCAGCAAGAAAAAAGCAGTATCTTGTCGCGCAGCCCTTTGAACACGTCCGCCTGCTTGACCAAGTCCAGATCGTCAAAGGTCAGGTGGAGCATAGCGCTGCCTGGCTTGGGACCCACGGTGCCGTGACTCATCACGTGGATGAACCGCGTCGCCGGATTCTTCCCCTCATGACGCAGGAACCGGCGCATGGAGTCCACGGTGTGAACCCGTTCGTAGAGGGCTTCGACGTCGAAGGCGTAGAGCATTTGCTGCATCATGGGGCCGTAGGTCCGGTTCGAGCGCAAACTTCGGTCCAGCCGCGTCTCGAGAATAAGCGAGCGCTCCTGAGACGATCGCAGATTGCGTACGGACACGAGCAGCCGTTTGCCGGAATCCGTTACGACACGCCGGGACGCGTGTTCGAGACCGGTCACGCGGCCCCGGTGGGTTTCGCCATTCATCTTAAATAGAACTCTGGTGTTGTAGTCAAATTTTCGCACTGCCGATCTTCCTTGTGGATACGCCGGGGACCGCTCAATATCCTGGTGTCTCGCGGCGCGTTCTTTCCGGATCGCTTTCAACGAAGAGAAAGCGACACCGCATAGTATACCAAGCTTCGGTGCAAGCAAATACTGGCAGCTGCGAGGTCATTCGGTCTATAATCTCCTTTCAATCGGTGCGCATACTGGCGGGAGGGAAGGGGAGTGGGATCCCTATACGTATTGCTGGGTGGAGACCACGGTATCGAGGCGTTGGTCGAGTCCCTGTATGCTCGAATCCTCAACGACCCCGATTTGGCGGCATTCTTCTCAGGGGTGGACATGAAGCTGCAGCGGCGGAAGTTCCGCGCCTTTCTACACACCGTTTCCGGCGGTCCCCAGTCGCGCACGAGCATCGAACTGACCGCGGCCCATTCCCGAGCGGTGGAGCAGGGGCTCAACGAGGCCCATTTGGCGTCGTTCACCGTCTATTTTCGCGAGGCGCTCGAAGAAGCGCAAGTTCCCGAACTTGCTGTTGTGGAGATCATGCAACGGCTGGGGGTTGCGCAGGGCGACGTGCTCGGACCCTAAGGCGAAGGACGCCCGAGCGAGACCGCGCCCGGTTGGCTTTTTTCACCGCAGTTGCGCTACGCTGAACCCGGCGACAAGAGCGTTTCAGCGAATTCCACAGGTGTTGTTTTGCGCTACACCGGTTTACATAATCCTCGCAACCGGCTGGTGGCGGTATGGCTTGCCGTGGCACTCTCCGGCGTGGTTTTTTTCGTGCCTGAGGCCGCCCTTGCTCAGAACCCGACTGGGACTGGCGCGTACTCGGTACGGTTCGAGGGTGCC
Organism: Candidatus Hydrogenedentota bacterium; assembly: GCA_045863335.1. Lineage (GTDB taxonomy): Bacteria > Hydrogenedentota > Hydrogenedentia > Hydrogenedentales > SLHB01 > JAHDWY01. The sequence goes on along the minus strand of BTVY01000037.1, from coordinate 31,488 downwards.
GTTGACGAGTCCCTCCGGGAAGTACTTCGCCGGGAATCGGACACGGTATCAAACCAGGATCGTCCTCCCGCCAGCATCAGTCATCTCGAACGGCGCGCCAACCGGGACCTGGAACGGTTCCAGCAAATCTTGAAGGCGGAGGGATACTACGCGGCAACGGTCCAGTTGGGCGTCGTGGAATCTGAGACCCCGCCGGCTGTCGTGTTTACGATCGATCCCGGTCCTCGCTACACCTTTGGGTCGATTTCCATCGAATCCACGCGAGACGTGGTCTTCGTCTGGCCGAAACCGGAATCGCTTCAAGTGACCGGCGGCGAACCGGCCGTCTCCCGTACGATCGTCGATGCGGAGGGGCCCATCCTTGCGCGCGCGCGTAACAACGGTTACCCCTTTCCCAGGATCGCAGACCGGAAAATCATCGTCGACCACGGCAATCGCACGCTCGACGTGACGTACATCGTGGAGCCCGGCCCGTCCGCCGTATTTGGCACGACGCAAATCGAGGGATTGGACGCCGTAAAAGAAGAGACGGTGCGGCGCGCCATCGAATGGCGCGAAGGCCAACCCTACGACGCCCGCGTTGTGAATGAAACGCAGGAGCGGCTCTACGATCAGAACCTTTTCTCCCTTGTCCGCATCACGACGGCGGACGGTGTCACTGACGAAGGCCTCATCCCCATGCACATCAAGGTGGCGGAGTCCAAGCACCGGACCATCACCCTGGGTGCGGGCTTTGACACCGATGCAGGCCCGAACGCGCGCGCGAGTTGGGAGCACCGCAACATCCGGCAGTTGGGGCACCAATTGACCTTGAAAGGGGATCTCTCACGCGATCGGCAGGAGTTCAGCGCACGCTATCTGGTACCCGGATGGAAACGGGAGGATCAGAACTTGCGCTGGGAGCTGAAGCTGGGGCAGGAATCCGTCGAGGCTTATGACAGCACCCGTTTCGAGACCGGTGTCACCGTGGAACGAAAGCTGGGACCGCGCTGGACGGCCGGGGCGGGCGTTGCGTTCAAGTACAGTATGCAAGAGCAACGGCGACTCGACGAGACCTATCATCTTCTCTCCTTTCCCGTCTACGGCGTCATGGACGACCGCGACGATTCCATGAATCCCACTGAAGGGAAGCGGTTGGACCTGAGGGCCGAACCGTTTATCGAAGTCACCGATCCAGCGCTCTCGTTTTTGCGGGGGACCGTGGAATGGCGGGGCTATCATGCGTTGGACGAGGAGGGGTACTGGGTTATCGCGGCACGGGTCAAGCTTGGCGCCATGCTCGGCACGGATGTCGATAACATTCCTCCAGATGAGCGGTTTTATGCCGGCGGCGGCGGCTCGATCCGCGGATTTGCGTATAAGACGGTCAGCCCATTGAAAGGCGGCGATCCCACCGGAGGCGCTTCTCTCGTCGAAGTGAGTGTCGAACTGCGGCGGCGGATCACCGAGCAGATCGGCGTGGCGGTGTTTGTCGATGGCGGCAACGCCTATTCGTCGGCATTTCCGGATTTTGCAGAAGAGTTGCGGTGGGGCGTGGGCGCGGGCATACGGTACTTCACGCCCCTGGGTCCCTTGAGGGTCGACGTAGCGGTCCCCGTGAACGCGCGATCGGAATTGGACGACAGCTTCGGAGTCTACGTCAGTTTTGGACAAGCCTTCTAACAAAGCCCGTCGCGTTCCGCGTGTCGTTCGGTGGATGCTCTGGGCGGCACTGGCCGTCGTGTGCCTTGCCGTCATCGTGTTTGCCGCAGTCAATTCCGGTCCGGGAAAGCAGCGCCTCGCGCGATTCCTCTCCGATACGCTATCCAAACACCCGCGTCTGGATTTCGACGTGTCTGGCGTATCGGGCACACTGCCCGGTTCGATTCACATCGAGACCTTCACGATCAGCGATGACGACGGCGAGGTGCTCATCGCGCATGATATTGCCGCGCGCTGGTCCGTGCGATCCATTGCGCGCAAGCCATACCACATCTATGACGCCTTGGTGGAACGGGTGGAAGTCCTCAAACGCCCTCCCCTCAATCCTGACGCACGTCCGCTGGACGTGCTCCGCGCCATTCCCAACGCGCTGCGTAGCGCGCGGATCGACCGGCTGGCCATCGACCGCATCGAAGTGGCGGAGGCTATCGTCGGAAGAGATGCCGTTTTCGAACTGCACGGGCAACTCACGGGGCGCACGATTGAGACCCTTGTTGCGGATCTCGAATTGAAGCGGATCGATGAACCGACAACCTCGGCTACACTGCAACTCGATTTGGGCGGCGGTGCGTCTACGTTGGGTCTCGACGCGCGCATTGAAGACTCCGCCTTCATACCGGCCGCCCTCGATCTCGATTCGAATCAGACCTTTCGGCTTACACTCGAAGGCGACGGCGCTTCCGAGTCGTGGGACGGAACGATTCGCGGCACCTTGGGCGAGGAGCCGTTCTGGGATGCCGGACTCGACGTCAGCATGAACGACACGGTTGAGTGCCGCATCGACGGGACGTTGTACGCAAACGTCTTGCCGCCCACGCGCGCGCTGGAGGAACGACTCGGAAACACGGTTGAAATCAAAGCGGCCCTTGCGCGTCACGACGACCGCACGATTGAAGTGCCGTCGTTCAGTGTCAGCGGCGACGGGAACTCGCTGACCGGTTCGCTCACCTACGATCCGAACTCCGATCAGATCACGATCAAAAGCAATCTCGATACGGCATCGCTGGCCCGGCTTGCCGGCGATCCGGACAATCCGCGGTTGCAGGGTGCGTTGAAAGGACACCTAAGTCTTGATGGCCCACTCGAAACGCCGTCCGTCGATCTGGATGCCGAACTCGAAGGCGAGAAGTTGCTTGCCGTGACGGGAGCGCTCGACTTGTCGGAAGGGTATGGCTTCGATCTGGAGGCCTCGGCTTGGCCTCGCGAACCACTCCTCGCGGAACAGGCGGCGAATGCGGTGCGCGAGGGGATCGTGGCGCAGATCGAAGGATTTCGATCGCAGGACGGAGTACTCCGAATCGACCAGGCGCACCTTCGGGCCGTCGGCGCCGATGCTCGGGTCTCCGGTGAGTACGACCGCGCAGCAGAGGAACTGAACGCCGAGGTGAACATTGCGGAACTCGACCTGGCGAATCTCGCCGGATTGCTGCCCGAGAATGCGCGCGGGACCGTATCGCTTTCCGGCCAGATCGAAGGTGGGGAATCGGGTTGGTCCGCGACCGTGTCCGGTACCGGGTCAGATGTCCATGTCGCGACCTTCGAGTCCACGTCGCTTTCGTTGAACCTCGACGGCTCGGGGGATACATGGACTCCCGCCAATCTGCAGAACGTGAGCGTCACCGGCCACGCTGACGCAAGCGCGTTGTCTGCTGGCACGGTCGCGCAGGAGCAGGTACGCTTCGAATTCGAAATCGAGACCCCTGACGCAGAGACGCTAAGGATTACGCGGGCCGACCTGGAGTCGGAATCGGCGCAGGTTCGTGCGCGTGGCGACTATAATATAGAGTCAAAAGGTGGCGAATTTGTGGTTGAAATCCCGCGGGTGCAGTCCAGCCTCCTCAGCCAAGCGGATGAGGTAGGCGAGGTCGAGTGGACCGCGGGTGCGACAGCAAACATAACAACCTCCGCGGAGACACTCCTCGCGGCCAACGCCACGTTTCACATAACCGACCTCGCGGGACTTCCTGAGGCGGCGCTCGCGCTGGCTGCGGAACGGGTCAACGGCGAGACCGAAATCACGTTCGACGAGGGAAGTCTGTCCATCGAGTCCTTGGATCTGAAGAGTACCGCGATGAGCGCAACTGCGTCCGGCACGGTGGACACGGAATCAAAGAACCTCGACTTGGGGGGGTCCTTCCGTATTCCGGACGCGGAGGTGCTGTCCGCGGTGCTCGATCGTCCAACCGCGGGAGAGATCGCCGGTGAGTTTTCGGTTAACGGACCTTTTGACGCATTCCAGGCCGAAGTCGACGTCGAGGGGGAACGTCTGACGGCAGGCGACGCAACCGTGCGCGAGGCGACTTTGCGGGCGGAACTGGATGGGCTGCCGAAGTCGCCAGCGGGTAACGCGCAGTTGACGTTGGAGAGCGACACGGAGGAATTGACCACGGATGCAACCTTCGCGATGACCGATTCGCTCATCGACGTCTCGAACATTCAGATGCGCGCGGGTGAGAATCGTCTGCAAGGCAGCGGGACATTCGACACGAGTGTAAAACAGGGCAGCGGTTCTATCACGGGGAACTTCGACAATCTTTCCACGGTTGGTGAGTTGCTGGGGATCGATGTCGCAGGCGAAATGCAATTGAGCGCGTCGCTTGACGGATCGGGCGATGCGCAGCGGATGCACGCCGATATCAACGGTTCGAACCTCCAATATCAGGACACACAACTTCAGACGCTCCACTTGACCGCAGATGCCACGGACCCGTTCGGTGAAATGCGGATTGATGGCGAAGCAAACGGGGCCGGTTTGCGGACGGGCGAGGCGAACCTCGCTTCGTTCTCCGTGCAACTGGATGGAGACAAGGAGCAAGCAACACTCACGCTCGCCGTGGTCGAAGGCACGATTCAGGAATCGAAGATCGCGCTGGATGCGCGTCTCGTAGGAAGTATCAACGACGCATGGATCGAAGTCGCCGCGCTGGACGCCACAGTCGGCGAACATGCCATTGCATTGCAAAGCGACGCCCGTATCAATCAAGAAGGCGAAGTGCTCAGCGCATCGATTAGCCGGCTCGCGGTCGATGACGGAACAGTTTCGTTTCGGGGCAACCGCGCTGAAGGCGACGTGCGCGTAACGGCGGAACTCGACGATCTCCCGCTCTCCCTGATCGCCGCCTTTGGTGGCACTGACTTGGAAGGTACTGTCGGTGGAACGGTCCAACTCCGTGGACCTTCCTCGCAACCCGTGGGCAACGGCAACCTCGTGTTTCGCAATGTGCGGGAACCGGGCGCGGCATACCCGCCGGTTGAAATCCGGCTGGATACGGAACTCTCCCAAGGAGTCACCGAGACGCGTGTGCAGATTGCCATGAACGACCAAATCGAAGCGGACGCGACGCTGCGAATTCCCGTGCAATTCTCGCTGCAACCCGTCGAGGTGGCCGTCAACCGGCAACGGCCCATCCGGGGCCAATGCACGGCGAATGCGGACCTGTCCGTGTTTCCTCTGTTATTCGATCTTCAAGATCACGTGGTGCGCGGACAGTTGAACGCGGAACTTGCGATCGCCCGGAACGTCTCGGAACCGGAGGTGACCGGGGAGGCGACCATCGTGGACGCCCGCTATGAGAATCTCAAGACCGGGACGATCCTGGAAGACCTCCGGGTTGTGATCGAAGGGCGCAATCGGGAACTCACGGTTACGGAATTCGCGGCGACCGACGGCGTGGGCGGCACGCTGAACGCGGAAGGAAAGGTGGACGTTCTTCCGCGCGAGAGTTTTCCATTCTCATTAGACGCGCGCTTGGGCAATCTCCGCGTCGCGAGCCGCGACGACTTGACTGGGCAAGTGGATGGGACGTTGTCCGTCGCGGGTGACATGGAACGGGCTGAAATCGACGGCTCTCTGGCGATAGGCCCTGCGACCGTGGTACTTCCCAACAAGGGCCGCGTTGAATATCCCGAACTGGAGGTCACCGAAGTGGGCGATCCGGATGGCGAGGTCGCCACGGCTGCGCCGGATGCGGAGGACGAGAAGAAGACGCCCATCGAGATCGCGTTGAATGTGGATTGCGCGATTCCGGGAAAGGTCTACGTGCGCAATCAGTCGCTCGATACGGAATGGAAAGGGAATCTCCAAGTTGCGGGAACGGCGGATGCACCCGAAATCACGGGGACGTTGTCCCCGGTGCGCGGGCAGATATATTTCCTCGATCGGACTTTCGAACTGCAGGAAAGCACGATCACGTTGGACGGCAGTTCACCGCCTTCGCCGTATCTCGATCTGAATGCATCGACACGAACGGCGGATCTGACCGCGCAGCTTCATCTCTACGGCGTGTATCCCGACGTGAAACTGGAACTGCAATCGGACCCCGCGCTACCCGAAGACGAGATCCTCGCGCGCCTGCTTTTCGACCGGGACCTCAGCGACATCACCGCTTTCCAGGCCGTGCAACTTACGGCCATGCTCGAATCCATGCGCGGGAACGACGGGCTCAGCGCGCTCGCCAGATCTTCGCGGACGCTCGCAGGCTTTCGCGTCCAGGTGCATCGCGGCGAAGGATTTGGTGAGAGTACGCTCTCCATCGGCAAATACCTCAGCGACGATGTCTACGTCGAGATCGAGCGCGGCCTCAAAGACGAAAGCAGTCAGGGCCGCGTCGAATATCAGATCACGCCCGAACTCTCCGTCGAAGGCCGCGCCGGCGCCGAAGGCGGCAGCGGCGTCGGCATCCGCTACAAGAAGGACTACTAGTCCGCACAGTCGGATATTGCGGCGTTGTTGGTAGGGATTTCTTTGAGGTTGACAAACGGGTAATCGCGTGGTATTATCTACTTATTCGATAGGAAATATAATTTTTTAATTCGAGTTCCGCACTGGTATCATAATGCCAACTAAGCCAATAGGAATAGGTGGTACGCGCCGGTGCTAACTTCGAAAGCCAGGTATGGCCTAAAAGCAATGTCTGTTTTAGCCCGGCGATTTGCCGAGGGGACTCTCATCTCGGTCGAAGAAATCGCCGAGGCTGAAGACATTCCCATAAAGTTTCTCGAAGCGACGTTAACGCAATTGCGAAAGCGAGGGCTGCTGATTAGCCGCCGGGGACCCGCTGGCGGGTTCGTACTGGCCAGACCGCCAGAGGAAATCAGTCTGGCTGAGGTGATTCGAACGCTGGATGGTCCTTTTGCGCCGACGACGTGTTCGCGCACCAGGAATCCGGTCCGATGCGAGGGCTGTGACAATATGGAGTTGTGCATGATTCGCCCCATCATGCGGGAAGTACGCGACGCGATGGCAGAGGTGTTGGAAAGGCGGACCGTGAAAGATCTTGTTGTTGGTTCCCCGGGGCGTGGGATGTCTCAGTATATCCCGATGTACAATATTTAGAAGTTAGGGGCGTTTTTTTTGGAGCCAAAACCCTATTAAGTCTATAGGATTTATGAATAATACACACCCTCACGATGCCATTGGGAACGAACCGCCCGCGAATCCGTACCCGGAGCCGGAGGTTAGACGACGGATCCTGGAGGCCATTGCCTCGCTTAGATATGGAAGCGTGGAAGTGACGATTCACGACGGGCGTGTAGTGCAAATCGATCGAAAGGAGCGGATTCGCCTAGAGGCCACACAGCGGAAATGAGAATGCCTGGCGTGTCTACCGGACGGCCCGGAGACATTTCAATGAAAGTAGAACCGTGAGTTGGATTCTCGACCGGACTTCCGGAGGTCTCCCTCGCAAATTTGGAGTTTAGCTGATGGAGACCTGGAAGCATATCTGGATCGCAGGGGCTATAGGAGTGCTTGCAACTGGCCCGGTCCGGGGCCAAGAGACTCAGAACGATACCGGGGCGCTAGACGTGCCCGCTTCGGCGGCGCAGGTCGAGTCGCTGCGACAGCAGGTTTACGAATTGAACAAACAGTTGAGGCAGCTTGAAGTCCAATTGGAGGAGGATAAGAAGACGGAGGCAGAAAAGGCGAAGCAGCTTCCCAAGATCAAGGTCGATTCCGATGGTCTTGCCATCGGTTCGGCTGACGGCGCGTTCCAACTCCGGGTCCGCGCCCGCGCGGGCTACGACATCGCGTGGTTCGATCAGGATGATGAACTTGTACGTGCTGTCGGTGATGAGCAAGACGGCACCGGCTTCCGATTTGCCCGGATTCGGCTGCAGGGAAAACTGTACGACGATTTCAATTTTCTGACTGAATACGACTTTGCCGGGGAAAGCGGCGAGGACACGCCGAAGTTTCGCGACGTCTACCTGGAATACACGGCGATCCCATACGGAGGAGGCCGCGAGATGAGCTTCCGCGCTGGCCATTACCGAGAGCCGTTCAGTCTGGAGGAGTTGACGCCCATTCCCTACCGGACCTTTGTCGAGCGTTCGCTGGCGAATGTCTTCGTGCCATCGCGAAATGCGGGCCTTCAACTCAGTGACGCTCTTTTGGGGGAGCCGAAGAAAGAGCGGCTGACATGGGCCGTAGGCGCATTCAAGGATACAGACGATTGGCCGAGTGGAAACGACTCCGACGAGGACCAGGGCTATCAGATTACCGGCCGAGTCACAGGGCTTCCATGGTATTCGGATGATGGCAGAAAGTTGCTGCACCTGGGCGTGGCGTACAGTCTCCGGAATCCGGACGGCGCGCGCGTGAACTACGGAGTTCGTCCCGAATCGCGGCTGGCCCAGTTTCGCTACATCGACCCCGACAACCTGCCTCAGTCATTCCGGCTTCGGGACGCCCGCGCGGATGACGTAGACCTGCTGGGCCTGGAAGCAGCAACGGTACTCGGACCGTTCTCGCTACAAGGCGAATACATTCGCTCCGATGTTGAGACCACATTCGGCGGCGATCTCGCGTTTGACGGGTATTACGTTCAAGCGAGTTACTTTCTCACCGGGGAGAACCGCCCGTACCGCAACGACCGGGGATCGTTCGATCGCGTGATTCCCGAGCGTAATTTCAACTGGAAGATGCGGGACGGCTGGGGCGCGTGGGAAGTTACGGCGCGCTATTCCAGCGTGGACCTGTCGGATCGTCCCATCTGGGGTGGCGAACAAGACTCCATTACGCTCGGCCTGAACTGGTACCTCAATCCCAACGTCCGCATCACGTGGAATTACATCCACAACCAAGTCGACCACGTCCGGTACGACGGCAACTTCGATCTATTTCAAACACGGTTTCAGTTCGAATTCTGACGTCTCAATCAACACAACGGATGAAAGGAAGTATCAATCATGTCGCACATCAATCCGATCACAAAGACCACCCGTCCCGCGTTTGCTGTCTCACTGCTCGAGCTACAGCAATTGGGAGTGATCCTCGGCGCTTTTGGATCAGCACTTGGCGCTTTCGGCACGGCATTCAATACGTTCAACAACATCATCCTGAACACCTGGGAAGCCATTCAGGAAAACAAACAAGGGTAAGCGCGCGAACCATTACCGAAGACTCAGGAGAGAATTAATGACAAATCGATTTCTACCAACCATTCATGGCCGGCTGCGCGAATTAGTGAGAGGGACAGTGCTTGTCATTGTGGCGGCGACAGTGTTCGCATACGGGGCCGATATCCAACTCTTAAACGTATCGTACGATCCCACACGTGAACTCTATGTGGATTTCAACAAGGCTTTCGCCTCGTATTGGAAAGAGAAGACGGGCCAGAACGTCACCATCGAACAGTCTCACGGGGGCGCGGGCAAGCAGGCGCGCGCGGTAATCGACGGTTTGGAAGCAGACGTGGTGACCTTGGCGCTGGCCTACGACATATCCGCCATCGCGGAGAAAGCCAAGTTGCTGCCCGAGGATTGGCAGTCGCGGCTGCCGCACAACAGCGCCCCGTACACCAGCACGATCGTGTTTCTCGTCCGAAAGGGCAATCCAAAAGGGATTAGGGATTGGAGCGACCTGGTTAAGCCGGGGATCGAAGTGATCACGCCTAACCCGAAGACCTCGGGCGGGGCGCGGTGGAACTATCTGGCCGCTTGGGCCTACGTCTTAGAACAGGAACTGGGCGACTTGGAGAAACTCCACGACCCGCAATTCAGCGAGGACGTGAAGAAGGCAGAGGCGAAAGCCCGCGATTTTGTCGCCGCGTTGCTCAAGAACGTTCCCGTGTTGGATTCCGGCGCACGAGGAAGCACGACAACGTTTGTGCAGCGCGGGATTGGCGACGTGTTCCTATCCTGGGAGAACGAGGCGTTCTTGGCCGTGAACGAACTCGGGCCGGACAAGTTTGAAATCATCCTGCCCAGCCTCAGCATTCTGGCCGAACCGCCGGTGACCGTAGTTGACCGAAACGCCAAGAAGCACGGCACCCTTGAGGTGGCCCAGGCCTACCTCGAGTACCTGTACTCCCCCGAAGGTCAGCGCCTGGCTGCAAAACACTTCTACCGGCCGGTGAATCCTGAAAGCGCAGATCCGGCGGATCTCGCCCGGTTTCCCGAAGTCGAACTCGTGACCATCGATAACGTTTTCGGCGGGTGGAAGAACGCACAGGAGACGCACTTCAACGATGGCGGCGTGTTCGACGAAATCTATGCCCCAGCCGGCTAACCCGATTGAGTTCCACAAGCCATCAAATTCGTACTCGCGTTCGTGCTCGAGTATTTCAAATGTCAGCAAGTTGAGGACGATGAAATAGTGGACCCCACCCTGACCCTCCCCGTCCAGGGGGCGAGATTCTCCCCCTGTGTACGGGGGGGGAGCTAGGAGGGGCAGCATTCACAGTCTTTGGACAAAGGAGTCTTCACAACAATGTCAGGAAGATGGAAGGCCCATAGCGTACTCCCGGGCTTCGGTCTGACCCTTGGATACACGGTGGTGTACCTGAGTCTCATCGTGCTCATCCCGCTGGCGGCGTTATTCGCAAAGTCAGCGACCATGGGGTGGGCGGAGTTTTGGCAGGCGGTGACCGCGCCGCGGGTTGTGGCCTCCTACAAGTTGACCTTTGGCGCATCCTTCGTGGCCGCGGCGGTCAACATCGTATTTGGATTCATCACCGCGTGGGTTCTCGTGCGCTATCGCTTTCCGGGCAAGCGCGTGATCGATGGGATGGTGGACCTCCCTTTCGCGTTGCCAACCGCGGTTTCGGGCATTGCCCTCACGACCATCTACTCGCAAAACGGCTGGATCGGCCAGTATCTCGAACCCCTGGGCATCAAGACGGCATTCAGTCCGCTTGGCATTTGTATCGCCCTCACGTTCATCGGACTGCCATTTGTCGTGCGGACACTACAACCCGCGCTCGCCGATCTCGACAAGGAACTCGAGGAAGCGGCAGCCAGTTTGGGCGCCACGCGGTGGAAGACCTTCTTGCGAGTCCTGCTTCCGCCTCTAGTGCCACCGATACTAACGGGATTTGCGCTCGCTTTTGCGCGCGCCATCGGCGAGTACGGATCGGTCGTGTTCATTTCCGGGAACATGCCAATGCGCACGGAGATTACGAGCCTTCTGATCATCACGAAGCTCGAACAGTATGACTACGCCGGGGCAACGGCCATCGCAGCGGTGATGCTGGTGGCTTCGTTCGCGCTACTGCTTCTCATCAACCTGTTGCAGTGGTGGAGCGTGCGCCGGTACCAGGGAGGGGTCGCATAGTGGCCGGTCAGATTACATCGTCAATGGGCGTCGCGGCGCCTCGCATTAAGGCCGCAACCAGCGAGCCTTGGTGGGTGCGCCTGGCGCTTACGGGCTTGGCTATCCTGTTTCTCGCGTCGTTTCTCATGGTGCCGCTGCTCGCCGTGTTTACCGAGGCGCTTCGCAAAGGTATCCAGGCGTATTTCGAGAGCTTCCGGGAACCCGCCGCGTTCTCCGCGATCAAACTAACGCTCTTGGTTGCGGGGATATCCGTGCCGCTGAATCTGATCTTCGGGCTCGCCGCGAGTTGGGCGCTGGCCAAATTTCAATTCCGCGGCCGGAGCGTGCTCATCACCCTTATCGATCTGCCCTTCGCGGTGTCGCCGGTCATCTCCGGGCTCGTTTACGTGCTGCTATTCGGACTGCAAGGATGGCTCGGCCCGTGGCTATCCGACCGCGACATCCAGATCATCTTCGCGGTACCGGGTATCGTACTAGCGACGATCTTCGTCACATTCCCCTTTGTCGCGCGCGAACTGATTCCGCTAATGCAGGAACAAGGAACGGAAGATGAGCAGGCGGCGCTCACCTTGGGGGCGTCGGGTTGGCAGACCTTCTGGCGGGTTACATTGCCAAACGTCAAATGGGCGCTCTTGTACGGCGTCATTCTTTGCAACGCACGCGCCATGGGCGAGTTCGGCGCCGTATCGGTCGTATCCGGACATATCCGTGGCAAGACCAACACGCTGCCGCTGCACGTCGAGATTCTCTACAACGAATACAACTTCGTGGCCGCCTTTGCCGTGGCCTCGCTGCTCACCCTATTGGCGCTGGTGACACTGGTCCTGAAAGCTATTGTCGAGAAGCGCGCCCACGCAGCCAGCGCCGCATGAACGACCCCACGCGGGGAGGAGACATGGAATGAGTATCGAAGTTACGAATGTATCGAAGAGTTTTGGCGCCTTCAAGGCGCTTGACAACGTATCGCTCACGGTGGGCGCAGGCGAGTTGGTCGCGTTGCTTGGACCGTCGGGATCCGGCAAGACCACGCTGCTGCGCATCATCGCGGGACTCGAAATCCCCGACGCCGATCCCGGAACCCAAATCCGGTTCCACGAGGAGGACGTCGCGCGGGTGACCGTCGGAAGACGCCGTGTGGGTTTCGTCTTTCAGCACTACGCTCTGTTCCGGCACATGAGCGTTTTTGAGAATGTCGCCTTCGGCCTTCGCGTCTTGCCGCGACGGAACCGTCCCCGCAGGGACGAGATCCGCGAGCGCGTCCAAACCCTGTTGCGCCTCGTGCAGCTCGAAGGCCTTGCGAAGCGCTACCCGCATCAGTTGTCCGGAGGACAGCGCCAGCGGGTCGCCCTCGCCCGCGCGCTGGCGGTCGAGCCGAGGGTTCTGCTTCTCGATGAACCCTTTGGCGCGCTGGACGCTAAGGTGCGCAAGGAACTCCGCGCGTGGCTGCGCCGGCTTCACGATGAGATTCATGTTACCAGCGTCTTCGTTACTCACGATCAGGATGAGGCGCTCGAAGTCGCCGACCGCATCGTCGTGATGAACGCGGGACGTATCGAGCAAGTGGGCACGCCGGACGAGGTATTTCACCATCCGGCGACCGAATTCGTCATGCGGTTTCTCGGGGAAACCAACGACTTCCACGGCCGGGTGGACGAGGGAACGGTTCAGTTTGGGTCGCTCCAACTGCCTTATCCCGAAGACCGCCAGCAGATACTTGGCGACGCGCGCGTCTTCGTGCGTCCTCACGATCTGACAATCGACACACAACCCAAGGGCATGCCGTCGTTGCAGGCCGAAGTGTCACGCATCCAGTCCGCCGGACCGCTCGTTCGCGTCGAACTTCTCACCGACGATGGACAGCACCTCGCTGCGGAAGTCTCCCAAGAGCGTTTTGCCACTATGCTTCTTAATACGGGCAGCATCGTTTACGTTCGCCCGCGCCACATCCGCGTGTTTGCAAGTTAGCGTCGGCATAGAGGCAAATACCTCAGCGACGATGTCTACGTCGAGATCGAGCGCGGCCTCAAAGACGAAAGCAGTCAGGGCCGCGTCGAATATCAGATCACGCCCGAACTCTCCGTCGAAGGCCGCGCCGGCGCCGAAGGCGGCAGCGGCGTCGGCATCCGTTACAAGAAGGACTACTAGTCCGCTCTTTTACGTCGGCGGTTGTCCGTGTTCGTTCTCAATTTCACCCGCCCCATTGCAGGCCGCCAACGGCACGGCCTATACTGCATCTCTGGGTTGTGTACCCGCGCTCGCGGGGTTCGAGGAGTATTGACCAATGCCGTACCATCACATGTTCAAGCGCGTCCTGTTCATCGCGTTGCTTGCTTCAGGCGTGTCGAACGCTATCGCAGAAGAGGACGGCGGGTTCCCGTCCCGCGAAGCTCCTCTCGGCGATCGTATCGAGCGGTTCGATGAGATTCTCCGCGAGCGTCATTGGAACGAAGGCGTCATTCAGACGCAGGTGATCTTCCCACCCGCCGGAGAGAAGCGGCCTATAACAGGGAACCACGAAGATGTTTGCGGCCGCACCGCCGTGCTCCTCGCGGGGTATTCGCACCGGTACGCGGTTACGCAGGACCCCCGGCATCGCAAGCTGGCCGACGAACTCATGGAAGGCATTCTCACCCTCGAGCGGGTAACCGGCGTGCCGGGGTTGGTTGCGCGCGGTTTTTACAAGACCGACGAGCCCTTGTGGCACGAACAGGCCTACTTCTTTTCCAATGAATGGCACGATTCGTCGTCCATGCCGGGCTATCGCTGGGTAGGCGATCTCAGCAGTGACAAGTTTGTCGATCTCTTCTACGGCGTCGGCACCTATTGGGAGATCTGCGCGGACGAGAAGCACCGGCAAATCGCGGCGGACTTTCTCGACCGCTTCATTGGCCGTTGTGTGGACAACAACTTCAAACTCGTGGATCTCGATGGCAAGATGACGTTGTGGGGCAACTTCTGTCCCGACCTGCCACACGAGAACCTGAACGCCCTCGAGATGCTCGCGGGATTGAAGACCGCGCACCGCATGACGGGCAAAGAACGCTACCGTGCCGCCTACAACAAGCTGATCAAGACGCATCACTACGACGATCAAGCCATCATGGCCAAGGTCTTGTGGCCCGACGAGTGGGCGGTGCCATGGGACGACAACCTTGCGGCCAAGTCGTATTGGATGTTGCTGCGGTACGAGACCGATCCGACTTTGCTGACCAAGTATCGCATGGCGTTGAATCGCCATCTGTTTTCGTGGAAGCGGTTGGGATTCGAGTACGGCGCGGTGCCGTACTACTTCATGCTTTACGAAGTGTTGACCGGCGATGTGGTCATCGACGAGAAAGTCCGCGGAGAGATTGACGGCATGTGGCCCGGCCGGCGTGAGATGAAGACCTTTACCGTTCCGACGCCGGATGGTTCAAAGACCATGGAATCTCTGGAGGAAGAGATTAACGTGGATGTAATCAGGAACTACTGGTTCGCGCGCCACTACGGCTTTGTCGATGGCCCGGAAGCGGCACCGGAGCCCCAAGTCGGCACCTACGCGTGGAAAGAAGCCAACCCCGAGCCGTCCAACGATCCCGCCGCGCCGGAAGGCATGGTTTACGTGCCCGCCGGACCCTTCATTATGGGAAGCGACTTCGGCGACCCCGACGAGTCGCCGCAACACGTCGCCACGACCGGCGCTTTCTTCATCGACGCGTACGAGGTGAGCCACGCCGACTTCAAGAAGTTCGACCCGAACTACTCGTATCCCGAGGGCAAGGAAAACTTCCCCGCTGTGGTCACTTGGGAGCAGGCGGACGCCTACGCCGCGGCTATGGGCAAACGCCTCCCCACCGAAGCCGAATGGGAGAAAGCCGCGCGCGGCATCGACGGCCGCCTTTATCCCTGGGGCGACACCTATGATCCGACCTTCATCGCGTACGACCGGTCCATCGGCCGCGGCGAAACCATCGCGAATCCAACGAGCCCCTACGGCTGCTACGACATGGCCGGCAGCGCCTACGAATGGACCTCAAGCTGGTATCAACCCTACGAAGGCAATCCGGTTTCCTGCGACGAGTACGGCGAGAAGAACAAGGTCATGCGCGGCGGTTCAAACTTCAACGACCTCGCCATGATGCGCACCACCCACCGCTACTATCTCCCGCCAAACACGACCGGGAATTACAACAGCGGATTCCGCTGCGTGAAGGATGTGGAGTAGATGGAAGTGAAAAGCGCGCCTCAGATCTCGTCGTCGATTTCGAGGTAGTGCATCCAGGCCTGGTTGCGGAGGGCGTCGCGGACGTGGGTCTGGTCGTCGGGGGAGATGTCTGCTTCGAGCGCTTGGTAGAATTCCTGCCAGTCGAAGTGGAGGACGGCGACGTTCTGGCCCGCGATGACGCTGGCGAACCGTTTCTCCTCGTCTTCGAGGTGAAACTGCTGCATCTCGCCCAGCAGCGCGGGCGCCTGCACGCGGGCCTCGAATCCGTCCGACTTGCGCACGGTCACTTCGCCTTGCAGCAGCACGAACCCGTCGCCGGCACGCGCGTCGCCTTCCGTGTACAGCACGTCGCCCGGTTCCATGTTCGAGAACGTCGAGATCCGCAGCAGCGTCGCCGCAACCCGTTCCCGCAAGGGGTCCGCCAATTCCAGCAACACCGAAAGGCGCTTCACCTGATCTTCCAATTGGCCCATGAGGAATCATCGCTCCAGCAGTTCAACACAACCCTCGCAGCAGGACTCCGATTGTAGAGCCTCGCCCGGGCGGGATCAACGACTTGTCGGACTGGTTCTACCGACGGCTGATCGGGATCGGCAGTGAACGGCGCCGCCGAGGCGCCGCAGTGGCCCAACGGGCCTAGATACGCTCAGCCCCGGTTTGGCCGCCGCGAAGCAAGGCCTAGCCGGGGTACTCAGCAATGTGTTCTCGTGATTCTCTGAAAGAGATACATAGTGCATGTTTAACCCCTTCAGGGTAAGTTTGGTTTTACGGGTGCTCAGATCCCCAGGTAGCTCCTCCCGTCGGTCGGAGCAACCTGGGGCTAAGAGTATGCAGGCCCGTTGGGCCAGATGAGAACCGTTCGACTGAGGCACGTTTGACTGAAACTGCTTGTCTTCAAGCATCGGTCCGTTATACTGAAACTTCTGAGGGCGTTGGGGCGAGGAGCCATCGATATGCAAGGCGCAACTTCGAGACGGGACTTTATGAAAACCATTGCGGCGGGGGCGGCGGCGACCGCGTTGCCGCGAACTGCACAGGGAGGAGCCGGCCCCATGCGCAGACCCAACATCATTATCATTCTCGCCGACGATCTTGGCTGTGGCGATCTCGCGTGCTACGGCGCGCAGGATCTGCAAACGCCGCACATCGACAGCATCGCGCAGCGCGGCATGACCTTCACGAACTTCTACGCGAACTGCCCCGTGTGTTCGCCCACGCGCGCTGCGCTGTTGTCCGGCTGCTATCCCGATCGCGTCGGCGTGCCCGGCGTGATTCGCACGCATCGCGATAACAGTTGGGGGAAGCTCAGCACGGATGCGGAACTCCTGTCCGCTGTGCTCGGCCCGGAAGGCTACCACACCGCCATCGTGGGCAAATGGCATCTCGGCCTCGAGTCGCCGGACACACCGATGGAACGCGGCTTCCATCATTTCCACGGATTCCTCGGTGACATGATGGACGACTACTACGCGCACCGGCGTCACGACATCAACTACATGCGCCGCGGCACCGAGGAGATCGATCCGGAAGGGCATGCGACGGACCTGTTCACCCAATGGGCGAACGAGTACATCGCGGAACGCGCGGCCACGGAGCAGCCGTTCTTCCTGTACCTCGCCTACAATGCGCCGCACACGCCCGTTCAACCGCCGGAGGAATGGGTCGACCGCGTGAAGCAACGCGAACCCGGCATCGATCCCGATCGCGCGAAACTCGTTGCGCTCATCGAGCATCTCGACGATGGCGTGGGGAAGGTGCTCGGTACGGTCGAGTCTGCGGGCATCGCGGAGAACACGTTGATCGTGTTCGTCTCCGACAACGGCGGCTACCTCAAAGTCGGCGCGAACAACGGCAACCTCCGCGACGGCAAGGAAGACATGTATGAAGGCGGCATCCGCGTGCCCATGTGCGCCATGTGGCCCGGCACGATTCCCGAAGGCGCGACCTCCGATCGCGTGGCGCTTACGATGGACCTCTTCGCCACCGCCTGCGACGCCGCGGGCGCCTCGCCCGGCGCGGATATCGATGGCCGCAGCATCCTGCCCGCCTTGCGCGGCGAAGATCAGCCGGAAGAAGAGCGCACGCTGATCTGGGTGCGGCGCGAAGGCGGCCGCTACGGCGGCCGCGATTACTACGCCGCGCGCCAGGGCGACATGAAGCTCCTGCAGAACGGCCCCTACGAACCCATGCAGCTCTACGATCTCGCCGCGGACCCGCTGGAACAATCGCCATTGCCGCAGGAGCATCCCATGTACCGGACCTTGTTCAAGGCCCTCAGCGATCACATCAATGACACCGGGACGGTGCCGTGGCAGCGGGGAAGAATGATGAGTGATGAATGATGAATGATGAATGGGAATTGGGAGTGGGAACTTGTAGAAGCGAGCGGCGCTCGTGGATGAATTCGAATAGCTGTGGGCGCGCTCTTCGAGGTGGCACGGGCTTCCAGCCCGTGGTCTCATGGGCATCCTGCCCATGAGACTCTTAAGTCATCGCCTGGAAGGCGATGACACCTCGAATCATGGCCTGGAAGGCCATGCCACCTCAGAAAGCCCTGCGGCATTGAAGACGTGAAAGGGAACCAACGACGTTGACTAGTGTAGACCTTCTCAACCGCCGCGCGTTTCTTGGACGCGTGGCGCTGGGCACGGCTGCCTTGTGCGGAGCGCCGATCGCCCGCGCCGCCGAATCCGCGCGGCGTCCGAACATCCTCGTCATCCTCACGGACGACCAGGGCTGGGGCGACATCCATTCCCACGGCAACGACACTATCGTCACGCCGGTGCTCGATCGCCTTGCGTCGGAAGGCGCGCGGTTTGACCGGTTCTACGTGAGCCCCGTGTGCGCGCCGACCCGCGCCGCGTTCCTCACGGGACGCTACTACCTCCGCACCGGCGTCGACGGCGTCACCCACCGCGAAGAAGTCATGCGCAGCGAAGAACGCACCCTCGCGGAGGTCCTCAAAGACGCGGGCTACGCGACCGGCTGTTTCGGCAAATGGCACAACGGGGCGCAGTATCCCAATCATCCCAACGGCCAGGGGTTTGACGAGTTCTTCGGATTCTGCGCGGGCCACTGGAACAACTATTTCGACACCACCCTCGAACGCAACGGCAATCCCGTCGAGACCAAGGGCTACATCAACGACGTGGTGACCGACGCGGCCCTCGATTTCATCGACGCCCACGCGGACGCGCCCTTCTTCTGTTACGTGCCCTACAACACGCCCCATTCGCCCTTCCAGGTGCCGGACCGCTACTTCGATCCCTTCAAGGAACAGGGGCTCGACGACACGCTTGCCTGCGTGTACGGCATGGTCAAAAGCATCGACGACAACGTGGGCCGTCTGCTCGACCGCCTCGAATCCCACGGCCTCGCGGACGACACCATCGTCGTGTTCTTCGGCGACAACGGCCCCAACAGCGAACGCTACAACGGCGGCATGCTCGGCCGGAAAGGATCCGTTCACGAAGGCGGCGTCCGCAACGCGCTGTTCATGCGCTGGCCCGGCCACATCCCGCCCGGCACCGAGGTCAAACCCATCGCCGCCGCGATCGATCTCCTGCCCACCCTCGCCGAACTTGCGGACGTGCCGGTAAGGAGCACGGGCGTCCCCGCCCGTGAACGAGGCGCCTTGAGTAATGATGCAAACGTCGACGCCACCACGACCCAACGATCGGCCAATCCTCAATCCCCTTTCGAAGCCGGCAAAAGTGAAGGGACAACAGAGACATCAGGGACACCAGTGACAACGTACTCAAGTACTCCCGGCTTCGAGGCGCATGGTGCTTCGGGAGTTGACACGAATTCTCCGGATAACATACGAGGTCTCGTCTCTGCTGTCTCTGGTGTCCCTGCTGTCCCAGAGACTACTGCCTCTTCCGCGCGGCCGCTCGATGGTCTCAGCCTCGCGCCGCTGCTGACCGGCGAACCCGTCGATTGGCCGGACCGCATGCTCTTCTCCCACTGGAAAGGCCGCGGCGCCGTCCGCACGCAGCAATACCGGCTCGTCATCGAACGCGATCGCCACACCCTCTTCGACATGCACGCCGACCCCGGCCAAACCACCGACATCACCGAGTCGCACCCCGACGTCGCCGCCAAGCTCCGCGCCGCCTACGACCGGTGGTACGACGAGATGATGCGCGAAGCCGGCGGCCCCATTCCGATTCCCATCGGCTACGAACAAATGCCCGTCGTGACCCTCCCCGCGCCCGACGCCCAACTCCACGGCGGCGTCACGTTCGCGGGCGACAAAGGTTGGGCCAACGACTGGATCACCAACTGGACCAGCCCCGAAGACCACGTCACCTGGGATATCGACATCGTCCGCGCGGGGACCTACACGTTCGCCCTCCTGTTTACCAGCCCCGAATCCGCCCTCGGAACCGAAGTCGCCCTCGAAATCGACTACCAACGCGATCACGCAACCCCAACGCCATCCGCACCTCTTCCTCCAGACTCCAGTCTCCGGACACCAATCGTCACCAAACGCCTCACCAAGGTCCTGACCGCGCCTCATCATTCATCATTCATCACTCCTCATTTCCCCCGTCCCCCCATCCCCTCCCCAGACCGCGTCGAACGCAACGAGGTCTACGAAATGCACTGGGCCGAGTTGCCCATGGGCCAACTCGAACTCGCACCGGGCCGCGCCACGCTGACGGTGCGGGCGACGAAGATTGCGGGGGAGATGGCGATCGACCTGAAGGCGGTGCGGGTGGAACGCGTGGGGTGACTAGGGGGAGTTGGCTTTAGTGCCGCTGAGGGGAGCGGCTAAATGTCCTCAATTTCCACTTTGGCCCCGTGGCCGCGCAAGTGTGCAGCTAGCCGGTTCGCCTGACTCCGCGGAGCTGCAATCACCAGCAATCTTTCCGCCCGCGAAGCCGCTACGTAGAGCTTGCGAGTGTCCTCCGCCATATCAGCGGGTTCCCCTGTTTCCAGGTAGTCAAGAATACGTCCGAGAGTACGCGCTGTGGTAACGACACAAACTGCCGGAAACTCCATTCCCTTTACCGAGTGTATGGTGCGTGGCATTGCAGTCGCAGATGGCACCGGAACCAGTGCGTCTGCGATATTCTTGTTCCATTTGAACCGTTGAGAGAGTCCAGGTTCGTTCTTCAGCGTGAGATGTTCCGCTAGCAGGTCTTTGGCTGCTGTGTGCCAGGCCTTGGCATTTGAATGTCTTGATGGGTCGAAACGCAGTTCACGCAACAGGAAAAGGACCTGAGGGCGCCAGCTTGCCTGCTCGATCTCATTCTCCGCGAGATACTGGTGGTAGGAAAAATTGCCAAGGCGGTCCTCCAGTTCAAGCAGAACTATGTGGGCCTGCTCGATCGATCTCTTCATGTCATTGAAACCGGCAGCGAATTGAAATCCTGTCACCGCTTCGGCGAGGCGAACGGCTCGAACGCTGCTGTCGATTGGGCGCGGCTGCCCGGCCGCCGCCGCTCCGCTTGCTTTCGTGGCGGCAACGATTGGACACGATGCAGGATTGAGACCCATGCTTTTCACATATGAGAAGAATACTGTGCCGATCTTATCCGGTACCTTATTGCCACCATATGAGAAGATTCGAACGGGTGTTGTGTCGTCCTTGTGACGGCCGAGGGGTTCGTCAGGCAAGATGCGCACCGCGAGAGGGCGTAGCTGTGCTGTAGCTTTGCAGATACTGGGCGAAGACCGAAAATTTCCGGTCAACACCTTACGTTCATCTTCGCGAAAGGTTTCCGCGTACGCGAAAAGTTGATCCGTGAGCCCCCCTCTGAATCCATAAATAGATTGATGCGGATCGCATATAACCTTCACAGAGAGACCCGAATTTCGAAACGATGAAATGACTTCAAGATCATCCGGATTGCAGTCCTGCGCCTCATCAACAATGACTTCACGAAATCGACCGGCCAGGGCCGCGGCGATACGGGTCCCCTGTTCTGCATCTTTCAGCCGTTCGAGTGCCGCGCCACGCGCTTCATCAAAGCCCAAGTAGCCTCGCGCCCGCAAACCTGCGCGGAGTGCCGCAGCTGCTGTTACATAAGCCTGAACCTGGTAGATGGGTTTTTGTGAAACATCAAACCCTCGGGCTTTCGCCGCTTTGTCGAGGATTATTCCTGTCATGCGACAAAAACAAGAAAGCGACAAGGAGTGTGTATAGCCAGGCGGCGTTACCGCAAGGTCCGCCACATCGGCAATCAACCGCGGACGGGCATCAGAGCCCTTGACGCCAAACGGCGCCACAAGGAATTGCCAGACGAAACTATCGAATGTTCCGACAAAGCTTGGAAAGACGGGCGACGGTAAGATCCGCTCCTTGCGAAGGCGCGTCTCAAGCTCAGAAATCGCCGCACGTGTGAACGACAAGAACGCAACCCCACAACCCGCTGGTAAATCGGAGAACAGGCGACGCGCACGTTCGACCATAACCCGCGTCTTGCCAGCACCGGGACACGCCATTACAAAAGCGGAGCCATCATGTTCGATGACGGTTTGCTGTTCCGGTGTAGGAAACGCGTGCGGACTCATTTCACAAGCGCCTCGATGCCTTTCTGAATGTACTCGGGTACGAAAAACGTCGAGCTGTCCGCTATCTTATCTGCGATGAGTTGGGCGAAGTCGCCTTTGGCCGTGTTGTGGAACAAGCCTTGTATAGCTATTGCGCGTTCGCGACCAGTTTTTGCTACAGCGATGTCCCACTTCTCCTCAGATTTCTCATGCAGTGCGAGATAGACTTCCCTGAGGCAAGCTTCGTTGCCGGCTTCGATGAGCTCTGTTTCGAGTGAGTACGTATTCACCAAGACATCGA
This sequence comes from Candidatus Hydrogenedentota bacterium, assembly GCA_045863335.1. GTDB lineage: Bacteria > Hydrogenedentota > Hydrogenedentia > Hydrogenedentales > SLHB01 > JAHDWY01. The sequence goes on along the minus strand of BTVY01000037.1, from coordinate 9,228 downwards.
GGACATCCTGGGCGCCCGCGTCGGCGGCGATCTTCTTCAGCTTTGTCTTCCGACTGAATCCGGGGAGAGGTTGTCCATCGTTGACAGTATGTTTGTCCCCGTCTGTAATGATTACTAGGCGGTCGGCGATGCGGACGCCACCGACCGTTGATAACAACGCCCTCACGTACGGGTCGAAGTCCACGCCATCGATGTAGACGAAGGCCGTGGAGCGAAATTTGCGCAAGGCCTGCGGGTCTTCCTTGAGTACATGACACTTTGCCATTATGGGAAGTAACAACGCCTCGGCAATTCCTTCGACTAAAAGAACGCGTCCGCCGAATAGCACGGCTGATTTGGTCACATCGAGATAGCGGTCAATCTTTCGGCGTTCCAGGGCACTCAAACCAAGCTTAGAAAGAGGTATACAGCGAGACTCTGGACGCGGCCTCGTCAAGGCCTGCCGCGTATCCGAACCATCGGACTGTTCCTCTTCCGTTGCACCCAGATCGTTGCTTGAACGAGCGTTCGGCTCAACGGAACGGACAACTACCAGGTTTTCGCACGGAACCCAAGCGGACAGGTTCGGTGAATGCGTGGCAACAATGACCTGCAAATGTCCCGCTGGGGCGTTCTGATCTTCATTTTGCTTGGGAGATTGCCCAGCGCGCTCTTCAAGGAAACTCAGTACCGCTGATTGAAGCTGCGGATGGAGGTGAGCCTCCGGCTCCTCGACGAGAAACATGGTAAGTTCCGCGTTGTCCGTTTTCTCCAATTCAACAGCGATCGTCGCGATGTAGAGCAGATTGGCGAATCCATGACCGGAATAACGGAGGTCTTCCGGCGTGATCCCATGATCGGCGAGTTTGAACCGCAAGTCGCGTGCGATATCGATGAGTTTCTCATCGGTATTGAAGCCTAACCTCGTGTTTTGCTGCCTGACGCCGGTGGTCAGTTCATCCAGACCTCCAGCCACAGCCAAGTTTACATCCTTGAGAATTTGATGTTCGCTCTCACGGGCAAGATCTCTAGCAATATCATCGGGATCTCGGTTCCCGAGAAAGTGATGTAGGAGAGCATAAATCCGCGTTGGATTGCCCGACGCGAGTGCGCGTTTGGCATCGCGTAGCGGTGGCAGGTAGACGTGGCGAATCATCTCATGCGCACCAGGTTCCGGCGGTGCCTTGAAGCGGCCCGCCCAAAGGTTCGGGCGCACATGCGGTCGTCTTCCGGAAGCATCGTACGTGACACCAAAGGTGGCCCTGCTCAATGTGTCATCGGTTGTTGCGGAAAGGAGCCTGCCCTGTTGGGGCGGCGACAATTCATCAAATGCGGCTTGGATGCTGAAAGTGGGAGAGGTCGTTCCAAATCGTATGTCCGTATGCTCACAATATAGTTCGCGGCGACCGCTCAAGGGTGTTGAGACAAGGCGGATGGCATCGATAATATTGCTCTTGCCGCCATTGTTCTCTCCAACCAGCACCGTCAGGCGGCGCTGGAACGATATCTGTTCTTCCGAAAATGAACGAAAATTAGTAAGTTGAATTTCGCTTAAGTGCATGTTTGTATCGCACCCCGTTTCCAGCCAATTCCCAAATAGCTTGCAGGCTGATTTCTTTCAAAAACCTTTGGCGGAGCTTCTTTAATTGTACGACAGGTCAATTCAAGAACTCATTGTCCGAAAGATATGTAATAGTGCGAGTATAGCTGGGCTAATTGCGGACCATCAACTTCAGGACAGGCTTCGCGACAGCCCAAGGGGTTACCCAGCTCCGCCGCCCGTCCTAACCTCCCACATGGCCTTGCGAGAGGAATCCCATGAGCCGAACGCACCGCTTATCCACAACCCCACAGTCGTTCACAAAAGAAAAAAAACCAAAAAACGGATACGGCGACGACTGGCGTATCGCCAAATTTCCCTCGCGGACAATATACAAGGGGTACATACTCCTGCGTTCGTTGTGCAACGCTTTCAGCGTAGGGATGAATGGGGGTTGCGGATACCCAGGCTAGGCCCGGCCGTTGGCGCGTCGCGCGGGCGCTCGGCGCCGCCGTCCGGGCCAAGCCTGGGCTGCAAGTATGTAGGCCCGTTGGGCCAGATTTGACCGATTCGGAGACCCATTGGGCCGGATTCGTGTGGCGTGCGTTTCACGGGCGCGCCGTGCGGCCGTCCGGGCCAAGCCTGGGCTGTAAGTATGTAGGCCCGTTGGGCCAGATTGGACCGAAGACGGCCTGTTGGGCCGGATTGGGATCGGCGGTCAAGTCGTTTGCTGGATGCAACCCGATTGTTCCGAAAGGTGACGTACAGTTTCCAGCCTCGGACGAGGCGGAAGAATGTAGCCCAACGTGGAGCGGAGCGGAACGTTGGGTACCTGAACCGGTCCCTATCGCATAGCCCCCGAACGGGGGCGGCAGAACATGCCGGCAAACGTCGACTCGTACGCGACTGCGATGATCGGGCGTCCCCGCCGCTTCTAACTTCTTACGCCCCATCCGGGGCTTGCCCTGAGGGGCGTTAGAACCTAGGGTTTCGCTCGTTCCTCGCTTCATCACGCCGGCGGCGTGACTACAGTCGAGTCGCCCTGTCCGGGGCTGCGTGATGCGCGCATTGGTTCGGCGCGGCGTGTCGCCGGTTGGGCCAAGCCTGGGCTTGCAGGTATGCAGGCCCGTTGGGTCAGATGGGAGCGAATGCGGACAACAAATCTTGCACAGTGTTTTGCATTGTGGTGCAGGCTTCCAGCCTGCCGCGTTCGTTCGCAGGCTGGGAGCCTGCAACACAATTTGGCGTTCGGGGTTTTCGTGGCGGTGCGGGGTGTTGGGGACGGGTGCGCGTTATTGGCGCACCCCCATCACGTCGCGGACGGCGCGCAAGAAACAGCGGACACCCCCACGCCCGCATGTCGTTTGGGATCCGTAGCGGCGGTACGTCCCGATCCAAATCGGGATCGGTATCGAAACTCCGGGCGTTTCTCTTTTTGATCCCGATCCCGATCCCGATCCCGATAGCGATTTCGATCTCGGTTTCGTGAATGCAAGCGCGTCCACGAGCGATCCGTGCGATAGGGCTATGGCCTTCGCCCCGGGTGATCTCCGGCACTACAGATCCGGGTTCTCCTTCCGGCACTTCTTCAGTGCTTTGCCGCTGAGCCCCTCACAGGGGTCCGGGATCTTCGGACCAGTTCCGTCTGCTCGAATGGGTAGTTTCTTGGTTTTGAGCTTGAGGTGTTTCATTGCGTAGCATCCATTTCACCTTTGTCACGGTCACCTTCATGTACCGCCCCAATGATACCCATGAACGGCCTGATACGCGAACCTTTTGGGCCTTCGGGCCTGAGGGGCTTTGCCCGCCCAGCCGATTCTTTCGCCCCGTCCAGGGCTTGATGTGAGAAGGTGTAGGGAGCCACGGCGTGACTACTTTCGAGCCGCCCCATCCGGAGACCGCCGCAAGCATTTCCGCTCACGTTGTCTGTATTGCCAATTCTCCTCGAAGCATGTTGGTGCCGTTGTGTATCAGGAATAGGTATGCGTAGCCCCCGGAGCACCATGGTGAGCGGTCGCACAATGACCAGTCGAGTTGGGCGACGAACGCGAGTCGTTCCGAATCACCGACCGGGGGCGGGACCGGCCGTTGGACCCATGTGGGCCAACCGCCCAGTTTGCTGTGCGCGACGTGTACCACGCCGGGGTAGATTTCCTCGTCGAGGTCGTCTTTGCCCCCGGGGTAATCATCCGGCTGGTCAAGAACCAGATCGATCGTGTCTTCATATCCCGGGACTTCCATGACATCGCGACAGGTCACGGCATGCGGTTTGATGACCACCTCAGCAACTGTCTCGAGTCCATCTGGTTCTCTTGTCGTGATGTTCGTGAGAATGGATACGTCATAGCCGGACTTGTTCCGCTCGCAGTCCCATCCGAAAGACATATTGCCTTCGTAGGAGCACGACTGGCAGTAGTGAAACGAGACCAGGGAATCGGTCTCAGATTCGAATCCGGGAACATCCGAGATGCGGAACTGCGCCATAAATGACATAGTGTGACCGAGGCCGCAGGTGGGTCTTGGGAGCCTGGCCGGCCACCACGGCTCGCCCGAAATCTTGGTGATCGGCTTGCAGCCCTGATCGCCCGGTGATAGAACCAACTCCCGTGTTGGCTTCTGATGTTCAAGAAGTCTGTCGCGGAAGCCGGCATCGCCCCCATCGGCGACGCGTATATTCTCGTTATGCCGCGTGTCTACGCGATCCACGATAGACGTCCCATCGGGCAAGCCGCCCCACGGCTTACCGGACCAATCCCACAGTTCATCTATGCGCAGAATCGTAGGGTCGCTGAACTGCTGTTCCGCAACCAAGCCCCTGGCCACATACAAAACATTATTCGTTCGCACCTGGCCAACGATGTATCCCTTATCGAGATCATCGGCGGAAACGACTCTGATCTCCCGCTTCACATCGCGCGCAACGAATCGCGACACCACGCTCCCGGGTCTATACGCTCGCTTCCGATACCAACGTCCGATTGCGGTGAACATCCGCTCATCGTACCACTGGTGACGAGTCCGTTGCGACCGGGAGAAGCGCTCGGATCGGGCGCTCCCTTGCCGATACTTCGCCGTCCTGGGGCGGACCCCAGAATTGGGCGAGGGTGGGGCCGTTGTTCTGGTAGCGGTCGCGGAAGAGGAAGTTCCAGATTTCGTAGGGCCAGACGCGGCGTCCGATGTTGGAGTACCAGCGCATGGCGTAGCGAAATTCGGGGTCGCGGTGGAAGAAGAGCCGCCGGAGGGCGCGCGGGCGGAGTTGCATGACCGCCTCGATGAACTTGACCCACAGGAGCACGCGCCAGGGGGACAGGTGGCGCGTGGCGAGCACCTGGTGTTTGTAGTCCCAGCGCCGGCGGTCGGTTTGCACGACGCGCCGGGCTGCCGCGACCTCGTAGTAGGCGGTCCAACGGTGGGGCGTGACGTATAACAATTGAATCTGGTCGGGATCGTAGGAGAGCAGGTGCTGGAGAGAGCGCCAGTAGTCGCGGTCGCGTTCCTCTTCGAAGCCGACCACGTAGGTCGCCATGGAGATGATGTCGTGTTGGCGGAGCAACTGGATGGCTTCGCGGTCTTCGCTCACCGTGGATGCCTTGCGGATTCGGCGCAACGTCGCCTCGTCGTAGTTCTCGATGCCGAGCAGAAAGCGGACGAAGCCGGCCTTCTTGTACAGGTGCAGGAAGTCTTTATCTCGCACGATGCTGTCCGCCCGGACCGAGCCGACGAGGGTCAAGGGGACGTTCTCCGCAATGAGGGCTTCGAGAAAGGCGCGCCAGGCGGGCTTGGACGCGGCGGGGTGTTCGTCGGCGAAGTTGATGACGTCGACGCCGTGGACGCGGTGCAGCCAGGCAAGTTCCGCGGCGAACTTCCTGGGATCGCGATGCCGCCACCGCCGCCAGAAGAGTTGTTGTCCGCAGTAGTTGCATTGATAAGGGCAGCCTCGCGAAAACTGGACCACGACGGCGCGGCGTCCGCCCCAGTAGCTGTAGTCCGCGAAATTGATCAGCTCCCAGCCGACGCGATAGTCGTCGAGATTCTGGATGAGCGGCGCGTCCGGCGTGGCGACGGGCTCGTCATTCTCGCGGTACACAATGCCGGGGATGTCGTGGAGCGGCGCGCCGGTTTCGAGCGCCGCGATGAGGCGTGGCGCCGTTCGCTCGCCTTCGCCGCGGACGATGACGTCGATCTGCGGTTCGTCCCGGAGGATGTCGTGCCAATGGTACGTAGGGAAGACGCCTCCGTAGACGATCCATGGGTCGGGGCACGCGGCGCGAATCGCCCGGCTGACCTCCGCGACAATGGGGTGGGCCGAGGTCGAGCCCGAGTGGCCGAAGAGGACCGCGTCAGGGGCGAAGGCCTGCGTTGTGTCCACGATCTGTTTTGTGGACAAAGGGGCGAGTTCGCCGTCGAGGAGGCGCGTCTCGTGCCCGGCGTCGATCAACGCGCCGCCGATGTAGAGGAGCCCGAGGGGAGGGAGATGATCGTCCGGGATACGACTTCCGATGGCGGGGTGCGGGACGTTGATGAGAAGCACGCGCATGGGATGGCCTCCTTCCTGGCGGGTCGATTCTGAGTCTGCAAAAAGTACTTTATAGTATAAAGTTTAGTTTGTCAATGCTATGCCGATAGCGTGGCCGTGGGGGGGTGCCTATGTCTACGGGAGAGAGTAGCTTGTGCTGGTGTGAGGTGGCACGGGCTTGCAGCCCGTGATTCGAGGTGCCATGGGCATCCTGCCCATGAGTCCTGTGGCCTGGGAGGCCACAGATTGCAGATCACGGCCTGGAAGGCCGTGGCACCTCGAAACTTGGGCAAGGATGCCCAAGGCACCTCGAATCACCTCGAAATTTTGGGCAGGATGCCCAAGGCGCCTCAGGGCCTTGCGGCGTTCCGGACGATTTGCCAGGCGGCGGATTCGGCGTTCGGGATGTCGCCGTCGTTGGAGGTGACGGCTACGACCATGCCGATATCCGGGATGAAGACCACGAGGGCGTACCACATGGTGTTGGAGCCGTTGTGCCAGAAATGGGTGTGGGGGACGGCCGCGTCGGGGTCTTTCTTCACCCAGCCGCAGGCGTAGTTGTCGAGTTCGGGTGTGTGCAGTTGCTGGTAGGTTTCGGCGGAAAGTAGCGTTCCTTCGCCACGGTGGCCGCGCAGATGTTCGGTTGCGTAGGTGCACAGATCGGTCAGCGTCATGCGAACGATGCCCGCGGGTCCGATGATGAAGGTGTTGTCCGCATCGTCGTCGACGGCGATCTTCCAGCCGAAGGCGCCCGTGTGACCCCGCGGTTGGTCGAGTGTATCGTCCGGACTCGTGGGTGGGCCGAAGCCCGCGCTGGTGAGTCCGAGGGGTTCGAAAACTTCCCGGGTGACGAGTTCGCTCCAGGGCACCGCCTCCGCCTTTTCCGCCATGGCTCCCGCGATGGTGAAGCCTACATTTGAATAGACGTGGCGTTCGCCCGGCGGGGTTGCCGGTTTCTTAGCGAGCACGTTCAGCACAGCTTCTTCGCGCTCCCTGAAACAATCGAGACCGAGTGCGGGTTTCTTGAGCGCCACGAAGGTGGAGAAGTTCGGCGGCGCGCCGGAGGTGTGGGTGAGTAACTGGCGGAGCGTGACCGGTTTCCAATCCTCGTGGATGGATGCGTCGGGAAATGCCTCGCCGATCGTGTCCGACCAGTCCATCTTTCCCGCCTCGACGAGCCGCCCAATCATCGTGGCGGTGATGGATTTGGTGATGGACCCGAGATGCCATTGGTCGTCGATGGTTGGCGGGACGCCGCTGCCGGACTTGCGTTCGCCGTCGACCGCGGACGCGACGACCTCGCCATCGACCATGACCATGGCGGCGAGTCCGACGAGGCCATGCTCCGCGCGCAGGCTGGGGACTAACTCGGAGAGTGGAACGGCCGGCTCTCGGGCTTGCGCAGCATCGCGGATGACCTTGCGATTGGCATAGGTCATGGGCACGTCTTCGAGGGTTCGCGTCTCTGCCGTGTCCAGCGTTTGGACCACCAGCGTGACGGTGTCGTCCGGCTCGTGTCCCATGCGGGTGAGCAGTTCGACGAGGTCCTCTTCGAATCGCTTTTGCCACTTGTCGCCGAAGGTCTCCTGGCTGAATGCGACGATGTCCGAAGCGGGGACGCCGTTCAGCGAGACGAGCGTGTACCACACGTCATCGACCATGACCTCCGGTTGGGATTCCTGCCAGCGCACCGCGGCGAAGGGGGACAGCTTCGGATACTCACTGCTGAAACGGTTTTCAAAATAATACGCGGTATAGAGTATGGCCGGTACGCCGATGAACAAGATCGCGAAGAAGAGAATAGTGGCAACGATAATTCGCCGGCCCGAACAGGTCGACTTCTTCGCGCCCGTTAGAATTGGATAGTCGCCGCTGACTTCACGCGCCGGTTCATCGCGAAGGGTGGCGATGAGGGTGAGCAGTTCGTGTCGCCGGGGCTCGAGCTGTTTGCGGACGGCATATTGGTTCAGCCAGTAGACGAACCCGTAGAGGACGAACAGGAATACGTACGACGGAATTGCTAATGAGAGAAACCCTCCCCAGTTATTCGCGATTTGCCAGGAGGTTTGCGTAAAGAAAGCGAGGATCGCAATGGTGAACGGCAACAGGTACCACCACGCGACATTCCGGAGCAGCCAGATTTGATGCTCCACCTGGGTCAGGGATTCCTTTGCGCTGGTCAGCAGCGAATCGCCCGGACCGGGGGCCTTCTGCGGGTGGCGCAAGCGATCGACGAAGATGAACCCCATCAACCAAAACAGCGCGGGCACGGTGAGATACCAGGTCCACGGCAGCGACATGAAGTACCCCATGACAAACCACAAGGGCAACATGGCGATCCCGACGGCGACTTCCCGGAAGTCGCGCCAGAAGATCATGCCGCGAAAACTCTCTTGCGAGCGTTGCACTTCTTGCAGCAGCAGGTCGGCATTCACCGTCACGCGGGTCTGGGCCGATTGCGCCTTCCAGGCTTCTTGAAAGTTGTCAGGGTTCATGATGCTTCCCCGTTCATGAGCGCGGTCAACGCTTTCTTCGCGCGATTCAGTTTCACGCCGACATTGCTCTCCGAGATGCCGAGGACCTCAGCCATCTCCCGGTAACTCAATTCGTCGAGATAAAGCAGCACCAAGGCCGCATCGCCTTTTGGCAGCTTCTGGATGGCGCTGTAGAGTTGCTCCACGATTTCGCGCTGCTGCGCCTGTTCGGCGCTGCCGGCCTCGTCCGCCGGGATGACTTGGAAGTCCAGTAATGGTTGTTGTATCAACCGGCGGGGGATGTCATTTCGTTTCCAGTTCATGGCGGTCTGCAGGGCGACGCGGTAGAACCACGTGGCGGCGCTGGCGCGGTGCTCGAACTTGGGCAACGAGCGCCACGCCTGGAGCAGGATTTCCTGCGCGAGATCCTGGCAATCCTCGTGGGTGAGGGTGTAGGCGCGCGCCACCTTCATGACCGACGCGCCGTGCGTGTCCAGCCAGTTGAGGAACAGCGTCTTTTGATCGTGGTCAATCAATGGAGCACCTCGTTCAAGAAGTATTGGTACCCTGCGGGGGCGGTTTCTTACAAGAAAAATGGGACAGCCACCTTTTCGCTTCTGAGTCGTGGAGAAAAAACACCAACACCGGAGAAGCGAAAAGGTGGCTGATAATCATCTAGGTGGCTTCCCCGCCGGGTGGTGCTACTCTCAAGAAGTGTG
>BTVY01000036.1:0-74954 GCA_045863335.1 Candidatus Hydrogenedentota bacterium | reverse complement strand
ACGCGTTAGCACATGCTCCTCAACTTGTCTTCTGCACAGATTCTTGTGAGGAGCCTTAAATGTGAGCCAAGGTGAACTGTACTGCTGCAAACGTTTTTCTCAAGGAGCATTCGGCTAGTGCGTGCTCGAATCCCGAGCGAATGCCTTGATGAGCAGGGCGCTGCCACCGATGAGCCGGTAATGAATATGAAACCGCCGATATCGTCTAATTTGCCGAACTCACAGACGCCGGCCGTGTTACACGGCAACGTCGCGGGTGACCAAGCGGTGAGAACCGGTAGCGCTTGGAAGCCTGTGCTGGGGATACGAGGAGAGCGGCCCTATGAGTGTTGCATTGGATTTCTCGTTACGCTACGAGAATACAGAGGACGCGCTGGAGTCCGGAAAGTCCGCCGTGGTTGCGAGCAGCGATGACGGCGCACTCGTCAGCCGTGCGCAGACGGGCGACTTTCAGGCCTTCGAGGAGTTGGTGCGGCGGTACCGGAATGATGTGTTCGCGCTGGCGTACCACTTCCTGCGCAACCGGGAGGAAGCGTGGGACACCTCGCAGGAGGTGTTCATCAAGGCGCACCGGTCGTTGCGTCGCTTCCGTGGTGACGCGAGTTTCAAGACGTGGCTCATGCGGATTACCGCGAACCAGTGCAAGGATTATTTGAAGAAGCGGCGGCTCTCGACGGTCTCCTATAATGACGCGTTGGAGGCGGAGAACGCTACGAGTCCGATATTGGGTCCCGGCCACACGGTGGAAGCCCAGGAATTGGGCGAGGCGATCATGAAGGCTTTGGACGGATTGTCATTCAAGCATCGGACCGCGTTCGTGCTGCGGGAGTTTGACGGGTTGTCGTACGAGGATATGGCCCAGGTGATGGGCTGCAACATCGGAACGGTGATGAGCCGTTTGCATCATGCCCGGAAGAAACTGCAAACCAGTCTCCAGCGCATGGGGTTTGCCGGAGGAAACGGTAATGAATAAGTGGGAACGAGATATTGCGCGCCGGTTTGACGGCGAGGCCGAGGGCAATGCGGCGTCGCTGGATGCTCAAGGCAAAGCCTACGAGGCGGGACTGCGGTTGTTGCGCGAGGGCGCGCGGCAGGCAAGTCAGCGCGCGGAAATCGCGGACGCCCAGTTTCCGGCGTTTATGGACGGCATCCGGCAGGAAGTGGAGCGGCCGACGCGTGGGTATCGCGGGTTTTGGGCGATAGTCTCGCTGAGCACGGCGGCCTTGCTGGTTGCGTTTTCTGCGTTCCTGCTGTTTACTACTGGGGATCAGGCGACGCCGCCGGTGGTGGAAGCGGTCACGAATGAAGTGGAAACCGTGTCGACGGAGATTAACGGCGCCACGGTGGATTCGTATACCGATGGGGAAGGCACGACCGTGCTGTGGGTGAGTACGGGGAAACGGGATTTGCTGTGAATCTTGCGGGGTTGACGATCATCCTGGTCGCGCTGGTGGGAAACGCGGACCAGGCATTGGAACATCCGGTAACCATTTCCATGGTTGCCGTGCACGCTACAGACGAGAACCGTCCGGAGAACGAGAAGTATTTCGAGCCCGGCTTGGAATCGATCCGGTCCGCGCTGGATAACCTCCCCTTTGACTCCTTTCGCAAGGTGAAGTCCGATCGTCAGAAGGCATCGGCAAAGGAGGAAGCCAAGTTCGTAGTCAACGACCGCTATTCTCTCTCGGTGACCCCTTTGTCCGGCGATTCGGAAGGCCGGGTTCGGGTGAAGGTCTGGATCACGGAGAAGGTCGAGAAAGACGGCAAGACGGTTACGCAAAAGGCCCTCGATACGACCACGGCCATTGTGCCGGGGAAGCATCTGTTGCTGGGGGGATTGCCCATGGACGGGGGACGATTGGCGATCCTCCTGACCGTGGAGAAGTAAAGAACACGGACCTTTACGGACTGCGTTGCCCCCCCTCTGGTCTGCGCTGACGTATCCCTACCTTCATCATCTCGCCTCCTCTTCCGCTTGCAGTGACAATAAATGTCACCCAAGTCCCTCTCTGGTCTCGAATTGTGGGGCCAACCCCAATGACACGACGCTAAGATCTCAGCACAACCACTTATTGCAAAACACCTTACGATCAACCCGCCACTCTTGGCACGATGGTTGCCTCTGGAGAGGCCGTCAGTTGAAGGAATGAGTCGGTCCTATGGGGGGCCGATCTGGGAAAATCCTTACGACGGGTTAGGAACTCTGGAGGGTATTGAAATGAAAGCATCGAAGAAATCCGGTTTCACGCTGATCGAGTTGATGATCGTGGTCGCCATTATCGCGATCATCGCGGCTATCGCCATTCCGAACCTGCTCCGCTCGCGGATGAGCGCGAACGAAGCGGGCGCGGCGGGCGCCATGCGCACCATCTCCACGGGTGAAGTGGCGTTCCAGACGGCGGCCTTCGTCGACACCGACACGGATGGGGTGGGCGACTATGGCACGCTGGCCCAGTTGGCCGACCCTGATGGCGGCGGCGCGACGCCCCCGTTCATCGACCAGGTCCTTGGCAACGGCCAGAAGCACGGCTATGTGTTCACGGTTGCGGTGACCAACGGTACGGCCGCCACGTTGCCGGCCTACACCTGCACGGCGACCCCGGCTGCCGCGGGCCGCACGGGCTACCGCCAGTACTTCGTTGACGAGTCCGGCGTGATTCGCTTCACCGCAGACGGTACCGCGGTCGGCGCCACCTCGGCTCCGTTGAACTAAGAGATTGTAGAATCCCCAGCGCGAGTAGTACGCGAGTGGCGGGATCCCGAGAGGGGTCCCGCCGCTCGCGCTTTTTGTGGCGCACTCCAAAGTTGATTTAGACTCAGCACACCTAACCGTGATGGTGTCGCAGTTCGTGATGTGGTCTCGCCGGAGCGGGTGGAAGCGCTCATCAGCGCGTTTCAGGCGTATCGCAATTCCTTTCCTCATTGATGCTGCAACAGAGCCGATATCCGCACGCACAGCAATGGTGACGCGTCCGGAGTCCGTACGTCTCGGAGACGGGTCGCTTTCTTTGGTCGATTAGGAGACCGGCTGGTCCCGCGTATGCCAAAGCACTATCACTCCACAAGCGGCCATCGGTAGCATCAGCACTGCGATTCCTCGAACCGGCAGGTCGGACGTCGGCGGCAAACAACGTCAATTCTTATTGCGCGTTAAAACAATGAGAGTCGATGCACACGCAGCGCGCAACCATTGCATTCGCGATTCATCACTAGTAGTATTGATACGTGGTTGCGCGTCATGTGGGGTACGACGGATCGATCGACGTTGGAACCTCGTCCTCAAGGAGGCGCGCGTTATCCTGGTTAGTAATGCGGAGTACCGATTTTTCCGGGATTGGGACGGCACCCGGAGGTGTGATTGACGAGATGTGGATTCCTCGTCACGATATGGTTTGGCGGCTTGGGGAGTGTTTCATTCCCAGCCCGAATCGCCACCAACCCCGTATCTCATCTCTCCTTCGGTCCCTTTTGGAAACCTTCGTATTGCCTCGAGGGACGGTTTCTTCCTACAGATGGTTGAAGTCCTGAAAGTCGCCGCGGCGTTTTAGCTCACGGTACGGACCCGGGCTGACAGGTTCGATTACCGGTACATGCTGGACCAACTGGAAAGGCGGGAACACTCGTGGAGCCCATCGATGATTCGGCCACCGAGATCGTGATAATCGACGACGTGCCGGAGAACCTCCGTCTGCTAAGCACGTTTCTGACGCGAAACGGCCACCACGTGCGCGCATACACGGATCCGAAACTGGCATTGGCGGCGGTTCGGGAGGAACCTCCGCAGTTGATCCTTCTGGATATCAACATGCCGGGCATGTCCGGATACGAGGTATGCGAACGGCTGAAGCACGATTCCCAGTTGGCCGAAATTCCGATAATCTTCATCAGCGGAATGAGCGACGTGCAGGACATCGTGAAGGGATTCGAACTCGGTGGCGTCGACTATGTGACAAAGCCGTTTCAATTCGCGGAAGTTCAGGCGCGGGTGCGGACTCATTTGCAGTTGCGGGCTCTTCAATTGCAGCTGCAATTGCACAACCAGCAACTGTACACGCTGATTGAGGAGAAGATGCGGGAAGTGCTGCGGGAGAAGGAGCGCGTGTCCCGGGCCCAACTGGCAACCATCGTGGCCATGTCGAAGCTGGCGGAGGCACGGGACGACGACACGGGGCAACACATCGAACGAACGCGTGAGTACTGCAAGATCCTCGCCTCCCATTTGCTGAAGCGAAAGTTGTATCCTGGGGAAGTCGATGCAAGCTACGTCGAGACGATCTACCAGGCGGCGCCGTTGCACGATATCGGCAAAGTCGCGATTTCCGACGCCATACTGCGGAAGCCGGGCAAACTCACGGATGAAGAGTTCGAGACGATGAAGCGGCACGCGGAATTTGGCGCTGAAACACTCCGGCGTGTCAGCGCGCAGTATCCGGACAACGCGTTCCTCGCCATGGGAATCGCTATAGCGTCTTCGCACCACGAGAAGTGGAATGGCATGGGGTATCCGTTGGGATTGAAGGCCGAGGCCATTCCGCTGCCGGGACGTATCATGGCGATTGCGGATGTGTACGACGCATTGCGGTCCAAGCGGTGCTACAAGGAAGGGTTTTCCCACGAGAAGAGCATGGGGATCATGGTCAACGACGCCGGCACGCATTTCGACCCGCAACTGATCGAAGTGCTATCGAGTATCGAAAAGGAATTCAATGCGATTCACGAAGCCTGGAGCGGCGGGACGGCGCAACCCGTGATTGCAAACCCTGACTGATTGATGTCTCGTTCTCTCTGTGATGCGCATCCCAGCCCGCCTAAGCGTTGGCCTCAGGGAGTTGCGCATTGACTTGTTTGCGCCATCGGCTTAGCCGTTCGTGCAGGTCCTTGACGATTTCCGGTCTGTCGGTTGCCATATCCTTCCCCTCGGACCGGTCGTCGCGCAAATTATAGAGTTCAAGACGGCCGTCTTCGTAGTACTCAATGAGCTTCCAATCGCCGTGGCGAATTGCGGTGGCGGGGGTGGTCGTGAAGTAATAATGGGGGTAGTGAAAGCACAACGATTCGCGGTCGAGCGATGCTGCCGGATCTTGCAGGATTGGGCGCAAGCTGACCCCGTCCAATTCACCGCAACCGGCGTCGTCCGCATCCAATCCAAGAGCGTCGAGCACCGTCGGATAGAAGTCCGTCGAAATAATTGGTTCTTCGCATACGGCGCCCGCCTGAGACACCCCCGGCCATCGGATGATGGCGGGAACGCGAATTCCGCCTTCGTAGAGTGAACCCTTGCCGGATCGCAACGGTTCGTTGCTGGTGACCTGCTCCTCGTCGCGGACCTGGTCGAATCCGCCGTTGTCGGAGAAGAAGAGGACCAAAGTGTTGTCGGCGACACCGAGTTCGTCCAGCTTCGCGAGTAGACGGCCGATGTTCTGGTCCAGGGAGTGGACCATGGCCGCGTAGCGGGCGTTCGTGTGGTCCATGCCTTCCCTGATCTTCTTCTCGTAGTACGCGACCAACTCCGGCTTGCCTTCGATGGGCGTGTGGGGACTGTGGTAGGACATGTGCAGAAAAAAGGGCTGGCCGTGCATGCGGTCCAGCAATGCGATGGCCTCGTCCGTCAACCGGTCGGTGAGGTATTCGCCTTCCTTGCCAAAGGGAAGGCCCGGCACGTAACGATGCTCGCGCTTCCCATTGCCGGTGACGCGTTCCCCGTGGTAGGGATACCAATACGTGAAGGGCGCGCCCCAGAGCGTGGCGCCGATGTTGGCGTCGAAACCTTGCGTTTCGGGATAGTGCTCGGCGTCGCCCAAGTGCCACTTGCCGACGTGGGCGGTCTGGTACCCCGCATCGCGGAGAACTTCGGCGATGGTGACGTATTCGAGCGCGAGCGACGGTTCCGTGATGGGCGGCGCGAGAGGCTTTTCGCCTTTGCTGTGAAGGCGTTCCACCGCGGCCTCATGCCAAATGGTCATATTCAGGCGCGCGGGATGCTTGCCGGTCATGAGCGAGGCGCGGGTCGGCGTACACACGGGGCTTGCCGCGTAGGCCTGATCGAAGCGGACCCCTTCCGCCGCGAGGCGGTCAATGTTAGGAGTCTCATGGAGATCGCTCCCATAGCAGGCGGGCCCGGTCCACCCCATGTCGTCCGCGATGATGTATACGATGTTGGGACGCGCCTTCGGTTCCAACGAGGCGCCGAAGACCTTCTGCCCAAGCACGGCGCCCAGGGCACACGCGCTGGACTGCAAGAACGAGCGTCGTGAAACAGGCATAAACTGAATCTCCACTTTTACTTCGCGCGGCCGCGTTCCCTGTATTACAGAGCACGCGGCCGGACGCTGTCAACACGCGGAGGACCTCTCTCCGTTACTTCAGCACTGAAGGGCATCGCATTTTTGCACGAAACCTGCTACCCTAGGTAAGGGGAATCAATGATGGTGCGACCGAATGCAATGTCTCTTCGCGGGGGAGGGGGAACTGCCGCGCGCTTGGTAGTTTTCGTCTTGCTCGCAGCCGGGTGCGGCCGTGAATGGAGCGAACGAAGCAAGATCCGGGTCGCGGCGTGTAGCCCGTCGGAAGTGTTCGTATTCAGCGGAACCGGTAGACTCCTTCGGGTCTTCGACCGCTCAAAGCGCAGCGTTGAACAACCTTGGCTGTACGCGTTCAGGTACTACGAGCCAACCGTATCTCCAGACTCGACGACCCTAGTCCTCCCCGCGGTCCATGGATATAACCCGCGAACGCAAGACATCGCAGAGTCTGACGAGAGCTACAGTCTGCATCGGATCGATTTGGATAGTTGGGAAGACACAGTGATTCTCACCAGCGGTACGGACCGGCCGATCCATATGCCGACGTGGCACCCGACCGGCGAGTTCATCTCACTCTTTCTGGGCGAGGATCTCGTCTTTATCGATCGCGATGGCGACCCAATCTCCTCTACGCCATTGCCCGAAGTGCAACTCGGGAAGAGGCCGAACCTCTACCAGGGACACCGGGAGGAATTCATGCGCTGGGACCAGCGCGGAGAATTGCTCCATATTTGTGCGAACGGCCCGCCGCGAAAGAATTACGATCGGGATATCGGCGCGTTCAATCCGGCGACCGGTACGATTACCTGGACCGACCTAAAGACACCGACATTCACTCATGGGAGGTATACCCCCGTTGGCAGGTATGGACGCGTTCGGAATGACCCGGCGCACCTCGCCCTTTTCGGATCGGTGGAAAACCCGGCGTGGGCGCCAGTTTACATGAACGATGGCCGGTTCTATTTCTATCTCGTGCGCAAGGAAGGCTTTTTCCCGAAAGGCTGGGTCGAGGGGTACTCAAGAGAGAGCCACCGCACCTTCAAGGTCGGAACGCTCTGGCGAGGACTGTACGCCGAATAGACGAGCGGAATGGATGAAACAACCCGCCAAGGCTGGTTAACATTCCATTCGTCTGTGTCAATACTCCGGCGCGGTTTCTTCGACGAGGGTTTGGCGGACACGGGCGTAAGAGTTGTAGCGGGCTTTTGAGATAGCGCCGGATTCGACGGCGGACTTGACGGCACAGTGGGGTTCGTGGATGTGGGTGCAGTTGCGGAAGCGGCAATCGCCGGCGCACTCGGCGATTTCGTGGAAGTAGTAATCAAGTTCTTCGGGGGACACGCCCCAGAGGCCGAGTTGCTTGATGCCCGGCGTGTCGATGATGGTCGCGCCGTTATCGAGCGTGTAGAGTTTGGAATACGTAGTCGTGTGGCGGCCTTTCTGGGTGCTCTCGCTGATCTCTTGGGTGTCGATGCGAATGGCCGGTTCGAGGGCGTTGATCAACGACGACTTGCCGACGCCGCTGTGTCCAGTCAGTACGCTGACGTGTCCCGCCAATGCCGCGCTTAGTCGGTCCATGCCCATGTGAAACGCGCAGCTCGTATTGAATACGTCGAGGCCAAGATCGCGATAGGGCTGAACGCCTTCGGGTTCGCGGTCGCCGAGATCCATCTTGTTGATTACGAGAAGGGGCCTGGCGCCACCGGCCTGCGCAGCGACGAGGTAGCGATCGATGAGCCCGGGATTGAACGCGGGCTTGGCCACGGATGCCACAACAACGACGCAATCGATATTTGCAGCGATCACCTGCTCGCCGTTGCGACCAACGGCGGGACGGCTCAATTTGCTGCGCCTGGGGCGCACCGCGCGGATTACGAGGTCTTCGCCGTCTTCTTCGACGTACACTTCATCGCCGGGGGCGAGAACGGAGGTCTTGCCATCCATTAACGCGTCGTCCACCCGGCAAAGGTATTCGGTGTCGATGCGCAGGACAAACGCCAATGCGCCGTAGGGAGTAATCACGAGCGCGTTCGGCGTACAGTCCGTGAAGTACTCGCGATCTTCCATCGGAGTTACGCGAACGGCTCCGCGATCCTCGCGGCGGGCGCGCGACTCGCGGGCTAGGGTATCGGCGTCAGCGGGGTCCCACTGACGACGCCGCACGGGTTTGCTCTTCTTGATAATCTTCTTGGACATGGTGGTAACTTTTTTGCTGACCTTCCAGACACCGACTGTGGGCGAGGGACATCAGAGACTTCAGGAACAGCAGGGACAAGTACTCGTTGGAGTATCTTTGATTCCCGTATCCAAAACCCGTTCTGCGGTGATTCCCAATCCGTACACCCGGAAACTCACTTCCTTCCCCATATGATAGCAGATTCCCAGACAATCGGCGTGGGCAATTTACCGCGTTCCGCGACATCGGCTTGAAGACGGGCAAGGCCTGACGCGAATTCGCCCTTGGGAATGAGTGCATAAGTGCTGATGAACTGTCCTGCGACCTTCTCCACATACTGTGCGTCGATGGGCGCAGGTGCGGCGCGGCAGATCGCAGTCTGGACGTATTGGAATCCAGCGGCGCGCATGGATGCCTCGACTTCCGGAAGGTTTTGAAAGCGGCTCGTATCGACATGCGAGAAACTGGGGAAATAGGCGTTCATGGGGTGTTGGCGGATGAAGTCGTGGGTGGTCGTGACGAAAGCGGCACATCCAGAATGCAGGACTCTATGGCACTCGGTCATCAGTCCATCGAGGCGCCGGATGTGGTGGAGCATGTAGACGGAGAAAATGAAATCCTGCGAGGCGCTCGCGAAAGGGAGATGTTCCGCGTCGCCTTGGAGCCAGTGAGCGGGTAGGGGTTTTCCCCTACCCTTCTCGAGCATGCGAAGGGAACGTTCGAGCGCGAAAAAACGGGGCCAGGAGTGCCGTTGGAGGAAGGCTTCCGTATTATTGCCGGTGCCAGCGCCGAGTTCGAGGATGCGCTGTGCGTTGGATTCGATGGCCAGCTCAAGCAGGCGGTTGATGTAGGGGCCGCCGCCGCGCCGGTGTTTGTCGTAAGTGCTGGCGAGGGTGTCGTAATTGATGGCCATGGGGTGATTCTTGCACGGACTGGGCCGTTCTGTACAATTGCAGAGTGGTGGGCGATAGACGAAGATGGATTCCCGCTTACGAAGCGATGAGAATTCTCTGCTATGGCGCGCCAAGGCACCAATTCCATCTTCCCCTTTCGCGAGAATGACGGTGTGGGCGTAGCGGGACCTTCGCTTGAGTCACGACGCAGACTGCATTCGAAGCGTAGTCCCCTTTGAAGAGTACGCGCTATTCGCTTCCCTGCCCGTAATACGCGCCCGCACCATGTTTGCGCATGAAATGTTTGTCGAGGAGGTGGGCCGCAATCGGCCGTTGCCCGGGTGACAGCGCCAGAGTGTGCAGGGCCATTCGGGCGACTTCTTCGAGGACGAATGCGGACTCTGCCGCGGTCGCGACGTCTTTTCCCCACACAAACGGCGCATGGTTCGCGACGAGCACTCCGGGACAGCGCATGGGATCGCGATCCCGAAAGGCCCGGACGATCACGTCGCCGATGTGCGCTTCGTAATCTTCCCCCACCTCGTCCGCGGTCATCGCATCGGTGACCGGGACCTCGCCGTGAAAATGATCGGCGTGGGTCGTTCCGAAACACGGGATGGGCCGGCAAGCCTGGGCCCAGCAGGTGGCGTAATGCGAGTGCGTATGCACCACGCCGCCGATCTCGGGGAAGGCGCGATACAACGCGAGATGCGTCGGCGTGTCGACGGACGGCTTCAGTTTCCCCTCGACGGCCTTGCCATCGAGATCGACCACCGCCATGTCCTCGGGCGTCATGACCTCGTAAGCCACGCCGCTGGGTTTTATCACGACGTGCCCCGAGTCCCGGTCGATGCCGCTCGCGTTGCCCCAGGTCATGAGAACCAACCCCTGCCGCACCAGCGCCAGGTTGGCCTTGAGGACATCGGCCTTCAGTCGATCAAGCATGGGCATCCATCTCGCTCAGGAATATCGACGCGTTGGAGAATGGCCGGAAGAACATCCCCCTTGATCCCCCTTCAAAGGGGGAATTCCGCACAACACGTTGTGTTGTGCAGCAGGCAAACCGAAGGCCGCACTTGGCGCGTGAGACGATGCGTTCTCCTTCAACAGTCGGGACCATTTCCCCCTTTGAAGGGGGATCAAGGGGGATGTTCTTCCGGATGAGTACCGGCACCCGGCTTAACATGGAGGAACTCCGGAAACCCGAATCGCGAAGAATCCCGATCCACTCGATCTTCTGCGTCACCGCGCGCCGCTTCGTAGGTCCTTTTCGTTTCTTAGGTCCTTCCTTGCCCCCTTCACGCGACACAGATGCGCTCCCCCACTTCATCCACGTACCGTTGCAGCCGCGCGATGGCGGGGTCCATTTCGTGAAATGTCATCAGTTCCTGCCGTAACTTCGATACGCCCGGCTGTCCCTTCAGATACCCAGAGTAATACTTCCGGAACTCGATGACGCCCTTCCGTTCGCCCTTGTACTCCACGCTGTGGCGCAGGTGCTTCACGCAGGTCGCCACGCGCTCGGCGAGGGTCGGCGGTGGTAGATGCTCGCCCGTGGCGAGGTAATGTTTGGACTGATTAAAGATCCACGGGTTCTGGATTGCGCCGCGTCCAATCATGACGCCGTCGCACCCGGTTTCGAACATGCGCTTCACGTCCTCCGGCGTGGCGAGGTCGCCGTTGCCGATGATGGGAATCGAGACGGCGCCTTTCAGCTTCTCCAGCCACGACCAGTCCGCGTCGCCGCGGTGACCCTGATCCCGTGTGCGGCAGTGCAACGCCAGGGCCTTCACGCCGATGTCTTCCAGCATCCGCGCCACATCGACGATCACGATGCTCTTCGCGTCCCAGCCGAGCCGCGTCTTCACGGTGACCGGGAGCGAGGTGCCGCGAATTACCGATTCCACAATCGCCTTGAACTTGGGGATGTCTTTCAGCAGACCAGCGCCCGCCTCGCGCAACGCGACCTTCTTTACCCAGCAGCCGCAATTGATGTCGATGAAGTCGGGCCTGGCCTGCTCCGCCACGGCCGCCGCGGATTCCATCGAGGTCTCCAGGCCACCGAAAATCTGCACGGCGACGGGCCGCTCTTCTTCCACGACGCGGATCTTCTGCAACGACCGGCGCGCGTCGCGGATCAGGCCTTCGCTGCTCGCGAACTCCGTATACAAGAGGTCCGCGCCCAGCTCCTTGCAGACGAGCCGGAACGGGATGTCCGTCACGTCCTCCATGGGCGCGAGCGCGAGGGGTCTGTTCAGTTCAATGGGACCAATACGCATGATGATTTCCGATGCTGTACCTTCGCCCCCTATTTTCGCAGGTTTTCGCGCGGAGAGCAAAAGCAGGCTGGAGACTGGAGGCTGGAGACTGGAGGCTGGAGACTGGAGGCTGGAGACTGGAGGAAGAAGGCTGGAGGAAGAAGGCTGGAGGAAGAAGGCTGGAGGAAGAAGATTGGAGGAAGAAGATTGGAGGAAGAAGATTGGAGGAAGAAGATTGGAGGAAGAAGATTGCGGATTTCGGATTGCGGATTTCGGATTGCGGATTGCGGATTTCGGATTGCGGATTGCGGATTTCGGATTGCGGATTTCGGATTGCGGATTGATCCTTCCGCGCACGCGCCATAGTTTAGAAGAGCCAACTCGCAGAACCTGGAACTTTCCACGCCACTGGAGGAGAGTTAAACCGGAAAAGCGTTGCTCATGTCCCGGCCGCGCCCCCCAATTCTTAATTCTTAATTCGTAATTCATAATTTCCAAACTGCAACGCCACGCCCTATACCAATAAGGAGAACTCTCCCGATGGAAAAACACATTGAACGTAATCCCGATTTCTCGTGCACCCCCACCTCCCTTGTTTCGTCAAATTTCACGGGGGGGTGCACCCGGATCTCGTCGCTCTGCCGATTCAGGGCCAGACGCAGACAAGTCCTTGCCGTCCATACCAGTAAGGGAAACGCAGCCAATGACGAACAAGACATGCCACCCAGGGATCACCCCCTTGAATCGTCACGAGAAAATCGAAAGGGGGGTGCACCTCATCACCAAGTTCGACACAAGTCGAACCACCGCCAAAAAGCCGTATTGCTTCCGAATCTGTAACGAAGGCGCAATGCGCCGCCGGAATTCCCTCCAGCCTCCCGCCTCCGGTCTCCAGCCTCAGTGCCCCTGCTCCCGGTACTGCTGCGCGCGCTGCAACTTGGCGGCGCGAAGGCTGGCGAGAGTCCCAAGAACGCCGCCGCCAATTCCGAGCACAGCGCCTCCGATGCCACCGATCAGTCCGACGGTCGAGCCGGAAATCGTCCCCCGGGCGACTTCAATCACCATGGCGGACGCGGCGAAGAACGTGGCAGCACCCGCAATCTGCATAGCAAAGATGCCGCGCACTCGAAACCTGCGGTGCGCCTCAATTTCCTCCTCCGTCGCGGTCTCTGCAAGCCAGGAGTAGGACTGTTGAACCTCCGTGCGAATCCAGAACGCGTACCCGACGACAAATACGACGGCCCAGAATGCGAACATCCCCGCGCTCCAAAGCAAGGCGGGATTCGGATCCGGCGCTGTGATTGCACGAGCGGCCACGACGGTCATCCCGATAATGACGATCGCGACTTCCAGCGGCGTGCTCCAACTGGGCAGATACTCGCTGACCTTCCGCGCTCTCAGGCTTGCCGTGCGCACCGGACCTGGCTGCGTGGGGCCTGTAAGCACGCCGTGGGCCCGAAGCGACTTGTCGAGACGCAGGATCAACGGAAAGACAAAGGGCCACCACAGTCCATGAAACGCGTAGAATCCGATACGTCCGCTCGATGCCTGAATCTGGAAGTTCCAGATTATTTCCGGGTGCAGCGCGATCCATACGCCAATCCCGAGAATCACAACGGCCTGCGCGAGGATGAGGCGGACCCAGTAACCCCGCAGGTCGTGCTGGACCGCATCACGGGTGGCCGCATCCACGCCGCCAAGCATTCGCCGTTGCCACCACCACGCGGCGGGCACGTGAATTCCGAGCATCACGACAAGAAAAGTCAACGTGATAAAGGACGTCATGAGCCACTCCTCCCTTCTTCCCAGAATTCAAGTTCACGGGAAACGAGATCTTTGAATGCATCCAATTCGAGTCCCGACAACCGCGCCTCGGTTACGGCGTCGCGCAGAATAGACCGGACCTTCTCCCGAAGTTCCGGGGCCGGTTTGCCTGGCCGGCGGTTCGATTCGCGCACGTACACGCCGCGGCCGCGCCCGACCACGAGGAGTCCCTCGTCGCGGAGCCGCCGGTACGCGCGGGCGACGGTGTTCCAGTGGATACCGAGGTCACCGGCCAACTGCCGAACGGAGGGCATGTTGTCCCCCGGCACAATCTCGCCACGGGCCAAAGCCCGGCGGATTTCCTGGGTAAGCTGTTCCTCCAGGGGAACGGGACTTTCGAGGTCGATGGTGATCATCAAGGTCACTGTATCATACTTTGATACAGATTGCAAGAGGGAGGACGGATTATGAATTATGAATTGTGAATTGAGACCTAGGAACTCAGGTTTAGGTTTGAGCCGAAGGGTGCAGTCCGGAAGCGGCGTTACAGGACCGTCCCCTGTCCCCAGACTTCGCTGCCGATTTGAGGTTTGCCGCCTTCGTACCAGAAGAAGTCTACGTGCCTGGAGAAGCGCATGTCGTTGCGGCGGTAGATGGTCAGCGCCGGATGCGCGGCTTTGACGGAAGTACATGCGTCGATAAACTCCGCGTCGGAGATCGCAAGTTCGTCGGCGTACTCGCGGCCGCCGCGGCCGATGGGCAGGAACTTGTAGAGGTGCCAGGCGTGGAGCTGGCCACCGCGTTCGGCATACTCCGCGAGTTGTCGGGCTATTCGATTGAGTGCGCCGATGTTTCGCGATGTAACTACCGTGGAGACCGTGACGGATTTCCCGGCCGAGCGCAGGGCCTCCAACCGGTTCAAGATTAGTTGGAAATGGCCGTCGCGCGCGATGCGCACCGCGTTGTGCGATTCGGCATCGTACCCGTCGAGTGGAAGGACGAAGCGATCGACACACGCCAACGCCTCAAACCCGTGGGGCAGATCGATTCCGTTGGTGCCGATTTGCACGAACAGCCCCATCCCCTTCGCTTCGCGTGCCAATGCCACTACATCGTGCTTCCACACGAAGGGTTCGCCACCGCCGAGCACGACATTGGAAAAGCCGCGCTGCAGAATCACGCGCAGCGTGTCGCGCGCCTGATCGGGCGTCAGGCCGTCGACGCTGTTTTCCGTGCCGCAAAACGTGCAGGTCATGTTGCACGCCGCATGCAGAAAAACCACCGCGATCGCGGGCGGGGACGAAGGTTTCGGTCCATTCTCGGTCATGGCGTGGGAGTATAGCGACCCACGAAGCGTATCCCAAGTTGAAGGCTCGGCTTCGTGCACAAGTCGTGTAGCGCCCGGCTTCCACGCCGGGCGAGACCCGAATCCATGGATTCTCGACGGGTCTTTTCGCCCGCCAAGGAAGGCAGGACGCTACGATAGCTGCGTTTGGACTTCTGCTCCGCATTGTTTTCTGTTGAACCAGCCGCGACTGCTTTCTATGCTGGATAGATGCCGGCGGCGCTCGGTGCGGGCGCGGTGCCGTTTCCGAAGCGGGTGGCGCATTGCGTCATACGCAGGAGGTGTCACATTGACCTTTCAGGACGACCTGTCAATCCGTACAAGCGGACACGGCGTGATGCACGACATCACGGCGCAAGTGGAGAACATCGTGTCCCGCTCTCACGTTCAGACCGGGTTTGTGCATGTATTCAATATCGGAAGCACGGCGACCATCGGCACCATCGAATTTGAGCCGGGCCTTCAAGGCGACTACCCGGAGATGTTAGATCGCCTGATACCACCAAGCCGCGATTACGGTCACGAACACGCGTGGCACGACGGCAACGGCCACAGCCATCTCCAGTCGAGTCTGGCAGGGCCGTCGGTCACGATTCCAATTCGCAATGGGCAGATGGTATTGGGGACATGGCAACAGATCTTCCATCTGGAATGCGACGTGAAACCGCGCAACCGTCGAGTCGTAGTCACGGTAACGGGAGATTGACGCAACGCATTAGAGGTCGCCGGGGAAATCCCGCTCTTGGGGTGGAGGATTACTGACGAACGCTAACCGTCATGTCGCGGTTGACGACGCTTTCGGTGTGCAACGTGTAGCCATCGTAACGGTCGGCGGAAAGCGCGTCTACGAAGGGTCCCATGGGACCGGAATAGGCGATCGCCATGCGCGCCATTTCCGCTGACGTGTACATTTCCTCCACCGATTCCACCCCGGGCACGCCCTTGATGTGTTCGAGGATTTGGTCGAGTTGCGTGTTGCCGGACAGGCCCTCGATCGTGAGGTAGATCTGACCGCGGGGAGCGCCACCCAGAAGTCCGAGGGCGGCCGCATCGATGATGGCGTTCACAGCCTTGTCGCATGCGTCCC
The DNA here is from genome assembly GCA_045863335.1 of Candidatus Hydrogenedentota bacterium. GTDB lineage: Bacteria > Hydrogenedentota > Hydrogenedentia > Hydrogenedentales > SLHB01 > JAHDWY01. The sequence goes on along the minus strand of BTVY01000036.1, from coordinate 59,129 downwards.
GGACCGACAGCTCGCCGCCTTGTTGCGGGTCGACGCTGATCAATTCCGCTTCGGCTTTAGACTCTTCCAGTACGATGCCGTCTGCGGCGCGAATGACGCGAAGGTCCAGTTCCGCGCGGTGCCGGTGCAGGCCCGCGTCGCGCGAATCGCTGGCCTCCATGAAGGAGACGGCCGAACCGAGTATGGCCACATCGGCAAGTTCCCGTCGCGCGAGTTGGCTCGCCAGGTTTGGGCTACCGCCGACGAACTGCTGTAACTCGTCCTCCGTTTGGACGGCAATGAGGTCACGTGAATCGATCACGTCAAACTTCGCTTCCGAAAGCTTCTCCGCAAGGGCCGCTTCCGCAACGCCTTCCTCTCGGAACGAGCGGGGCGTGCCAGGCGAGATACGCTCGCTGATAAGGAGTATGACTCTTGGCTTGTCCACGTGGCTGTCGAGAATCAGTCTCGCGGCGTCATGCTTCAGTTGCGCGTCAAGCAACTCGCCGGCGATCTCGACGTGGGTTGTGGCATCCGTTGCTTCCTCGCTCAGGACGCGATAGCTCGGAACGAATCGCTCAGAACCCTCGATCACGGGAGCGAATACGGTGAAGTCGCGCGTGGGCGCCAGCGCTTCCAGGCGTTGGATGACGATCGCGGTCTGGGCGTTGCGAATGGCTTCCGCGCGGGCAGCCGGGCCCAACCCGGCGGCGTGTCCTTCGCCGCGCATTTCGCGAAGCGCGGTATCCGGCGCCAACGAAATCAGCGCGATTGCTATTGCGGCGCCGATGCCGGACATGACTGCTCACTGCCTCCGGAAAACCCAACTAAGCTGTATCAATGTACCCGCTTCGGTACGATTCGCACGAAGGAACTAATCGCGGCCCCGCGCAATCAGAATGAGACGAAGCAACTGCAACACGGCCATGGCCGCGGCAGCGACGTAGGTCCATGCGGCTGCGTTCAACACCCTCCGCGCGCCGACGATTTCATCGTCCGTCAGATACCCGCCATGGGCGAGGGCCCGAATGGCCCGTTTGCTCGCGTCGAACTCGACCGGCAAGGTGATCACGGTGAACAACACTGCCACGGAAAAGAGCGCGATGCCGATGTGGAGCAGCGGCGAAATGCCGAAAAACAGTCCGCCGATCAGCAAAGGCCACGACAGCGTTGAACTGATGCTGGTCATGGGATAAATGGCGTTGCGCCACATGAGCGCGGAATACGCGTTGGCATGCTGGATCGCATGGCCCACTTCGTGGGCCGCTACGCCCAGGGCCGCGACACTGCGCCCGTGGTACACGCCCTCGGACAGGTTCAAGGTCCGGTTGCGCGGATCGTAGTGGTCCGTCAATTGTCCGGGGACCATATTAATCGGGCACGAAATACCGGTCGCGTAGGCCGGCTGAAGGGTGCCGCCGGAGGTTTTCACCTCGGCGTTTTCCATGACCAACTGCGCCACCTGCGCGCCGGTCAGTCCGGAACGCGTGGCGACCTGCGAATACTTCTCGTACGTAGACTTCACTTTGAACTGGGCCCAGAGCGACAGGATGACGCCGGGGATAAGCAGAATCAGGGTCCAATCGAAATACATCGGGACAGGCACGGCTTGTTACTCCTCAACTTCCCGCGCTATCATGCTGCGGCTTTTCCGGTTGTTTCTCGCTACGCTGCGCCGGGGTCCGCATGGTGCAGGACCCGTTGAACAACGCGCCTTCCTCAATAACAACGCGCCGCGTGCGAATATTGCCGTTCACCTTTGCCGTGGCGAGGAGCCGCGCGACCCCTCCCGTGGACACATCTCCGAATATCTGACCCCCAATGATCACTTCCTTGCCGCCCAAGGCGTCCGCGCTCAGACGGCCGGTCTTCCCCAACTCGAGTTCCTGAGTGCACTCGACACGTCCTTCGACCAACCCGTCCACGCGACATGACGTGGCTCGGACGTTCCCGGACACCAGTGCGCTGGGCGCCAGGTAGAGCCGCCCCTCGACGGTGACGTTGCCTTCGATCTTCCCCGCGATTTCCGTCTCGGAACCGCTGGTCATATTGCCTTCAATGATCACGCCTTCCGGCACGACCATGCGCTGGAGTTTCACATTGCGCGCGCGACGAATGGCCAGGTCGTCGGCCGTTATCGAGGGGCTGTCCCCCGCTTCTTCCACCGCGTCGCGCGTGCGCCCAGGACCGCGACTGGTGTGCAGCGCCTCCTGGAATGCCTGATTCATGCGGCCGAATAGGCCCCCGCTCTTGCCGGCCTCTTCCAAGGCCTCATAGGTGTCTGGGATCTGTTGCGGCGGCGGAGCAGGCTTCGGTTGCGGGGTCGAGGGATTGGGATTGCGATTGGGTTTGGACCGGTCTAGCACGTTTAAAAGTATCCAAGTCGGTTAGCGAAATCGGCTGCACACGCCGGCGATTCGCGCCACAAGTAAAGGACTCACGCAGACTTACACGTTGCTTTCGACGCGCCCGGGGGGATTTGCAGGGTACTCCCTGCTCTCCTCCCGCGTGACTAACTTCCGGTAAACCGAGTATAGCATGAGGACGTTCTGTTGTCCCAACGCACAGGCAAGGGCAGACGCTGGACGCGACCACAACAAATCAGGGCCGACGGGCATGGGCAACACCCGGCCCAGCATGTACGCAAATCCAGACTGAATCCACAGCCAGTTTGTCCAACTCCGCCGTCCGTGTTCCCGAATCAGAGCCAAGCGCCACCCTGGCGCGCACCGCATCGGCGCTTACGCGTCCCTGGCTCAAACAGTATACGTATTTGTCCTCCCGCAGGAAAGTCCAGAAGGCAGTTGTGCGACGCCCCACGAATCCCCGGCTGCACGCGACAACGCGCGAACTGGCCGAAGAAATTGGCCAACGCTGTCGTCATCGCCTCGGTAACCAATGCCGAACTCGGAGAACAGACGTTCGCGGCGCAGCCTCGCCGCACGCGCCGATGTCAGCCATGTCGAAGACGTAGATCTCCGAACCGTTCGATCCCGCCCAGCGGCCGGTATTCGAGGCGGCAATACTCGAGAAGGATTGGTCGACCACGGCTATGGGTTCGCCCGTGGCGGCGTCACTAATGACAGTGGGTTGTCCGCGATCGGTAAATTGATAGGGGCAATCCTCTGGCACATTCGGGCCGACCCACATCGTGCCGGGAAGCTGCCCCGACGCCAGGCATTCGCCGGTCGCGGCATCCCAAACCCGCGATTCGTCATTTACGTCCCACGTCACCAGCTCCCGGTCTCCGTTCTGGAAGAACATGTTGTAGATACCAGTGCGATGCCCCCGCATCGTCGCGAGCCGTTCGCCCGTTTCCGCGTCCCGCACGCGGATCGTTCCCGCCTTACTGCCGATGAAGATGCGCCGCCCATCCGGCGAAATCGCAACGCATAACACCAACTGACTACGAAGCACCACCACCTTCCGGCCGGTGCCGGCGTCCCAAACTCGCACCGTCTCGTCCATCGCCCCGCTCACCAAACGCCGCCCATCCCCCGACATCGCCAGACTCAGGACATACTCCGTATGCCTCCGCAGCACGAACCGATGTGAGAGCATAGGCAGAATCGTATGTCTCGTGGAACTACGGGCCATGGTTCCCTCTCGATCCTGTCAATCCTCCGGATTGCATACTTTCGCCAAATGAAGTGAAGCGATAAACGGCGGATCTTGGCGCTACGGGAAGCCTGATAGCTCCCACAGCCGCTGTTGGTTTGGAGCAAGTTCTCCATCTCTTGTTGCAACGCATTCTTCGAGCCACGCAACCATGCTCGCGTTCACCCTATTGGCAGTTGCCGTCGGTGTGGCGGAAGTCTCTGCCAAATTCAGCTGCCAAAGCCGGAGCGTTTCAGCGACGACGTCAGGGGAGACTAGAAGGGATGCGTAACCAAAAGACGCAACGACACGCAACCCGAGCCAGAGATTGAATTGCCAGTCTTCGACTTTCATTGCGTCGGGACGATGCGGCAGAGCAGCGAGCGGTAGCTGCCCCATAGTGTCCATGGGTAAACCGTGCAGCCACTCCCGTGGTATTCGGAAGCCGGCGAGTTGGCTGGAACCCAGAAGTTGCACGGTAAGGTGCCGCTTCTCCGGAGTGGTATTGGCAAACTCTTCGAGTTCCTGCTTCAAACGAAGGCCCAAACTCCAATCATGAAACCTCTGACAAATCTCAGGCGGCTGATGCATCGCCAGTTCCCTGAGGCCGCCAGCAATCGGCCCAGTCGCTCCATATTTGTATTGACGTCTCAACCAATTCCTTGTGCAGATGGCGTCGATGAAATGGGGTACAGCTTCAGTCGCTGTGCTCGGAATGTTAGCCAGTAACCATGCCACCCTCGGTATCCCCGCATCGACCCACCCAAAGTCGCGCCAGTTGGCGCGCCGCAGAAGGCTCTCCGCGATTGTATCCTGGAGATCAGCGCGACCTAACTCGCCAAAACGTTGCGCCAAGGCCGCGGCGCCGACAAGCGGGCGACCGCTATCAACGTGAATCTGCCAATCGGCTTGTGTGAATCCTGTGATAGCGCACTTTGCAAGAGTCTCCGGCGCATTGATAAGGAATCCCGCGAGACTGGCGGTATTCATTTCTCTTGCTCTGCTTGCAAGTTTTGCTGGTTGCTCCTCCAGACTCCGGCACAACGTTTCGACCAAGGTTGCGCGTTCTTGATCTTTGGCCGTCGCCAGGAAACCAGCCAACTTTTCCAGCGAAGTTTCCAAGGCTCTTTGCGCCAACGCGTCGGGCTGTTTCTCCAGCTTGTCCCACAACGTTTCGACCAGTGTTGCGCGCTCGTGGTTCCTAGCCGTCGCCAGGAAATAGGCCAGATGTTCGAGAGAAATTTCCAAAGCTCGATCAGCCAACGCATCGGCATGTTTCTCCAGTTTGTTCCACAACGTTGCGACCAAGGTTGCGCGTTCTTGATCTTTGGCCGTCGCCAGGAAACCAGCCAACTTTTCCAGCGAAGTTTCCAAGGCTCTTTGCGCCAACGCGTCGGGCTGTTTCTCCAACTTGTCCCACAACGTTGTAGCCAGTGTTGCGCGTCCTTTCGCGACCATCGCCAGGAAGTGAGCCGCAGCGTCGAGGGGGGATTCCATGACTCGTTTGGACAATTCATCGTCGTCCTTCTCCAACTCCTCCAGCTTGTCCCACAATGTTGCGACCAGTGTGAAGCGCTCATGCGCCATGGCCGTCGCCAGGAAGCGAGCCGTAGCGTCGAGGGGGGATTCCATGACTCGTTTGGACAATTCATCGTCGTCCTTCTCCAACTCCTCCAGCTTGTCCCACAATGTTGCGACCAGTGTGAAGCGCTCATGCGCCATGGCCGTCGCCAGGAAGCGAGCCGTAGACGCAAGGGAGGTTTCCACGGCTCGTTTCGCCAGTTCGTTGGGCTGTTTCTCCACCGCGTCCCACAACGCCACGGCGAGTGTTGCGTGTCCGTGTTTCCGGGCCATCGCCAGGAAGATCGCTGATTGTTCAAGTGAGGTTTCCATGGCTCGTTCACACAACTCGTCACGACGCTCCTCCAGCTTCTCCCATAGCAATGTGGCGAGTGTTTCGCGCCCGTGTTTCTCCGCCGAATCGACGAAGGCTGCTAAGGAATGTAGTTGCGCCTCCCAAGCTCGTTTAAGCAGCGCTTCTGGCTCGGATTCCCATGCGTTCCATAGCCGCTCGGCAAGTTCCGCTTTATCCTGATCCCTTGCCGCACGAAGCAAGTGGATCCAGAGTTCGAGCTTGACCTTTGTCGCCCGAGTCGCGAAGAGAATTGGCTGCTTTGCTAAATGTTCCCACAAACGCGCTGTGTACTCTATACGGCCCAAGCTCCGCAACCGCGAAGTTAAAATCGACGCAGTGATCGGGTCGCGTAACGCCGCGTCAAAGATTACAGCTTCTTCATCAGGCGGCGCGTCGAGTGCGGCAATAATCAATTGGCCCCAGCTTGGTTCACGCAGGGCGTAGCTGTTGTACGGGTTGAGTCCGCCCCGTTGGGTGCGCGATACCAAATCGCGCGCGAATAGCTTTTCCAACTTGCGGGGATGAGGCAGCGCGTTACTTGGCACCTGTATCTCAAATTCCTGTGCGCCGAATACCGCGAGGCATTCGAGGTTCTCCCGTTCTAATTTGGGTAGTCCACTGAGCCACTTTCTCCGCACCCATTCAGCGGTAGCTTCCAAAGACACGTTCCAGCACCCTTGCCTGAATTCGCTCATTCCGGCAATGGCCCAGATGCAAAAAGCGCCGAGAGCACACCTGAAGTCGCGATGCCATCGAGTAAGAACATGCGCGGGTGGATTGGGCAATGCGCCATGACTTTTTCCGGCCAACCGTTCGTGCAGATACTGGACAATGTGCCATAGGTCTTCAGGTTCTGGACGGAGTGCTATGGACGGGTTTTCCGAATGACTCTTGAAGAAAGCAAGGTCCTGGACGGGCGCGGTCAAAACCGGACGAAAAATGTCCGTAGCCAACAATAGCAATTGGCTTCCCTTAGCTAGTGCACGCCATAGGGTCCAGAGCTCGCGCGCAAGTTCTGGCTGATGATGGATATTGTCAAGAATTAGGAATGTTCCCGGTTGGGCAAGCCGTCGTAATGCAGCCAACGGATAAGAGCCCTCGTCCATTGCCGCGATGGAGGCAAGGTCGAAATAGTAGGATGGGTTATCCCGCCGCTCGGGAGCGCTCGCTAACCGAAGCGACAACGTAGTCTTTCCAACAGAGGCGGCATCCAGGACAGACGCCCAACCGTGCAACCTCAGACGCTCCTGTATGATTTCATCTGCTTTCAGTTTGGGGACCTTTTGCTCGACGTACTCTTGCCAAGAAGGAAAAGGATTGTCTGGCGATGAGTCAGGCGCTCGTACCAGTCGGCAATCGGGCGATAGCAACTCGAAGGGATAACACTCGGATGCTATTGGCAGTCCTGCCGTCGTCTCCCTCCGTTCCAAGTCCGCGAGAGCGTTGATGACCTCTGCTTTTAGGCTCTCGGGCGACTTGAATGTTCTGCAGACTCGGCCATCACAGGCGCGTTTCTTCAGTGAATCGAGTTTGGACTTTGCACCCGATTCAACCGTACCGGGGAGGATCCGGTATTTCTCGTGCATAATAAAAACCAGGATAGGAATCTTCCGCTCGAGTGCGCGATCAAACTCCAACTCGGTAATTGAAACGTCGTATCCATCTGGGACGTGACCGTAACGGTGCGCGAATACACCGATGTATACGTTGGCTTGCTCAACCATCTCTTGAGACACCTGAACCGCTTCGACATCACTGGACGGAAGGTTCTCCATCATCATAGGAAGTATATTGCGACTTAGGCATGCGTCCTTAACTTTCTTGCGATGATTTGGGAGGTCAAGCATCGTACTGCTGATCATGGCAACGCGGGGTTTCACCTCGGTCATCCTTTCCTGGAGTCCACTTGCGGGCAAGTAAGCTGGTCGATCACGTCATCCCCACCGAATCGCTCGATTGAGCACAGCAACAGATCCCTCGAAGGCCAAGACCCACTCGTCTGCAGCCTGTATTTCGATCATAGCTAATCACGCCCCGTCGCCTGCCAGGGCGATCGATTCGAAGTCCACGTCGAAATCGAAATTGGTTCCACCTGTGCCGACGCGCAGGAGCGGTGTGATGCCGACGTTGTCTTCCCAGAAGTCTTGTGCGACGCTTGTGTCGTAGAACCCGCCGAAGGTGAGGATCGACTGGTCCGTGCTCAGCACGACTTTCAATGAGGGCTTATAGGCGGCAGCAATTGGCGCGTGGCCCTGCGTGGCGGAATCGACCTCGTTGTATTGGCCTTTGACGTCAATGGAAAGGGTGTCGGTCATGTCCGAGGGGAAGTGGGCCGGTTGGATTGGCGGGTACCAGTCGAAGTTGAAGCCGTTGGCGACGACCGCCGCGTAGTCCATATCCCCGGTATCGCCCATGCCGCCGCTGAGCAAGGGGACGTCGTCCAGGTAGTTCGACGCGATTCTGTAAAGATTCAAATCGCCGGTACCGGCACCGATCGGTCCATCCAGCGCGATGGAAAGTACGCCGTCCCCTGCTACCTTCTTTGCGACCGCGTCGTAGGTAAAGACCATGTCGAGCGACCATGCGCCGTAGGTGCCGTTGGCGTCGCTTGATACGTCTCCGGATAGAGCAACTTCAATTCCGTCCGCTGTTGCGATGGCCGAGTCCACGCCACTGTGACTGAGCACCGCCCCCGCCAGGAAGGGCTGCGGGTACCAACTCGATCCCCAGCCATTCGGGTCGACCCCGGGGTGGGGGCGTAGCGCCAAGGCGCCACCGGATTCGATCAGGGTCATGAAGTGGCGCGTTTCGCCGTCTTCCGTCCACTCCATGCGGTATTCGGTTCCGGCGCTGGTTTGGAGTTGACTCACCGAGTAACCATCGCTGGCAGGTGCGCAACTCAGTATGCTCGTGGCTGCGAGAGCGAGCAAGAATCGGCCGGCAACAGATCGAAAGCGCTGCAGCCGTGTCCTGGATGAAACGGTACCGAACTGTAGTTCCCTGCCAAGTACGTATTCCGAGAGTTTCCGCATGACGGATCCCCCAAGCATTGACGTCTGACCCGCGCACCCCGGTACGGGGAGCGGCCCTAGCCCCAGCTTCGTTCGTGCCCAGAGGCATTATACGCGAGGTACGGCAAAGACGCAGCAGAATCAATACGGCATCTGATTCGCTGCCGAATCGTCGAAAGTTTGGAATTGGCCGGGCCAGGAACCGTCGAAGAGACGGGACTGTAGCGAATGCTGGTCTATGGTATAGTCCCGTGGCCACACGCGAGATTGGCGCATCAGGGGAAATCGGGGAAATGATGCTCAGGGCATCACGGTGGAGTTGTGTCATGAATCTACTTCGAAGCCTGTGGAGGGTCAGCCGTGGATGGATTGTGATCGCGGTCGCTGCAGCAGCCTCGTTGGTACTCGGATATGTTGGATTTGTCCGGCACGGTGAATTGAAGGGATACAACCTCACCGTGCTTGATGTCGTTTACCTGGACTGGCAGCTCTTTACCATGGAATCCGGAGGCGTGGAAGGTCCGGTTCCGTGGCAACTGGAAGTGGCGCGGATTCTTGCGCCGTTGACTGCGGCGTCGGCGGTTCTGCGGATCTTCGTTGAATTCATCCGGAATCGCTGGCGTGGACTTCAACTCGCGCTCGCCCGGAATCATGTGGTGATCTGCGGACTCGGGCGCAGGGGCTTGCAGTTGGCGGAGGAATGCAGAAGCCGGGGGCACAAAGTGGCGATCATCGAATCCAATCCTCATGCCGATGGCCTTACGGTCGCGCGGGACTCCGGGATTCTCTTGGTGACGGGAGACGCAACGCATCAGGCGATCCTTCGCCGGGCGCATGTGGAACGGGCGCGCACGGCCATAGCGGTTTGCGGAAACGACGGGGTCAATATCGAGATCGCGCTTCGCACGAAGGAAATACTCGATGAGAGCCAAACGCACGCCAACCGTCACCGTCTTTGTTGTCTAGTCCAGGTGATGGACTTCACGTTTGCGGCTTTGTTCAAAGATCACCCGATGCTCCGCGAGACCGGACAGAAGTTCAACGTGTCGGTCTTCAACTCCTACGAAAACGCTTCACGCCTTCTATTGCGCGATCATCCCCTGGATCGCGAATACATTGGCCCGGATGACCCCCGGCGAATCCGATTGGTTTTATTTGGTTTGGGGCAGATGGGTGAGAGTCTACTCATTCAAGCAGCAAAGATCGGCCACGTTGCCAACGGGAAACGGCTGGCTGTCACGGTTGTCGACCATTCGGCGGAGGCGAGAAGGCGGGGGCTATATGTCAGGTACCCCCAGCTGGACAATGTCTGCGATATCGAGTTTGTCCACGCCGAATGCGACGATTCACTTACGCTTCGCCGTATCGCCGAGATCGCGCAGGACCCCGCCGAAATCTGCAGTGTTGCCATCTGCTTTGACAACGATTCGCGAAACGCGCAGTACGCACTGAGCGTGCGCCGTCATGTCGAACGAGACAGCGTACCGGTGTTCGTGCGGATAAACCAGGATTCCGGGCTCGCGGCTTTGTTCTCCCCGTCCACGAATGGGCAGAACATGTACTGCTTCGGATCGATGCGTTCGTCGTGTTCTTGGGAAATGGTGGAGGGTGACGGGCTGGACAAGCTGGCCCGCCTGATCCACGAGGACTACGTGGCCAAACAGCGGGAGCGCGGCGGCCAGAAGAGTCCATCAACAGAAGATTGGGATCGGTTGTCGCCGGAATTCAAGGACTCCAATCGGCAACAGGCCGACCACATCCCCGTGAAGCTTCGCGCATTGGGGTACCGCGTGCGAACAATCGCGGAACTGGAGGAGACGCCGGAGATTCCCGAGGATCGGGTGGAAACACTTGCGCGTATGGAGCACGCACGCTGGAACGCGGAGCGGTTTCTGGCGGGTTGGACGTTGGGAGAAAAAGACGTGGGCCGGCGGCAAACACCGTATCTCGTTCCCTATGACGAACTGCCGGACGCCATCAAGGAGTACGATCGGAGCGCGGTCCGTAACATACCGCGGTTGGTAGTGGCGGGAATGCAGCAATCCTGATTGCAGATCAGCTCAACCGATAGATCCGGAAACCTACGCTGGTCATCAGATCCGGAATGGCCCGAACTGTATTGCGATCAAATTCCTTCACCTTGTCGTCCAGTGTCTCCCACGATCCCAAATATGGACTGGTTTTCTTGATCGGATTTCTGGGACCTGGGGTATACCCTTCCTCCAGGCGTTCTCGTACCCACCGGTCGTGTTCCATTCGCGCCATTATCTCGATCTCTTTTTTCGAGAAGTTAATGGGGGAAACTGGTTGTTGAGTGAAAGGAGTGAAACTGCAGGAAATGGCTTTCAGCTTCTCCGGGATGTGGTCCGCTTGGCGCCGGTTGGCTTCCTTGTAGGTCTCCAGCAATTCATCCCACGGTTGCATGGCCTCGTCACTCTGTGGCCGGTTTCCGGCCTGATCTCGGACAAAGCGTTCATGAATTGCCTGTGCGAGCTGCTCCCGGACGGCGCCAAACGAAGCGTCCTGAAGTACCAATCGTTCGAAGATCTCCGGGTCCACATGGAGTCGTAGTTGGTTTGCTGGAGGAAGCGCCGCCTGCTCGAAGGACAGGGCGTTCGACAAGGAACTCATATCCAGTATCGCTTCCATGGAGCGTATGCCGTGGCGGTAATCTGGCACGTGGATGAGTGCGCGCAGCACGCCCGGATCAACACGCGCATAATCTTCGTCGTCGACCAACTGGGGTGTGAGGCGTTCCAAGAGGGATCGAAGCAACATGGCGCGTCGAACGATAAACACCTTATCCTTCTCGTCGCGCGGATTTGGGCCGAGCACGTCCACGAAACCGCGCAGGCGGCTCACGAAGTCGGTACCTTTAGCATCGCGGAACCACCCCGCACTTTCGGCCGTTCCTGGGACCCCATCCGCGGAGAATGCCTCGAACGAGTCGCGAGTGCCTCCGGCGAACACGAAGATGGATTTGCCAATGGGGTGAATCGATTCGCCGTCCCTGAACTTACCGTCTTGCATGGGCGCGAGGAAGTACTTCAGCCACCCCAGTTTTCCGCCGTAGCCGGAATCGAACTCGTCGAAGAACACTAACGGAATTTGCCCTTCGAGAACGGAATCTCGGACTTTGTGCAGCGCGTCGATGAGATCGTCCGGGGAATCGAATTGAGAGACATTGAACTCGATCATTCGGACCTTGCCCGGTGCCACCGTTTCTGCGACTTCCGCGACCCCAAAAGACTTCCCAGCACCGGGAGGCCCAAATACCGCAATGCAAAGAGGGCGCTTGGTTTTTTCGCGGCTTACATACTCCCGCATCAGATTCTGAATCGCGCGAAAGTGCTCAATCTCGGCCCGGTCGACCGTATGAAGATGGCGGAACCGGCCGGACGGTACCTCGCCGAGCGACCTCTCCACGCCTTGGCGAACGATTCGGAAGGCCATTTCCTCCAATCGTTTTTCGCTGAGTTGGTCCAGTATCCGCCAGAACCCCGGATCGGCATCCTTTCCGGACTTGGTAAGACTGATTTCGACACAACCGAGACGGGTTTTGTCCGAGTCGGTTGGTGAAAAGATCTCCGGAATGGGATAACGGGGGGCCGCGTTCTCGACTTTGAATCCGGTACGGAGCAAAGCGCGCGCACTACGAATTCCGGCGTGAATTCCGCTTGTCAGTTCCTCGAAATTGCCGGTCCGGTCTATCGCAGCGGCGAGCGATGCGACCAAGGCATAGGTCAATCCCGGCATGGTGCCGGGCATTGTTTCCGCAAAGCCGTCTTCCACGGAGGACGGATCAAAACACAGTTGGGACAGCGACGTCTTTCCTGTGTTTCGCGTGTATATGGCGGCGTCAATGCCAAATCGCACAATCACATGACCGCATCGACGAAGCGGACGAAGCAATACGTTGTTCTCCAGCTGCCAAACGAGATCTTTCGACGTACGCTCCCAGGATAGGCGCTTGCTGATCTGCACGCCTACCGTCCGTAGATCGTCCGCGCTCAAGACGAGCAGCAGATTGTCGCGGTACGACTTGGCAAGGTAGTCCCACAATTGCCCCTTCATGAGTGGACGGCACATGTTGAGGATAATCGGGGATCTTTTCGGCAAAGTGCGTAAGGCAGCTTGCCATGCAGACGGCTCGTACCGGAATCCATTGCCCGGATCGTCCAGCACGAGGAGCGAGACGTCCTTAGCGCTTGCGATACACGGTAGCAGTGGCGCATTTTCGGAGCCGGAGAATCCCGCGTACCGTCGAAGCCGCAACGTGGTTTCTTTGCTGCCGAGAGTCTTTGGGAAGGTGCCGAGTTTCAGGTGGGATTGGAGGATACGGTCGTGCTGAGGCTTGTCGAGGTCGACACCGTCCAAGCCGACAACCTCACCGTCACACGCTGCTTGAATGAACTCCGCCAGCAACAACGCGCCACCGGGGAGCATGTGGAGGTATGTTTCCGGATAGAGACGCCAGTTCGATACCGTTTCGCTCAGCGTCCGTTTGCGGGAGGGCGTTGATACCTCCAGAACGTCCGCGCAGACATCACCAAGCACTGCGATCTTCTTCACGCCCATGATGAATCCCCACCGTCCCAAAACGCTGTTCGTGACCCCGGTCGGCCATTATAGCATCTCGAAATCGAATTTCGCCGGGCATTCCGCTCGACGCTTCGCTGCGGCGCGATAGTCGCCCAGAATACGCGGGCTACGCAGGCAAAGTCGGTCCACGGAAGGCCAGCGACGCGGCCCATTCCTGGTTTTCGGTGGCCATGATCTCGTAGGCCGTGCGGACCTGGCGCCGAATTTCTTCTGGAGTCGCGGCATTCTTGAGACCCTCAGCGACGTTCTGGAGCTGGCGGCCCATGCGTTCGGAACGGCTGGCGATGCGGTGCCAATCGTGCAGGGTGTCGATGGCGTGCAAGGTTGCGCCCCAGAGGGGAAGCAGCACGGTCGTCGCAAATAGGAGCGCCGTGACGGTGGAGATGCCGTGGTGGTCTCCGTGGGAGCCGTGACCCACGCCGATGGCGTGCAACAGCGCTGCCAACAGCGTCGCGGTGAATAACCCCGCCCCGATCCAGTGGGTGCGTTTTGGCGGCCCCACCTTCCGTTCCGCATTGTCGATGTGGTACTTCGCCTGGGCGTTGACCCAGTTTGCGTAAATGAAATCGCGGAGTGCGATCCATTCCGCACCGCTCTGAGCGGGCCGAGTCGACGGCGGTTCCAGATTCGCAAAAGCCAGCGTCACCCAGTCCGCGGGCCGGCTATAGAATGCCAGCGATGCAGCCGCCCGCGCGTCGCCTGGCGCGGAGTCTTCGCCAAGCAGGTCGAGATACATCCGGCCGCGCAAGCGCTCGGCAAAGTGGCGGTCGTGCAGCCACTTCTCGTGCCAGTTTTCCTTTCGCGAGATGCGCAGGATGATGAGTACGGCCAGCATGGCGGCGACTTCCAGCGCGACGAGTCCGTACCAGGCGGGAAAGAACAGGACTTGAATTACGGAGACGGTGACGCCGAACGCGGCGAGTTGGTACAGCCCCTTCGCACTACGGAGGTGAAGCGATTGGTAGCGCAGGGCGAGTTGATCGGCACGACAATACTGGGCCAGCGCGGTCCAGGTCCCTTCCCCGAGCGCCGTTTCGGGCAGGTTGCTTTTCCGGGCCGCCTCCAGCATCGTAGTGCGTTTTTTCGCAAACGTCTCCGCGACTGCGTCCGTGCCGACCGCCAGGTCCCGGTTGTACGCGGAGATCTGGTGGAACCCAAGGCTCAACGCTTTGGCTGTCGCGGGGACTTCGGCGGTCGTCCACGGGATCGGTTTTGCCGACTCGCGTTCGATCTCGCTGCGCGGCACGAGCCGTTTAACCGGCGAGTCTGGGTTCTTCGCATTAACCCAGAGTGTCAACCGGCCATGTTCCAAGGCATGCTGGACGATGTCCCCAGTGCCGCCTTCGCCCTTCGCCGGTTCGCCGTCCCAGATCGCAATCAGGATGTCGCACCCGTGAATCACCGCCTCCCCCGCTTCGCGGTACAGGCGGTTGCGGGTCGCTTTCGTACCATCAACCGTACCGACCACACGCGCACCGGGATCGCGCGCGAGCAAACGATGAAAGGTATCGAGATGTTCCGGGCTCGTGAAATCCGTGCCGTATTCGTCGGCGTCAAACGGAAGGATCGCCCGCAACCGCGATTCCGCCCGCGCCAGCACCGCCTCCGCCACGATGGCATCCGCCCCCTGCGCCAGCGCCGACACCGCGCACCACCGCAACGGCGTCCGCATGGAGGGATCCACGACTGCCGGCGAAGGCGGAACCTCTCGCCACACCATCCGCAACGCCGCCAGCAAAGCCTGGTCAAACCATTTGCTCCACGTCTGTCCGCCCGCTTCCGCCCCGTGGGGCTGCGCCGCCGCAGACTCCAGGACGTGTTGGATGTGGTCCAACGACCTATCCACCGCCCGGCGCACTGCATCTAGGTCCGCAAGCTTCCGGTGGCCGGTTACACCGATGCGAAGTTCATATGGAATTGCGTTGGGTAAAAGCGCGAAAGAGGATAAATCAGTCGCCTTGCTGTCCCCGGATTCCACAGCCATCTCGATCCCTCACACTTGTCGAGCCGCAGTCGCGACACCCACCCCACGTCGAGGCAATGGTATGGACTGCGGGTCAAGTAGTGCAAATAAGAATTGCTTGGAGTTCCGCCTTTAGGCGGCTCGGGTCGCACGAATGCTCCACACTACATCTCCGCGTCATCCCATCCCTTGCCGTAATCGCCGAGCGGGTATTCGCGCCAGGTTCGCTTAGCTTCTTCAGGATCGGTCTGCGCGAGATACTCCCGCGCGCTACTCCACGGCCAGTCTGTCCAGCGCTCAACGTAGTGGTGATGTACCGGGTTGTGATGAACGTAATTCAGCGTGGCCCAATAGTGCCGATCCGAACGCATCGCGCGCTCGGCAGCGCGGAAGAAGACTTTGCGCCCCCGCGAATTCTCTTCGCCGTTCCAGGTATACGACGTGCGCCCGTGCAGTTTTCCCAACGCACGCAACAGACTGAGTACGTCCGCCGCTTCGACCAGCGCGTGATAATGATTTGGCAGGCACACACCATGCGAACGTCTGGCTGGCGTGCGACGCGAACACGGCCAGCAAATTGCGTGAAAACGTGTCCATGCGCTCTGGGCTGTGGCCGATGAAAGCCCGATGCTCATAGCACGCGGCGGTGACGTGGAAGCGATCATGGCCGGAATTCGGACGATGCGGCGGCGAGTGCCACGGATGCCCGCGTTCCTTGCGCCAGGCCAGCAGCTCCTCGCGCTGTTTGGTCGTGAGCCGACGCCAACAGTATTCCGGCTGTGACATGGGTCAAACTACCCGGACCGCGTTCGGAGTTCCGCGTTCACGCGGTCCCGTGCGCGCGTGAAGCTCGGGAATACAAACCGGCTGAAGCCGGAACTCCAAACGCCGACCCCAGCTATCCCCTCAGTTCCTAGCTCCGCTGGTTTCGCGGTTTCGGCATGAGCCCGTCAATCTGTTTTTGCACCTTGGCGCGCGTAGTTTGAACTTCCTTGGCCAGTTGCCGCGTTGCAAGTCGCGGCGACGACGTAGAATCGGTCTGCAGGGAATCCAAAAGATACGCGATCTTCCCGCAGGCGCCGTAAACCGCGTCAAACGTCTTGGGCGACACGAACAGCAAAGGTTTCTGACACAGATGTGCCAGCTCGCGGTGCCGCTCGCCGAGCGCGGTTTGCGCGTCCATCGTATCCCGAATCGCGCGGCGGCCGTTTAACGCTTTCAGAAAGACTTCGATGCCCCGCAGCACGCCGTCGACCCGTTGGAGATGTTGGAACGATTCGGCCCGTGAGCGGGTTGCCGATTGTCGCGCGGTGGGGGGAGTCGCAATGGCTGCAGGCTTCCCTTTGAGAAACATGACCGTCTCAAACTGATCCCGGGTCCGGGCGCGGACGCCGAAATATCCGCGTAGCGAAGACAGAATGGATTTTAGTTCTCGCACGTTTCCTGGCCACGTGTATTCGCTGAGGCAGGCCAGAATGTCACCCGAAAGCGAAGGCGCCGATTTCCCGGCGATGTCCGTCCACAGCCAACGTGCAATGACCGGGATATCTTCGGGATGTTCCCGCAACGGCGGGGTTTGAATGGGGATTACGCTCAGACGGAAGAACAGGTCTTCCCGGAAACGGCCGTCGCGGATCATGCTATAGAGGTCACGATTGGTCGCGCTGATCACGCGGGCGCGCACCGGAACTTCCTCGTCAGAGCCGACCGGCTTCACCGCGTTCGTGTCTAGAACCCGCAGTATCTTTGCTTGTTGGTCCAGGTTGAGGTCCCCGATTTCATCGAGAAAGATCGTGCCATTATTGGCGGATTTCCATAGCCCGTCGCGGTCTTTGGTCGCGCGATCCGAGGAGTCTTTGAGATGCCCGAACAACTCTGACTCCAACAGGAACGGGGAAATGGCGCTGCAATTGATGGGCCGGAATTCCGGGCCGCGGCCGTGGTCACGGCTCAAGTCATGAATGCTGCGCGCGATTATCTCTTTGCCGGTTCCCGATTCACCCTGGATCAGCACCGGGTAGGCATGTTCGCTTGCGCGGAGAATGAGTTGGCGGACCAGCCGGATTGACGGCGAATTGCCAATATACGCTTTGACAAGACTCTCCGGAACGTCCATCTCGCCCAAGGTGCGCAGTGTCCGTTCAACCGGAGACTCCAAGTCCCGTGCTTCGATGCGGTCGTCGCGAGAGGCGTTGGCGGTTTCCTTTTTCCACGCCTGAGCGAACAGCGCCGGCTTCAGCGTGATGAAGGCTACGATCGCGTGTTGTTGCTCGTGGCACTTCCTGACCGCGTCACTCACGCTCCGCTTCAGTTGCCGCGTGCTGTCGTACGCGCCTTTCAGAATTCCGACTTCGTTTTCCGCAAGTTTGGCCAGATACCGCGACAATTCTTTTCCGGCAAGTTTCCGGCCCATGTCCCGGATTTTCGGTACCGTATTCTGAAGATCGGAAGCGTGAGACTCACTGATGTAAAAAAGGCTCAAGCGGCCCTCACGCGCGCACTGCAAGACGTGGGCGGCATCTACGTGCGTCGCACGGTAGACGCGCTCTCGTCCTTCTTGCCGGCATTCCAGAACGGCGTATTCCATACTGCCCCCGCAGCCAGTTGAGTTTCCCAATACTAGCGGCAGATCCCAATTAAATCAACGGAATGGCAGGCTGCATGCCAGTAACTCACCGAGCAAAACTCAACCATCCGCCGTCCCGCCTGCAGCCCGCTCGGGAGTATTTCCAACAACTTCAGCCCGATGCCATGCTGGCACAGCGATTGCTCATTTCTTCGCCGGGCGTAGCCGCCGCTACCGGTTGTGGCGGACCAACGGACGCGCGCCGGCCGATCCAAAGGAAAAGGAGTTATCTATGAGCAAAACCCTGATGGAACCAAACTGCATGCAACAGTCGACAGGAGGTACGGAATCGGTGGACCTCGGCGCCGAGATCAATCCAAACAATGCGCGAACGGAAGATCTGCTGAAAAAGGGCATGGATGTCGTCGACGAATCGATGTCGGGCAAGAGCAGGGAATTCGTTCAGAGCCGTCGTTACTCCGGCGGCGAGTAAGAGGGAACCGACGTGTCGCAATTGCGGTACCGCGGTACAGAGCAGGAACAGGTGGTGACCGTGCATAGCCAGGGTCACCGCCTGGTTCCATCCTTGTGCGTGCAAGAGCTGGTGGGGCGATTGATGGACAGCACGCCGAACCTGCCGGCCCTGCGAGGCAACGGCTGCTTCCTTCCGTCCGGCGCTTCGGTTGGCTGGGACTGTGAGAAGATCGAACTTCGGACCGCCGAGACCCACTCCAACCGCGGTGCGGTTACGGAGCATCTCCGATTGAGGCAGTGGGTCTACGAGACAGTCGATGGAATGCTACGTACAAGCGACCCGCGCTTGACTCTCGAGATGTCGTGCGGGGGCGCCTGCTACGCAACCGGAAAAACGTTCGGCACGCATTTCAATATCGACCTTCGCTCGCCACACCTGCCCATGATTTCGGAAAACCTCCGGACCCTGTATGTAATCGGATTGCCCTTCCACGGCGCCGGCGCACTTCGTTTCGGTTCGCTGGAGCCGTGCTGGTCAGCCCACGTCGAATGCCGAACCCTTCAAAGCCTGTTTTCCTATAAGAATGTACAAAGTTCCGGACGGTGCCGTCTTCAAATCGCGACCAGTGCCGGGTGCAGTCGATCGCCCCTGAGCGTGTCGCTCGGTTTCGGCTGGCTTACGCTCATGGTGGCCGCCATTGAAGCAGGACTTCAATGGGAAGAAATCCCCCATTTTGAAGATATTCACGCTGCCGCGCTGGCGTTCAATCGTGATTTTGACGGCACCTGCACGGCTTCTACCACGAAAGGTGCACTTTCGTTGTTCGAGTGTATAGAGCAGGTACTTCCAATCCTGCAACAATACGCCGACTCCGATGACCTTGCCGATATCGGTAACTTGCTCGGCCGTGCTATCGACTGCATGAGAACCGGACCGGCCGCCCTGGCCACATCCCACGATCCTGTGATACTTCGTGCCTACCTCCACCGGCTGGCGGCGCGGTACCAGTTCGACGCCGAACGATTGCGACACGCCAATGCCGCCTTCGGAAAGCTCGATTCGCATCGGGAGCCAGATTCTGAAGCGGCAACGGATACACCTTACTTTCCTGAAGATGACGATCGCGAAGAATACGACCCCGCAATGGCTAGCCGCGTGTCCCTCCGTCACGCGATGGACGAGGACACGCTAGCGAAATACTCGGTGCTCAAAGCGGAGGCGGAGGAGTTGTACACCCGGTGGCCATTACTTGGTGATGGTCTTTTTGACAAGCTCGATGCGGCAGGCGCGCTGGAGTACGCGCAATTTGGTGTCGCGCTGCCCGATCGCGCTGCCGGCGTCTCTGAACTCGCCTCGCCGCGGGCACGTATTCGCGGTCAATTCGTTGCCGAGCATGCAGCAGACCCCGGCCTATACTCGTGCACGTGGGACAGTCTGGTTGACAAAAAGAATGGCCTGACCCTGGCGTTGACTGATCCCGACAAGCCCGAGTCCACATGGATGGAACTGCGTACCGTTTCGAGAGCACGATCTGAAACGAGCGGGTTGCGGCGACTTCTCCCCTCCATCGATGTGTACTTGGGCGAACGCACTCCCAATCCGACGGTTTCCGACCGCCAAAACAGGGCTCCACGCGAGTCCATGGGGCGGACGCAACCGGTCGGTGGGCTGATGCGTGGTGGTTCTCGCGAGCCCGTCCCGTCCAATCAACAGGATCCTCTTTCTCCGCTTCTAAGCCGCGAGATTCTGGAGCCATGCTTTGGTATTTGGCACGTGGACCAGGGTCGCGAGAGGGGCCTAATTCGTCTCTTGCGGGATCAGGCGTTTATCGATCAACAGATCTCGGTTCGATCCTTCGCGGATGTGGCGGAGGAGAGCGCGCGATCGGTGGCACGTCTGATTCAGGTAAACCATCGCCGGTTCGACCACGAGCATGTGCGCTTCGCTTTCGCGAGACCGCTCGTGAAAACCGCGTTCCGGCTATTCGCCCGGAACTACGGGGTATTTGGTCCTTTCGGCTTCTGCCTGCGTCCAGTGCAACAGATCATCGGACCTTCCCGCACGTCGCGCCTCATTGCTTGTCTAGCCGAAGTCGCGGGCGAGGTTTTCGACGAAAGCGGCTGGCGCGACAGGGAGGAAATGGGGGTAGCTTTCGCCATCCAGTTCTCCGCGGAAGCAGGTGATTTTCAGCGGTGCCTGGCAGTTTCACAATGGGCCGAAGATCGTCCGCTGCTCTGCGGAAGTCCGCGTATTCGGCACTATCGCGGCGAGGCCATGCATCTCTACGCTCAGTCAAGCAATAGCTTCCGCGAGCGCAGCAACCGGCTACGGACGGCATTGCTCGAACTGCGTATCGCGTTGGAAGATTCCACGTTTGACGGAGAACAGCGAGGACGGTGCGAACGGGCCTTGGCCCGAATCAATCGCGATTTGGAGGCGACCGACCGAACGGCAAACTATGCCCTCCAGAATGAGAGCGTAAACATGGCCCTGGACTGGTTGCGCAGGCGGGCCGAACACGCGCGATCGGATGACGCACCAACTACCTTTCCCTTTGAGCTCGGTGGTGGCAGAACCTACCCCAGAGCCTTCGGCCGTTTGCCGGACTCTTGTCAGGATGATGAGGTGCCCCATGAGTCGCAAGAGATTGATTCGAATGCTACCCATTCCAATCCGTGTCGGGCGGGCTATATCCCCGAATTGGAGGAGTCAGTGAGACAATGGACACTCATTCACGGCAACTGAATCGAACAATGCCACCAACCGGCACGAACGAGCACTTTGATTTTTTCACGAACCTGGGCCTTTTTCCCGAGGCCCTCTCCGCAGCGCCCCAGGTGGCGGAGAAGTCATGTCCAGATCTCGCAACGAAGTGCGCTGCCGCGTTACGCCCCATACATCATCTGGACATTCGATACGGAAACGCTTGGCGCCGCTTCGCCGTCCAGGTCTGGGAGTTTTCCGAGGGCGCAAACCGGTGGGTGGTTGGAAACGACGAAATCGGTATCTACGGGTCCGGCCGGGATCTGCACCGGGCCGCGGAGTACTTCACTGAGCGCTTGCGGAACCTGGAGGTCGCAGTCGCCTCTGGCGTCCGCCCAGATTCGGCAAGTCCCCACGTTCGGCGCGTCGTGGACTGGATCGGCATGCAAGAACAGGTCGAAGGGCCGCCGCGCCCTTCCAATCGAGCGATCGCGTGGGATGGATACCAACTATACAAGAGTGCGCGATATGGCGATGCAAAGGCTGTACTGGACATGGCAAATGAAAACTTCTTGCACCTCGAGCGATCCGCAAGGATCGATCTTCGGCGGTTTTCCGCGTTTACCAGCGTCCGATGCGGTCAGTTGGTAGCCGGGGCATACGGTCAGGAGCATCTCAAGGAGCTCATTCGCTACGAGCGGGTCACACAGATGACCTGCAGCGACTTCCTGTGCTGCAACCGGTACGCGGGCCTCTTTCCCTCACCGGAGGTGGAGCCGTGGTTCCGTCGCGGTGTGGAGCTTTCGGCTGGCGCAGGCGGGAGCGGCGCAAAAGCGCTGATTTACTTGTACGGCGGTATGACCAAGTTGGCGAGGGGGCAGTCCGCAGACGCGCGTTCCCTGCTCGAAACCGCATTGGAAGTGGAAATTGGCGGAATGGCAGAGTTGCGCGTGGCTGGCCTCATTCTGGTAGGACTTGCCGAGGTGGACCGCGTGCAGGGAGAGTTCGTACGGGCGCGGGAAACGCTGCGACAAGTTCGCCAGGGCCAGGAGTCTGAAGGACTCTGGGGGGATCTCGGCGATTTCACCTTGACGGGTCTTGCGAAGCTCGAAGGCGACTATGAGATTGCACGAGATTATCTCGAACAAGCCACCGCATACGGTGTTCGTACCGGAAATCTCAAGTGTCAACTGCGCGCCGTACTCATCGAAGCGCGCATTTGCCGGCAGAACGCCCGCACGCTAGAACTGCGATCAAAAGCCGAGGCTCTGGCCGACCAGATTGTGGACGCCCGACGATGCCCCCTCGTAAAGCGGATTCTTAAGGACTGGAACCGCTGGACCTCTGGCGTAGCCAGCCCCGAAACCGACTATTGGGGGCTGTAAGCTTGACTCGCTCCAGTGCGGGCCGGTTGGCCGTTGTTTCTCACAAGCACCGTTCTGCGCCGCGTGTAGAAGATTTGGAGAGGGAATTACTACTAGAAGTATCCCAGCCGATTGGCGATATCGGCCACACATGCCGTTACCTTTTGCCTGGGGTGACTCACGACGAACGGTGTTCCGCAGTTTATCGCCTCCGGAACGCATTTATCAAAGTACAGAAACCCGAGATTCTCGGGTTCGACCATCAGTTGCTGCCGGGCGAGCTTGGATAGGATGTTCGCGGCGATCTGGGCTTCGTAAGCGTTGCGCGCGCGGTTCACGACGATCTTCGGTTTGATGGCCCGCGCGATGGATACAATTTCCCCGCAGACCCGTTTTCGCGTTTTCTCCTCGAAAATCTCGGAAGACCGCACGCTGTCAATGAATTCGCGCAAGGTCTGGTTTCGTTTCAACAGAAGCGCCACTTCGGGGCTCTGATAAAACCGCTCGATCTTCCGGAACAGGGCCGCGCGGAGGAACTTGAACGCGTTGTCGATACTCGTCTTTTCCGGTGTGATGACGAGGACGCCGTTGGTGTCGGTCATCAGGAAGAAGTCCAGCGTATTCAAATGGGCGCCCGCGTCGAGGTCGACGATGATGATATCCGCGTCGAGCTGCCCGAGTTCCCGGATAAAGGCGACCTTCTGCTGATACTTGGGATTGGCAACGTCGAGGAGACCCGTGGTGCCAGGGATGAGCGCAAGGTTTTCGTATTGCGTTTCGGTGAGGATGGCGCGGATGTCCTTGCCGCCGCGCTGGTAGAAGAAGTCGTCGAGCTTAGCGCCCACCTCGACTCCGAGGACGGTCTCTACGTTGGAGCAACTGAGATCGGCGTCTACGAGCACGACGCGCCAGCCCTTCCGGGCGATCTCGACGGCGATGTTCACCGAGAAACAGGTCTTACCGACTCCCCCTTTGCCGCCGCCGACGACCAACACTTCGGGCGCCTTCTTGGGCGATTGTGGGAGGGGATGTTCTTCGACTAACCGCACCTGACTCCTCCGAGCTGAACGACCCTTGGTCCGCAACTCCCTTGGCCGTTACCAAAAGCTAACATAGGCCATGGGATAAGTCAAGAGATTAGCGTTGTGTAACTTCCTACGCCGCACAGTACTACACAGAAGGCAAATCCGAAATTCGAAGCCCGAAATCCGAAATGGAAAGGTTGGTGGAACTGCGAAATGGTCTGGGCATGGACGATATGGACGATATGGACGGTATGGACGACATGGACCTTTTAATCTAGGCCCATTCTGCCGCCTGACTTCGTCGGTCAGTTACGCGAGGCATTGAGCCGTGGCTTGGGCGTCCCCGCCCAAGTCCCCCTATCCCCTGGGCCTTACTCCTTTGTTGCGAGCACCTCCAAGGATACATTCTCGGCCGAATCGCCGAGGTCCGCTCGGGCGCTCGCCGAACCGTAGGCGAAGATGGTCCCGCCGATGTCCCGCAGCGCCACGTCGCCCTCGGAGGGGAGATAGGCGATGACGGGGCGCGGGACCGTGTCGAAGACATGGCAGCCGACGAATTCGATCCCGCCCAGGTCCGCCGCGACGTCAGGGCGGCGTCCACTGATGGATATAGGGACGCGGGGCTTCCAGTATCCACGGTTGGCGGCGACCCAGGATGGGCCGAAGTTGCAGTCTTGGAAGCGGACCACGGCCGATTTTGCGGACTTCTCGGACAGTGCCACGCATTCTTCGGCGGCATTCTCGACGGTGCAATTCACGAAATCGATGGTTCCCTGGGGGCCATCGTCGCGTAGCGCCGACACGCGAATCCCCGCGCCGCCTTTCATGTTGACGTTGGTGAAGTCGGCCAGGGCATCGCCGGGCTCGCCCATTCGCACGACACAGTCCTCAAACCGGATGGACACCGGTTCGCTGGCACTGGTCAAGGGGCGCAGGTAAAGGAGGATGCCGTTCCCGGCATTATTCTCGATGACGCAGTTACGAATGACGCAATTGACCAACCGCTCGTTTTCGTTGTTGGGCTCGAGATCGATGCCGGCTTCCGGCGCAGTGCCTTCCGTGCCGGACAACACGCAGTTCTCAATCAGTAGATTCTGCGCGCTGATTACGCTGATGCCCTGGCGGTGATGGTCGTCGCAGATGCAGTCGCGGATCGTGACATCTTCGCACCAGGGGTTTTCGCCCGTGGCGCCGATGTAAAACCCGTCTCCCCCACTGCTTTCGACGCGAACGCCCTCGACCAGGATCCGTTTGCAGCCCCGGAAGGCGAAGCCCATGCGCCATTCCGCCTTCTCGTAGGCGTCGGACTGGTAGTCGCTCTTCCTCATGCGGAGCACCGCGCCATACCCGCGAATCGTGATATCCGTCGCGTCCGCGGCGGTAAACAGGGAATCCCCTTTGCCTTTGAACTCGCCGGCCTTCGCCAGCACCAGCACGCCAGGCTCAAGAATCAGTTCCAGATTGCTGCGCAGCTTGATGGGTCGAACAATCCACGGCGCGCCCATATAGGGCACCGTCACCGTCTTTGCGCCCGAATCGATGGCGGATTGCAGCGCGTCCGTCGCGTCTTCCGAATTGAAACCCCACCATGCGGCGTTGGCGTCCGCGCGCTGGCCGGATTTTACGGCTTCAATGGCGTCAGCATTCGGCGCGTTCGCCAAAGCTCCGGTTGCAGAGCCGAAAACAACCGCGATCATTAGGAACGGCAAAGTAAGGCGTTTCATCAGCATTCATCCCCCGTAAGTTGCTTCGCCATGATTGTCGTCATAATCCCAGCGCAGGGGCCATTTACATTCTTCTTTTCGCCCACAACACGCATTCCCAACTTCTCGTAAAATGGAATCATCGAGTGGCCAACCGCGCCCAAGGTGAGATAGGTAAAACCATTCGCTCTGATGCGAGTCTCGGCGTAGTTGAACAGAAGCGTCCCGACCCCGCGCCTCTGCTGCTCGGGGGCAACATAAAGCCGCGCGATTTCGTTGCCGTGGACTGATACGACGCCTGCTATCCGGACCTCAACTACCGCGACAAACACACCGCCCTCCGCGATCTCATCACGAACGCATGCGGCGGAGCCGCGCGACTTTTTCAGACGTTCTACCACGTGTTTTGCGAATCCGTCGCTATCGATGAATCCTTCGTAACAGGCACAAAGCACGTGACTGATCTCTTCCGTGTCTCTGGCATCAGCGACTCGGATCACATGATCGTGAAGGGGCTTTCTCGTGCATCTAAACGATGTAAGTTGCTGTGGTGGAATCATTAAGGTGTCGAGTTCCGTGTCGTTACATGGAGAATCGCTCAGAGCTAACCCAAACGCCCGGTTCCTCAAGATACTTCCTATTGCCCCTCTCCAAATGCTATACTAGCCGGACGGTGTGCGCGTTGTCGACACGCCAAAGAAGGTTTTTGATTCCAATGACGCAGCGATTCCCGGAATGGATCCGCCGGCCCTGGGCCTCGGGGCAGGATTTCAGCTTCACCAAGGAACTGGTGGAAGGGCTGGACCTGCATACGGTTTGCCAGAGCGCGCGGTGCCCGAACATGGCCGAGTGCTGGCAACAGCGCACGGCCACGCTCATGATCCTCGGGAACACGTGCACGCGGAGTTGCCGATTTTGCTCCGTGCCGGGCGGAAAACCCGAAGGCGTCGACGCTTCGGAACCGGAGCACGTGGCGGAAGCCATTGCCAAGATGAAGCTGAAACATGCTGTCATCACTTCGGTTACGCGCGACGACCTGCCCGACGGCGGCGCGGGGCACATCGCGGAGACGATTCGTGCGGTTCGGCGCTTGAGTCCCCGGACGAGTGTGGAAGTGCTTACCCCTGACTTCATGGGAGACTTCGACGCCGTCGATATCGTCTTAGACGCGCGGCCGGATGTGTTCGGTCATAACATCGAAACGGTGGAGCGGTTATACACGACGATCCGCGGGAAACGTTGTACGTACCAGGAGGCCCTCGGCGTGTTGCGCCACGTCGCGGAACGGCGGGACCCGATTGTGAAATCGGCTCTCATGGTAGGCCATGGGGAGACGCCCGACGAAGTGGAGCAAACCCTGCGCGACTTGCTGAACGCGGGCTGTGAGGCGGTATGTATCGGGCAGTATTTACGGCCCAGCACGAAGCAGCGGGAAGTGTTGGAATACGTGACGCCGGAACAGTTTACAGCTTACGAGAAGCAGGCCTACGACATGGGTTTCGCCTTTGCCGTGGCTGGACCGTTTGTCCGAAGTTCGTACCGGTCCGAAGAGTTGATGAAGACGACGTTTGCGCGGAATCGGGTGCGCGCTGTGTAAGGCGCCCTGGGTGTGCATGTTGCATAGTTGAAGGAGAATGATTGCATGACGCACGAAGTCAAGTTGCCGAGCCTCGGCGAAGATGCGGCCGACGTGGCCACGGTTTCGTATTGGTTGTACGAAGAGGGAGACACGGTCAAAGAGGGCGAAGACCTCGTCGAATTGACCACCGACAAGGCGGCGTTCAGCATCCCCTGCCCGAAAACGGGGAAGCTGGAAGAGAAATACGTCCACGAAGGAGATGAGGTTTCCGTCGGCGACGTCTTGTGCGTTATTGAAGATTAGGCGAAAGAAGCCCAGCCTTTAGCGGGGCAGGGATTATGCGCAGGACCCATGGACGTTTGATGGGTCCTGTGCTGCATGCGGGAAAGGAAGGACATGTCCATCGGAGTTGGGGTAATTGGGGCAGGCACCGTCGGGGGTGGGGTGATTCGCACCCTGCTGAACAATGATGACGTGATATCGCGCACGTCCGGGGCGGAAGTCGCCCTGGTCCACGTGGCGGATCTGAATACGGCCCTCTTCGATGAATATGGTCTGAAAGACGTCACTATCAGCAATGACGCCATGGCTCTCATTAACGACCCCAAGGTCGAGGTTGTGGTGGAGTTGATTGGCGGGTTGAACCCCGCGAAGAAGTTTATCCTTGCGGCGCTGAACGCCGGGAAAAGCGTGGTAACCGCGAACAAGATGCTGCTCGCGTACCACGGGCCGGAGCTGTGCGATGCGGCCGCGAAGAACAACGTCGAACTCCGCTACGAGGCGGCCGTCGCCGGCGGCATCCCTATCATCAAAGCCCTGCGCGAAGGGCTTTCCGCGAACCGGGTCGAGTTCATCTACGGCATCCTCAACGGCACCTGCAACTACATCCTCAGCCGGATGACCTACGAGGGGCTCGAGTTCGAGGAAGCCTTGAAACAGGCCCAGGAGCAGGGCTTCGCGGAAACGCCGCCGGACCTGGATATCGAAGGGCACGACACGGCCCACAAATGCCAGATTATGGCCTCCTTGTGTTACGCGACCGAGGTCAGCCTGGACGACATCCATACGGAAGGCGTGACGAAAGTCACGTACGCGGATGTCCTTTATGCCCGCGAGATGGGGTACCTCATCAAGCTCTTGGCGGTCATTCGGGAGTGCAACGGGGAGATCGAGGCGCGGGTCCATCCGACCTTGGTGCCGGACGACCATTTGCTAGCATCGGTGCGGAACGAGTTTAATGCAATTTACGTTAAGTCAGATATAGCTGACGCTACGCTCTATTATGGACGCGGCGCGGGCCGGATGCCCACCGCCAGTGCCGTCGTCGCGGATGTCGTCGACATCGCCCGGCGCGGGAATGGTCCGGTGCCTCCCCCCTTCAATTATCAGCAGAAACGGCCTATCCGGAGCGTGGGCAGCATCCAGGGCCGGTATTACCTGCGCATGACCACGCTGGACCGACCGGGGGTATTGGGGCGACTGTGTACCATCCTCGGCGACCATGGGGTGAGTATTGCATCGTGCATCCAGAAAGAAGAACATGAGGTGAACCGGGTGCACGTGGTCCTCATGACCTACGCTACCATCGAGTCGGCGTTGAGGGACGCCCTCGCCGAGATCGACGCCCTCGACGTTATCCACGAGCCGACCCATTTCTTGCGCGTGTTGGACGAGTAACCCCGCCCCAAACGGAAAGAGACACGACCATGCTGATGCAACCTTTGATCGAGCGGTATCGGGATTATTTGCCGGTATCGGACAAAACCTGCGTGATTTCGTTGAACGAGGGTTCGACGCCGCTGGTGCGGGCCTACAACCTCAGCCAGGCGATCAATCCGAAGCTCGACATCTACCTCAAGTACGAAGGCTTGAATCCCACGGGGTCCTTCAAGGATCGCGGGATGACGATGGCCATCACCAAGGCCGTCGAAGAGGGGTACAAGGCAGTCATCTGCGCGTCCACCGGCAACACGTCGGCGTCGGCGGCGGCGTACTCGGCGCGGGCCAACATCACCTGCGCGGTGCTGATCCCTGAAGGCAAGATCGCCATGGGGAAACTGTCGCAGGCGATGATCCACGGCGCGAAGGTCATCCAGGTCAAGGGGAATTTTGATGATGCCTTGAACCTCGTGCGGAGCATTACCGAGAAAGAGCCGATTCAGTTGGTGAACTCGGTGAACCCGTACCGCATCGAGGGCCAGAAGACGGGCGCCTTTGAGATCGTGGACGATTTCGAAGGCTGGGCGCCGGATTTCCATGCGCTGCCCGTCGGAAATGCGGGGAACATCACGGCCTATTGGAAAGGCTACAAGGAATACCGCGATCTCGGCAAGGTGCGGAACCTTCCGCGCATGCTCGGATTCCAGGCGGCCGGGTCCGCGCCGATCGTGCTGGGGCATCCGGTGGAGAAGCCGCAGACCTTCGCGACGGCCATTCGAATCGGCAATCCCGCGAGTTGGAAGACGGCCGAAGCCGCGCGGGACGAGTCGGGCGGGGTCATCGGCATGGTGACGGACCACGAGATCCGGGTCGCGTACCAGAAGGTCGCGGCGGCGGAAGGCATCTTCTGCGAACCGGCGAGCGCGGCGAGCATCGCGGGGCTGATCAAACTCACGGAGAACGGATACTTCGACGACTTCGAACCGGAGTACGGCGATAAGTTGCGGGTCGTGTGTATCCTCACGGGACATGGATTGAAGGATCCGGACAGCGCGATCAAATCCGCCGAGGAACCGGTGACGGTGGAGGCGAAGGAAGATGCGGTGTTGGAAGCGATGGGCATCAACGAACCCGCAGGGGTTTGATTGCGGATTGCGGACTTCGGATTGCGGATTGGAAAACCCCGCCTCGCTCGTCAGAGGCGAGGCGTCGCCTTGTATGCGTCGACTTCGGAATTGGGGTTGATAGGAGGGCGGGTTTTCCAACCCGCCATACCAACCTTTTTTGTAATTAGAACAAAACAGATTTGCAGAGCGTTTTGGTAGTTTGTTTCCATTGAAAAGACTCTTGCACCAAACCATGGTTATTGGCGCGGCGGGTTGGAAAACCCGCCCTCCTAACGACCCCGCCTTATGAAGTGAACCGAGGTCGTTCCATCGAGATGTTTCTTCCAGGTTGTGCAGTTGAGTTCCACGCCGTTGACGCGGCGCGACGGATAAAGGAATCAGGTATGGGTGAGCAGTTTGGGTTGGTGTTTGATATGGATGGCGTGCTCGCGGATACGGAAGCGCTGATCGCGCGGGCGAGCATTGACATGTTCAAGACCCTCTACGGGGTCGAACTGACGCCGGAGGATTTTCGTCCCTACATCGGCACGGGCGCGGTGCGCTACGTCGTCGGGCCTGCGGAAGACGCGGGCATCACGTTGCGCGACGTGGACGAAGCGGTCGAACTGCGGCACAACAATTTCGTCGCCCTGTTGGAAGCGGGCGAATGCAAGGCCCTCCCCGGCGCTATCGAACTCATCAAAACCGTCGCCGACACGAACGGCACCTGGAAACTCGCCATCGCCACGTCCACGCCGGAGAAGAAAGCCCTAATCACGCTCGAGACCATCCATGCGCCCCTCGACCGGTTCGCCGCCTTCATCAACGGCGACTTGGTCACGCATAAGAAACCCGATCCCGAGATCTACCTCAAAGCCGCCGACGCCCTTAACCTTCCCCCCTCCCACTGCGTCGCCGTCGAAGACGCCGTGACCGGCGTCGCGTCCGCCAAGACCGCCGGCATGAAATGCCTCGCCGTCACCAACAGTTTCAGCCGCGAAGAACTCGCCCAGGCCGACATCATCGTCTCCAGCCTGGAAGATGTGACCGTGCAGATGCTGCGCGGGATGGTGGAGTAGGCGGTTCTAATCCGGGCCCGTCGCGTTCTGCATCAATGAGGACGAGTCTGTTCGCATTCGCGAATGACCGACGCGGTGCTTTCTGCGCGCACTTATGTTATCCAGCATCCGCTGAAGATGGGTCCCCGCCTGCGCGGGGATGACGGTTTGGGTTCGGAGCGCGGTCATTCTCGATGAAGGATGTGCACGAATTGAGATGGGTCCACGCTTGCCCGCCGCTTTCGCGAGGTTGACAGAGGATGACGGTTTGGGTGCAGTGCGTGGTTTTCCCGATTTGTAGACGCCTCCCTCCGTCATTCCCGCGGAGGCGGGAATCCATCTGGCTCTTTAGGGTGCCGCCGTTGTGGTCGGGGGACGTGCGGTGTATTGTTTCGGGCATCGTTGACGGCGTATTTACAACGAGGGCTTTGACCTTGAGCGGAATCACTGCGTTTGCGTTGGCCGTGTTGTCTGCGGGGGTGCTGGATGGAATTGCGGTTTCGTCCGGTGAGCCGGTGGTGCGGATGGAGTGGGACGACGAGGCCGAAATCGATTTCCTGAGTTGGGACACGGAGGGCGGTTCGCGGGACTCGTTGAATCTTTTGTATGCGCCGGTACGCTTGGATCTGCGAATTGACGGGGAGTGGTCGCCGGCAACGGAATTCCCAACGAAAGTCGAGCCTCACAAGGCACCGGAGAATGTCTACCGATTTGATCTCGGGGAGGGCGCGTCCGTCGCATGGACGATCTCGCATACCGGGGCGCGCATTGATCTTGCCATCGACTCGGTTAAGCCGGAAAACGCCAATCTCACGGCGGCGCGGATGACCTTCCCCTTTGATCCGAAAGCGACGGCGACGACGGTATTGCCGTCAGAGTGGATGGATGGCGCGGGGATGCGGTTACCGGTGTTGATCAATGCGCCGGACTTGGGGGCGATGCGACTGAGCGCGGAACCGGGCGACGCGGTGACGGGGCGTCTGACGGGGACGCGGGAAGGCGACAACCGGGTCGATTTTACCTTGGAATGGGCGGTCGCCGACGCGGATCGCGTGGTGTTTGCGCTGGAGCCGTCGCAGGTGCCCATGCCTGCCGGGCTGCACGACGATGCACTGTGGCGGGCCATCCGGCGCGGGTGGTTGAACATGCTGCAGCCGAGCGCCGAATGGGGCAGCGCGGAGCGTCCGCAATACTCGCCGCCGGGATTGTTGGCAAACAATGTTGTGAGCGATCCCGTGAGTTGCGTGTTGCACATGATGTCGGACCACGTGTTGCTCGCGCCGGAGTTGGCTGACGGGATCAACGCGGCTCCCCAGCTTCGCAACACGCTCGACTGGTGGCTGGACCACGGGATCGAACCGTCGGGCGAGATGCGGTCGTGGCGCGACGTGACGGGAATGCCGGATGCGAACGCGGGTCCGTTGATCGGCGCGTGGTGCTATGTGGAGGCGTCGGGCGATCGGGCATGGCTGGAGCGCCGGATCGAAACGCTGGAGCGGCTCGCGGACTATCTGGCCGAGCGGGACGTGGATGGCGACGGGCTTGTTGAGACCAAGTACTCCGGCAATTACGGGACGCAGGTGGGGCGTCTCGGCGGGTCGGCCTATGACACGATCAACACGGGGCACAAGGACGGGTACTGCAATGCGCTGATCTACCGGGCGTGGCGCGGTCTCGCGGATCTGGAAACGAAACTGGGCCGCAGGGATCAGGCAACGCGATACAACGCGCTTGCGGACAAACTGAAGGCCGCGTACCAGCCCGCACTGTTCAATCCACAGACGGGGTGGATGGCGTGGTGGCGGAGCGAGGATGGCGAACTCCACGATCTCGCCGCGCCGATGAACACGAGCATCGCGGTCCTGTACGGACTTGTCGAGCCTGAGAACGGCCGCAGCATGCTCAACAAACTCTGGGCAAAGATGGAAGAGGCCGGGTTCAACAACTTTTCCATTGGGACGCCGCTTACACTGGTCCCCGTACGGAAGGGCGATTACTCCCAGCCCAAGCCGGGACGCGATCGATCCTACGGTCAGCCGGGTCTGGAGGACGGCAGCGATACGTTTCAGCAGTATCTCAACGGCGGCTGTTGCGTGAGCGACACCTACTACTTCATCACCGCATTAAACATGGCCGGCGAAACCGAGAAGGCCGACCGCATCCTCAATGCCATGCTCAAGCGCCAGGTGGAAGGCGCGTTTCCCAATGGCGGCGGTTTTCAGAACGGCGTCATCGACCAGTTTCCTCTTGGCGCGGAGTTCATGGACTGGCAAGGCAACACCTGCGGCTACGAAGGCCACCTGGTGTACAGTTTCACCTTTTTACAGGCCGCGCTGTTGAGGGAGCCTGAGATTCGCGCGCGTGTGTTTCCCCCGTTATTCGCGGAATAGCCGGAATTGAATCTCGGAAGCCTCGGGGACCGTGGGTTGATCGGATGACTTGGCCGCTTTCGGAAGCGACAATTCTGCCGCCCTATAAGGGCTCGGTGAACAAGGAAGATTTGTTAACCCAACGTTCCGCTTCGCTCCACGTTGGGCTACAGTCTTTCGCCCCTCCGGGGCGGAGACGTATTCAGTAGGTGGATCAGCAACTTCGCCCGCCCGGGGCCGAGACGGTGCGACATGTCGGCGATTTGGTTTCGATCAGAATGATGGCGCCGTGATGGAATTCTGACACCAGAGTCCACGGGTTCAACTTGCGGTACATTCCGCAAGATATCCGACAATCAGTCTCGACGATTCAGTTGGCGAAGATCGTTGTCGCGTTCCGGCAACTGGTAGGTGGCGCGGACGAGTTCGATGCGTTTTTGGCAGGCCCAGGTTACGATAGCGTCGGGGGTGGAGACGTTGTCGGCGATGGGTTGGTTGCGGTCGGTGACGATAATTTCGGGCTTGAGGTTCCAGCGGGTGAAGTCAGGGATGCGGTCGAGGGCGTTGGCTTTGGTGCTGGGATAGATTCGGATGTTGGCGCGGTCGCGTTCCCGGCCGGAGCCGAATTGGCCGGTGCCATTGTGGAAGCGAAGGATGGCTTCCACGCAGGCCTCGCGGTCGATGAGGTCGAGGCGGTCGAGTTCTTCAAGGGCAGCGAGGGTCCCGTAGGTGCCTTCGAGATCGCAGAACTTGAACATAAAAAGGCCTTGGGCGCGCTTCCAATCCAGACTTTCATCGCGCGATTCCCAGGCGGGCGTGACCTGCCGATCGGCGAGTTGATGCGCGAGACGATCCGAGTCGACGAGATCGAGGCAGCCAAAGTGTTTCAGGCAGGCCAAACGCCGCGCGATGGTCACGACGGACCCCGGATATACGTAGGCCCCCTCTGCTTCGTTCCATAGAATAAAGAGATGATCGAGCCGAACCTGATTCGTTCCGGTCAGCGCTTGACGGACCGTTTTGCTGTCAATCCCCAGTGACGCGAGTTCCGCATCGGACAGCAAGTTGCTTTGGATGATGTTGTACAACGCTTCCGCGCCGAACAGCGCGTTTGTGGCGCGCCCGTCCGCATCGTCACGGCCTTCCGTCAGGAGTTGGATGGCGGCATTCCGATAGGCCGTCCGAGCGGGTGCTGCAAGCGCGTCAAGGGAAAGCGGCGCATCGGCGCTCAGAACGGAGTGAAAGGCTACCCAGCGGAGGTCGTAGTCGTTTTTCCAAGCTACCATGGCTTCGTTGATTTCGTCTCCCGTCACGCGGATCGGCGGCGGCAATTTCCAGAACGCGGTAACGAGGCTGAACGCGAGCAGGAAAACCGCAGCGACGATGGCGAGAATTCCGCGCGCACGGTGCTCGGCGCTGTCGCCGACCGGTTTCCGGAAGATCGCGGTATCGTTTTCCGGCTGAAGCAGGACTTCCGCCTGCTCGGTCTGCCCATCCAGGAAGAGCCGAAACGCTTCTGAAATCGCTTCGGAGACGGTTGCTTCGAGTTCAGCGACCTCTCCGAGGGGCGAATCGACCATGGTTGCAAGATTCTTGCGGTCGCGCGCTCCAAGTTCGGCGTCGGCCCCGCCGTCGGGGCTGAGTTGTACGGTAGAGTTCGACTCATTGATGCCGAAGAATTGGCGTAGCGTGGGCTTCACGGGTGGTAGATACAGGCAAAGCGATTTGACGCGGATGGTGTAGTCCAAAACAAGAAACCGATTGCCCAGGAACCGCGCGAACGCGCGCAGTTCCCTATCCGTCACGCGGGGAATGCCTCCCCCCTGAGCTTCCGATTTGCCAAGCATGCCCTGCGCGGCGCGCAGGAAGAGGTTGTAATCATGCCGCGCGGGCCGGCTCTTGTTGGCGTAGTAGAGAACGACGTTCAGCGGCAGCATGGCCACGAAGAAGATCCAGAAGGGCGCGTGCAGAAAGCCGATGAGGATGGACGTAAGTGTGAACGTCGCATTCGCCAGCAATTGCCCGTAGGCGAAGGGCGTGCGGTTGACGCGCAGGAAGCGAAGCGTCCGGTACGTGCCCCAGGCGCAGAAGGGAACCAGAAGCTGGAAGACCATGAGCGGATTGCCGCGAAAGGCGAACGAGAACGAAAAGATTATTGCCATCGCGCCAGCGATTACCAAGAGCAGGACGTAGCGGCGAATCACCTGTTGGCGCGCGCGTTGGCCCGGACCGGGCGCGAGGTTGGCCGATTCCAGTTTGCCGAGCCACCCGAAGAATAAGGCCGCAAAGGCCACGTTAAACAGCGACATGAACAGGACCATGGGGAGTAATGCAAACTGGGCGAGTCCGGTGAGCAGCTTCGAGCCAATGGACGCCCCTCCCACTCCCGCGCCCGCCAGCCATGGTGACGACGGCAACAGAACAATAACCCCGGCGGAGAAGTTTTTGCGCGGTCCGAGTGCGGCGAGAGAGTCTTCCAGCTTTTCTTCCAACCTGCCGCGCAGTGCCTGGCGCGCGCGATGGAGGCGCGTCTTCATGGTGGATTCGGAGATGGAAAGCAGTTCCGCGGCGTCGCGGACGCTCTTGCCTTCGAGGTAGTAGAGCGCGAGGCATTCGCGGTGCTGGGCCGGGAGTTCGGCCAGGGTTTCACGAAGCGTTTCGGTTATCGGCGCGTCGTCCGCCGTATCTATCGCGGAAGTGGTTTCCGGTTGTTCGAGGCGCCAGCGTTCCCGCTTATCCAGCTCCCGCTTCCGGCGGCGCAGGATGGATGTGCTCACGTTCTGGGCAATGCGTGCCAGCCAGCCGGGGAACTTCGCCGGGTTCCGCAGGGCCATAAGGTAGTGGTACGCCTTGACGAAGGTCTCCTGGGCGGCATCCTCGCAGAGGTCCCGGTCGCCAAGACGGCTCCAGGCAATGGCATAGACCATGCGCTGGTAGCGGTGAACCAGCTCCGCGTAGCGGTCCTTATCCCCATTCCGTACGGCTTGTATGGCTTCAGCGTCTGACATCACGTCACTCCGGCCTTCTACTACATCATAAGACGCCGGCAAGTCGAAAGGGTTACACGGAAATCAGCCCAGTGTGTGTTCTGTGTGAAATTTGTAAGTGTCCGGCCTCTTACGGTAGAATACAGATACCCACCAGAGGGGAACCGCAGTACTGGCGAGTTTCGCAGTACGTATTTGGGTAGTACCATGTTTTTCGATGCCGTCGACCGCGTTCGTGGTTGGTTCGGCGCTTGGCAGTTCCAACTGCCTTCGTCCGCGCAACTGGTTAAGGCCTCTCTCTTTCTTCTCATCCTCGCGGGTTGGTATGCCTTGACCATCGTGCCTGAATCCTCGTCTCACGCGATTCGCGTATCGCGCGATGAGGGCTTTCGCGTTGCGCAAACCTCGCCCGTATTTGGGTTGGCATCTCGCCTGGAGGATAACCACTGGACAATCGTTCATTGCGACGACACCCCGTCGCAGTGCGGCGATATTTCAGGGTACACGGTAGTGCTTCAGCATGTCTGGTTGGACAGTCCACCGGACGATTCCTTCGCCAGGCCAGAGTACCGGCAGACGTACCAAGAGTTGCTTCTCGCTCCCGTTCAAGAGTCCGGCGCCCCGCGTGACAGGGTGCGCATACGTTGGAACCGGGTCAAAGACGAACCTCCATCATGGATCGCAGAAGAGGGAGGTCGCACGGCGCGCTATCTCGGGACTTCGCACGGTTATGCCGTGTACGGAAAGATGACTGTACCGCAGCTCGAACTCGCGCACCAACGCCTGGGAACCGATGGGGGTTCCGATTTGCTTGCCCTGCTCGAGGATCGTCATGGGCGTTGCGGGAGCGAGTTCGGTCGATTGAAGATTCTTCGCTTGATCGCGAGCCACGAACAGGTAGCCGTACCGGTGTTGCGGCGGGCCATCGCGCGCAGTTGCGATTGCAGCCGCTACAGCATCATCTCCTTGCTCGTGCGAATCCCCGGGCCGGAGAGCGCGGGCCTCATTCGCGAACTGTGCGCTGACCCGGACTCGCGAGACCACGTATATCGGGCGCTCAGCACGAGTCCGTACCGCGCAGACCTTGAACCCATCTATTCATCAGGCATGCGCGCCGCCGTATGGAATTCGCACATCTAACTCGCGGCCCGCGTCTACAAACTGCGGGCCGCGCACGCATGCGTTTTCTCACGAAGATCAGGCTACGCCGGGATAGCTCCATGTTCGGCCAAGTTTGACATTGCCCGCCACTGGCGCTTTCATAGACCAATCGCATTAGCCGATTGAACCAGCGAGGCGCGATGGGATTTCTCAAGGGACTACTGGGTGGCGGCGGCTCGTCGATGACGGCACGAGAGGCGTACCGATTGGCGGAGGAGCAATTGACGCCTCAGAATTGGCCCCACGCGCGGTCAGCAGTCCTCTGCTGCGTGTACGCGTCGGTCATGGACAGTGAACGCGACGTGAATATGGATGGTACGGCTGCCGCGTGGCACTTCGATTTCTACTCAGAAGCGGCGAACGAGGTGTACCTCGTGCGCGTGGCGAACGGAAAACCTAAGGGATGGGTGAAGTCGGCTGCCAGACAACTTTCCCTGCCGGCAGTAGAGTACGTGTTCGCGTGCTACGGAGCTTTTCCTCAAGACATGACCATTCTGCCGGAAGCGTTGCCCAAGGACTGGGCAGATTCACCAGCAGTTTGCGCAGCCGTATCGGAGCACATCCGCCGGGAAAAGGCCGGCAACAATCTCCTCGAGACGTGTGCACCGCTATGTGTCCTCTTGCCCGCCGCATACTTTTCCTATGTGCAACCCGACCGGGTCGGCAAACTTCTCCACGGTCCGGTTCCATCGCAGCAATGTGCATTGTGTCTGGTCAGCCCCGAAGATGTGGAGAGCGATGACTCCTTTGCCGTATACGTCGATATCGTATCTGGGGCACTCGTCCAGGCCGAGCGGTTCCGGTTCCCTTCGCTCTTCAACTATGGCTACTCCGCGGATTGGTGACGGCGACCGTGCCGGATCACTGATCGCTTCATGACCTCGCCGTCATTAGCTTCCCAGAGAGTCAACCAACTTCATCACAAGAAAAAAATTCTGATCGGTATAACTTTTTGCCTCCGGGAAACGTCCTAGAGGACAGAAGGAAGTCGCAGGCGAATCACTGAGAGTTCCGGCGCAAACCGGAATGGGGGAAGTATGTTTGTCTGTTTTGTCGACTGGGTATATGAATGGCTGATTCAGCGGCTGAACCGGCCCTTTCCGGTAAAACCCGTGCTACGGACCACGATTGGCGCAGCGTTGATTGCCGGTTGGTACCTCTTGATGACAGTTCCGGCGGCGCGCCTGCTCGACGCGACCTCGGGAGTCCCAGCTGCCTTTACCGTATTGGAATCGTCGCCCGTGTACCCCCTGGCGAAGTCGTTGGAGGATCACCGGTGGCGCCTGGTTCAGTGCGAGGCCGAGCCCACGGAATGTGGAGATTCGTTTGGCTTTCGCGTGACGCTCGCGCACGACTGGGTGAATGCCGGGGACGATTGTGGAAGGTCG
This sequence comes from Candidatus Hydrogenedentota bacterium, assembly GCA_045863335.1. Taxonomy (GTDB): domain Bacteria; phylum Hydrogenedentota; class Hydrogenedentia; order Hydrogenedentales; family SLHB01; genus JAHDWY01. Next base: position 20,919 of record BTVY01000036.1, on the reverse strand, counting down.
CAGCCGTATGCCTGCCGCGCGTATAGCCAGTTTGTCTTTGTTCCACCGAACCAAGCCGGCGCGAGCCAGCCCGCGGTGCGCATAACCTGGCAGGACCTTGACCATCGACCTCCAAGATGGTTCGTACACCGAGATCCCGAACGAACTGTTGACATGGGGTATGTCAACGGATTCCACGTATACGGTCTTTCGTCCATCGCGCAGCAGGAGGTCGCACGTGCGCGGTTGGGAACGGTCGGCGGGGAAGACCGCTTGATGCTCCTTGAAGAACTACTGGAGCAATCCTCCAATGACCTTGCGTATCTGAAAGCGATCCGCATGATCGCCCTGCACGGTGCGAGCGCCGTCCCGATGCTGGAGCGGGAGATCGAACGCAATGGCGGGTTGCGAAAGTACGCATTGATCAAGTCGCTCGGCGGTGTTCCTGGACCGGAGAGCGCCGCACGATTGGAGTTGCTGTTTCGGGACCCCGCGTCCCGGAATTTGGTGGCCTATGCCTTGTGCGAAGTGCCTCCCCGAGAGGACCTCATGAATCTATACATAGATCTGGTCCGTACGGACAGCAGTTCGTCCGTGTTGGCGCGCACCTACGAGGCGTTCCTCCAGTTCGAACCCAAGAAGGCCGAACTTGCGTTTGTGCGTATGCGGGAGGCGCCGCGGACGATTCTCCATTTTGCGGCGGCGACGCGTGGACTCCGCGCCGTCCACGGGGTCCCGTTTTCGGAGGATGTGGAGAACGCGGGCAGCGCCTTGCGTGTCGCCCGGTACTTTATTGCGTCACAAACCCACGTTCATGGGGACGTCGATCAAGCGAGAAGCCTCTTAACCGGCACGACCGACATAGAGGCTGCAATAATCATTGCGCTCGAAGCGGCGGCGGCCGACCATCGCCAGGGTTTGTCATTGAAGCAGAGTCCCGGCGCAGACGTCCTTCTTTCGCTACCCGAAACGCGCGTGACCCCCTTGCTCACCGTACTGGCGTCTGTCGTCACGGACGATGGGTCACGGGCTTTCGCTCGAGAAGTCCTGGAACATTGCAGCAATCACGCCGAGCATTCCGCGGTTGCGCAAATCGCCCGGGCTTCGATCTGACCGCTCTGTTATACTTTGCGCCATGCGTAAACCACATCGAGTGATCGAAGCCATCCGTTTGCCCGGTTGCACGCCCTATCCGCATGGACTTGATTTGCAGCGCAAACGCCGGGTCGCGGTCGAGGCAGGTGAGGCGGACAACGCGTTGTTCGTACTGGAACACGAACCAGTATTCACCCTGGGCCGAAATTTTGAGCGGGAAAACCTGCTCTTGGCCGAAGATGTACTGGCGGCTCGGGGAATTTCGGTGTACAAGGCAGACCGCGGCGGTGACGTGACCTATCATGGTCCCGGACAGTTGGTGGCCTACCCCATTTTGAACTTGCGTGAGTGGAAGCTGTCGATTCGCTGGTACCTCCGCTCGCTCGAGCAGGTGCTAATCCGTCAATTGGCCGAGTACGGTCTGACTGGAGAGCGTGTCGACGGGTTCACGGGCGTATGGGTTGAAGGCGAGAAAATTGCCGCAATTGGTGTCGGCATTCATGACTGGGTGACGTACCACGGTGTCGCGCTCAACGTGGACCCCGACATGAGCCACTTCGGATACATCGTGCCATGCGGCATCCGCGACAAACCGGTCACTTCCTTGCGGAAACTGTTGGGACACGCGCCCGAGCTAGACACGGTCGCGGACGATTTCGAGCGCGCGTTTCGCGAGTACTTTGAGAATTGGAGCGACGAAGGGGACATCGACGGTTAACCGAACGCCCGAGCCGAGCGAGGAACCGCCGTGCCAATGCCGCGCGGCTTAGAAGGGCCACATGATCGGAATCAAGATGACTGCCGAGATCCAGAGAATGAGTTCGAGGGGGAGTCCTACGCGGAGGAAGTCCGTGAAGCGGTAACCGCCGGGGCCGTATACCATGAGATTGGTTTGATACCCGATGGGCGACATGAAGCTCGCCGATGCCGCGAACATGACCGCCATGACGAATGGCCTGGGATTCACGCCGTATTGTTCTGCAATGGCCACGGCGAAGGGAAACATGAGTACGGCGGCGGCGTTGTTCGTGACAGCCTCCGTGATAATGCTGGTCAGCAGGTAAATGGCTGCGAGCAGGGCGTAAGGCCCCCATGCGCCGAAATTCCCAACAAGAAACCCGGCCACTTCTGTCACAACGCCCGAAGTTCTGAGCGCTTCGCCCAGTCCAAACGACGCGCCGATGGTTACCAGGGTCTGCCAGTCCAGGCTCTGCCGCGCGTCTCCCATGGAAATGCAGCGCGTGGCGACCATGAGACCCGCGATGACGAATGCCGCGACCACGATGCTGACATAGCCCGTGGCCATCAGCACGATCAGAACGGCCAACAAGCCGATAGAAAGCCCCGCCTTTTCATGACGAATGGGCCGGGAATCCTCGATGCCGCTGACGAGGTAGAAATCCGGATCGTTGCGATGTACGCCGAGGAAGTGCGGTCCGGTCTGCAGCAACAAGGTATCGCCGGCGCGGAGGACGATATCCCCCACTCTGCCGTGGAGGCGTTCCCCTCCGCGGTGCACGGCGACGACCGCAGCGTTGTACCGCGCGCGAAAGTCCGAATCGCGAATTGTCTTGCCGACAACGGGCGAGGTGGCGGACACGACCGCTTCGCTGAGCATTCGCCCACGCTGTTTCAGCGAATGCGCTTCATACCCGTCGTCCGCAATGGGAACGAGACCTTGAACGCGCTCGAGGTCGATGATGGTGTTCACTTCCCCCGTAAAGGTAAGAACATCGCCTTCGGCGAGGGTGCGGTCCGGGCGGACCGGCGAAATGACCTCTTCGCTGCGAAGAATCTCGATGAGGAAGAGTCCGCGCAGACGTCGAAGTCCTGCTGCCTCGACGGTCTTGCCAACCAGTGAGCAGCCCGGCTCTACGCGCAGGTCCACCAGATACTCGCGTGCTGTCTGCGCCATTTTCTCAATGAAGTCTTTTCGGTCGGGGATGAGGCGGTAACCAATGAAGTATAGGTACAGAATGCCGATGATCGCGTAGGGTACGCCTACCCAGCTCATCTCGAAGAGCCCGATGGGCGACAGGTTGGGGCTGTGCCCCGGGTCCAAGTCCATTTCGCGCCGGAGCAACCCACTTACCACGAGGTTGGTGCTGGTGCCGATGAGGGTGCAGGTGCCTCCCAGTATCGTCAGGTACGAAAGGGGTATGAGCAGGCGCGACGGTGATAAGCCATTCTTGGCGCACCACCGGGTGATGATCGGGATGAACATGGCCACGATGGGCGTGTTATTCAGGAAAGCTGACATGCCGGTCACGCTGCCCGCGAGCCGGATCAGGACACCCCGTTCGGTTCGCGCTCGGCCGAGGACGAGTCCGCCAATCGTGTCTAGTGCGCCCGTCTCCCGCAGTGCGGCGGCGACCACAAACAAAGCGGCGACCGTCAGCATACCCTCGTTCGAGAATCCCGAAAACGCCTGCACTGGGGTTATGATGCCGGTCAACGTGAGCAGGACCGTACCGCCAAGGAGGACTGCGTCGGGCGGAAGATTGCGAATAAGTCCGGCAAGGACCGCGAGCAAGGTCAATACAGTAAACCAAGCCTGCCAAGTATTTTGGACGAAGTCGAGCATTATCAGGGCAATTCCACTAAGCGCCGATCAGGCGCGGAGATAAACGATGTTGCGAAGGTCAGAATCGAACGGAATTATTACAAAAAGGATTCATTAAGTCAAGTATAATCTTGGGTACGCCTTAGCGCTTAGGATTAAAAGCGTTAGATAGCTGAAACCGGCCGGCATCTCCCCCATATCTACTGATTCACCCCGTAAGAAAATACCCGCTATTGAGGAGCCAGTGGTGCAAGCGGCACTTTAGGCGCCGCGGCCGCGTCCAACTCTTCCATCGCGCTGCGTGTCCGTGGCTGGTCCGGGTTGAGTTCCAGGGACCGGGCAAAGGCTTTGCGTGCGTCCTCGATGCGGTCGAAGCCACGGTACATCGATCCCAGCAGGTTCCAGGTTACGTAGTTATCCGGATCGAGTTCGGCGGCGCGCTCCAGAGGCAAGAGGCTATCCCCGGGACGCCCGGCGCGGACGAGCAGCTTGGCATACGCGAGGTGATTATCCGCAGTATCTTCCATCCAACGTCTGGACTCACCGAAGTCGAACAGCGCTTTTTCGATGGTACGCTGCATGAGCGCCATATACTCTGGCCCGATTTCCCCCAGGGCGTCCAGGCTTTCCGATGCTTTTCCGATCGCCCCATCCCGCACGTCGAGTGAGGCCAACGCAATGCGAGCCCCAACGTGACCGGAGTCGGCATCGACTGCGGCTTCGAGTTCCGTGCGTGCGAAATCGAAGAGCCCCTGTTGAAGAAACACGGCACCGAGCGCTGCGTGGGCTTTGGCGGTTAATTCGGGGTTTTGGTCGAGTGCGGTTGTTTTTCGAAGGGATTTGATCGCGCGGGCTTCCCCGTCGGTTCCGAGCAGCGCTTGAAGTTCGCCCAGCGCAAACCACAGATCTGCGCGGTCCGGCGAAAGGCTCAACGCTCGGATAAGCGCCCGTTCCGCAAGATCGTAGTCGCCCAACTCCTTGCGATATCCGGCATAAACTGCCAAATCGTCCGGATTGCTCGAGTCGTCGATATGCGCCTTTTCGAAGAGGCTCCGCACTTGCGCCATGAAGTCGTCGGCCTGGTTGGAGTGTCGTTGATAAGCTGCCTGATCGCCCTGTCGCGCGGCGTCCATGGCGGCGGCCTGTTCGGCATGGGCCTGTTCGAGTAGCGACCTTGCCTGGTCGGACACAGATTCTTGGCTCCGAGCGGCGAAGCCGGCAAACATGATGACGAGAGCGATTTCGGTGACTAGGAATAGGCGCATAGCGGGGTTAGGTTCTGGTCCTATGTTTGGGGTTTCGGGTTGACGCTAGGAACACGGTGACGATGGTACTCCAACAGCGGTTAGGATTCCACAGCAGTAAGTCTCGGCGCGATCTCGGCCCAGAGCAGCTTTTCAATTCGCGCGATCAGTGGCGCAAACGTGGATCGGTTCAGCGCGCAGAGGGGGACGCCATCGAATTGGTGGCATAGCCCCGCGAGGACTTCCGCGTCACACATGTCGGTCTTATTGAGCACGAGGATTCGCGGTTTCTGGTCGAGGCCCAGTTCGGTCAGAATCGCTTCAACGGTGCGGTTCTCGTCTTCCAGGTGGGGGCTGGACGCGTCGAGCACGTGAACCAATACATCAGCGTCGTCGAGTTCTTCAAGCGTGGTGCGGAACGCCGCCATGAGTTCTTCGGGGAGATGGCGGATGAACCCGACGGTGTCGGTGATAATGACTTCTCGTTCCTCGGGAAAGCGGAGTCTCCGGGATACCGGGTTCAAGGTTGCAAAGAGTGCGTTCTCCGCGACGACCTGGCTATTCGTGAGATGGTTGAGGAGCGTCGACTTCCCCGCGTTGGTGTAGCCCACGATGGATACCGTGGGGACGGATTTCTGCGTCCGCGCGGAGCGGCGCAGTCGACGGCGCTCCCCCAGTTTCTTGATTTCGCGTTCCAGGGAGGCGATCCGGTCTTGGGCGCGGCGCCGATCGATCTCGAGCTTTGTTTCGCCGGGGCCGCGGCCGCCGATGCCGCCGGTAAGCCGTGAAAACGCGCTTGCGGTTTGTTTGGCGCCAAGCCGCGGCAGCAGATAGCGGAGCTGGGCCAGTTCCACCTGGATCTTGCCTTCGCGGGTGACCGCGCGTTGCGCAAAGATGTCGAGGATGACCTGCGTGCGGTCCAGAATCTTAAGATCGGTAAAGGCGGCGAGGCTGTTCACCTGTGCGGGGGCCAGGTTCTGATCGAACACCAACACTTCGGCGCCGAGCTGCATGGCCTTAATCAGGATCGTCTGGAGGCGGCCTCTTCCTATGACGTACCGGGGATCAACGGGACGGCGCTGAATCGCTTCGTGTACGACGTCAATTCCCGCACTGCGCGCCAATTCGCGTAACTCGGCCATGGAATCTTCGGCAACTGAGGGGGGCGACGTTGACACGTGTACGAGGATGGCGCGGTCCCGCGTGTCTCCCGCCCGACGCGGTTTACGCAGCCGGGAAAACTCTGCTTCGAGCGCCTCAATTGTTTCGAGAAAGTCGTCGGAGAGCGCGTGAACGCTTGGGGTCGATTCTACCGACCAAGGAAGCTCGTCGTCATTCGCGGGGAGCAGGTGGCCGGCATGCACGGCACCGGGCAATCCGTCCTCCAGAGCCTCGATGGCGGCGACCATGTCGAGCCTTAGGAGGGCCAGGTCCGTCAGGTCGTCGTCGGTGAGCGATTCCCCATGAAGGTGTGTATGCACGAGGCGCAATCCTGCCAACCGGTCCATGCCGCGGCGATAGGCGCTCAGATCGGGGATGAACACGGACCGCGCGTCGCCGACCATGACGACCTTGATATGTCCCCGCCGGTCGACAAGAACGCCGACTTGGCGCTGAATCTCGCGGGAGAGTTCAGTCAGGGTGCGGGCAAATTCGGGGCTGACGATACGGTCTGCCGGAATTCTTCGGTTGGCGAGCTTTTGCAGGCGCTTATGCTCGGACGCTTTGAGCCCGTGCGTATTTCCTACGATGCGAATGGGCGTCCTCCAAAAAGAAACGCACCGGAATTACCTGTCGGTGATCCCGGTGCGGGCTTGTGTTCGTCGATTGTATTTGATCGCAATGGACCCATTATTGAAGCATGACGCGGCGAATAATCTTTTGACTTTCCACTGCATCTAACGTCTTCTGGGCCTTCCGTAATTCCGTGTTATCCAGCTTATCCAGTTTCTTCCAGAAGATCGAGAGGTTGCCGATGGCAATCTGGCAGGCTTGCGCCGGATCGATCCGCTGGGGCATCACGTCGATGGTGCAGAATCCTTTGTACTTGCTCGTCTTGAGGTAGAACAGGGCTTCCATCAGCTCCCACATGTGCACGCTGCCGGGGAGCATCATGTCGTCCCACAAGCGGTAGTTGTCGCTGAAGTACACCTGGAAGAGCTTGTTCGACCGCGTGAGGAAGGCAATCGATTCGGCCGGGTTCTCGCCGGACATCATGGCGTGAGAGAAATTAAGCCCGACCCCCACGTTTTTCATGGCGATTTCCTGGCACAAGGAGAGGGCCTTGCCCACGGTTGCCACGGTGAGGAACTTGCGCGGTTCGCGGCATTTGTACGCGATGGCCACGTTGATATCTGGTGACGCATACTTTGCGATGGTCTTGATGGACGAAATCAGCGTGTTCCAGTGGGTCGTATAGTCGATGTGGAAGGGGTAGTCAAACCCGTCGCTGAATAGTTTTAAAGTGATTTCGGTGGCGCCGACTTGGCGGGCGATATCGACGGCTTTTCTGCCTTCGTCGATGGCGGCGTTGCGGGTCTTGGGGTGCTGATGGCCAAAGGCACCAAGCGCATAACGGCGATCCTGCGCCAAATTTGCGGAAACCCCCGAGCACTGTAAAGAGTACTCTTTGAGAAGGCGTTTCAACTCCTTCACGGGGAACTCTTGGGAAATGTCGCTCTGAGAGACTTCGACCGCTTTGATCCCTTTGATCTTAGAGGCGATCGAAAGGCGTTCCTGGATACGCAACGGGTCGCGGTACCCATCCGGACAATACCGATCCGGGGAACCGGTGAACATATCAAGCGCCACAGACAATCGTAGAGCCATTACTTTCTCCTAGTAGGGGCACGCCCTAACGCTGTTCCAACTCGTTCGCCGGTCATTACCCGGGGCTGTAGTGCCGTCCTGTTTCCAGGCAACTCGACGAGAGTTTCATGCTCCGGTGGCGCGAGGTATCGTGCCCGATCATTGGCGTGTTCGGTGTAGCGGACATCAGCCGCTCGTCGCGTTAGTATACGGATTTGAAACTAGAAAGTCAATACTGTCATAACTTATTGGTGTAGAATAGGTTGAGGTGATTATTGGAGGCCAGAACCCGCATCGGGGAATATTAAGCGAAGTGATAAAAAAGGGGCGAGTGCGGGCAGCGGGGGAACTGCCTTGACGCACTCGCCGATGGTGGGAACCAGCCATTTCTGACTGTGTCCACTCAGGGGAACCTGGGGGAAGGATCCCCCTTTGTAGACACCCTGTCAAACATTGACTGTATATGGTTTATTCCAGGCTGAAGAAAAGTTTGATCCAAAAGGGGCAATCGGGTGAGAATTGCGCCAGGAGTTCGACAAATTATGATAAATGAGAAGGTTAAGTCGACCCGAATCAGCCGCACGTTCGTCGAGTGCAGCCTGCTTGCTGCCATGATGGCTGCCACGCTCACGCCCGGTAAGGTGGCAGCACTTGTGAATGAGTCTCAAGAAGTGGTCGATTCCGCGCAGGATGACCGGGAAGGCCAATTGAGTGAAGAAGCGGTTGTGTCGGAAAGGCGCGACCGTTTGCTCTGGACCCCGCTCTCCCCTTCGCGAGAAGGCGCGCAGACCCCGCTGATGGCGATGGCGCTGTCGGCCGATCCCGGGACTCGGGTTCGGGCGTTGGAGGGGGTATCGCGTGTGCCGGCGCCGGAACTGGTTCCATTTGTCATATACAGCCTGGCGGACCCGAACGAGGGGGTTCGGGAGCGCGCAATGCAGACCTTGCCGCGACTGGACAGCGAGGCGGTGACGGAAGCGGTGGTTGCCGTGTTGGCCTGGGGCGAGCCTGCGGTGGTCGCCGGGGTGGATGCGGCGCTTCCCAGTTTGCGCTCCGTGCTGGAATCTGGGATGCTCCGCATGTTGGATTTGCCAGATCGGACGCGAGACGAGCGCGTTGCCTTGGCCTACGGATTGGGGCGTCTGGGTAGCAGGCGATCCTTGGAATCCCTGACCGAACTGGCTTTAGGAGATGACTCACTTGTAGCGTCCTATGCGGCAAATGCCTTGGCATCAATTGACGATCCGGGGTCCCTCCATGCCCTGGCACGGCTCGTCCAACACACGGACCCCAACGTGAGGCTCCCGGCATACTACGGGATTGCGCGCATTGGCGGCCCGGAAGCGCTCGGGCTGCTCACAGCCGCGGCATCTGTGAATGGAGAACCGGACCGGCGCGTACGGCGCGAGGTCGTTCGATTCCTGGGCCTCGTTGGTGATGAATCGACCGTCCACTTCTTGATCGGTCTCGTGCGGGAACGGTCGGGTTTCGTGCAACCGGCCATCGACGCGTTGGAGTTGATCACGGGCATGCCGGATGGTCTGGAAGGTGAACGGTGGCTGGAATGGTATGACGAACTCTTCGGGAACCCAAACGTGGAATCGACGTTCACGCCTCCCCCACTTGTCCCCATTACGGACCGCACCGCGATCCCGGGTACGCCTGTACCGGGCGTTCCGGCCCTGCGGTAGGCGGGTTAGGCGGCGGTGACCGCGACGACGCGGTCCGCTCGCTTGACGATGTTCAGGAGATGGTCGCCCACGCGCTCGAGGTTGGACAGGAAGTCCAGGAAGATGATGCCGGACATGACTTGGCATTGGTGATTCTCGAGCCGGGCCATGTGGGCGTCAGACGCGAGCCGCAGCATTTCGGTGATCTCCGATTCGATGATTTTCGCTTTGCTCACGAGACCCTTATTCCCTTCGGTCAAGGCCTGTAGCGTCAGGTCGAACTGTTCGTTCAATTTTGCGAGGAGGCTGCGGATTTCAATCACCGCTGCGTCGGAAATGGGATGAGGGCCGGCGTTCCGGACTTTCGTTAGTTCGACCAAGTCTTCGGAGTGATCGCCGATTCGCTCGGCATCGTTTACAGCGTGGAGCAGGGCCGGGATGAGTTCCGCTTCATTTTCGGGGAGTTGTTGTCGCGAGAGCTCCACGAGATACGCGGTGATCTCGTGCTGGAGTTTGTCGATGGTGTCTTCCCGCTTGAGGACCTTGCGTTCGAGTTCGGAAGGGCCGCCAAAAAATAGCTCGCAGCCATCGTTAATGGACTTTCGGCTCAGGCGGACCATGTAGGCGACCTCCTGCACGGCTTGGGCGAGGGCCAGCGATGGGGTTTGGAGGAGTGTTGGTTCCAGATATTCCAACACGCTTTCTTCATCGGTCCGTGCCATGGGAATTACTTTGCGGACCACGGCGGCCATTTGTGTGACGAAGGGGATGAATAGAATGCAGTTGAACACGTTGAAAAGCGTATGCGCGTTGGCAACGTGCCGGACCAGATTTTCCGGGTTCTCCGCGAACGCGTCGCCGGGGGTGACGGAGTTGACGAAACCCAGGAAGATGGGTTGGCCATTCCATACAGGTACGAACAGCAACACGTACATATAGGCAGCGCCGAACACATTGAACAGGGTATGGGCCAGGGCAGCGCGTTTAGCATTTCGATTGGCTCCAAGCGACGCCAGGACCGCGGTTATGGTCGTTCCGATATTATCGCCCAATACCAATGGGACGGCCGTGTAAAACGAGATGAGGCCCTGACTCGACAAGGCGAGGACCAGGCCGATGGTTGCGGAGCTGGACTGCACGACGATCGTGCACAAGGTTCCGATGACGATGCACATGAGCGCGGCGCCCCAGGGGACCATGCCTCCGGGTCCTTGGGGGGTGCAGTCGAACCATTGGAACATGGCCTGGAAACCGGGACTGTAGTTAAGCGGCTTGAGGGTGTCAGACATGGTTGTCATGCCTAAGAAAAGGAGACCGAAACCCAAAATTGTCTCACCGCCATACCGGATGACTGGTCGCTTGCCCAGGCCGGACATGACGGCACCCACGGCAATTGCCGGATAGGCGAGGCTGTCCAGCTTGAAGGCGATGATCTGGGCTGTGATGGTCGTGCCGATGTTGGCTCCGAACACCACGCCGATCGCCTGGGTTAGATTGATGAGTCCGGCATTGACAAACCCCACGGTCATGACTGTCGTTGCGCTCGACGATTGAACCAGGGCGGTGAGGAACATCCCCGCGAGGAGTGCGAGGAATCGGTTGTACGTCATGGCTTGAAGGATGGACTTGAGCCGGCGGTCCGCCATGCGTTGTAAGCCGTTGGACATGAGGCGCATACCAATAATGAAGATCGCCAAGCCGCCCAGGAGCGTAATGCCCATGACGGACTTGTCCAGCGCCATGGCTTTGATAACGATTGCCCGGCTGCGAAACCGGGCATCGGGTGGGACGCCGGGCCGGTTGTCCATGACTTGCATGGATACGAAATAAGGTTGCGTGACGTCGCCCAGTTTCCAGGACGTCGTTGCAAGGCCGCTATCGTCGGTGAGAATCCGTGCCTGGCCAACCTCGGCGCCATGGTCGTTACCGTCCACACGGAAGTAGACCGGGACGCCGACTGCGGGTTCGCCTGACTCGTCCTGCAATCGAACACCCACTTCCGGTATGGTGCCGCCGGTGCTGGCCTCGAGACCAGCTCCGATGATTTCGAGACCGGCCGTCGCGCGGAATGATACTTCCTCGGTGCCGGATGGAGTTTCAACGAACGCAGTGACAAAGATGTCGCCCGTCTGGTTGCCCAATCGCAGTAGAGCGGAGGCATTGCCTGCGGCATTGGTCGTGGCCGTCACTTCGGGCGCATTGGATTCTTCGAAAACCGCGCCGGTTTCTGGGGTATCGACGCGAAAAACAACGTCGGCGCCCGCCACCGGATGGCGCATTCCTTTGCCGCCAAGGAGGCCGGGTTCGACGGGGCCTTCTACGAGAACGCGAAATGGTTTGGGAAGTGGCTGATTCAGGAAGGCGCACTGTTCGTCGCCGGCGGCGTGCGGATCGAGTACGAGGCGATCGGGCGCGCCACGATACGTCGTGTCGCACCCTGCCATGACAATCAGGGCAGCGATTACCAGGATGGTTTGGAGGCACGCGCCCCTAAGCGATATCGCAAAAGTCATGTGAATCGTTCGTTTACGTTAATGGAGGGGGGCCCCGTTCCCATATTGGTGAATTGACCGGTCCTGGAACCAGCCGTCACCGCAGGAATCGTAACACTCGATTGCCGCGTGAATCAACTCCATATTGGAGTGTGCGGACCTCGCCGTGACGCGGAGTCGGACTGGTGTCCGAAAGGAAAGCACGTCCGAGCTAATGCCGTCACTGATATTCCACCTTCGAGAAATACTCTTCCGTTTTGTGGCGGACAATATCCCCTTTGGTGAGATAGATGACATCTTCCGCGATGTTGGAGGCATGGTCGCCAATGCGTTCGAGGTGTCGCGATACGCTCAGCAGGTGAATCAGGGCTTCCATATGTTCGGGCTGTTTTCGGATGCCCCCTTTTACCTGTTCGTACATTTCGCGATTGATGGCGTCGACCTCGTCGTCAGAGGCGATGACTGCGTATGCGAGTTTGGTATCTTGAGTCACGAGGGCGTCAATGCTGCGTTTCAGCATGGAGCGGGCTTTTTCGGCCATGCCCGTGAAATCAAAGGGAATATCGACGCGTTCGATCTCGCTGAGTACCAGCGCACGTTCGGCAATGTTGACGCTGGCGTCGCCGATGCGCTCGAGTTCGGCGTTAATCTTCAATACCGCGATGATATACCGGAGATCGTGGGCGACGGGCTGGTGCAGGGCCAGGATCTTTTGGCATTCCTCCTCGATATCGACTTCGAGCTCGTCAATCTGGATGTCGAAATCGATCACCTGGCGCGCGAGGGTGGGATTTCGGTCGCGGAGGGACCGGACGGCGTTGGCCACGCTGTCTTCGACCATGGCGCACAGGGACAGGATGTTTTTTTTGAGGCGATCCGTTTCACGTTGCAGATGACTGGACAAGGTGGACTCTCGTTCGTCAGCCGAATCGGCCGGTGATGTATTCTTCGGTTTTTTGCTGGGTGGGTTTGGTGAACATGACCTGCGTTTCGCCAAACTCCACAAGTCGGCCCTCGTAAAAGAACGCGGTATAGTCGGAGACCCGCGCCGCCTGTTGCATATTGTGAGTCACGATAACAATCGTGTAGTCCTCGCGCAACTCGCCGATGAGGTCTTCGATACGGGCGGTCGCCTTGGGATCGAGGGCCGAGGCGGGTTCATCCATGAGGAGAATCTCGGGGCCAACGGCAAGAGCCCGGGCGATACAAAGCCGCTGTTGCTGTCCGCCGGACAAGTCGAGCGCGCTGTGTGTCAGGCGATCTTTGACTTCCTCCCAGAGTCCGGCGCGCTCCAGACTTTGCTCAACGACACGGGCCAGCGCGGCCCGGTCTTTGATACCATGGATGCGGGGACCGTAGGCGATATTCTCGAAGATGGACTTGGGGAAGGGATTCGATTTTTGGAACACCATGCCGACGTGCTTGCGCAAAGCGACCACGTCGGTGCCGTTGCGGTAAATGTCGCGGCCGTCAATGGTGATTTTTCCTTCCAGGCGGGTCTGCCCCATGATTTCGTTCATACGGTTCAAGGTCCGGAGGAACGTCGACTTCCCGCATCCCGAGGGACCAATGAGCGCGGTGACCTGGCGGTCGGGGATCTCCATGGTGATGTCGAACAGGGCTTGGGTCTGTCCGTAGAAGAAATTGAGGTTGTTCACACTGACCTTGGGCTTGAACGCCCTCGCGTCCGCTCCGGCAGTTGATTCGCTTACCATCGATACCGCTTTCTGAAATGAACCCGCAACACGATCGCTCCGATGTTCAGTCCCAGCACCAGCAGGAGCAGCACCAGCGCGGTCCCGTACTGCGTCGGCCGGACTGCATCCGGGTTGGGATATTGGGTCGCCAACACGTACAGATGATACGGAAGCGCCATCACCTGATCGAAGATCGAATCCGGCAGGTTGGGTAAAAAGAAGGCCGCGACCGTCAACAGAATCGGTGCGGTCTCCCCTGCCGCTCTGCCGATCCCAAGTATACTCCCGGTAAGCATCCCCGGTATCGCGTAGGGCAGAACGTTCTTGCGGATGGTTTCCCATTTGGTCGCTCCCAGTGCGAGACTGGCCTCGCGTAATGCCTGCGGGACAGCCCGCAGCGCTTCTTCGCTCGATACGATGATGGTAGGCAGAATCATGCAAGCCAGGGTCAGGCTTCCGGCGGCAATGCTGGTACCGAAGTTCATGAAGAGGACAAAAAGTCCCAGCCCGAAGAGTCCGAACACGATGGACGGCACGCCTGCGAGGGTGACGATAGCCAACCGGACCAGCCTCGTGAACCGGCCTTGCGTTGCGTACTCCGTCAGATAGATGGCGCTGGCCATTCCCAGGGGCAGTGCGACTGCAATCGTGCCGGTCACGAGGTACAAGGTGCCCACGATGGCCGGGAATACCCCCCCGCTTCCATCAACTTTTGGAGCCGTGGTGAGGAAGGTCCAATTGACGACGCCAACGCCTTTCACGACGATGTCGAGAAGTATGTAGCCCACGACAAGCACGACCACATAGGTAATGCCCCGCACGAGCCAGATGACGAGTCGCTCTGAAGCCGTGGTTATCATCAGGCCCTCTGGTACTTCTTCAGGACGCGCATGGCCACGAGGTTGAGGGCAAAGGTGGTAATGAGGAGCACGATGCCGACCCAAAACAAGGCCGCGTAGTGGGGGCTTCCAAAAACGACTTCGCCCATTTCGGCGGCGATGGTCGCAGTCATGGTTCTGACCGGTTCTACTGGCGAAAACGTGATCTTCGCGGCATTACCGGTCACCATGATCACGGCCATAGTTTCGCCGATGACCCTGCCCATGCCCAGCATGATGCTGGCAATGATTCCGGAAAGCGCGGCAGGTACCACGACTTTGAAGATCGTCTGTACGCGATTTGCGCCCAGGGCCAGGGATGCCTCCTTGTACGTGCGCGGAACGCTTCGGATCGCGTCTTCGGAAATGGTGATTATCGTGGGAATCGCCATCAGGGCCAGGAGCAATGCGCCGGTCAGGGCGGTGAGTCCCGTATTCAAATGGAAGATCGATTTGATGAGCGGAGCGACCACGACGAGTCCGAAGAAGCCGAGCACCACGGATGGGATTCCAGCCACGAGTTCAATGAAGGGTTTGAGAATCTCGCGCTCCTTTGGGCCGGCCATCTCAGCGATGTAGATGGCGCCGAATACGCCGAACGGTATGGCGATGACCGTTGCCAGCACGGTTACCAGAAGGGACCCGGTGATAAGCGGGACCAATCCGAAAGAGACCTTCTGAAAGGAGGTGGGAATCCACTCTGTGCTCAGCAGTACGGATAGCCCCGGTTCGCGGACAAGCGACGAGGCCTCGCGAAAGAGGAATAGGAATATGAGCGCCACGATCAAGATGCTCGTGGAAGCGCACATCAACAGCACGCGGCCAATGATGCGCTCTTTCAGCTCTCGCATTTGCATTACTGCACGCTTACGTAACCGGTTTCGGCCACGAGGGCCTGCCCTTCGGGACCCAGGCAGAAGTCGATGAATGTCTTGACCGCCCCGGTGGAATCGCCACTGGAGGCGAGGTTAAGAGGGCGCGCGAGGGAGTACTCGCCGGACAGTACCGTTTCGGTGGAAGGGGCCACAGCAGGTGACGACGAATCTCGTTTCACGGATAACATTTTCACTTTGTCCGCCGCTTCTTCGGCGTAACCCAGGCCGACATATCCGATAGCGTTGGGGGAGTCCGTCACACTCTGGATCATGGCGGACGTTGCAGGAAGCAACAACGAGTCCTTGGTGTAGTCCTCTTTGTTCAGTACGTGTTCGAGGAAAAAGACGTAGGTTCCCGAACTGGATTCGCGGGAAAGAACGACAATGGGTTCCGCGGGACCTCCGACCTGGTCCCAAGTCTTGTAGGCGCCGGTGTAGATTTTCTTCAGTTGTTCGACGGTCAGTTCGCTTACCGGATTCTGGGGATTGACGATGACCGTAATGGCGTCGCGGGCGACGGGGACAACGTTCAGATTGAGTCCCTTTTGCTGGGCCAGTTTAATTTCTTCCTCCTTCACTTCACGGGATGACGCGCAGAGGTCGGTCGTGCCATTGAGCAAGGCGGCGATGCCGGTGCCCGACCCGCCGCCGGTAACGGAAATCGAGACCTCCGGGTGTTGACTCATGTAAGCGTCTGCCCAAGCCGTTACCAGGTGCAGCATCGTATCGGAGCCTTTGATCATGATGCTCTGGTCCGATTCGGAAACGCCTCCAGGAGATGAACCGCAACTCATGGTTAGTGCGGTGAATGTCCCCAGGACGAGGAATAGAAGCGGCTTACACATTTCTCTCGCGTTCATTTTGGTCCTTCCGCTGGGTTCAGATGGTGGCCGTACTTGGCTTGTGGATCATATGAGATCGATGTTAGGGGAACGTTAGGATGTGGAGAAGAGTGGATTAGTTCGAGCCGGGATTGGCAGAAGTTTCAGCCACTGTGCCGGCAGGAAGGCTGATGCGGAAGGTGCTCCCCTTGTTGGGGGTGCTATCGACCGAAACCTGACCGCCGTGGACGCGTACGATGTGTTTTACGATGGCGAGACCAAGCCCGGTGCCGCCCAGCTTTCTGCTGCGTGCCTTATCGACGCGATAGAACCGTTCGAAGATTCGCGTGAGGTGTTCCTGCTCGATGCCGCAACCCTGGTCGGTGATCGCGATCAAAACATTTTGGGGTTCACGGTTCACTTCAATGCGGATATCCGTACCTTCTTCGCTGTATTTGGTTGCGTTCTCTAGGAGGTTTTCGATGGCCAGTTGCAGGAGCGGCGCGTTGATGCGGGTAAGGATACCGGGATCGCACGCAACCCGTACGTTCATTCGCTTTGCAGCGATCGTGGGGTCGCAGGCTTGCACGGCGCGTTCGATGACATCCCTAATGGGGCCGAACTCCAACGGTAATCGCGCTTGTTCTGCGTCTTGTTCGAGCCGGCTTAGACGCAGAAGATCTTCAATGAGCGCGGTCAAACGTTCAGCCTGTTTCCCGATGATCCCCAGGAACTTCCGGGACGCCTCCGGGTCGTCCAGGGCGCCGTCCAGCAACGTTTCGACATAACCTTTGATTGCGGTGATGGGGGTCTTCAACTCGTGGGATACGTTGGATACGAAGTCCCGTCGCGCCGTTTCGAGCTTGTGAAGCCGGGTAATATCGTGCAGCACGACGAGGCCGCCAATGCGTTTTCCTTGGGCGTCGTGGAGGGCTGCGCCCTGGAGTTGCAGGTGCTCTTCGGTGCGGTGTTTCAACACGATGCTCCCAATCTGGGAGTCGCCGGTTGCCGGGATGGAGGCGACGAATCTCTGAAGGTCGACGTTGCGAAAGACCTCGTGAATAACTCGACCCACGGCCTGCTCCTGGGGGACGTTGAAGATGTCCGCCGCGGCTTGATTCAGGCTGATGACACGCTCATCGGAATCGAAGGCGATTACGCCCTCCACCATGCTCGAGAGCACCGCCTGGAGTTCGTTTCGGTGGCGTTCGACCGTGTGGATGCGATCCTCCAATTGAACGGCCATGGTGTTCATGGTGTTGGCGAGGAGACCGAGTTCAACCGTATTCGGTACTACAAGCCGCGTGGCCAGATCGCCACTGGCGAAGCGTTCCGCGCCATGGCGCAAGCGGTCCACGGGACGCGTCACGGAGCGGGTCGCGATGAGACTCAGTGCCGCAACTACCAGACCGACGAGCGCGATTCCCGTGGCCACTTCGACGTACGTCGACCGGATGGCCGAGCGAATGTTAGGTTCGGGTACTGCGATACGGACGACCCCGGCGATTGCTTCCTTTTGATAAATGGGAAGCGCCACGTACGTGAGGTCCGCCCGAAGGGTATAGCTGTAACGCGTTGAATTGCCACTCTGGCCGGACAGGGCTTCGACGACTTCGGGACGGTCGGCGTGGTTGTCCATCGTTTCGCTGTCCTGGGCGGAATCGGCCAGGACCGTACCGGAGGGCAGAATTACCGTCACTCGCGCGGAGGCAGCCGCGCCGAGCCGGGCGCAGAGTTCGTTGAGATCCTCCGTCGATTCCGTGTGCAGCGCGTCGCTGATGACAGGTGCGATGAGTTTCGCTCGGGCTTCGAGGTCCGCCCGTCGCTGAGACTGGTAAATTTGCCCCATGGTTTGGGTCGCGTAGAAGGCGGCGAGCACCAGTGAGCCGGCGGCAACGAAGACGAAGAGCGGGAAGATCTGCCAGATGAGCCGCTTTCTGGGCAACGGCACTTACTCCTTCAGTCGGTATCCGACGCCGCGCACGGTTTCAATGTAGTTGCCGCGTTCCCCCAGCTTCTTGCGAAGGCCCACGATTTGCACGTCCACCGCGCGGTCGGTAACGGCGTATCCGGCTCCGCGGACCGAATCGACGATTTGCGAGCGGGTGAATACCCAACCCGGCCGCCGCGCGAGGCAGTACAACACACGAAACTCGGTATAGGTTAAATCGATTGGCTGCCCCTGGACAAGCAGTTCGTGCCGGCCGGGATGGATCACAAGATCGTGTACGCGAAGGACCGACGACTTTTCGAGGGCCTCTGTTTCCCGGCGGCGGAGCACGGCTTTGATTCGGGCGAGCAGAATGCGGGGACTGAAGGGCTTGGTAATATAGTCATCGGCGCCGAGTTCGAGACCCCGCACGACGTCGGCCTCTTCCCCACGGGCCGTAAGCATGATAATGGCCGCCTCGCTCGTCTTGGGGTCGTTCTTGAGCAGCGTACAAACCTCGAGCCCGTCCAGCCCGGGTAACATCAGATCAAGCACGACGAGGTCAGGTATCAGCTCCCGGGCGGATTTTACCGCCTCTCCCCCAGTCGCAACGCAATGGACCTTGTATCCGGCCTTGGCCAGATTGTAATTTACGAGTTCGAGGATGTCCTCTTCGTCATCGACGACCAGAATGCTTTCACGCGGCATGGTACGCTCCTCGGCAAAACCCCACACGAGACATTGGGACCGAGTGTACGCTAACATTGTTAGGTTAGTGTAAGGATTCCTTTTGGTACAACAGCTTTCATTCAGGTGACTTGTGCACGTTAGACACAATAGGAAACTCCAGTTTAGGCGGTTTGCTCGTTTGGCTGGCATTTCGCTCGTATTTGCTAGCACGGCTGTCGCAGATCTTCAGAACGTCGATGTGGGCGGACAACTCCGGATTCGGGCACGGTATTGGTCGAACATGTTTGTCGATGGCGACCCGGAGGTGCGCATTCCCGAATTCTTTCTTCCGGGAAGGCCAATCGGTTCTACGGGAACAGCCAGCGAACTCGCCTGGGATGACCAGGGCAACGATTTGACGCGATTCGAGCAACATACGTGGCTCAGGTTTCGGGCGGACTTTACCAGTCACGTCGCCGCGCAAGTGGATCTGTTCAGCCTGGATACATGGGGTTCCGACCATCGCGCTGACTATCTGACGGGGATGGATTCCCGTTCAGATACATCCAGCGACATAGAGTTTTTGCAGAGTTACGTGGAGGTCGACGCGCTTTTTGGAGCGCCGCTGCGGCTACGCGCGGGACGGCAGCAGATCGAGCTCGGGGATGGGTGGCTCGTCGGGAACAGCCATAGCACCGATGAATTTGCCTTTGATGGCCTGAGGCTGTCGTACGACGCAGGACCGGTCACGATTGATGGGTGGTGGACCAAACTTGCGGAAGGCGGCGCGGCGGAGCAGGACGGCGACGTCGATTTCTACGGTCTGAACGCGACGTACCGCGGACTTCGTCATCATGAAATTCTCGCGTACTGGCTCTTCATGCGCGACGGGCGATCGATTAGCGACACCAATTTTGTCGCGCCGCTGGAACGTCTCGAAGATTGGGTAAGGGTGGACGACTACGACCCGACGGAAATGCACACGTTCGGCGTCCGCATTCAAGGCGCATGGAGTTCGTGGGACCACCACGCGGAGGTGGCGTATCAAACAGGCAATGCGGATAGCGTGGGCCACCTGTTCGCGCCTTTCGGGTACGGCGACACGGCCGCGCGGTTCGATTCCTGGGCATGGGATGCTGAAATAGGCTTCACCTTCGACGCAGCATGGCAACCACGGGTGTTTGTGGGTGGCGCCTATTTGGGGGGCGATGATGAACGCGATTTGAATTCCGCCGATTGGCTTAATCCCTTCGACCGTCCGGACGCAAGCGTCTCATTCAACCGGTTGTTCAGTTCGACCAAGTACGGCGAATTGTTTGGCCAGGATCGAGACGCCTCAAATTTCAGGCAGTTGCGAGTGGGAGTCGATTTGCAGCCGTTCGAACCCGTTTCGTTGACGGCGACGGCGATGCGGTTCTGGGTGAACGAGCCGTTTGATATGCCTCGGAGTTTGACCTCGGGAGGCTTTCGGATCCCTCTGGCCCCTGCATTGCCCTTTATGACCGAGCGAGCCGACGACGATGTCGGGACCATAACCAGCCTGGATCTTCGTTACCGGTATTCCGAAGAACTGGAATTTCGCCTTGTCGCCGAGTATCTCTTCGCGGACGATGGCGTCGGCGACGGCAGCTTTGTCTACAACAACGGTCTGGCGTTCAACGGCGGTTCCGACAGCGACAACGCAACCTACCTGGCCGTGGACGCGCTGCTTGCGTTCTGAGGACGTTTGTGGGGCTAATAGAAAGTGCAATAGCCGTGGCAGAAGTACGCGCAAATGGCTCGTTGGCGGCCCCACGTACGGCCGGATGCGCGTGTTTCGTACGCGAATCTGCGGCTTTTGCGTTCCGCCCGGCATCAAAACCGAACGCTACACGATTCTCGCCACGGGCTGCGAGGATGCGGGGTCCGGCGACAACACTTCTCATGACTCGAGCAGGTCGCGTCTGCCGATCGGTTTTCCCCGATCTGGAACGATGGCCGATAATGACTGTACGGTAAACTTTTGCGCTGGCTTCACAATCTATTGGTGGCTTCGGCCTGGGTCGAATTGACGTCGAGACTGCTCGAGTGGGAATTTCAAATCTCAAATTTGAGATCTCAGAACTCAGATTTCAGTTTCTAGAAGTCCGAGGCAGAAGTCTGAAGGCAGAAGTCTGAAGGCAGAAGTCTGAAGGCAGAAGTCTGAAGGCAGAAGTCTG
>BTVY01000035.1:0-77278 GCA_045863335.1 Candidatus Hydrogenedentota bacterium | reverse complement strand
ACGGTGGTGTGAGAGGACGGGGGAGGAACTATCCTCCCCCTCCTACTCGATTGCGGTGGGCGGTTTGACAGAATGGTAACATTCCGCTGGCTACGGCCAGGCCGGCAAGCTGCATGATTTTTCGACAGGAGCTACATTTTTCATGTCTTCGGCAATGCCCTCTATCACGCATGACACGACATCCGTTCATAAGCTCGACAACGGAATCACGGTACTTCTTGAACCGCTTCCGTACCTGCGATCGGCATCGGCGGGCGTCTGGATCAAGACCGGTTCCTCCAACGAGCGCCCGGAGCAATCCGGCGTGTCCCATTTCCTGGAGCATCTCTTCTTCAAGGGAACGACCTCCCGCACGGCGCGCCAGCTTGTTGAAGCCGTGGAGTCCAAGGGCGGGCATTTGAACGCCTTTACGTCCCGCGACTACACCTGCTTGTACGCCAAGATGCTCGGCGAGCACGTCGGCACGGGCATCGAGATCCTGGCGGACATTCTGAAGGACTCGCAGTTCTACGATTTTGAAAAAGAACGGAACGTCGTGTTGGAGGAAATCGCCAGCATCGAAGACGTGCCGGAAGATCACGCCCACGATCTCCTCGTGCAACGGCTTTGGCCGGACCATGCCCTCGGCCGGCCCATTACCGGCACGGAAGAGACGCTGACCGCCATGACCATCGAGGACGTGCGCGCCTACTTCGAGGAGTGGTACCGCCCCGAGAATCTCATCATTTCGGTCGCGGGGAGCTTCGACGAAGACGTGTTGCTCGAACAGATCTCCAATGAATTCGAGACCATCACCGCGCCGTCGTCCTTGCCCCGACCGGCAGCACCCACGTTCGGGGCTGGCACCGGCATCGTGGAACGCGACGTGGCACAGAATCACCTTTGCATGGGATTTCCCGGACCCGGCATTCACGACGAGCGCCGGTATATCTATAACATGCTCAGCAGTGTGCTGGGCGGCGGCTCGACCTCGCGGCTCTTCGAGACCATCCGCGAGCAGGAAGGCCTCGCCTACTCGATCTACACGTTCCACTCGAGCTATTGGGACGCGGGCATGATGGGAATCTATGCCGCCATCGCTCCCGAGAATCTCGACAAGACCGTTGACCTGACCTGCGCGGAATTGAAGCGCGTGCGCGATGAACTGGTGCCGGAAGACGAAGTCGTCCTCAACCGAGAGCAGCTCAAAGGCGGCATGCTCATGGCGCTGGAAAGCACCTTCAATCGCATGACGCGGATGTGCAAATCCTACATGTACCATGGCCGCATCCTCACCATGGACGAAATCGTCGCGGCCATTGATGCCGTCACCGCACGCGATCTTCAGGAACTCGCCCGCGAACGGTTTACGCCGGAACAATGCGCCATGGTCATTCTCGGTCCCGCCAACGGAAACGCGTACGAGAGGGCGCCCTTGTGAGCCGGACCGTTGCTGTGCGCATCACCCAGGAGCCCGGCACCGAGGATATTCCCCTCCCGGCCTATGAAACGGAACATGCCGCCGGCATGGACCTCCGCGCGGCCGTGACCGATCCGGTGACCCTCGGACCCGGCCAGCGCGACCTGATCCCGACCGGACTGCGCATTGCCTTGCCGGACGGGTACGAGGCGCAGGTGCGCCCGCGAAGCGGACTCGCGATTAAGCATGGGATCGCGCTGGTGAATTCGCCCGGAACCATCGACGCAGACTATCGGGGCGAAATCCGCGTAATCCTCGTGAACCTCGGGCAAGAACCTTTCACCATCAACCGGGGCGACCGGATTGCCCAGATGATTGTGGCGCCTGTGACGCGCGTTGCCTGGCAAGCAGTTACGGAGCTCGACGCAACAGTCCGGGGCGATGGGGGCTTCGGACACACGGGGCGTTGAGGGAGAGTAGCAGGGAGTCAGGCTCTATCGATCCGACCGATCTACTGTTCGTAGGCCGACCGACTATCCGCCTCTCATTGAATTTGACTGGTCCTACCGCCATTCGATATACTTACGTGTTATGACTTGGCCCTTGTTCGGGCAACCCTAACGCGTTGTCGCTTTAACGGTTGGAGCGAACGTAGCGCGAAGCAAAGGAGATTCTGGTGAAACAGACCTTTCAACCATCTAATTTGAAACGTAAACGGAACCATGGGTTTCTGGTGCGTATGGCAACGGCAAACGGTCGCGCAGTGATTCGGCGCCGGCGGGCTAAGGGACGCAAGCGGCTTTCCGCCTGATTCCGGGGGGACGAGTCTTGTGCCCGGGCCACATGCCTTTCCAAAGCGGGAGCGCCTTACACGACGGCGGGAGTACACGGCTGTGTTTCAGCATGGCCGGAAACGCGTGGGTCCTGAGTTTATCTGCTTCACCCTCCGGCGGGACGGGCAAGGCCGGAAGATGGGCTTCGCGGTGTCGCGCAAGGTGGGCAACGCGGTCACACGCAATCGCGTCAAGCGCTATCTAAGAGAGATTTATCGCGTCCATCGCGACAACCTGTCTGACGATATCCACTTGGTATTCGTTGCACGGCCCGGGGCCGCCAAACTCGACTTCCACCAATGCGCCGAAGCGGTGCGCCGTCTCCTGAACGTGGGAGAGGAGCCCCGTGGGTAGAGTGTTCATCGCGCTCATCCGGTTGTACCAGATTACGCTTTCCCCGTTCCTTGGACAGAATTGCCGGTTTACGCCGTCCTGTTCGCGTTATGCCATCGAGGCCATCGAGAAGCACGGCGCGCTAAAGGGACTTGGATACGCGATTTGGCGCATCCTCCGGTGCCAGCCGTTTTGCGAGGGCGGACATGACCCGGTTCCCTGAGGGGATCAAGCGCCGCCTCGCGATGTATACCTGGGAGAAATCCTTTGATTGAAGACGAACAAGAGAAGGCCGCAGCACGAAACCAACTCATCGCCATCTTCCTGATGATGGGGCTGGCGCTCGTCTATTTCAATTTCTTCGCCCCGACACCGCCCCCTCCGACCCAAACCCCCACGGACGCGGTCCCTGCGGGACAACAACAGGCGGACGCGACGCCTTCCGACGTGTTGCGCGCTGACACCGCCGCGGAACAAGTCGAAACCGCCGACGCTACCGGCTGGCCAAACCTGCCGCCTCCCGCAGAGGACGTTGACCCGGCCACCGACGATGTGGTCATCGAAAACGGCGATCTCCGGCTCGTGTTCACGCGAATCGGCGCCCGGCTCAAGAACGCGTACGTCCTTCTGCATGAGAACGGGGAAGACGAGATTCAACTGATTCCTGAACAGGGCGACGCGTCCGACCTGACAGCCGTGTACCCCTTTGGCCTCCGGTTCACCCACGAAAAACTGCGGGACGAACTCGACTACCGCCGTTTCGATGTGGTCGGCCAGTCGGAGCATTCCATCACGTTTAGGCTGACCATTCCGGGAACCGCCGAGATCCGCAAGACCTTTGCATTCGAGGATTCCTCGCACGTTCTCGACGTTAGCGTGGAGTACCGTAACCTCGAATCTCAGGCGCGTGTGCTTGGTATGGATCAGGACCCCGCTTTTATCGTGAACTGGGGCCCCAATGTGGCTTCCCAGGACCTCAAGAAAGGTGTTCGACAGACCCTAATCTGGCGTGTGGAGGGCTCGAACGATTGGACCCCCACCGTGAATATGGAACCCGGAAAGGATGGCGAACCCTTCCTCGATCGGATTTCCAGCCCCGACTGGGTGGGACTCAAGAGCGCCTACTTCATGGTTGCCATGCGGCCCGAGTTCACCCCAAGTCTCGGCTGGGTCACTGGCACGTCCGAGCGTTTCCGTTTCGGAATCGGCCTGCCACGCGCGCAGGTGGAGCCCGGCGATTCTCTGACCGCCACCATGCGTGTCTACATTGGTCCCAATCAACGCGACCAATTGAAGGCTGCCTGGCCGACCTTGGACACGGCACTCCGGTTCTTTGAGTGGCCGGAGTTCATGAATTGGTTCGCCATCAAGTTGCTTGCCCTGTTGAACTGGTTCCACGGCATTATTCCCAATTACGGCATCGCCATCATTCTGCTGACCGTGCTGGTGCGCACGGCCATGTTCCCGCTAACCATCAAGCAGATGCGCAGCATGAAGCGCATGCAATTGCTCGCGCCCGAGATGGAGAAGATCAAACAGGAATGCGGCGAAGATCCCCAGGAAATGAACCGCCGCATGATGGAAATGTACAAGGAACGGGGCGTCAATCCTCTTGGCGGCTGCTTCCCCATGTTGTTGCAGTTGCCGGTGTTCATCGCGCTGTACCGCATGTTGTGGAGTTCCTACGAATTGCGTGGGGCGCCGTTCATGTTGTGGATCAACGATCTATCCGAACCTGACCGGCTGCTTCGGGTTCCCGTTCTGGAGAACATCCCCTTTGTCGGGGAACATATTCAGTATCTCAACGTGCTGCCTATCTTGTGCGCCGTGGCCATGATCGTCAGTACCAAACTGATGCCCATGTCCGGGCCGGTGCAGAACCCGCAGCAGAAGGCCATGATGACGATCATGCCGATCTTTTTCAGCCTCATCTGCTACAGCTTCGCCGCGGGATTGAACCTGTACATCCTCACGAGCACGGTACTGGGAATTGCGCAAAACCGGCTCATTCGGGTATCCGAAACGGATGTCCCCGAGAAAAAGCCGGTGAAGAAGAAACGGCACTGGTATGCGGCCGCGCAGGCGAAGCGGCGCCAGGTTGCCAAGGAGATCAAAGAGGCGAAGGACAACGGTCGGAGCCGCGCCTCGAAGAAAAAGGGAGGGAAAGCCTCGAAACCCGGGCGGTCCAACTAAGCCGGCAATCGCCACAGCGGAATGCAACCGCCGCGCCGTAGACCCGGCGCAACGAGACCGGCACCATCACCGCCCCAACTACGCGCAGGGCCGGGGCCTTCGCAGCCGGCCGGTGCGCCACACGCGGCACTACCACGCCGCGCCTACCGCGCGAACTCCGCGCATACAGGGAGATTGGGCATATGCGATCAGTTGAAGTGAGCGCGAAAACCCGGGAGGAAGCCATCGGGATCGCGCTCGAACAACTCGGCGTCGACCGCGATGAGGTCCATGTCGAGATCGTCGATGAAGGCAGTAAAGGGTTGTTTGGATTCGGCGCGCGTCCTGTCAAATTGCGGGTATCGACCGAAGTGGCCGGTCCCGAGCCGCGCCAGCAGCGGCGGGAGCCCCGGCGTGAACCGCGCCGGGAACAGCCGTCGCGCCGGCAAGACCAGAAGGAACGCCCTCAGCAGCGCCGGGAACCGCGAAGCGAATCGCGGCCGCCGCGCGAAGCCGCACCGAAGCCTGCGCCGAAGCCGGAACGCAATTTATCTCCGGCCGATCCCAATACCGTTACCGAAGCCGCGTCTTTGCTGAAAGAAGTGATCAAGCTCATGGGCATCGATGCGACCGTGACGAGCCAGGCCACGGATGACGGCGGCATTTGTCTCAAGATCGATTCGCCCGACTCGGCGATTCTCATTGGCCGGAAGGGCCGTAATCTCACGTCCATGCAGTATCTGATGAACCGCATGGTGAATACGGGGGATGGCGAAGATAGCGAACGAATCGTGATCGATATCGAAGGCTATCTGGATCGGCGGCAAGAGGCATTGGAGGACATGGCGCAACGCCAGGCGCAGCGCGCCAAGGAGACGCGCCAGCGCGTCCGCCTGAAGCCCATGAGTTCTCAGGAACGTCGCGTAATCCACATGGTTCTCGAGAACGATCCGGATGTGAAGACCTTCAGCGTCGGCGACGGCGCGTTGCGTACAGTCGTCATCGCGCCGAACGATGAGCTGCCGGAATCCGAGCAGCGGCCTCCGCGCCGGCGCGGGGGATCGCGCCGGGGAGGCGGTGGCGGCAGCCCGCGCGAACGCGAGCACGCCTCGGCCGATTCCGCCAATGCGAACGGCGGCGATAGCCGGGGACCCCGTCGCGGATCGCGCCGCGGCGGACGTGGTCGGCGCCGCCGGGGTCCGGGCGGGCCGCGCGAAGAATCGCAGGTAGCGGCGAACTCCGAATCGGCGTCCGGTGAAGGCAACGATTCCTGACGATACGATTGCCGCCATTGCAACGCCTCCGGGCGAAGGCGGCATCGGTATCGTGCGGCTCAGCGGCCCCGCGGCCATCGCGATCGCGCACGGCATTTTTGTGTCATCCCGCGGCCGGGACATCCAGACGGATCCCGGCCGCGTTTTTCATGGCGAGATCCGCGACGAGCGAGGCGTCGTCGACGAGGTGCTCGTCCACGTCATGCGCGCGCCGCACTCCTATACCGCGGAGGACGTGGTCGAGATCAACGCCCACGGCGGCGCGGGCCCCTTGCGCGCGATTCTCGAATTGACGCTTGCGAAGGGCGCGCGTCTGGCGCAACCGGGCGAGTTTACCAAGCGCGCCTTCCTCAACGGCCGGATTGACCTCGTTCAGGCGGAAGCCGTTCTGGACCGGATCCGCGCCCGCACCGACGCCGCCTTGCGGGCCGCGGCGTCCGCGGCGCAAGGCACGCTTTCCAAGAGCATCCACCGGTTTTCCGATGTGCTGGCCGATTCGCTGGCACGGGTCGAATCAGCCATCGACTTTCCCGAAGAGGATCTGCCCGAACTGGTGGACGACGTGTTGCACCGGCAACTCGTGCAGACCCTGGACGAGATGCGCGAACTCCTCGGCACGGCGCATGCCGGACGCCTCTACCGCGAAGGTGCATCCGTCGCCATCGCCGGCCGGCCCAACGTGGGAAAGTCCAGCCTGTTCAACGCGCTGCTCCGCGACGCCCGCGCCATCGTCACCGCGCAACCCGGCACCACGCGCGATCTCCTGGAAGAAGTGATCACGCTCGGCGGCATTCCTGCGCGCCTGACCGACACCGCGGGACTCCGCGCCGCCGATGACGAAGTCGAGCGCATCGGCATCGAAGTCGCCCGCCGCGCGCTGGCGAACGCCGATATCGTTCTGTTCCTCATCGACGGCGCGGCGCCCGTCACGCCCGAAGACGAGGACCGCGCCCGCGAAGTCCTGGCGCTTGGCATCCCGTCGGTCCTCGTGATGAACAAGATCGATCTTAATCCCGCGCCGCAGCCGCCCGCGTGGGCCAAGGAGTTCACCGCCGTCGCCAAGGTATCCGCTGCGCAATCTATTGGCCTTAAGGAACTCGAAGACACGCTCTACCGCCTGCTGCTCGGCGACGCCGGAACCGTCGCCCCGGACCGCGGTCTCATCACCCGCGTCCACCAGCGCGACAGCCTCCGCCGCGCCATCATCGCCCTGGAGCGCATGCTCGACAACTACACCGCCTCCCCTGAATTCCTCAGCATCGACCTTCGCGAATCCCTAGACGCCCTCGGCGAGATTACGGGAGAAACCACGCCGGAAGATATCCTGGACAGGATCTTTTCCTCGTTCTGTATCGGGAAATAGGCGGCGACTTTTCGCGTGCCATCCGCATTACGCTCGGTATCAGTATCGGTATCGCATTTCCCACGTCGATCCCGATTTTGATCCCGATACCGATACCGATGAGATCGAGGGGCTGGGCCGTCAGTCTTTTGGGGGAATTCGGGATTTCACTGTTTCGCCCAGAGGGGTAGGATAGAGGTTCTGAAGGGAGGCGGTCATCG
This sequence comes from Candidatus Hydrogenedentota bacterium, assembly GCA_045863335.1. Taxonomy (GTDB): domain Bacteria; phylum Hydrogenedentota; class Hydrogenedentia; order Hydrogenedentales; family SLHB01; genus JAHDWY01. Next base: position 69,704 of record BTVY01000035.1, on the reverse strand, counting down.
TGAAAGTACTCATCATCGGCGGGACTCGGTTTCTGGGGGCGGCGATTGCCCGGGAACTTTGTGCGCGGGGGCATGAGGTGGCGGTGCTGCACCGCGGGAAGACTCCCGGCGATCTGCCGGAGCAGGTGGAACATCTCATCGCGGACGCGCATGAGCGCGGGGACGTTCAGCCGCATCTGGCGCGCGGGTTTGACGCTGTTATCGATACGATCGTCACCGACGACGATCTCGCCTGGATGCTGCCGCTGTTGCAAGATTGCGCGGGCCGGTTCATCCACTGCGGGTCGACGGGCGTCTATACGCCGATGGGGACGGTACCCGCGCGCGAAGACGATCCCACGCCATGCCCCGAAGCGTTGGGCGGGTTTGCCCAGAAACTCGCGCAGGACACGGCCATCCTGATGTTTCACGCGCAGACCGGGTACAACGCGTGTTCCTTGCGCGTCAGTAACGTGTTCGGTCCGGGAGACGTGCCGCTGGACGGTTGGGGCGCGCGCGATCCGCGGTGGTTTCAGCGCGTGGCGTATCACGAAGAGATCTGGGTACCCAACGACGGCCGCGCGCTATTGCAGCCGGTCCATGTGGACGATCTCGCCAGGGGCTTCTGCAGCGCGTTGGAGTGCGACAAGGTGGCGGGGCAGATCTACAATCTCTCCTCGGACCGCGCGGTCACCTTGAACGAGTACGTCGCCGCCGTGAAAGAAATTCTCAAGTCCGAGTCGCCGGTGAAGCACGTGCCCATGAAGGAAATTCTCGCCACCGGCAAGGCCAACGAATCCGGGCTGCGGTTTCTCTGCGAACACATGTGCATTGACAGCGGCAAAGCGCGGCGGGATTTCGGGTACGAGCCACAGGTCAGCTTCTACCATGGATTGAAAGAAAGCATCGAGTGGACGCGCGAGCACCGGTGGGGGTAAACCAAAATCCGAAATTCGAAGCACGAAATCCGAAACAGATTCGAATGATGAAAACCCGAAACAAAGGCGCGTGGCTCGGGCGAGGGACAATCAAGATCCCCCATCTCCCGTCCTATTGGTCGTATAGGTCCTATACGTCCTATTCTTCGCTCAGCGCTTCCTTGATCATCGCTGCGACCTGGTTTCCCTGGGCGGTTCGGCCCTGCTCGCTGTAGTGCACGCCGTCTTGCGCGAAGTACTCGGGATGGTCCACGACCAGCGTGTACAGATCGTTCACGAGAATCTCGTGTTCCGCCATGATCTCTCCGGCGATACGATTGCGTTCCACGACTCGGGCGTCTTTCTCATCCAGTTGCGACAGGTCGTCACTCTTCCGGATCGGCGTCGACATGCCCCAAATCACTTTGGCATCGGGCGCGCTTTTCTTGAGGCTGTCCAACAATGCGGGAAAACTCTCCCGGTATTGTTCCTCCGTGTACCCCCAGCCGTGAAGGCCGTTGTTGATGTGGATTACGTCGAAATCATAGCCCGTGAGCAGGATTTCCAACTCCGCGCGATAATCGGGATTTCCCATGAACTTCGAGGTGGCATAGCGCGCGACGCTGGCTTTGCCTTCGAGCGCGCGGCTGACGCTGTCGTAATAGCCCTTGACGATGGAATCGCCGACGAGAAGCACGCGCGGAAGTTCGTCGCGGTCCGCGTCGACGACCCAGACATCGCTCCATTCGATGCGTTCGAGGATGGGCTTGTCCTCTGCCTCGGCCCGCGCTCCGAGCATGGATACAATGATCAATCCGAATACGACTGCGCACATTCTATACACGAAACTTCCCTCCCGAATTGAATTGGCGGAACACGAAGGCTTGCGGTAGACAGTACCGAGGAAGGGCGGATGAGAACAAGGGGAAGAAAAAGAGAAGGCCGGAATCAAAAAGATTCCGGCCTCAATCTATTGAACACTCCGCAGCCCGGATGTGACTCCTGACCGCGAGTTGTTTTAGAGACCTCGGACTTTCGTACCGAGGCCTCCGCGGAAGGAGAAACGCCACATGTGGCGCTGACCAACCATATTGTAACATGGAGTAGGCAAGAACGCAAACGTTTCATGCGTTCCAGGAGCGCCCCTGTGCGCCGCCTAGGAGGTAGTCATCTTAATGGCTTTGGCCCAACCACTTAACGCGTTTTCGCGTTGTTGATTGTTCCATTTTGGTTCGAAAACCCGATCTTCCTTCCAAAGTACCTGAATTTCGCTCCGATCCTTCCAGAATCCGGTGGCCAGACCTCCCAAAAATGCCGCGCCAAGTGCTGTCGTTTCAGTAACTTGCCCCCGAAGGACCGGTGTGCCGAGCACATCCGCCTGGTGCTGCATCAGCAGGTCGTTGGACGCCGCACCCCCGTCTACCTTGAGTAAGGGCACCCGTTTGCCTGTTTCGGATTCCATGCAGCGGATCACGTCGGCTGATTGAAAGGAGATCGACTCGAGCGCCGCCCGCACGATATGGGCGCGGCCTGCGCCGCGCGTGAGCCCGACGATCGTGCCCCTGCAGCTCATGTTCCAGTGCGGAGCGCCGAGCCCGACAAAAGCGGGGACCATGTAGACGCCGCCGGAATCGGACACTTCCGCCGCCACGGTTTCGCTTTCGGCGGCGCTGGCAATCAGCTTCATCTCGTCGCGCAACCACTGGACCACCGCACCCGCGATGAAGACGCTACCTTCGAGCGCGTACTCGACCTTGTTGTCGAGCCCCCAGGCGACCGTCGTCAGCAGTCCGTGCTGGGACGCGACCGGCGCTTCGCCCGTATTCATGACGGCGAAGCACCCGGTGCCGTAGGTGTTCTTGCATTCGCCGACGTTGAACGCGGCTTGTCCGAACAGGGCGGCCTGCTGATCGCCGCAGACGGACGCGACGGGGATCTCGGGACCGAAGACCGATGTCGTCCCGAACACGTGGCTCGTCGGGAACACTTCGGGCAACATAGCCGGGGGTATGCCCAGCCGCTCCACCATCATCTCATCCCATTGCAGATCGTGGATATTGAAGAGCATGGTCCGGCAGGCGTTCGTGTAGTCGGTGGCGTGAACGTCGCAGAGCTTGTGGAGGAGCCACGTGTCGACCGTGCCGAAACACAATTCGCCCGCCGCCGCGCGTTTCTCGGCGCCGTCCACATGGTCCAGAATCCACCGAATCTTGGAACCGGAGAAATAGGCATCGATGACCAGCCCGGTGCGCGAGCGGACTTCGTCGTCCAGGCCTTCCGCCTTGAGGCGATTGCAAAAGTCTTCCGTGCGCCGGCATTGCCAGACGATGGCGTTGAAGATGGGCTTCCCCGTGGCGCGTTCCCAGACCAGGGTCGTTTCGCGCTGGTTCGTGATGCCGATGCACGCAATATCCGCCGCCGCGATTCCTGCCTTCGCGATTGCCGCATGCGCGGTCTTGATTTGCGATTGCCAGATCGCTTCGGGATCGTGCTCGACCCAACCGGGCTGGGGATAGATCTGCGGGTACTCTTCCGATATGGACGCGCGGATGCGGCCCGCGCGATCGAACACGATGCTGCGCGAACTCGTGGTGCCTTGGTCCATGGCGAGCACGAAGTCTTTGCCCATGTCGTTCTCCCGGCTCGTAGTTCTGCCGCCCGGAAACAATGCTGCGGCCTATCCTGTGGACCTGCTATTATGGCGAATCGGAGTGGAAAACCAAATGTCTCGAAACATCCTCATCGCCGGATTTCCGCGGCGCGAGTTGCTCCGGGCCGCGCGCGAAACGGGTCTGCACGCCTACGTCATGCACGACGGCACGGACTGGGGCAGCCCGGACGAAACCTACGAACTCTTGGGGGGGCACATCACCGACGTGGAGGACGTGCTGTCCGCGGCGGCCGTATGCGATCCGGTCGGGGTAATCGCCGCGAGTGAAGAGGCGGTGGTCGCGGTGGCGAAGGCCGCGAATGAAATTGGCCTTCCCGGCGTGTCGCCGTGGGCTGCGACGCGGACGCGCAACAAAGTGGCGCTTCGGCAGGCGCTGTCCGCCAAAGGCCTCCCCAATCCCGTGTACCGCGAGGCCATCGATCCCGATGAAGCCGAAAAGGCTGCGCGTGAACTCGGCTTGCCTGTCATCGTCAAACCGGTAGATGGGTACGCCGGGCTCGGCGTCAGCCGCGTCGACCATGCGGAAGACATGGCCCTCGCGTTTCCCTTGGCGCAGCGGCACTCTGCCCAGGGCGTCGTGATTATTGAAGCTTATCTGGACGGCCCCGAGTTCAGCGTGGAAGGCATCAAGGTGGACGGGGAGTTTTACGTCTTTGCCATTGCCGGGCGCGAGCGCATGGATTCTGCCCATCCTTGCACGAAGGCCGTCTTTATGCCAGCGGACGTCACCACGAGCACGCAGGGATCACTCGTAGCCATGGCCCGCGCTTCGCTCACAGCCATCGGGATGATGACGGGTCCCGCCCACGTGGAATTCATCATGACGGACACGGGGCCTTACGTGATCGAGATCGGCGCGTACACGGGCGCCGCGCGGATCGAGTCGTCGCTTGTCGCGCTCGCAACCGGCGTCGATACGCTTCATTCCAGCGTACGAGTGGCGATTGGAGAAGCGTTGCCGCGCTTCGAGCCTGAGAGTAAGGGTGCCGCCGCATGCTGGATCGATGCGCGGCCCGGGGTCGTCACCGAAATCAAAGGCATCGAGGAAGCGCGCCAGGCGCCGGGTGTCGAGTGCGTCCACGTGGGAGTCCAACCGGGCGAAAGCATCAGTCATGTGCGGGATTGCCGCGCGCGCGACCGCATCGGTCATGTGTTGGCGACCGGATCGTCCGCGGCCGAGGCACTTGAACGGGCGAAGCGGGCCAGCGGTATCTGTCGCATCTTGACGCAGCCAACACGATAACAATCAGCAGTGAATTCGGGGAGAAGCGTTATGGAATCCAAGGGGTACACCTGTTGCTGTAAAGGCGGTTGCGGCGGCGACAATTCCGCATCGGGTTTGAACCGGCGCGAGTTCATCAAGACGGCGGCGGTCGCTGCGGGCGCGGCGTCCTTCCTGGTGGGAAAGGGCGGAGCAGCCGCACCGGATCTCACGGAGTGGAATGCGTCGCTTCTCGATCAGCAGGAACGGCGCATCTATCGCGGCGACGAACTGAAGCACATCGCCATGCCCCTGGGCGGTTTCGGCGCGGGCCAAGTCTACCTGCGCGGCGACGGCACGCTGAACCCCTGGCAGATCGTGAACAACTTCAACACCAACGCGAACGTGCCCGGATCCTTCTTTGCGGTGCGCGCGAAGGCGGCGGACGGATCGACCACATGCCGATTGTTGCAGACCGAGCCGTCAGGCGCCGCAGAGCCCGTCGGCTCCATAGAATTTTCCGGCGAGTACCCCTTTGCATGGGTCCGCTACAACGACGACGCGCTGCCCGTTGACGTGGAACTGGAGGCCTTTAGTCCGTTCGTTCCACTTAATACGAAAGACTCCGGATTGCCCGCCGTGCTGTTCCGTTTCAGCTTGCGGAACCGTACGGAGCAACCTATCGAAGCAGCGCTGCTCGCGTCGGCGCCGAACCTGGTCGGCTGGGACGGCTATGGCGCAATAGACGATCTTCGTCACGTCGATTTCGGTGGAAACGTCAACGCGATCGAGACCCGCAACGAGGCGGCAATTCTCGCAATGCGTTCGCAAGAGGGGGATGGGCATCGATTGGAACGCCCCGCGCGGCTGTACACCAATCACCGCGACATCGCGTACGCCATGCGTCAGTGCGGCAATCTGAAGGTCTTTTACGGGGAACCCGCTCCGTTGCCGAAGGAGACCGCGCCCGACGACGTGCTTTTCGTGGTGGACCGTCGCGGATCGTTGTCCCCGACGGCATTGTCGAATCTTCTCGATCGTGTCGAGGCGGGCGCAGCGCTCGTGCTGACGAACGATGACCAGTCGCTGCTCGCCCATCTTGGCCGCAACGAAGGAGACGACACGATTGAGGTGTTCGAGGACTGGGAATCGGGCACCTACGGCGACTGGACCATCGAAGGCGATTGCTTCGGCGATGCGCCCGTCACCGGAACGCAGCCCAATCAGCAAACGGTGAGCGGTTGGCAGGGCACGTATTTCGTCAATACGTTCAACGGCACGGATGGCACGCAAGGGAAAGCCACTTCAGGGGCGTTCACCATCGAACGGCGCTTCATTCATCTCCTCGTAGGCGGCGGCAACCATCCCGGCGAAACCTGCGTCAATCTGGTGGTTGATGGCGCGGTCGTCGAGACTGCGACGGGCGAAAACACGGAGAAGCTGCGGCAGGTTACCTGGGACGTGGAGGCGCACGCGGGCAAGCAGGCGCAAATCGAGATCGTCGATCGGCACACCGGCGGTTGGGGCCATATTTTGGTCGACCGCATCGTCTTCAGCGATTCCGCCCGCTCCGATTCCATGGACAAAGCGCTGGCCAAACGATTCCGCGAGGCGCTACCGTTCCGGTTCCTTCGCGTGCGTCCGGCGGATTCGCCGCAGCCAGTCCGTATGGAAGGGCCTATCGTAAACGGCGTTCAAACGGCCAGCGTCAAAGCGGAAGGATTCTTGAATTTCCGATTGGACTGGTTGAAGCGCGGCGCGGAGCGGCTGCTGGAAACCGAGGATGGGACACCGCTGGTCATCTCAGGCAGTTACGGCAACGGAACGTTGATCGTCTGCAACGGGCTGCCCGATCGATGGGTGGACGGTTCCGATCGCAAAGCGATACTTGGGAACCTTGCCGCTCTCGCCATGGGCAATGCGTACCAACCCATGACGGGGTATTCGCCTGACGCGATCCTGTACGGATCGATGGCGCTTGCGTTGCTCGGCGACGATGGCGAAATGAGCGCGTGCCCGCAATGGTCGGATTTCGGTTCGCTGTGGGAAGCGTTCGCGAACGGCACCATCGCGTCTGCAATGGAAGGTCCCGGTTCGCCTGGCAGTTCCTGTAACGGCGTCATCGCTACGACGCACACGCTGCAACCCGGTGAAGAGAAGATGGTGACAATCGCCTTAGCGTGGCATTTCCCCAACCGCACCCGCGACGAGAACTACGGCTGGGGTCCGCCGCGCTACCAGTACGACCACCGGCTCGGCAACCAGTACAACAACTGGTTCGGAAACGCGAACGAGGTGATCGATTACGTCGCCGCCAACCTGCAGCGTCTGACCGAGGAGACACGCACTTTCCACACGACGTTCTACAACAGCACGCTGCCGCGCTATTACCTCGACTGCGTCACTGCCAACGCGTCCATCATGCGGTCGCCCATATCCATCTGGCTCGAGGACGGCACCGTCGGCGGTTTTGAAGGGTCCGACCGCTGCTGCCCCATGAACTGCACGCACGTCTACAACTACGCCATGTCCACCGCGTTCCTCTTGCCCGCGCTGGAGCGCAACGTGCGGGAGACGGATTTGCTGGTCCAGATGCATCCCGAGGAGCACTACATCCCGCACCGCACCGTGCTGCCCCTGTCGCTGCCGCGTCTCGGTTTTGAGATTGGCGGTCCACACCATCCCGCGCTGGACGGCGAACTCGGGACGGTGCTGAAATCGTACCGCGAATACCGGCAACAGGGCGATCGGGCGTGGTTGGCGTCCGTATGGGATCGCACGAAGACCTTGATGCGATACATCATGAAGTATCACGACCCCGAGGGCACGGGCGTGATTCGCGGCGAGCAGCCCAACACCTACGACACGCATTTGTACGGCAGCAACACCTTCATCGGCACCCTGTACCTCGCCGCACTCCGCGCCGCGGAGGAAATGGCCAAGGTCATGAACGAAGCTGACACGGCGCAGGAGTTCCGCGCGCGCTTCGAGTTGGGCCGCGACGGCTACGACAAGACGTGCTGGAACGGCGAGTACTACGAAAATATTTTCGATGCTCCCGGCGCGGATGGTGCCACGTACAACAACGGCAACTGCTACGGGCCGGGTTGCCACACCGATCAACTGCTCGGGCAGTGGTGGGCCTTCATACTTGATCTGGGGTACGTGCTGCCGGAGGAGCATGTGAAGCAGGCTTTGAAAGCGATTCACCAGAATTGCTGGCGCGCCGATTTGTCCGATCACGTGCACCACCAACGCGTCTTTGCGGAAGGGACGGAGAAAGGGTTGCTCACCTGCACGTGGCCGAACGGCGGGCGGCCCGAGCGGCCGATCCTTTACTGCGACGAAGTCTGGACCGGCCTCGAGTATCACGTCGCCGCGAGCCTCATCCACGAAGGCATGGTGGAGGAGGGACTCCAGATCGTCCGCGGTGCGCGGGAGCGGTATTCCGGCAGCCAGCGCAACCCCTGGTCGGAGATCGAATGCGGCGGACACTACGCACGCGCCATGTCCTCATATTCGCTGATGACTGCCGCAGCCGGGCTCGTGTACGACGCCGCGTCCGGCGCGCTGTCCTTCGCGCCCCGGGTCACGCCGGAGAACTACAAAGGTTTCTTCGCCGGTGGCGCCGGATGGGGAACGGTCGCGCAACGGAGGACCGGACGCAGCCAGCGAAACAGCATCGATATCCGCTATGGTGAAGTGCAATTATCGACGGTGACGGTTGAATGCCCGGACAACTTGAGCGGCAATCGCGTGCGCGTAACCCTCAAGGGCGAACCGGTTCGGGCAACTGCCCGCTTCGATGGGAAGCGTTGCGAAGTGCGTTTTTCAGATTCAGTGAAGTTATCGCCAGTCGGGGAACTCCGCTTGGAGGTCGGATAATTTGTTTTTGGCTTTGTTTGACTTCATCTATTAGTCAAAGATTGCATTTACATGAAAATTTTGCGGTTATTAGATCAAGATTTTCGAGTACGTATAGCGTAAATATAGATTATTTCGACTTCTTTATGTAGTCAATGAATTTAAAGAAAGTTACAAAAACAGCAGGACGGCGAGTTGAGCCAGGAGCACGCGCAGGATCATCGTCAGGGGGTAGACGGCGGCGTAGGACACGGTGGGTTCGTCGGAGTTGGTGACGCTGCCGGCGAAGGCGAGGGCTGGGGGGTCGGTCATACTGCCGGCGAGGAGGCCGCAGATGGTGAGGTAGTTGGTCTTCAAGAAGAGCCGGCCAATGATGCCCACGGTGACCAGCGGCACGAGCGTAATCAACGAGGCGAGCGCCATCCATTTCAGACCGTCGCCTTGGACGAGGGTCTCGACAAACCGGTCGCCGGACTTGAGCCCGACGCAGGCGAGGAACAGGACGATCCCGACTTCGCGCAGGATGAAGTTGGCGCTGCTGGGCAGGTACCAGACCAAGGGTCCGATGCGGCCGATCCGGCTGAGCACGATGGCGACGAGAAGCGGTCCGCCCGCGAGCCCGAGTTTGACCGGCGCCGGCACGCCGGGGATCTCGAAAGGCCAACTTCCCAGGATGACGCCCAGGACGACGCCTACGAAAATGGGGATGATCTCCGGATGGTTCAGGCGCTTCTCGGAGTTGCCGAAGAGCGCGGCGACCTGCTCGATGCGCTGCTTTTCACCAACCGCCACCAGCCGGTCGCCGTACTGAAACCGGAGTGAAGGGCTGACCGGCAACTCGACACCCGACCGTCGCACGCGCGTGATCTGCACGTCGTACTTTGAACGCAATCCAAGCTCCGGCGCTGACTTCCCGAGCACGCCCTTCTGCGTGACGATGAGCGTCTGACTCGTGATGTTGCTTGGCACTGAGGAGAGGTCCACATCGGTCTTCTTGCCGACGAGCAACCGTAGGGCGTGCAGTTTTGGCCGGGGGCCGACGGCAAGGACAATATCTCCGAGATGGAGCACCGTGTCTGCCTGCGCAATGAACTGGTCCTCGCCATGCCGGACCCGCGAGATGACGACGCCGGACTCCTCGAACAGTGAAATCTCGCCCAGCGCCATGCCTTCCAGGTTGGGGTTTTCGACGATGAGGTTGACGCGCTCCAGCGGTTCGATCGCGCGCTCGCGATGCTGGCGGAGTTCGTCGGATTCCTGGACCGTATTGACGCGAAAGACTGCCCGGATCAACAGCATCGTCAGGATGATGCCCATGATGCCGAAGGGGTAGGCGACGGCGTAGCCGAGGCCCGGCATCTTCGTCACCTCCGGACCGGTGACGCCCGAGTCCATGAGGGCCTGCTGCGCGGCGGCGAGGCTGGGGGTGTTGGTGGTGGCGCCCGACAGCAATCCGACGACGACGGGGATCTCGATGCCCGCCGCGTAACCGATCACCACCGCGGTCACCGCGCCAAGCACGACGATGCTCGCCGCCATGATGTTGAGGGGCAGCCCTTCTTTCCGCAACGAGGCGAGGAATCCGGGGCCGACCTGAAGTCCGATGGTGTAGACGAAAAGGATGAGGCCGAATTCGCGGGCGAACTCCATGACTTCGTGGTTGATGGCAAACTTGAAGTGGCCGAACAAGAGTCCCGAAAAGAGCACCCCGGCAATGCCCAGCCCGATGCCCTTGATTTTGAGACTACCCAGGGCCAAACCCAAGGCCGCCACCAGTGCAAGGATTAACACCGAGCTGGCGACGGATTCGCCCTGAAACAATTCGGTGAACCAAACCATGGCTCGTCAGTACCTGTCGACGGGGATAGCAGCGGAGAGTAGATTCATCCCGCTGGCGGTCACGTCCGTAATCGTATAAGCGCAGGTGCGCGGTTGACCTTGCGATCGTTACCGGCGCTTCAGGAAGTACTTCGTTCGGGCGTGCAAGGTTTCGCCTCAGAAACGCCGGGAACAAGAGTATAGCACGGAGGGGCGCAGCCATTCATTCCAGGCCCTAGCCGAAATACTCCTTTAGTTTGTTCCGAAGGGTCCTGACGCTGATGCCGAGCATGTCGGCGGCGTGGGTGCGGTTTTGATTGCAGTGTTCGAGGGTTTGGAGGATGAGTTCCTTTTCCATTTCGGCGACGGTCTTTCCGGGACGCAGCCCCGCGCCGTTGCCCCCGGTTTTCGCACCGATGGCTTGATGGAGATTGAAATGCTTGGGTTCAAGCGTGCGGTCCGAGGACAACACGACAGCCCGCTCGATGGCGTTCTGCAGTTCGCGCACGTTGCCCGGCCACGGGTATTCCATAAACAACGCTCGCGCCGCTTCGCTGAACCCGTTGATGGAACGCGCGTTTTCCTTCACGAAGCGCTCCAGGAAATAATCCATCAGCGCGGGGATGTCTTCTTTTCGATCCCGCAAGGGCGGCAGGATCACGGGGATGACGTTCAGCCGGAAGAAGAGGTCTTCGCGAATCTCTCCTTTCTCGACGGCTTCTTCCAGGTTGCGGTTCGAGGTGCAGATGATCCGCGTGTCCACCTGGATGGGATGCGTGCCGCCGACGCGTTCGAACTCCCGCTCCTGCAGTGCCCGGAGCAGCTTCGGTTGCAGCTCCATACTGATTTCGCTGACTTCGTCGAGGAGCAGGGTGCCCGTGTCGGCAAGTTCGAATCGCCCGATCTTGCGGTCGTGCGCGCCGGTGAAGGAGCCCTTCTCGTGGCCGAACAACTCGCTTTCGAGCAGCCCTGCGGAGAGGGCCGCGCAGTTCACCTTGATGAAAGGCTGGTCTTTGCGAACGCCCGAGTAGTGAATCGCCCGCGCGACGAGTTCCTTCCCGGTTCCGCTCTCGCCGCGGATGAGCACCGTAGCCCGGCTGTCCGCCACCTTCTTGATCTGCTCGTAGACCTCGCGCATGGCCTTGCTCTCGCCGACCATGGACGCGAAATCGTAGCGTTGATTGAGTTCATCGCGCAGGTAGCGGTTCTCGAGGGCCATGCGTTCACGTTCAATGGCGCGATTGACTGCCAACTCCAGCTCATCCGGTGAGAAGGGCTTCATGATGTAGTCGTAGGCGCCTTCGCGCAACGCCTCGATGGCGGTTTCCACCGTGGCGTACGCCGTCATGATGATGCAGGGCGTCCCGGGGCTATGGGCGCGAACTTGACGAAGCACTTCGAAGCCATCGACGGGCGCCATCTTCAGATCCGACACGACCACATCAAACACGTTCTTCTCGAGCAGTTCGATGCCTTCGCGTCCGCTGCCGGCGCCTTTGACTTCGTGGCCGGCGCGCGTCAAAGCTTCCTCCACGTATTCACGCATGAGGTTTTCGTCGTCAATCACGAGGACATGTGCTCTCGCCATACTTACTCCGCGCGGGGAAGGTGCACGTAGAACGTCGACCCTTCTCCCGGATTGCTCTCTACGTTGATGAAACCGTTGTGTGCTTCCACGATCTTTGAGGCGACCGCCAGACCGAGCCCCGTACCTTTTTCCTTGGTCGTGAAGAAGGGCGAGAACACCTGTGTCAATTGCTCCGGTGACATGCCGCATCCCGTATCTTTGAACGCGACGGCGATCAGGGCATCTCTGGACTCGGCGGTGATGTGCACTTCTCCAGCACCGTCGATGCTTTGTACCGCGTTCAGAATGATGTTGAGAAAGACTTGCCGGATTTTCTCCGGGTCGACTGAGGCTTGCAGGTTTTTGGCGATGCCGTTCTTGATCTGCACCGGGCGATTCCCCAGTTCCACATAGCCGAGCGTGCCATCGACGAGTTCGGCGCAGGATACCGTGCGCAACTGCAGTTGAAGCGGCCGCGTGTATTCGAGCAACTCGCTTACGACGCGCTCCAGTTCCCGCGCGCCGATTTGAATCTTGTCCACCAGCCGCCGCCGGGGATCCTCCTCATCGAGATCGCGCGCCAACAGCGAGGCAAAACCGCGAATGCCGCCCAACGGATTGCGGATTTCATGCGCCACCGTTGCGGCCATCTCGCCGATGGCCGCGAGCCGATCCTGTTGCCGCATCTTCGAACGAAGGGCTTCAAGTTCGGTTTGATCCTGGAAGACCTTGACCGCGCCGATTCGCGCGCCATTCCGGCCGAAGAGCGGAGAATCCCGCTCGATGACTTGCACCGTGTGCCCGTCCTGGGCCCGCAACTCGAGCAGCGCGCGGCCGTCGGTGGCGGAGAACTCCCGTCCGAACACGTCGCGGAAATAGCTGCCGACCACATCGCCCGCCTGAAACCCCAACACCTGGCTCGCCGCCCCGTTAAAGGTCGTGATGCGTTCGCCGGTATCGACGGCAATCACGCCGTCCGACATACTTTCCATGATCGAATTGAGGTAATCGCTGGTCAGCGCGAGTTCGCGGTTGCGCGTTTCCAGTTCCCGGTCCAATTCCTGAAGACGCGTTTCCAAGCGCCGGTACGACTCCTCCATCGTCTGCGTCGTACGGTTGAACGCTTCAAACGCCTCGGCCAGCGCCTTGATGTCCATGTCCTGGTTGGGCATTGCATCCGCCATGACTGGTTTACGCCTTCGTGTCGAGATAGCCGGAGTCGTCGTCTCCGCTACGGTATTTCGTTAAGGATTGCTGGCCTCGCCGGAGCCCGTCCAATTCACGCTTGATGGTATGCATTCGCGTTTGGGCTTGTGCTGCGGCATTGTTTGCGATCGCTTCCAACCGCTTTGCCATCGCTTCGGCGTGACGCGCCAATCCACCGACATGCTGTCGCTCCGCATCGGTGACGCCTTCGGCGCGCTCCCACTCGCGCGACAGAATCCCAAGTTCTTCTTCAAGCTGTTTAGCGCGGCGGCTGAATGCTTCCTGTTGTACCGCCAGCGCGTTCAAGTCATCGGCCTCGATGTCCGTCGCCCGGGTATCGCCAGCCTTGAGCATTTCCTCATACAAGGCGATCTGCCGATCGAAGAAATTGACCAGCCGATCCACGATATTGTCCTCGCGCGCCAACGGGATCTATCCTCCCAACTGCGGCTGCGGCCGTTCTCCGCGCAAGCGTTGCTCCAGTCGCGCGTACTCGGCTTTCAGTCGCGCGTCTTCCGCGTACGGCGCGGAGCTTTCCGCGACAGCATCCAGAAGCTCAAGGCTCGTGCCGTACTCGTTGAGTTCCATCAACGCGTTCGCCTGTTGGAAGCGTGCCCACGCAGCATCCGCTCCATCGGGGTCGGCTTCGACGGCAAGGGCGTAGCCCTCGACGGACGCTGTAAAGTCGCCTCGTGAGTAGAGCGCATCCGCCCACTGAATGGCGGTGCGCTGAAGGCGCGGACCTGTTCCAGGATTCTCGCGCGCGTACCCCGACAGATCCATGACCAACGCCCTCGCGCGCGCGGTCTGTCCCGTTACGAGATAGGCGTTGAGCAAATCGCGGTCGCCTTCTTCCGTGCGTTGATCGGGGTACGCGTTGTAAGCCTGTTCCATTTTTTCGAGCGCGAGCGCGGTATCCATCTGGAGCAGCACCTTTGCGTAACTGGTCAGGAAATCGTAGGCCGTATCCGGCGCCAACGCCGACGCGTCGACGCGGCGCGCGACCGCCATTCCCGGTCCGGCTTCTCCGGCGTCAATCAATGCCGTTGCCGATTTCGCGAGCGCCGTGTCGTCGTTTGTAATCGCCGCGACGGCCTCGTACTGTTCGGCGGCGCGATCGCGAAACCCGAGTTCACTGTAGAGATCGCCCAAGGCTTGAAGCAGCGCGATCTGTTGCGGCCGTCCCGCGGACGCCTCGGCCAGGTTCGTCAGACGTTCCAGCGCGGCTTGCGACTGGCCCTGCTTCTGCAACACTTGAGCCAGCGCGATGCTGCCATCGAACGCTTCCGGCGTCGTCGGAAACTCGGTTATCAAACGGTCGAACGTCTTCCGCGCTTTCGCGAGTTCGTTCACCCGTGCGAAGGCGTGCCCGGCGGCGAGCAGCGTGGCGGGACTACCGCTTCCCGCTTCCACCGCGTCCAAGAAGATTTGCGCTGCGCCGGCATCGTTGCCTTCCCGCTGTTGCAGTTCGCCCTCGTTGATGAGCACGGCCGAATTCTCGGGAAACCGTTGCGAGGCATGCGACGCGATCCGCAACGCTTCGCGGCGATTGCCGATGTCGTCCAGTGTTTGGCTCAGTTCGACGAACGCTTCCGCGGTATGGGGCGACTCCGGGAAAAAACTGATGAGTTCGCGCAGAATGGTTTCGGCCTTTGCCGGATCGCCACTTGCCCGGTATGCCTTCGCCAGCAAGAGATAGATGGCATCGTTTCCTTCGACCGTCGTTGCGGTTTCCAGCCGCCGTTCGAGACCCTCGATGGCTTGCGCATGCTGGCCCTGATCGATCTCCAGTTGCGCGAGCCGGGCCGTGGCTTCCGCGCCGACCGGGCTGAAGTCCTGACTCAGCGCCACCTGCGTGTACAGTTTTCGCGCATCCTCCACCTTGCCGGCGTCGCGCTGCGCATCGCCCAGCAGGAGCTTCGCTTCCGGCGCGTAGGCTGACGCTGGGAAGCGTTGCAGCAGCCGCACCAGAAACTCCTGAGATTCTTCAGGGCGCTTCATCTCGCCGGCGAGCCGTGCGGCGCGGATCAGCGTCTCGTCGCCGCGTTGCTGATCGAGGTATTCGGTCATGAGACCGCGGTAGGTGCTGAGCGCCGCGGCCAAGGCGCCGCTCCGCTCGTAGAGCCCCGCCTTCCAGCGCAACAGGTCCGGGTTGCCCTGGAACGTTGGCGCCAGGGCGATGAGTTCGTCAATGGCGCGGTGCATCGACTCCGCCTCGCGATCCGTGATGTGGGTGGGCAACTGGCGGTACTGCGCCTCGATGTAGAGATACTGAAGCTCGGCAAGTTGCGGACTTGGCGCGCGGCTCTTCACGATCGGCTCGAGCAACGATTCCGCTTCCTGATACTCCTCCATGTCGATCAACTGCCGGGCGTTGCGTAACACCGCGGAGAGATCGCTGTACTGCTCCGCAGGCAAGAGGCTCAGGTCGGGCAACCGGTGCTGGTTTGCCTGGAGAAACAGGAAGGTTCCTATGGCGCACAGAATTCCCGCGGCAAGGGAACTCCACGTTTTGAGCGACCCCGAATCGGCGCCCTTGCCCAACCGTGAGCGAAGGTCTTTCAGAATCGATCGGCGGAAATCCTTCCGCGGCGGCGTAGCTTCGTAGTCGCCCGTCTCCGGGCCGCGGGACTGTACGTCAACCTCGTTCAGTTCTTCGTCGCCGAGTTGCACCACCATGTCGTCACGGCTTGATGGCGCAACAGGCGCGCCCTCTGCGATAGTCGCGTCAAGTTCTTCGGTGGACGGGATCGCGAGGTCAACCGCGTCATCCTGCTTTTCGGAAACACTTGGTGCGGCTTTTGCTCCCGTGCCACCGATAATGGACTCGATCAAATCGTCCGCTTCCGGGACTGCAGCCGCCAGGTTCTCCGATCCCACCTGCGACTCCGCCGCGCCGCGCTCTGCCCGGGCGACCGGATCCTCGACGTCCGGTTCCGCTTCCACAGCCGTCTCATCGAGCGGCTCGGGCGGCGGCGCGGCCTCCGCATCCATGTCGCCAGTATCGGCAGCATCGCTTTCGGTAAGGCGATCGTCCAGGCCCTGATTCACGAGCGTATCTTCGGTTGAGAAGGCCGCGAGCAGTTCATCAAGCTCCGCCTGCCCGAGTTGCTCCTCGTCTTCGGCCTCCACCTCCGGCGCCGGAGAAGTGCCGGCATCGAGTTCCACCGATTCGTCGACCGGCGGCTCATCCTCTTCGGCAGGCCCTTTCACGGCCGGAGCGGAGCCGGACATCGCAGCCAGGAGACTGTCGATGTCGTCCTGTCCCAACGTGCCTTTGTCTGCGCTTCCGGCTTCGGATTCTCGATCCGGCTCTACCGCTTCCGCGCGATTCTCCGTTGCCGGCACATCCTCATGGGAATCCGCGGGCTTCTGGGGCTCTTGCGGCGATTCGTCCGGCCCGGTCTCCTGCGCCGGCTTCAACGGCGGAGATTGCGCTTCGTGTTTCGCGGTGACCTCGCCGGTCGCCTGCCGAATCAGCCGGTCAATCGCGTCCTGATCCACTTGACCGAAGTCGTCGGGTCCGTTTTCCGGCGGAGCAACCTCAACCTCATTCCCGGCGTCGGCCTTGAGTACCTCGTCAATCTCCGCCTGACTAATGGACCCCACTCCGGACGAGTCCACCGGCGATTCCAGGGGTTCCTGCTCCTGTGCTGCGCGAAGTATTCGGTCGCTTTCGTCCTGGGTCACGGAATTAGTTTCCGCCGTCCCGTCTTCCTTCAGCTTGGGGGTGGAATCCACCACGGGAGTTTTGCTTTTGTCGTGCGCGGCGACTGCGTGATCCAGCTCCACCTGACTGATCGGGCCAAGGTCGGCCGGAAGCGGCCTCGCTGGAACTTCGGGCGGTGGCGCGGTTGCGAACCTTGCCGGTTCCTTCGGGACGGATTGGGCTTCGGCGCGCGCTTCTGCAACGGCATCCCGACTCGCCGCGAGCGCGCGGTCCAACTCGTCCTGGGTGACCATGGTTCTGCCACGATCGGCGGGCACATCCGGCGCTTCGCCAGTTGCCGAATCGAATCGATCCACACCCGCGGGTTCGCGCGTATCCTGTGCCCCGCCCAGAAGCTCGCTGTTGCCGATGGCCGCGAGCATCCGATCGATCTCATCCTGGCCCACCGCTTCCGGGGGGTCGATCACCCCAGCCGCATCCAGTTCCTGCGTCTCCAGGTCGATCGCCGCTGGAGGCGTAGCGGCGGCCGATTGTGCGTGACTATGCCGCCGAATGGCGTCGTTCAATTCCTCCTGGTTGAGAATTCCTCGGTCCGGCGGCAGCGGCTCTGAAATCGTGGGGGGAGATACCACTTCCTGCATGTCAGCAGGTTCGGGTGATCTGATCTCAGCGCGGTGTTTTCGAGCAGCCTCGCGCGCCGCAGCGATGGCGCGGTCCAATTCGTCCTGACCGATGAGCGGATCAGTGTCGCGCGTGGGGAACGTCTGTTCCGGGTTATCCGGTCGATCATCTGACATCGCCGCTGCACACTCCGCAAGAAATGGAACCGGATCCTTACCCCTCATTCGCCGGCGTTGTGGAAGCACATCCACAATATGTAGGGCTCAGGTTGGGTTGGTTATCATAACTTGTGTTATCGTACCATGTTGACCCCGTTCACGCAAGACGTATGGGGAAATTTTTTCCTCCTGCCCCGCGAGGTGCCCCGCGAGGTGCCTCGCCAGGGGAGCTATGCCATGCCGGTCACAACATCACCGCACAAGCGAAATCTGTTGCGACTGCGCGAAAGCGCATGGCCGCCAACTGCAGGGTGCCTCGTCCAATCAATCTATCATCCCGATTTCGAAGGGGTCTTCGTCCTCCTCCGGCGATGTCGCCGTTGAATGTCCGCTCCCAGACCCTGATCGCCCACCATCCGCCGCTGGGGTGGCCGTTAGCGGGCCCGTCGCATCGAGTCGAATCCCCGCGACGAGGAGTTCAACCGCAAAATCTATCGCGCTGTTCTGAACGAGCCCCCCCGTCGGGGTTGACGCTGTGCTGGCGGTCGCCAACGCGCCCATGGCTGCGCGATAGAACGCACCGCTGTCAACGGGTTTGAATCGCCCCTGTTGGATTCCCGCAGCGATAAGCTCCTGAATATGCAGCCGAGGAGCCTCCAGAAGCGACGTCACGGCTTGGGACACCGGTGTGTGGGCGCAGACGAGCGATTCCCGGACGGCCAACGCCATGACGGGCTGGGAAATCTGGGCCAAACATTTCAAGAGATCGCCAAGGGATTGCGCGGTATCGGTATTCTTATTGATCGATTGATTAAAATAATCCATGGTCTTCTCGACCCAGCGGGCGACTACGGCTCGGAATAGGCCTTCCTTGGAACCAAAATAGTAAGCAAGGAGGCCGATGTTCGCCGGTGCCGCATCGGCAATGGCCCTGGTGGACGTGCCATCGTAGCCGTGCGTCGTGAACAGGAGTTCCGCCGCATCGAGAATGCGAGACCGGGTAGCCTCGCCGGGTCTTTTGCGCTCCAATGGTTTATTCATACGACTAAAATAGATTAAACGAATGATTTAGTCAAGAGCGACTCCCGCTTCCCCAATCCCGCCCCGTTCGTTCAAGGCGTTCGTCTACCGGAGCGAAAGGACTTGATGAATGCACGCTCCCGGCGTAGAGTTGCAACGTGGCCCGCCGCAATAGGAGTGAACGATCATGCCAATCACCCGGCTCACCATCTTCGGTCTTGCCCTCTTTGGCGCTACCTTCTTTTCACTGGCCCAGGAAACGTCCGTCGAGCAGACCGGCGCCAGCTTGCGGGCTAGCGCAGGAAAAGTGAGTATCGTCCCGCCGTTCCCGACTCGCATGGGAGGATTCTTCGACCGCACCGATACGTTCACCGGAGTGAAGTCGCCGGTGTTTGCGCGGGCGCTCGTGTGCGCGACGGAGGACGATGCCGTGGCTGTCGTCACGACGGACCTGCTTTGGATGCCTCGCAATCTGGCGGATGCCGTTCGGGAAACAGCGGCTTCGCGTACAACCCTGAAACCGGACCATATTCTCTTGTCCGCCGCGCACAACCATTCCGCTCCCGCGGGGTTCTCCGAGCAGTCCCTGTTTGGCGGCCCCCACAATCCGGAGCTGTTCGCGTTCATGCGAGACGCGCTAACGGATGCGATTGTCGAGGCTTATGCTGAGCTTCGCCCGGCGCAGCTTTCCTATGGCGCGGGTTTGCTCGAGCACTTTTCCCGCAACCGGCAGCAGAACAACGATACGGTTGTCGATCCCGAAGTCGGGGTGTTGAAAATCGCCGAGGCGGATTCGCGCATCGTTATTGCCACACTGTTCAATTTCACTGGCCACCCGGTAGTTTTGGGTTCCGGAAACTTGCTCATTTGTGGAGAGTACCCCGGCGCCGCCGAACAGTTCGTCGAAGATGCGATTGGAGGCGTTGCCCTGTTCACGCAGGGCGCCTGCGGCGATGTCACCGTCCATCGGAGCGGTGACCCGTACCTCGAGGTCGAGCGGCTGGGCCGTGTCCTCGGCGCGGAAGTCATCAAGACGGCGGAAACGGCACCCCGGTCCGAAATGGAAGTTCTGTACAGCCGACTGGAGGATGTGGAAGTCGAACCGCGCGTATTTCCCGAACGGAAAGAGGCAGAACTCAATCGAGATGACTTGAAGAACCAACTGGCTGATGCGAAACAGCGCGGGACCAATGCGGCGGCGATCCTCCGGCTGGAAAAAGAACTGGACTCCGCGGAGTGGGGGGTGCGAATCGCCACGCTGACGCAGGAACGTCCCGGCGCACTGCCGCTCGTCGATCGGGCACCAGTCCACGTAATGCAGATTGGCCCACTCGTGCTGGTCGGAATCCCGGGCGAGCTTTTCGTCGAATACGGTCTCGAAATTAAGCAGCGCGTGCGTCAATCCAAGGACCGGCCCCTGATGGTCGTGGGTTTTGCGAATGATTATCTCGGATATCTGGTCACACCTCGCGCTGTGCATACCGGCGGATACGAACAGGCCACAGCGCGCCTCCAGGCGAGCGCTCCCCGCGCCATGACCGAAGCAGCCATGCAGTGGGTGGAAGAAGGTATCCATTGAAGCCGTATGCCTGACATGATCCCAATCGCTGCAACGCGACCTGACCTCGGGTCCGGCATGCGTACGCCCGCTATGCTTCTGATCGCAAACTTCCGGCACGGTCATCACGCACTGTAACTTCTCATTCGATTCCGCGTATACAATGACGGAACGATGAACATGCACGGTGGGTCGCCAACGAGTCTGGATGAGGCGGGTCTTATCAAGCGTGTGTGCAGCGGGGACGTGAACGCGTTCGAACTCCTGTGCACCCGTCTGGAAGGGCCGCTCTACGGGTATGCCTATGGGATGGTCCGGAACTCCCATGAGGCCGAGGACATCGTGCAGGAGTCGTTGTTCCGCTTGTACCAGGCCATGCGTGCCCGAAAGCTCCGCCCCGGCGGGTCGACGCGATCATTTCTGTTTGCGATCGCCCACAACCTGGCTGCGGACAACCGCCGGCGCGCCAGGCCATCCGTGCCCTTGGAAGACTCGTTCCTGGCACAGCACAACGGCGCAACCGAGTCGTCGCTGCTGCGCGAACAGTTGAATCGCGCGCTGGCGGACTTGCCCGCCAACCATCGTTCCGCGCTGATGCTGCGCGAGTTCGGCGATCTCCGGTATGCCGAAATCGCCGAAACGCTCGGCGCATCCCTGGACGAGGTCAAGGTGTGGATTCACCGGGGCCGCAAACGCCTCGCCACCCTCCTCGATCGGGATGGACAGTATTTGGGAAAGAACGTACATGAACTGTAACGACGCCAACTTGTCGGCCTACCTGGACCAGGAGCTTCCCGCCGCTGAACGGCGCGCGGTCGAGGCCCATCTGCGAGCGTGTCCGGACTGTGCCGCCACGTTGAAAGACCTGGAAAGGGTGCGAACCATGTTGTTAACACAGGCCATCCCCATGGGACTGCACGGTCCCGTCATCGATCGCATTCGCGAAGCAGAAAGCACACCATCGCAAAAGTTCCGAACTTACGCCATCGCGGTCGCGATGATCGCGGTGGCCGCCATTGCCGGGTATGCAGCATTCCGCCATTTCAACGCGCCGATGAGCGGGCCGCCGGAGTCCCAAGCGCCCATCGTCGCCATCGATCGCGACAACTCCCAGGGCCTCGACCAAACAGTCATCGCGCAGAACGACACCACGCTGGACGGAACCCCGGTAGCGGCGCCGCCGGCCGCGCTCCCGGAAACGTCGCTTCCGCTGACGCTCACCGGCACGCTGCTAGGGGGGGACCCGCAGGCGGTTCTCAAGAACAACGATACCGGCGAGCAGCATATCTATCGCCCGGGCGATAGCGTCTTCGACGAGGTTATCCTGCAGGACGTGCAGCAAACGCGGATCATCTTGAGCAATCGGGGCAACCTTGAGGTCCTCACTAAAGGCCCCGGCGTCATCGCCTCGCGTCCGCGGCTCGACGGCCGTTGGCAACTGGCGGTGCTTGTCGACGACAAGGTGGTGGATTACGGCGACACGTTGACGTTTGAGGAAACCGGCGGTGTCGTCCAAGTCACCGATGGCGATATGGAAGATTTTGGCGAAGCGCGTCTTGACGGCAACACGCTGATCGTCACGCGGATAGCGAGCGGCGAGGAACTGGGGTCCCTACGCGGGACCTTCAACAACGCGTTCACCGAGGTCGTGTTGACCTCGCCGGAATTGTCCGCTTCGCTCGCGAGCGACATGACCCTGCCGGACCCCGAGAACCATTCCTACGCCGTCAAGCTCAGCCGGATCGACGAGAATTCTCCCAATCAGGATCCGCGCGCGCTGTTGCAGGCGCGCCTTGATGAAGTCAGCGCCATGTATGGACCGCTTCGAGCCTACGCCGAGGCGCACGACGGCCAGTTCCCGAGTGCCCTTTCGCTGTTGATCCCGGACTACACCGCGTCCACGGATTTGTACGCAAGCCGGGACAACCGCGTGGTTACCTACGTCTCCGGCCAAGCCCTTCCGCAAACTAGGTCATTCCCCGGGATTCCAGGTTGCAGGAACTCGCCCGATCCGGGGCAGGCCTTGCTCGCGCACGAGGCCGAACTACAACAATTATGGGGCGGTCCCGCGCCCTTTGTGCCCAATCTCATCGAAGTTGCGTACCGTGATCCCGATCAGATCGTCACGTTGAGCGCGCAAGGCGATACCGGCAGCCGGTCCATGATGGCTGAATTCGAGGTCCTGGCGACTGACGCGACCGCCGTCGCGGCGCAGTGGTCCGCAATGATCGCCTCCGACCAGAACAATCTCAAGCAGCTTGGCCTCGTCAACAAGATGTTCGCAAACGAGAATTGCGAATATACGATGCCCGGATTCTGCACGGTCTATCCAGAGTACCTCAGCGATACGAACGTGTTAACCTCGCCCTGGCACGAAGCCGGCATGCTCTCCTATGAAATCCTGTTCCCAGCCATGACCGAGGAAGATATCGAGGCCATGGCCGTGG
Organism: Candidatus Hydrogenedentota bacterium; assembly: GCA_045863335.1. Lineage (GTDB taxonomy): Bacteria > Hydrogenedentota > Hydrogenedentia > Hydrogenedentales > SLHB01 > JAHDWY01. The sequence continues at coordinate 47,007 of BTVY01000035.1, read as the reverse complement.
ACTATCTCGCAACGCAAGGAGAAGTGGATTTCAACGACCCGGCGCTGCGGGCACGCGCCCAATCGATGGTGCCGCTCATGTACAACATCGAGGACATCCCCGCAGTCGGAGGCAAACCGGCCACGCGAAACGTGCTCTTTCTCGACGGGCACGTGGAGCGAATGACGATCTCCGACTTCAATGAGCAGGTTGGACCGTTCCTGCGCTAACGTCATCTGTGATGTCCATGGCGCGCGGGCGTATACTTGCGCGCCATGGACACCGCCGTACTCGTCATCTTCATTCTTGTTTACCTGGGTATGGTCTTTGGCCGCTATCCCGGCCTTGCGCTCGACCGTACCGGCATTGCATTGCTTGGCGCGATCGCTTTTCTCGTGCTGGGGAAGATCGGACCACAGGAGGCTTGGGACGCCGTCGACGAACCGACGATACTGCTTCTGCTTGGACTCATGGTGGTTTCGGCCCAGTTCCGCCTGGGCGGGTTCTACTCCTTTGTAACACGCAAACTTGCTAATGCCGACGTGTCGCCTGGCGTCTTGCTTGCGCTCCTCATTGCGGTAAGCGGCGTTCTCTCGGCCGTGCTCGCCAACGACATCGTCTGTTTGGCCATGGCGCCCGTGCTCGTGGAAGGCTGCGCCCGGCGGCGGCTCAACCCGGTCCCCTTTCTGCTCGCGCTGGCCTGCGCGGCCAATGTCGGTTCCGCGGCAACCCTGATCGGCAACCCGCAGAACATGCTCATCGGCCAGGCACTGGACCTGTCCTTCACGGGCTACCTGATCGATGCATCGGTTCCAAGCGTGATCGGGCTGGCAGTTGTTTGGGTTGTGATTTGCATTCTCTACCGCACACGGTGGACGGGCGACCACAGCGTACCCCATATTGACGCGCCGCAACTCAATGTCTGGCAAAGCAGCAAAGGCATAGTCGTGATTGCCGTGCTCATGGTCGTCTTTCTGTTCACCGGCATCCCGCGGGAAGTGGCCGCCCTTAGCGCCGCCGGTATCTTGCTGATGAGCCGGCGCATGGAATCCCGCGAGATTCTCGGCCTTGTGGATTGGCATCTTTTGGTGCTCTTCGGTGGACTGTTCATCGTGAATCACGTGCTGGACACCTCCGGCGTCCTCGGCCAGGTCATGGAAGGGCTTCGCCGAATTCACATCGATGCCGAACAGCCCGTAACGCTCTTCATCGTTTCGACCGTGCTGTCCAATCTCGTATCGAACGTACCCGCCACGATGCTGCTGATTCCGTCGGCAACCCATCCCAGCGCGGGCGCAATTCTCGCACTGTCGAGCACCTTGGCGGGCAATCTGTTTATCGTCGGCAGCATTGCCAACATCATCGTGGTCGACCAGGCGCAACGCCTCGGTATCCGCATCACCTGGGTCGAGCACGCCCGCACGGGGCTCCCGGTTACCGTGGCTACGCTGGCCGTTGCCGCGGCCTGGTTGTGGATACAGTCGCTTTGATGCGAAGATGGGGCACGGTCTACCCATCCTTTGCAAGAAGGTTCTGGAGGTTTTTGATGACAGCGATCAGGTGGTGTGTCCTCGCGGTGGGCGTGAGTTTCATGCTGCTCGCGGGGGATCATGGATTCGCGGAAACGGCCAATGACGACGAAGGGCCCACGTGGCACTTCGATTCGGCGGCGTCAGGCGAACTCCCTTCGGGATGGCGCATCGACGGCACCGCGCAGGAGGGTCCGTTCGCGACGTGGGCAGTCACAGGGGAACCGGGAGCGCCTTCGGGCGCCAACGCGCTTGCGCTGACGGCGTCCAACCACCAGTCGGCATCGACATTCAATCTATGCTGGACCCCGGCCGCGAACTACTTCGATGGCACGGCCTCGACGCGATTCAAGATCACCGGTGGGACGCTCGACCCGGGTGCGGGAGTGGCGTGGCGGATTCAGGATCGGAATGACTACTACGTTTGTTACCTGCACCCTGCCGTTCGGAGTCTGCGCGTTTGGGTCGTCAGCGACGGCCGTGCGAAGGAGTTGGCTTCGACGACTGTTGCGATCGAACCCGAAACGTGGCACGCGTTGACGGTGCAGCAGTCCGGCGAACGCATCACGTGCGCGTTGAACGGTAAAGAACTGCTCTCCGTGAAGGACGACACGATCAGCCGCGAAGGCGGCGTTGGATTCTGGACGGCTGCGGACACGACCGCGGCGTTCGATGATTTGTCGGTGGCGGTCGAGACGGAGAAGGCTCCGGAGAAGAAACGCATGCCGAAGGAGAGAACGCGGCAAGGGACCCGTTATTTGGAAGGCAGTTAGGGCTACGGCTTCAGGAACGGCAAGAACTTTCCCAACGTCGTTCGTATCCGCGCCAGGAAGGAACCGGAAGTTGCTTGGGCGGTGCCGGAGTGGTCGGTGTCGACCGGCGGCGGGGTGTCCTCCGCGAACTGAATCTTCGTGATGTCGCCGTCGTCCGTGCCCGGGATGACGACGCCTGTGCAGACCTTGTACAGGTGCGCCAGAGCCAGCCGGTATTCTTTCGCGCTCTGAAAGCGTTCATCGGCCGATTGGGCCATGGCTTTCTCTACAAACTCATCGGCTTCCCGCGGAAGATCCGGGCACAGGCGGGTCAGCGTAGTCCCCGCGCGCGGGAGTTCTCCCGTGATCAACTGGTAGAACATCACACCCAAGGAATAGATGTCCGCCCGGTGATCGACACCCGCGGCGCTCAGCCGCTGCTCCGGCGCCATGTAATCCTGTTTACCCAAGCTCACGCCGATCATCGTGAACGCGGACTGCACGTTCGTCAGTTTCGCGAGCCCGAAGTCCAACAGTTTCACCTGTCCGTTCTTCAGCACCATCACATTGTCGGGGCTGATGTCGCGGTGGACAGTGAATTGATGGGCGTGCTCCAGCGCGTGACACAGCAAACTGAGAATGCGCACGGTCGAACCAAGCCCCAACTTCCCTTTTTTGCGGATCCACTTGAAGAGGCTGATCCCGTCCACATATTCCATGGTGTAGAAGAGGAGCGGCCCGATTTGGCGCGCATCGTAGACCTTGACGATACAGGGGTGGTTGAGCTGGCGCGCGGCCTTGACTTCGCGCACGAAACGCTTCACGGCGTGGCTGCTGGAGAGGTATTGGGGAAGGAGGGTCTTCAGCGCGACCGGCTGTTCCATCTCCCGGTCCCAACATAGGTAAACCATGCCCATGCCGCCCCGGCCGAGCAACTTTTGGACTTCGTAGCGTTCGGCAATGACCTCGCCCGGCTTAAATCCGGCCGTAACTTTCTTGAGCGCTTCCTTGTCGAAGGATTGCGGGGCGCTCGCGGAACTTGGCGAGGTGCTGCTATTCTCGGAGCTTTCGATGTCCATCACGATCCCTGCTCGATGCGTTGCATGTCATCCAGGGCACAGAATCACCCGCACCCGCTCATTCTAGCACAACTGCAGCGGCCTTTGACCATATCGTCCGCAGATTGCAGCGTGTGTCCGTATCGGTCCGCGCTTGTCTGTGAAACGCCCAATTATTCGAATAGACGAAAGCGCAGAATCGTAAATAATGCCGCCACTCCGTCGCGCCACGTGATCTTTTTCCCCTCGGCGTAGTTCCGGCCGCTATAGCTGATGGGCACCTCGTAAATGCGCAGGCCGCGCTTCGCCACCTTCGCCGTGAATTCCGGCTCGACTCCAAACCGGTTCGATCGGATCTGAACGTCCTTGAGCACGTCCGCGCGAAAAGCCTTGTAGCACGTCTCCATATCCGTGAGGTTCAGATTCGTCACCGCATTTGAAATCAAGGTGAGAAACTTGTTCCCGACGGAGTGCCAAAAGAACAACACCCGGTGCGGCCCCCCGAGGAACCGGGACCCGTAGACCACGTCTGCCCGCCCGTCGAGGATAGGCTCCAGGAGCTTTCCGTAATCCCGTGGATCGTACTCCAGGTCCGCATCCTGAATGACGACGACGTCGCCCGTCACGCGCGCGAACCCCGTCCGCAGCGCGGCCCCTTTACCCAGGTTCGTATCGTGGCGTAGAAGGCATAGGTCGTCTGCGTCCGCTAAAGCCAGCAACCGATCCGGTGTTCCGTCGGTTGAGCCGTCGTCCACGACGATAACCTCGACGTCGTAGGGGGTGTCGCGCACGCGCCGGATCACTTCGGTTATCGTGTCCGCTTCGTTGTAAACCGGAATGACTACCGACAGCTTCATGGCATTCGTCTGCCCTGTTTCATTTCGCCTCCCGTCGTTCGGGAGATTATACGGAGATCCATGTCATTGCGCGATATCGGATTGCATCGGTCAGTGATATACTGGCCGCTCGGTAATACGGAAGGCTGGCTTGAATATGACCACAGAACGAATGGTCGTCGTTATCTGTTTCGCGGGTTCCCTTGTACTTGCAGGCGGATTCGCGTTGATCTACGGCCGCGGCGATTCACCGGCGAAAGACGCGCTCGTTGCCGCAGTCGAAGCACCTTTGGTTCAGCCCACCCCGCTGGCCGCCGAATCACCGGTATCCGATGCACCCGAGCCGCGACGTGAAGCCGCGGCTCAGGAATCGGCCACAATCACGCCCGGCGACGGTCCGCCAACGGTAATCGTGACGGATAAGGTGCTCGTCCCGGGCGTCAAACGCTTCGGGATCAATCTCGGCGGCCGCACGCAGTACGGCGCCGCGCAGATCATCAAGAACATCATCCCGAACCCCGGTTTTGAGCCGGGACTGTACGGCAGCATGCTGCACGTGGAAAAAGGCGCGACCGGAGACCGGCTGCCGCAAGCATTCTGGGATGTCGCGTGGAATCACGAGGAGTATGGCATCGGGCAGCCCGAAGGCTTTTGGAACCGCGCGGACTACGAGATTGTCTTCGGCCCCGCGAAGGGACGGTCCGGCACCGTGAAACGATTCACCCACGAAGAGGGCAAGAACGTCTTCTACCTCGAAGAATCGGGTACCGCGCCGCAGGAGTACGACGCATTCATTGTGCGCCAGGAATTGCCCGGCGTCGCTACCGGCTCGTTCATGAATACGTCGACGGTGGACGTGGGCGAGGTGCGGCCCGGGAGTCCGGGTACGCAGTCGTTGCGTCTCGATTCCTCCGGCCGCTGGCACCTTTACCTGGATAGTTACTGGCGCGACGGCGATACGAGTGCGGGCAAGCTTTTGCTTATCGAGGGGCCCTGGAGGCTCTCCTTCTGGGCAAAGGGCGAGGCGAGCGGCAGCAGGCTTCGCGTGCGTTTCCAGCGGGATGGGGAAGCCGTCTTCATTGACGAAGCCGTTCCGCTGAGTACGGAGTGGAAGGAGTACACGTTTTCCTTCGACGCCGCGGGGCAAGACACGTCCGGCCCCTATCCCGAGAGGGCTTCGCATCCGATTCTCACGCTGGGGATCGCCGTGGAAGAGGGCGGCGCGTGGGTTGACGACGCGTCGCTGCATCGGACTGATGGCACGAACCCTACGGTATTCGCAGATGCCCTGGTGGATGCTTACAAAGAATTGCGTCCAGGCGTCCTTCGTAACTGGAGTACACAACTTGGCGATACGCTGGACAACCAACTCGCCGAACCCTGGGCGCGCAAGGAGGTCGGGTTCAGTCCGCGGTTCCGGGCGCCGAATACCTTTTGTTTTTCTCTGCACGAGTTTCTTGAATTGTGTGCGCTCGTCGATGCGGAGCCGTGGTATGTGATCCCACCGACCTTTTCGGAGGAGGATTGCCTGGGACTCATCGAGTATCTCGCTGCGCCCGCCGATGGCGCCCATCCTTATGCGGATCGGCGCCGCGCCCTTGGACAGGAAGAGCCGTGGGGGGAGGTCTTCAACGAGATCCATCTCGAGTTCGGCAACGAAATGTGGGGGGCCGCTTCGGGGGGCGATCCCTTTTTCGGCGCGTCGGCGTTGGGCGGTGATCGGTTGGGAACCATCGCAGGGGACCGCTTTGCGGCGATGCAGAAGAGTCCGGACTTCGCGCATGGTACATTCGACCTTATTATCGGCGGCCAATACTACTTTCCCGGCCGGCAGCAGGAGATTCAGCGCACCAGCAACGCGCACCATTCCGTGGCCTTGGCACCCTACTTTGGGGAACTGGGTGAATACGGTTCCGCGATCGATCGCTACGGGCCGCTTTTCGCCCGGCCCTTGTCTCCGGGCAAGTTGAAAGAGTCCATGGGCTACTTGCGTGCCGGTGGCCGCGACACCGCGATGGCCATATACGAAATCAATTTCCATACGACTGGAGGCGATATCCCTTCTGACGTGCGCAACGATTTTGTGTCCGGCGCGGATGGGGCTCTCGCGCTGCCACTGTACATGCTGGTGTACTTGCGGGATTTTGCCGCGCGCGATCAATGTGCGTTCACGACACTCCAATACTCGTTCGACATGGGCGGCAAGAACTACGTTCGTCTTTGGGGGTTGTTGCGCGATATTGCGGCGACGGGCCGTAAGCGCCCCACCTGGCTGGGACTGGAACTGGTCAATCGAGTGGTGGGGGGAGACCTCCTCGAGACCCGCCAAGGCGGGATACCCGTGCGCGTGCAGCGGCCGATCAACGGGGTCGAAGAGGAGACCCCGGTCCCGCTGGTTCAGTCCTTTGCGTTCCGCGACGGAGAGGCCGGCGGTGTCGTCCTGTTCAACCTGGACCTGGAAAACGCGATCGAGGTAAGCCTGCAGCTTCCCGAAAGTGCGAGCGAATTCGAAGGCCATCGGATTGCCCCATCGACTTTGAGCGACGACAACGAAGATTCGGAGCAGGTCCGTATTGAACCACTATCGCGAGATGCGTTGGACACTCTCGCCAACCTGGAACTGCCGCGTCATTCGCTGACCGTTCTTCAATGGCGCGAGCTGTGAGAAACCTCGGTGCGGATCGCCGATTTCTTGACTGACTGCGCGGGATGGGATACTCTCCAGCGTGGCTGGTGGATGGGTCCGCCGAAGCCGCCGGAAGCTCGATGGATTGCCGGGATACTGTCGCCCGGAAGCCGGAACGTTTCAATCGTGTTTCTCCGCCCCAATCGCGCAGCCATCGGTGCCGCAGACGCGGGCCTCGCCGATTGCCGACCTAACACTGCAACCCGCACCGCTGGGCGCTTGTCCCCTGCGGGTGGTTTATACGGATGCTGAAGAAAAACGCTAGTTACTTGACCTTCGTGATGGTCGTCGTTGACGGCCTGTGCGTGCTTGCCGCGGGCACCGTCGCTTCCCATTTTACGTTACCCGCCGACGGGACCCGATCACTTTGGGACGCGTTCTCGGGGCATAGACTGTATTTCCTGGCATTCATCATCGTGTGGTATCTCGCGGCCGGCGATCAGCGGCTGTTCGCGTCTCATCGCAGCGATGGACTGGGCGTCCAGATTCTCAGCATCGTCAAGGCACTGGTCGTGTCGCTCGCTGTGACGACGGTGCTCATGATGTTCATCAGCCGCCAGGGCGTCGACCGGGCATTTCTCATCTACTTTGCCGTATCCGCCGCGTCCATCATTCTGGTGGTGCGCGTATCCCTGCGCTTTTTCCTGTGGAGTATTCGTCGCCGCGGATACAACTTTCGCCAGATCCTCATCATCGGCGGTAATCCGCGCGCCGAACATTTGGTTGACGTGATGGAGAACCACTCCCAGTACGGGTATCACCTCGCGGGGCTTCTGGACGATGAACCGGAGCGGGCGGCCCATCTGGAGAAACACAACATCCCGTATCTGGGACCGGTGCGGGAACTCGAGAATGTGCTCCTCAAGCAGGTTGTGGATGAAGTCTACATTTGCCTGCCCGTGCGCAAGTTCTACTCGGAAATCACGAGCGTGGCGCATCTGTGCGAAGGGGTCGGCGTATCCGTCCGCATGATAGCCGATCTGATTCCGCTTCGGGTGGCGACACGTCAGATCCACCAGTTGGAAGACATTCCGGTGCTGTCCTTGTCCACGATTCCCGAGGCCTTCGCGCAGCTTGCGTTGAAACGGGCCATCGACATGATTGTTTCTGGAGTCTTCCTCATCACCATTGCGTGGTGGTTGTTTCCCTTCATCGCCCTCATCATCAAACTCGATTCCAAGGGCCCCGTGTTCTTCCTGCAAGATCGCGTCGGCTTGAACCAGCGCCGGTTCAAATGCATCAAGTTCCGGTCCATGGTGGTCAACGCCGAAGAACTTAAAGCGAAACTCGCCGCGATGAACGAGGCCGACGGCCCTGTATTCAAAATTCGGCGCGACCCTCGCATGACCCGCGTGGGACGTTGGATTCGCAAGTTCAGTATCGATGAGATGCCCCAGATCATCAACGTGTTTCTCGGCGACATGAGCCTGGTCGGGCCGCGCCCGCCCGTGCCCGCGGAAGTGGAGAAGTACACGTGGGACCAGAGGCGCCGGCTCAGCGTGCGGCCGGGAATCACCGGACTTCAACAAGTGAGCGGCCGCAGCGACGTGGACTTCAGCGATTGGGTGGAGCTTGATCTCGCCTACATCGACAACTGGTCCCTCATGGAAGACATCCGCATCCTCTTCCGCACCTTCCAGGTCGTCCTGCAAGCCAAGGGCGCGGCGTGAGCGCCGAAGGCGGGGGAGGCGGACCTGTCTCGCCGCCCGCCGAAGACTGGGCGGGCGCCTTCGGTTCCGTTTTCTTCGCCCGAATCCTCTCTACCGGTGCGACATTCGTGACGGTGATCCTTGCGGCCCGCATGCTGGGCCGGGGAGCCTACGGCGAACTCATCGTCCTGCTGTCGATCATGAAAGTCGCGGCGGAGTTGGTGGGTCCCGCGCTGGATACCACGCTTGTTCGATTTGCCGCGCGCCATTCAGGCGATTCGACCAACCGCAGTTTCGACTACGTCCGAACAGTCTTCCGCTTGAAACTGATCCTGGCGGGGGCGCTACTGGTTCTTGGATGCGCGTTGGCATGGCCTTTAGACCGGCTCCTAAGCGATCCCGCAGCGGGGATCCAGGTGGGGCCGGCGGCCGTTATTCTGGCCTTCGCCGGCGCGGCATCCACCGTGCTCTGGGCCTTCGCGCAAGCCTCCCTGCAGGCCCGCCAACAATTCGCGCGCTACGCTGCCGTCGAACTCGTCTGTTCCCTGGTTCGATTGTTTCTCGTTGCGACGTTGCTCGGGGCTGGCGTTCATCGCGTGATGCCCGTGCTGGGGGCCTACGTAGCCGCGCCGACGGTCGCGGCACTCATCGCCTGGCGCGGTGTACCCAAAGGCTTGTTCGCGCGCGGCGAAAGCGGCCACTCGGTTCTGCGTGAGATCGCTGGTTTCGCCAAGTGGGTCCTGCTTGCCTGCGCGTTCACCAGCCTGGCGCAACGCGCGGACATCTTCTTGCTTACGGGATTTCAACTCCCCTCGGAATCCATCGGCGACTATGGCGCCGCGCTTCAACTGACCCTTATCGGCGACCTGGTCATCCTTACGCTGTTTAACGTGCTCCTGCCCAAGGCGAGCACCTTGAAAAGCTCGGAAGAGTTGCGCGCCTTCCTCCACCAATTTCGCGTTCCGGCACTTCTGATGTTTGTTGCGCTCCTTCCATTTCTCCTCGTTTCCCGGTGGATCGCTGTCCTCGCCTTCGGCCCCGAATACATCCGCGCGGGCGGTCTTTTCGCCGTTCTCGTGCTGGGATCCGCCTTCGCGCTCGGTTGCGCGCCTGCAGGCGCCGCGCTCTATGGGATGGGCCGCACTTCGCTCATTGCGCTCCTCGAAGGTTTGAAGCTCATCGCGATCGTTCTGGGCGGTCTCGTCTTCATCGACACCTACGGACTGTTCGGTATGGCGTGGGCCGTTGCGGCCACGAAAGGGGTCATTGGCGTTATCACATACGCCGTGGCACTCTACGCGACTCGGCAGGATCGCTTTGAGCACGATCACTGAGATGGTACCTGGAACGTGAGATGGGACTGGCCTTGTGGTGCGGGCTTCCAGCCTGCGCGGTTCTTGGACGCGTTACTTTGGGGATGCAGGCCGGAAGCCTGCACCACCAAAAGACGGTGGGATTCGGCCACCTTTTTCGTCCGTGTGTGTCCGTGAACGTCCGTGTGAATTTAACCAGCGCCCTCGCTTCCATAGACTTTTGTCCGCGAATCCGCTATATATAATGTGGGATCGATTGCACTCGATTCAGTCTAGTAGGCGTGAAGGTCAGGAGGCGGAAGTTCTATGGCCGCGATTACCAGCAGTTCATCCCGTGGCGGAATCAACGCCATCAGTCTCGCGCTTGTCGTCGTTTTTGGACTCGCCGTGGCCATCGCCATCCTGGCTGTGGAAGAGAAAGCCGTCGTCGCCGTTATCGGTCTCGTCCTTGTCTTTTTCTTCGTGAAGAGGCCGGTGCTCGGGCTTTATCTGACTACCGCGTTGCTGCTCCTCTCCGGCATGCTGGGCGGACTGGGAATCGTTCCCTATGGTGTTCCCAGCACCGCGGCCAAGGCCTGCGGCGCGGCCACCATCGCGGCGTGGGTTCTGAACGTTCTCACCACGGAGAAGCGGTTCCGGTTCGGGCGCGAGGTATTTCTGCCGCTGGCGTTCGCGGGCTGGGCGCTCGTGGGCATCGCCTTCTCCTTGACGTGGCGGGTTCAACTGCCCGAGTGGAATCGCCTGATTTCGGTCGTCATCTATTTCATCCTCGCGATCCATCTTCTGGATACGCCGCAGAAGCTGCATCGATTCGTGGTCGTTGTGTTGAGTTGCGCCTTTGCCATGTCGCTATACGCGATCGCGCAATACTTTATTCCGCGATTTCAGCTCGCTGGCGTCGCCGGTATCGAGAGCATCGCCGGCGGCGCGGACATGGCCTTCATCGATCCGGAGGGCACGGTGACCGGAGCGGCGGTCCGCGTCACGGGCGGTACCGGACACTCCAACTGGCTTGCGTTCATGCTGCTCTTGTTGCTGCCGCTCAACGTCTACTGGTCTACCACCATGAAAAGCCGGCGCGGGAAGCTGCTTGTCCTGGCGGCCGTCGGTGTCGAACTGGCCGCGCTGGTGTTGACGTTTACCCGCGTCAGCCTGGTCGTCGGATTCGTGGTCGCACTCATCCTCGTGGCGCGGAGTCTTGTTCGCCTCAATCCGTACCGGATATCCGCGTTGGCCGCGGCGCTTGTCGTTGCCTGGTTCTTCGTGCCCACCGCGTACAAGGAGCGCGTCCTCGATTTCTCGAGCTACTCCGAAAGCGAGTCGACTGCGGCCCGCGTCGATTTGCAGGCCTATGCGTGGGAGTACATGCAGGACTTCCCGGTTGTGGGCGTAGGGCTGGGCGGGTTTGGTTTGCATTTCTATGAGGAGAATTCGCCGTACGCCGCCATGTTGCGTTGGATGAACGACGAACTGGGCTTCAATCCCTTGTACTACGGACCGCACAATATGTACCTGCAACTTGGTTCGGAAAGCGGCACCGTGGGATTGATCCTTATGCTGTTGTTTTTCCTGATGGCGCTTTTGCATGCGCTTCGTGCCGAACGCAAGTTCCGGCTCCTCGGTGAAGGGCAGATGGCGACACTTGCGGGCGCCGTGTCCGTCAGCGTATTGGCCTTTCTCCTCTGCGCCGTGTTCCTCCATGCACTGCAGCAGAAGGTTTGGTGGATGGTATTCGCCGTTGCCGTTGCATCCTATTTCTGCGCGGCGCGTATGGCGGCAACTGGTAAGAACGGGGTCAACGGAACCAACGGCGTTGCCGCAACCCCTTCTCCGTGATGGCGCGACGTGTCGCAGTCGCGGCGGTCCTCACCCTCTGGGGACTGGCAACCGCTCAGCCTCCACCGAGCGTCGGCGGCACGCTCCGTGTTGAAGGGACGGGCGAGCCGATTCGCTTCGCATACGTCGCCCTCCTTACGAGTACCTTTGACGTGGCCGGACAGGCTTCGTCCGACGCGAACGGCAGGTACTCCATCGAACTCGCGCAACCTGTCAGTGACGGCTATCTCGTGTTTCAACCACCCCCTCAGGAGAATGCCCAGGGACTCGGAATCTATGCGGTCCAGCCGCGCCTCATCCGGTACACGGGCGAGAAAAACCTTGACCTCCAACTTCCTTCCGTGGGATGCATTGTGCTCAACGCCTACAATGGGAAGGGCGAGCTGATGCGCTGGAAGGATTTTCGCGCGCAGGGTACCTTCGGCGATCAGTTCATGTATCTCACTACATTGGACGACCAGGCCCTCCCCGCCGTGTCGTGGCCCGTCTTCGATGAGGAGGCCCGCGCCCAGGGCCAGCCTCGCGACCTCGGCATCCCCGCGCTCGTCGTGAAACCGGGATCTGGGTATGTGCCCCAGGTGCTCTTCTGGGATGTTTCCGACTACGGACGTTTCTTGCTCCGCGCGGACAACGGCGGCGCCGGATTTGCCATCGCAGAGGCGGGGGACGCGTGCGTGCTTGAATTGAACGTCGAGCTGGCGCGCACGGCGGTTCACCAGTTGGCCGAGTCGGGCAGCCCTGACGCAGAGCAATTGCGTTCACAACTCAAGGATGCGGAGTCCGCCGGTTCCGCCGCCGAACGCGCAGCCGCCGCGGACGCCATTCTCGCCGATGCCCTACGTTTTCGCGATACGTATCTTGTCGAATCGGCGCGCGAGTCCATCCCATCGGTCCGGATGGGTGAGGCTACGATCCGTGTCACGGACGCGCAAGGCAAGCCGGTGGCCGGCACCGCGGTAACGATTGAACAGCAGAGCAGCGATTTTCTTTTCGGTGTGTTCGAGGGGAGTCCTTACAACTCCAAGGCCTTCGCCAAAGCGCGCGAGGCGGGCTTCAATCTTGCCACGGTGCTGCTCGGTTGGGGCTGGACCGACGGCGCGCCGCGCGACGCCATCGAACAAACCTTTGGCGTCGCGGCGCTTGGGAAACTTGGTTACGCGGTGAAGGCTCACGGCGTTGTCTGGCTGCAAAATTACGGCATCCTGCCGGACCGGGCGCGCTCCCTGTCGCATGCTGATTTGACCGGCGCCATGCTCGCGCACGAGTCTTCGTTAATCGAAACCCTCGGCGGCGACATCGCGGTTTGGGAAGCCATGAACGAGCCGAATGTCACCAATGTGGTTGGCTTGCCGCGTCCCATGGTGCACGAGTTGCTCGGCAAGTCCTCCGGCCGGATCGCCGGTGCCGGACTTGCTCTCGTGAACGGCGCACACGAAGGCGACTACGGCCGTAAATACGCGCTGTTCGATTCCGATGGAACTCCGGCGAACGACTGGAATGTCACGTACTCCACGTTTCTTGAAGAGGCCGCCTTCGTGGGCGGCACGAAGCAGGTCGATATCATCGGTCTTCAGTATTACCCCGGCTTTCACTTCAACGAGTCCTTCGGCGGATTGCAGGGGCCGGCCACCACGCCGTCCTGGTTCTACGACCTGATCGAGCGGTATGCCGCGTTCGAGCGCACGGTCCACGTTACCGAGTTTTCGCTTCCCTCGACCTACGAATCCTCCTGGACCTCGGGATACTGGCGCGAGCCGTGGACCGAAACCACCCAGGCCGACTACGCCGAGATGATTTTCACGCTCGCATTCGCGCACCCGGCGGTGCAATCGATTTCCTGGTGGGACATCCTGGACACCAAGTCGTCCGTCATCTCCGGGGGACTCTTGCGCGCCGACGGATCGCCGAAACCCGCGTTTGATCGGCTTTCTTCGCTGCTGAGCGAATGGACGCGTCACCACGCGACCGGCGAGACGAATGGCGACGGCCAAGTCACCTTGTCCGGATACGGTGGTGACTATCTCGTTCGCATCGACGGGGCCGATGGCGTTGCGCACGAATCGTCGGTGCACATTCGGGAGCGGGAATCGGTATCTGTCGACGTCGCGTTGGGAGTTCAGCCATGACCCAACGTAACGTCCTGTTCCTGATCCGCAGTTGGGCCTTTGGCGGTTCCCACACGATCGTGCTGCATCTCATGCAACATCTGCCCAAGGACCGGTTCAACGTGATTTGCGTGCCTTACGATACGTTCTCGGGGCTCGACGAATTGTTTATTTCGCAAGTGCTTAAACGCGGCCTCACGCTCGCGAAGGAGCGCATTCCCTGGAAATCCCGGTCGAACTGGTTCCGGGCGCGGCAGGCCGTGAGCGATCTGGTTCGCAAGTACGACATCGATCTCATTCACACCCATGACCCTCACTCGAACACGATGATCGGCATCGGCCGCGGCGCGTGGCCTTGCGCCTGCGTCGCCAGCGCCTATGGTTGGTGGGACGGACCCTTTCCCATTCGCCGCACCGTTTACCAGTGGATCGAACGGGAGTTCGCCCTGCGCAATTTCGAGCGCGTGATCACGGTGTCGCAACACATGAAGGGGCGCATTCTTAAAGGCCCTACGACGGAATCGCGCGTACGCGTTATCCATACCGGGATCGATTCTGCCGCGTTGTTCCAGGGGGGTGACGGGACCGGATTCCGTTCGCGATTCGGCATTCCCGGCGACGCAGTGGTCCTCGGAACCATCAGCCGTGTATCCGTGGAGAAGGGGCACTGCTATCTCCTCGATGCCATGACCGAAGTATGCCGGACCAGTCCCAACGCCTATCTCGCAATCTGTGGCGACGGACCGGCCCGGCTTGACCTCGAGGCGCAGTGCGAACGGCTTGGGCTCAAGGATCGTGTAATCTTCACCGGATTCGTCGATTCCATCGCCGAGGCCTTGCCCGCCTTCGATATCTTCGTGCAACCGTCTGTCGAGCAGGAAGGATTCCCCACATCGCTCGTCGAAGCGCAACTCGCCGGGGTGCCGGTGGTGGCTTCGGATATCGGCGGCTCCGTCGAGACACTGCGGCCCGGGGAAACTGGGCTACTAACCAAACCACGGGATCCGCAATCTATCGCGCACGCGATACTCGAATTGCTGGAAGATGCGGACCGCCGTCGCGAAATGGGCGCAGCCGCGCGAACGTGGATCGCGGAAAACTTCACGCTCGAGGACATGATCGCGCAGGTCGCGGCCACCTACGAAGAGGCTCTGGCCGAGTATGCGCAGCGCTAGGTTTGGTCCGCATTTGATCCCGGGCCTTGCGGAATCTCACCCATGAAGGTCGGAATCGATGCCCACGCCATCGGCTCGCGGGCCGGCGGGAACGAGACCTACATGCGCGAACTGCTCGCCGCTCTCGCCGAGTCCAACGAAGATATCGAGTGGGTGGGGCTAATCAATCCCAGCGAGACGTGGAGTCCGGGCGGGCGCGTTGCCGCTCAGCCTTTGCCGCAAACGCCTTCGGCAATTCGCGTGCCCATCGTCCTGCCCTGGCTGGCGCGTAAACACCGGTTCGACCTGCTTCACACGCAGTACGCGGCGCCGCCCTGGTGTCCGTGCCCGACGGTGGTAAGCGTCCACGATATCGGGTGGGTTCGTTTTCCGGAACTCTTCCCTCCGCTGCTGCGTAGCCGGCTTGCACTGCTGACGCCCGGGACGCTGCGGAGGGCGGCGCGGATTTTCGTGTTGACCGATGCGATCAAGCGTGAGATTGCCGATGTCTATGAGGTAGCCGAGGAGCGCATGGACGTGGTTGCGCCCTCGGTCGATCCCCGGTTCTTCGCTGAAGCAAGCGCGGAGGACATGCAGAGAATTCGGGCCAGGTACGATCTTCCCGAAGCGTTCGTTCTCTATGTTGGCGCGCTTCAACCACGCAAGAATCTCGCCCGGCTCGCGACTGCCTTCGCGCAATTGCGGGACCACGGACTCCCCCACGCCCTCGTGCTCACAGGAAAACGCGCCTGGCTTCATTCCGGCATGTTGGAAGCCATCGAATCACTCCAGTTGCGGGACAGGTTGAGGTTTACCGGCTACGTGGATGCCGAGGACTTGCCAACGCTCATCCGCGCCGCGGACGCATTTGCGTATGTCTCGTTGTACGAGGGGTTCGGATTGCCCGCGCTGGAAGCCCTCGCCTCGGGCGTCCCCTGCGTCGTCTCGAACGACCCCGCCATCGCCGAGGTCTGCGGAGGCGCCGCCATCTCCTGCGATCCGCTCGACTTGGACGATATGGAACGCGCCCTCGTTTCCGCGCTGACGGATGACCCTCTGAGACAGCGTCTCCACCGCGCCGGTCCCACGCAGGCCGCCAGATTCACGAGAGCATCCATGGCCGCCGCTGCGGTTCAGGGCTATCGGGAAGCATTGCGCGGCCACTGATCGCAGCCTTCATGCCCCCAACATCTTGATCGCTTACGTTTCGCCCTGCGTCGCTTGTGTCAGTCATCCGCCACCTTTCGGTCGCCTTTCGAGGAGATATCCGCCTAAACCCCGAATCGAGTCCTTCGTGCATCGTGAAAAGTGGTCCGGCTTAACTTCCTATTTGGAAACGGTTGTTGGAGTTTGGTTGAGAATAATTTGATTCTTGTCTATAATTTACTTGTCGGGTTTGCTGTGCTTTACGAGAGACACAATATGTTGTATATTGGGGTGCTGAGAATGGGCCATGTTGGTGTGTCGTTCGCGGCGACAGATTCGTTGCTCCGAAACAGACTCAAGCACACCAGCCGGGCCGAACCGTACCCGGACTTGAGAGCCTGCGGATGAGAATTGCCTTCCTGGGTACCCGTGGGATTCCAGCGAACTACGGCGGCTTCGAGACCTTCGTGGAGGATGTAGCGGTGAGACTCGCGGAACGGGGGCATCACGTCACCGTCTATTGCCGTAGCTCGCACTACGACGAGCATCCGGAGGCCTATCGCGGGGTCCGTCTCGTCCATCTGCCCACCATCCACACGAAGCACCTGGACTCCATCTCGCATTCCTTCCTGTCGACGATGCACATGATCTTCGACGGCGCGGACGTAAGCTGTTATTGCAGTTCCGGTAACAGCACCTTCATCTGGCTCGCGCGGCTGTTCGGCGTGAAGGTCATTCTGAACACCGACGGGTTGGAATGGGAACGGGCCAAGTGGAACCGGTTGGCCAAAGTTTACTTCAAGATCGCGGAGTGGATGGCCGCACGGTTTTCCAACGTACTCGTGGCCGATTCCCGCGTCATCAAGGACTACTACAAACGCCGCTTCGGCGTGGATACGACCTTTGTGGCGTACGGCGCCGATATCGTCGAGCGCGGCTACCGCCAGGACTTGCTCGAACAAATTGGCGTCGAACCCGACAGCTATTTCCTTTTCGTGAGCCGTCTCGAACCCGAAAACAACGCCCACTTGCTGGTCAAGGCGTTCGAGGGCGTAGAAACCGACAAGACCCTTCTGGTGGTCGGAAGCGCGCCGTTCGCCGACGACTACATCCGCGAGCTGAAGTCCACCCGTGATCCGCGCATCCAATTTCCGGGTGCGCTCTACGGCGACACGTACCGCGCGTTGCAGGCCAACGCCTACGCCTACGTCAACGCCATGGAAGTGGGGGGGACCCACCCCGCTATTCTCGAAGCCATGGGGGCGGGCAACTGCGTGCTGGTCAGCGACATCTCCTACAACGTCGAAGCCGTGGCGGACGCGGGCGTTCCCTTCCGTAGCCGGGACGTGGACGATCTGCGCGACAAGCTCCAATTCCTCGTGGATCATCCCGAAGAAGTCCTGCGGCTCCGGCACGTGGCCGTCGAGCGCGTGAAAGCCGAATATGACTGGGACCGGATCACCGACGACTATGAACGGATCTTCCATGAAGTCCTCACGTGAAAAGCGCTCCCTCGCCATGGACCCTGGCGTCGTTGAACGCATCGGGCAAACCCGGTACCGGCTCATCAAGCTTTGGGTGCGCGACGTGAACGGCGTGTACGACGAGGCGATCGGCGCCCACGTCCACGACGAGACGCTGTTGCTCGACGCGGGATGCAGCCGGGGAGACCCCGACCTGCCTTCCATGGACCACGCCCGCTGTGTGGTGGGCTGCGACATGGACGTGCTGGGGCTGAGAGCTAACGAATACGTGGACGGCCGGGTGATGGCGCCTCTGGATGCCTTGCCGTTTCGCGCGGGTTCCTTCGATGTCGTGGTGTGCAAATTCGTGGTGGAACATTTGAGCGCGCCGCTCCGCGTATTCCAGGAATTCTTTCGCGTACTCAAACCGGGCGGCATCGTGGCCATTCTCACGCCGAACCGAAACAGTCCCTTCGCGCTGATTTCGTTCCTCATCCCCTTTCGGGCGAAGCAGGCCTTCAAGAAGTACCTCTTCGGCGGCCACGACGAAGACACGTTTCCGACGCGGTACCGGGCCAATACGCCGCGCGCGTTGCGGGCGCAGATGCGGGATGCGGGCTTTGACATCGAGCGCTTCCAGATGCTCGCCGGCATGTGGGCCTTCTTCATTTTCAGCGCGCCGCTGGCCCACTTCGTGCGCGCCTGCGAACGCGCCCAACTCCGCGTTCCGGGACTGCGCACTTGCGCGACGCAAATGATGGGAATCTGGCGGAAACCTTATCCCGTGGAGTGTGCGTGACATGGATTGGACAGGATGCAAAGCGCTGGTCACCGGCGCGGGCGGATTCATCGGCAGCCACTTGTGCGAGCGGCTCCTGTCTCTCGGCGCCGAAGTGCGCGGAATCGTACACGGCAATATGCGGGGCAGCGTGGGATACCTCGGCAACCTTGACCCGAAGCACGCCCACAAGCTCGAGATCTGCGGAGGTAACCTGCGCGACGGCGCCTTTGTCCGCGAAGCGGCCGTGGGCGTGGATACGATCTTTCATCTTGGCGCAATTACGAGCGTCGCCTACTCCTACGCCAATCCCGAAGAAACCATGATTACCAACGTTTTTGGCACCTTGAACGTGTGTACCGCAGCCCGGCACGAACATGTCCGCCGCTTGGTGCATACCTCCTCAGCCGGCGTCTACGGTGCGTCGAAGGCGGGCGAACCCATATCCGAAACCCACCCGCTGGCCGCCCACAACCCGTATACCGCTTCGAAACTGGCGGCGGACTTCACGGTGGAGAGCTTCCACCTCTCCTACGATCTTCCGGTGACCACGTGCCGGATCTTCAATATCTACGGGCCTCGCATCGGCCGTTTTCTGGTGATACCGACCATCATCGTGCAACTGATGCGCGGCCGCGAACTTCGCCTGGGGGATTTGACGCCCACGCGGAACTTCACCTATGTCGATGATATCGTCACCGCCTTCATCCGCATGGCGGAAGAGGACGCCGTGGTGGGCGAGGTGGTAAACTTCGGATCCACACGGGCAATCACCATCGGTGAGTTGGCCCAATTGATCGCCGACTTAATGGGGAAAGACGTCTCCATCGTGTCCGACACAAGCCGGCTGCGTCCGAAACAAAGCGAGATACAGCGCGTTCTCGCCGACAGCACAAAAGCCAAGACCTTGCTGGGCTGGGAGGCGGAAACGGATCTGGAGGAAGGTCTGCAGCGCACCATCGACTGGATCGCCTCAGGAGGGTACAGCGATGTCCACGCCCAGCACTGATCGGCGACACGGAGCCGCGACGCCATGAGCGAGCCGAGGTATCAGGGCGTAATCCTTGCCGCCGGTCATGGCGCCCGAATGGGCCCCTTTGGGGCGGAACTTCCCAAGCCGATCGTGCCGATCTGCAATCGGCCGCTTTTGGCCTACCAACTGGACTACATGCGGCAGGCCGGGATCGAAGATGTCTTTGTCGTAATTGGGCATTTGGGATACCGGATTACTCAGGTGCTCGGCGACGGGTCGGCTTTTGGCGTGCGGATCGAGTACGTCGAACAGCACCAGCGCCTCGGCATTGCCCACGCGGTAGGACAGCTCGAGTCGCGTGTCGACCGCCCTTTTCTCCTCATGCTAGGCGATATTTTTTTTGAGATCGACGACATTCAGCGTATGATAGAGGAGATGGAAGGCCACGGCGCTGCCGCCGTCCTCGCGGTGAAGGAAGAGACCGACGTTGACGCCGTGAAGCGGAATTTCTCCGTGATGCTTCACGAAGACGGCACGGTCAAGCGGGTGATCGAAAAGCCGCGCCATGTGGCGAACATGCTGAAGGGGTGTGGGCTATACTTGTTTGATCTACCCATATTCGACGCCATTCGCCGCACTCCACGCACGGCCATGCGGGACGAATACGAGTTAACGGACTCGATTCAGATATTGATTGACTATGAGTACCCGGTGCGGGTCGCGCCGGTCGTGACTTGGGACATCAATCTCACGTACACTCACGATCTCATTAGCTGCTGCCTGCACCAGTTGCGAAAGCTGAATGTGTCATCCATTGTTGGGGAGGAATGCAACATCGTGGAAGGTGTTGACCTGCGAGACACCGTCGTGGGCGATCGCGTGACGATCCGCACCCCCGCCACACTCGAACGCTGCGTCGTTCTGTCCGGCGTCACGCTCGAAGATGGCCAACATTACGCGGATACCGTCCTGGCCCTGCCTCACCGCAGAACCGGCGCGCCCGGGTTGATTCAGGAGAGCAGCCATGGCAACGCCTAGCGCCGGGCCACTTGGTGTTCGCCTAATCTGCCTGTCACTTCTGGCGGGGCTTGCACCGCTCGCACGGGGGGAAGAGGTCCGCTATCACGGTCTTCCCCTTGACGAGAGCCGGCGGCTGCTCATCGAGGAAACCTATGGCACATGTCGCGTTGGCTATATAGAACGTAGCCGAAGCGCCGGGCAGGATCTGGTCGATGTGGCGCCCCAAGCGCCTGGCGTGTCCCCGCGTGTGACCACCGAACCGACATTTCTAGTCATGGTGCGGGCTTCGGTACTGAAATCGTCCGCGCCCAACTACCTCCAGAATCCGGGCGAGTGGTACCGGATTACCTTTGAGACCCTCGACTTGGACCCCGAATACGCTGGCAAGATGGAAGTGCCCGCATCGAAGGCGCGGGACGCCGTCTACTACATTTTTCAGCAACTTGCCATGCAATCGTCAGGCATCAACCGTGAAGCGCTCGAAGCCGCGGCGCCTCTCGTCACGGAAATCTTCAAAGAAGCGCAGCGGCTCCCGGCGGAAATCTACACGAGCGTACTCGAAAGCCGCACGGGCGCTTACCGAATCACACCCAGAACACGTCAGCGCCGTCAGATTGACCCGGCTCAGACCTTTGCGCCGGATCTCGACGTGAAACGCCCGGAACTGGGGGCGACGGTTCGGATGCGCGAACGAGAAGAGCTTCCTGAAGATGCGGTTCGCCCGGGAGAAATTGCCGGACCCGAACCGGATCGGCGAATTGCGCGACCGCGGGTCCAGCCGACGAACGCCGATATCGAGGAAGGGGAGTATACAAGCGCAGGGGAATGAGTGCGGCGCCGCTCAGGCGAGCGCCGGTTTGGGATCAGGTAACGTGAAAACCGGTATGTCCGGACGTACAGCGGGATCGTTCTGGTGGCGAAAGCCAAGCGGACGAGGAGGCCAATGGAGATGAATGCGAAAGGAATGAGAAACCACATGTGGGTCGTCTGCGCGGCGCTGACCCTGCTTTTAGCAGGCTGCGCGACCACCGAGAGCACCGTACTCCTCGATCCCCGCGGCGAGGACGAGGAGGTCACCCAGGAAGACATTGCCGAGTTGAGCGGCACCGAGATGGCCTACCTGACACAGGTCGGGGACAAGCTGAACATTGTCTTTGCCGTTCAGAACTACCGCGAAGGCGACGTGCCCTGGGACTACCGCATCGAAGTCGGGGACCAGATGGAAGTCCGTCTCACTGCGCCCATGGGCGATACGATGGACTACAAGATCGACGTGGGCGACCTCATCGGTATCAGCTTCCTGAACAACTGGCCGCTGAACTCGAATCGCACGGTCCGGCCGGACGGCTTTATCACGATGCCCGAAGTCGGGGACGTTAAGGCCGCCGGACTGACGGCCAATGAGTTGAACCAGAAGCTCACGAGCCTCTACAGCAAGACCGGCATCATCGAAGGCGAGCCCCGCATTACCGTTAACGTCGACTTCGCCAACCCGGACCGGCTCGAAAACATGAGCCGCGACGTGGTGGTCCGCCCTGACGGCGCGATCCGTATCCCTGGCCTCAAGGATGACGTGTTGATCGCAGGGCTGACCGTTGACGAAGCCTCCAAGGCCATTCAGCAGCAGGCGGCCGCCGTGCTTCGTAACGAACCCGAAGTAGCCCTGGTCGTGTTCCCCTTTATCAACAACGCGCTGACCGGCATGAATGGCCTCTATACAGTGCGCCCGGACGGGCGGATCTCGGTCCCGAAACTGGGTGACGTCCAGGTGGCCGGGTACAGCGTCGAAGAGATTCGCAAGGATCTCAACGACATGGCGTCAGAGGTGATCTTCAATAAGGTCGAGACCTCTGTCGATCTGGCGAGCGCCACCGGGTCGCGCATCTACGTGGGCGGCGAAGTCGGCGTCAACGGCGTATACCCGCTTGACGGCGCGCCCACCGCGCTCCAGGCCATCATGATGGCCGCGGGCCCGAACAACAACTCGCGCCTGAACAGCGTGCTGGTTATCCGCCGCAATCCGAACGGCAAACCGTACGTGTTCAAGACGAATCTCGCCAAGGCGCTCCAGGGGCACATGGAAAATGATATTCCCCTCCGCGCTTTCGACGTGGTTTATGTGCCGAAGAAGATCATTTCCAAGGCCAATCTCTTCGTCGAACAGTACATCGAGGAGATCGTTCCCTTCGACAACAGCCTGGGCGTTACGGGCACGTATTACATGAACGAACAGAACATCAACACGAAGGGTAAGAGCAAGAGCTTCAACTCCGGCGTTACCTTGCTCCCGTCGGGCGGCGCGAATATCCCCATCGGCGGCGTGATCAACCCGTAACCCCAGTGGTTTTAGTGATATGAAAATAAAGAACAATAACTCAGCCCGAAGGGCCGGGAAGCGGATGCGCTGCGACGGCGAATCGCTGCGGGAGAGAGGACACTAAAATGGACCAACAACGGCAACTTTTCCTTCGAGATATCTTGACCGTTTTGTTCAAGCGGAAGGTACTGATCGTACTCTTCATTGTGCTGGTCTTGGCGGGGGTCTTCGTCGGCAATATGGTATGGCCGCCGACCTACGAGTCCTCCGCGAAGGTGCAGTTGCTGCGCGGGCGCGAAACGCTGCAACCAACCACACCGTTGACGGACTCCGTGTCGACGCCTCTTATTTCCATGACCAAGGAGGACGTCAACTCGGAAATCCAGATGATCCTGAGCGACGACGTTCTCAGTGCTGTGGCCGCGCGCGAAGCGGTCGAGGCGCAACCCGGCCCGGTGGGCCAACTACGCAACACGGTCGTCAATGTCCTGACCATGTCTTCGGAAGAGGACGCCCAGAATCGCCAGGTGGAAGTGTTGCGCGGCGCAATCTCGGTCCGCCAGGTCAAAGATTCGTACACCATGGAGTTGTTCTGCCGGTGGCCTAATCCGGAAGGGGCACAGGCGATCCTCACCGCCGTGATCGAGGAGTACAAGTTGAAGCATAACGAGGTATTCTCTACGCCGGTCGAAGCGGACGAGGTATTCTCGAGCAAGACGGAGGAGATCCGCGGTGAGTGGACCGCCGCGCAGCAGGCTCTACAGCAGTTCCGCGAAACCAACAATGTTTACGGCCTCGAAGAGGAGCGCGACCTCCTGCTCGAGCAATACACGATCGCCAAAAAGCTCGCCCTCGAACTCGAGCAACTGGAGTCTCTCGCGGAGGGCGCCGATGCGGATGCCTCGGCCGACGACACCATCATGTCCGCCCTGGCGCGCGAGACGCAAAGTACCGTCATTACCGAACTCCGTCTGCGCCTGCTCGAACTCATGCTGCGCCGCAATGAGATCGTTCAATCCAAGGGGCCAAACCATCCTGAAACCATCAGCATCAACAATCAGGTCAAGCAGGCGCTCGATCGCCTGAACAACGCCATCGACATCTCGGCCCAGTCCACGAACGAGCAGATCCGGCAGTTGGAAGAGCGGCTCCGGCACCTGAACAACGTCATCGACGAACACGACGCGCTCGTGGAAGAAGCAAAGATCAAACAGGACGCCTACGTGTTTTTCGCCGAACGCGTTCAGGAAGCGCGCGTCAACACGGTGTTGTCGGACGCGGGAATCAACAATATCGTGGTCGTATCCGATCCCAGCCTGCCGAACTCGCCCATTCGTCCGCGCAAGCTGTTCAACCTCGTGCTCGGCCTCATCGCCGGCGTCGTCGGCGGAATCGCGCTCGCATTCTTCTTCGACTATCTGGACCACGGGCTTAAGACGCCCGAGGACTTGGAGCACTATCTGGGCGTGCCTCCCCTGGCTTCCTTCCTGCGGGGGTCCGGCGAAAAGCTCGACCCGAAGGAGGCACAACGGCTCAGCGCCATACTCGATGCCGCCCACAGCGAAAACGCCCTGCAAATTGTCCAGGTGGTAAGTTCCGTGCCCGGCGAAGGCGCCAATCGCGTCGCGAAGGCACTGGCCGACGCGACCGCCGACGACCCTGCCGGGCCGACCCTGTTGGTCGACGTATCCGGAGACGGCATTCGGGAAGCGCCCAGTGGCCGCGGCCTCATCGACCTCGTCATGGACGGCGGTTCCGTGGAAGATTGCGTGACCACCTCCGGTCAGCTTTATCTCATGGGCCGGGGCGCCCAGCGCGATATCCCGACGTACATCTGGAAGTCCGAGCGGATGCAGTCGCTGCTCAGCGAACTGAAAGGCCGGTTCTCCCGGATCATCTTCCTCATGCCGCCCGTGCTCCATTCGGGCGATGCCGTCAATCTGGCGCGCCACTCCGACGGAATCGTCATGGTCGTCAAGTTCGACAGCACCCGCCGCGAAGTGGTCATGCGCGCCATGGAGCAGCTCGCCGACGGTAAAGGCCGCGTCCTGGGCGCCGTCCTGACCGACCGGAAGCAGATCATCCCGAGCGCGGTGTATAAGCGCATCTAGAACATGGATTAAAAGCATGGAAGGCCGGATTTCCGTCATGCGGAATCCGGCCTCTTTTCTATTCTCTGCGATTGCGGGGTATACTCATAGGTATGCTGCAATCGACCTATCCCTACTATCTGGCGAACCGTCCGGAATCTCCTAATCACGATCTCGAGGTTCGCGACAAGTACTCCGGCGAGGTCGCGTCGCGTGTCGCTGTCGCGAATCCGGACGCCATCGAGCGGGCCATTGCCGCGGCGGCTGCTGCCGCCGAGCCGATGCGCGAGCTGGCCGCGTACGAGCGGCGCGATGTCCTGACGCACTGTGTCCGCCGGTTCGAGGAGCGGCGCGAGGAACTCGCCCATGCGCTCTGCGTCGAGGCGGGAAAACCCATTAAAGATAGCCGCGGCGAGGTCGCCCGGCTTGTCGATACCTTCCGCACGGCCGCCGAAGAGTCGGTGCGCATTCTGGGCGAGGTCTTGCCGCTGGACATCTCGCCGCGCGCACGGAACTACTCCGGCATGTGGAAGCGCGTACCCATCGGGCCGTGCTCGTTCATTTCGCCGTTCAATTTTCCACTCAATCTTGCGGCCCACAAAATCGCGCCGGCCCTGGCGGTCGGGTGCCCCTTCGTGTTGAAGCCCGCCAGCCGCACGCCTATCGGCGCGTTGCTGATCGGCGAAGTCCTGGCCGAAACGGGGTTGCCTGCGGGCGCGTTCTCAATCCTCCCCTGCCCGCGCGACGGGGCTGACCTGTTCACTACGGACGATCGGCTGAAGCTCCTCAGTTTTACCGGTTCTCCCGACGTGGGCTGGGATCTGAAAGCCCGCGCGGGACGGAAGAAGGTCATCCTCGAACTGGGCGGCAATGCGGCGTGTATCGTCGATGAAGACGCCGATCTCGACGATGCCGTGGATCGCATCAGCACCGGTGCCTTTTACCAATCCGGGCAAAGCTGTATCAGCGTGCAACGCATCCTTGTCCACGAAGCCGTGTACGACGACTTCAAGACGCGGCTCGTCGGAGCGGCGAAGGGTCTCAAGGTGGGTAATCCCCACGACGAAGATACCTTTATAGGTCCCGTAATCGACGAAAAGGCGGCGTCCCGCATCGTGGACTGGGTTCAGTCCGCCGTATCCAAGGGGGCGAAGGTTCTCTGCGGCGGCGGCCGCGAGGGGCTCATGGTGCAACCGACACTTCTCGAAAACGTTCCCCGCGATGAGCCCCTGTCGTTCCAGGAAGTGTTCGGCCCGGTCGCCATACTGTCGCGATTCAGCGACTTTGAAGCGGCGCTGGCCGAAACCAACGACAGCGAGTATGGTCTCCAGGCCGGCGTGTTTACTCGGGACATCTACAAAGCCCACCGCGCCTGGAACGTCCTCGACGTCGGCGGCGTGATGATCGGCGACGTGCCCTCGTGGCGCGTCGATCACATGCCCTATGGCGGGGTCAAAGCCAGCGGGCTGGGGCGCGAAGGCCTCCGTTTCTCCATGGAAGAAATGACGGAGATCCGGCTTATGGTCGTTCGCGATGGGGGGTCTTCGCATCGGTGAGGGAACATTTCGCCCTGCCCAATCGTTCCCAAACGGGGTATCGTTGGAGTGATCGTAAATCATGGCATTTCTGGTATTTAGTTGTAGTTTGAATCCGGGAAGCCGGAGCCGTGTCCTGGCTCATGGCGCCCTGAACCGTCTTGAGTCCCTCGGTGTCGATGCCGAGTTTATCGATCTGCAGACCTTGGCGCTCCCTTTTTGCGATGGCCGGTCCAGCTACCAGCACCCGGATGTAATCGACTTGAAACGGCGCGTCGCGGAATGCGAAGGGGCCATCATTGCGGTGCCCGTCTATAATTTTGACGTCAATTCCGCCGCCAAGAATCTGATCGAACTCACCGGCGACGCATGGAAAGAGAAAGTCGTCGCTTTCCTCTGCGCCGCCGGCGGCCAGACCAGTTTTATGTCCATCATGGGGCTTGCCAGCAGCATGATGCTCGATTTTCGCAGCGTCGTCGTGCCGCGCTTCGTCTATGCCAACGAGGACGACGTCATGGGCGAGCAAATCGTTGACGCCCGAACCCGGGAACGCCTGGAAGAGGTCGTCACGACGCTGGTCCGGTTTGCCCGGGCGCTGAGTCCACTTCCTCAGGATTTGTCGCCTTAGGCGGTCTATCCCAGTACAGGGACGACAAGGAATCTCCTTCGTTCTCGGCGTCCGCTTTCAGTTTGCGCAACGACCGCAGGACGGCCCGGTAAGCCGAGCTGGCATTGGTTCCCGTGAGCCGTCCGATTTCCCGGTAGGTGTGCCCCTCGAAAAAGTAGAGTTCCGTGCAGCGCCGTTCCCGGGGCGTCAGGCGTTTCTTCATTCTGCGCCGCACCCAGGCCAGCAACAGCGCCTTGCGCCTACCCCATTCGAGCCCGGCCTGGACTTCTTCCGGCGTCTCATACCAGGCGCCCTGCTCGTAGTCGAACAGGTGCAGCGCCTCTGGTCCCATGTAGACGGCATTGCGGCCGGCGCGTGTGTTATCCCGCATCGCTTAAATCCTCCTTGGTGTTCGGAGCGGATCGCTCCCATCGGCTTCTCAGCCCAAGGTAGGTGCAAGAGGCGGAAATACTCCTTCGCGGATCGGGTGCAATTCGGGTGATTTGGACGTAAGCCCACGAATTGGATGGCGTCAGAAGGGCGCAGGGAAAGCATCGGGCCAGTGCCAAGTCATTCAAGGGATTGGCTATACCAGGTGGAGCCGGGTGGACACCGGGTCAGTCCAGCATTTGATCGAAGACCTTACCCACGGCGATTCGTCCGCCGTCCTTCGCGTTCGAAAGGGTCAGCAGGGTATGATGGCTGGCGTTCAACGCTTGGGCGATCCGGGCAAGTCGGTCCGTGTCGACTTCGCCGTTGTGCTCAAGGGCGGAGTCGATCTCGCTCGCCAGGTACTTGAGCACCGTGCTCAATTCCTGAAGCACGAAAAACGCGTCCTCGCGCTCTTCACCATATATTCCCCCGTAGAACATCTAGAACTTCCTTCAGTCCCAATCAGAATGAACCCAATGAATCCACCGGGGCGTTAGCCCGGATAAGCCGCAAAGTGCAAATTTCGCGCCAACGTTCGGTAATTTATCGTAACGCTCCACTAATGAGATACTTACAGTAACCCCCTCCAAGGGGGGCGTCCTACGCGAGGCCGTCCTTTGGCCTCGATTTGCTCTCTTGTGACAAATTCTGCTTCTCGCGTGGAATAACTTGATCGTCTGTCCACGGACGCCGCTATTGCTTTTGTCCTGGCCCTACGCATAGATTAGTGCTCCACGAAAGGAGCACGAAATGGGTATCAAGGAACGGGTCCAGGAAGAAATCAAGTTCGCCATGAAAAACCGGGACCACGTACGGCTCGAGTGCCTGCGTATGGTCAAGGCAGCTTTGCTGTTAAAGGAAAAGGAGTCCTCCTCCGGGCTCACCGAGGAATCCGCCCTCGCGGCGGTCCGTGGGGAGGTCAAGAAGCGGCAGCAATCGCTTGAGATTTTCCGCGAATTGGGCAAACAGAACGAGGCGGAGGCGACGGAGGCGGAGATTGCCGTGATCACGGAGTTCCTGCCAACCCAGTTGACCGCCGATCAAATCGAGGCGCGCGTGCGCGCGTATCTTGCCGAGCATCCCGAAATGAACCATGCGGGCAAACTGACCGGGGCTATGAAGAAGGAACTCGGCGAGCAAGCCGACGGAAAACTCCTGAACGAAGTCTGCCGGAAAGTCGTCGAAGGCTGAGCGTAGGCCCATTGACCAAGGGAGATCGAGAATGTTCCGAAAACTGGAAGACTTTTATGCGAGCTGGAAGCACGAGCACGAATCGACCGTCAAACTCTTCGAGCGGTTAACTGACGCTTCGCTCTCCCAGTCCGTCACCGCCGACGGGCGCTCACTCGGGTTCATCGCCTGGCACCTCGTGCAAACTCTGGGCGAAATGCCGGCCCGCACGGGTCTTACAGTCGACGCCCCGGCCGAGGATGCGCCGGTTCCGGCATCCGCGTCGGAGATTGTGTCGGCGTTTATCACGGCCTCGGACAGTCTTGTCGGGCAATTGCGTGCGAACTGGACCGACGAGACGCTCCTCCAAGAGGACGACATGTACGGGGAACAATGGACCCGCGGGGTCACCCTTCTCTGCCTGGAACTGCATCACGCGCACCATCGCGGTCAGATGACCGTGCTCATGCGCCAGGCCGGACTCCAACCGAACGGTGTGTACGGTCCCGCGAAAGAGGAGTGGTCCGCCTTCGGCATGCCGCCAATGCCGTAGGATCAAATCCGAAATTCGAATCTCGAAATCCGAAACAAATCCCAAATCCGAAACTCAAAATGTTGGCATGCGGTTCGGGGTCTATGTGCCAATAAAGACATGTACTCCGATTCCGTGAGGAATCGGTCGTCGAATATCACTCCGTTTACTGCGTAATCTCGTTTCGAGTTTTGGTCATTCGAATTTGTTTCGGATTTCGAGATTTGGATTTCGAATTTCCTCTACTATTCCGCGGGTACCAAGAGCAGGTAGTCCAGCCCAAACATGTGCCCAGGGATCGCCTCGGCGTTAGCGCCGACGATTTCCGCGGTGAATGTGTTTGCGCCGGCCTTCAGTTCAAACGTGCCGAATGATTCTTCCGGCGTGGCGATGACGCCGTTGTTGTAGAAGTCCCGTGCCGGGTTCACTTCTTCGCCATTGATGAGCAGGCGCATGATGCCGTAGTCGACGGCTTTCGTGAAGACGGCGCGCACGTCGTAGCGCCCTGCCTTCTCCACAGGGAATTCCACGGTTAGACGGTCGCCGGGTTTGCCGTCGCGCCACCACAATTGTTGTTCGCGGCTCCATTCCCAAGCGTCGCTGGACTGAACGACCGCATTTCCTCCCGTGTGCTCGACTACTTTCAGGCTCTCGCCCTCTAACGCGCCTTCGACGACCTTGGGTGCGGGCGCTGGCGGTGGCGTGACGATCTTCAAGGCCGCGGTGTCGATCGGCGGACCGGAGTGGGTCGCGCCCGGCATCGCGTACCAATACGACGTGGCGGCCATGGCGATCTCGCATTCCTCCCAGTGCCATACCTCCATGTCGAATTTGAACGCCTTCGTGAACGGAATATTGTCGATAATGTGAAAGCGGCTCACGCAGGTTTGCCCATGGTTGGCGGGGCCATCGCAGCGCGGTTGATTGTGGTACGCGTGCGTGAACGGAATGTTGCTGCACCACGCGTACCCGTAGTAGTCCTCCGTGCCCGTCCCGAAGTGGCTGGGGAAATCCTCATTGTCCACGTAAATCTTCTCGTCGCCTTCGCCCCACCAGGCCTTCACCGGATTCGTGATGTGAAGCATGTCGCCCACAAAGCGGCCTTGCCCGTCGATATCCACATACGTCCAGTCCTGCCGGGGCTGCGTCGCCACCGGGTACTCGCTTCGCCAGGTCGCATGGAAATACATGGACGCGTCCGTCCACTCGTAGGAGCCCAGCACGTAGGTCCCGGAGATCGACAGGGGCGCATGGGTGGTGTTGGTGAAGCGGAGTTCCGCGCCGCGCTGGAAAGGCATCACCCACCGGCAATAAAGCGTGCCGTCCTCGTTCACGCCTAGTGGCAACGAGGCGTAAGGATTCGGCCCCGGCGCGGTGCCAAAGAAATCGCCCAGGGGACAAACCACCGAAGCATCGGGTAGGCCATCGAAGGAGATCTCAAACAGGCATCCGCGAAGCGCCGCTTCGAGATCGTCCGCCTCGACCCGCAGGTCGAGGGCGTACAAGGCGCCGGGCGCTTGCACCGGCTCCGTGCCGGACGCGCCGGGCTCGAGCGCATGTTCAAAGCGCTTGGCCACTTGCTTCGGCAAATCCGGCAGGTTGAGGTCCGCCGGTGAAGCAAGCTTTGCCGCAGCCGATTCAACCAAAGCAGCCGCCCGTTCCGACTCCCGTTCCGAATAGCTCCGCACACGCGTGCCGTCCGCATACGTCCGGTAGTTGATCTGGTAGTAGAAGTCGGGTTGGCTCGTTGTGACTTTGCAGTGTTGTGCATAGGGAATCGGCAAGTAGCTGTTCCACCCCTGCGACCGTTCGCCAGCGATCGGTTTCACGAAGGGAGCGGCCGTCCCGCCGAGCATATCTGTGAGGGGCATTTCAATGGCGGGTTCGGCGTTGCCGTCCACGTAGATTCGCACGATCCCGGCGTCGGCAGGATTCGCCGACCAGAACCGCACGATTGCTCCCGGGCCGTCCGCATCCATCAGCACCCACTCGGTCGCGCCGTCGCGCTCTTCCTGGCGCAGGTGCTGACCCCGGTCGCCGTTGGCAAACCAGTTCTCGTCCGTCAACACGGCGGGATCCAAGGATCTCCGGTCGTAGCTCGAGAACTGCTTCACGGTATACGCCGGATCCGGGAACCGCGTCAGAGCCGTCAGATCAGTCATCTCGCCGAGAAGCGATTCCATCGTCACTTGCCCCTGCGCGCCAATGGCGACCGCCGCCCCCAACGCGAACATCAAAACACGACCGGCATAACGCATCGTAACAACTCCTTCGTCCGCCCGCGGTCCTCACCGTGCATGGTCCAATCAGGGCGCTGGTTGCAGCATCAGGTAATCCAATCCAAAGGCGTAGGTGTCGCCGACCGCTCGCGGGTTCTTGCCGATGATCCGCGCGGTCAAGATGTTCTGACCTTCCGTCAATTCGTAGACTCCCAACGAAATCTCGCCGCTGGGTTCAATGGTGGGGTCGTACAGGTCGAGTTCGCCGTCCGCGGGCTCCCCGTTGATATGAAGCTGCACGATTCCGCAACGTTTTGTTTTCGTGAATGCCGCGCGTACTTCGTATTGGCCGCCCTTTTCCACTGGAAAGCCGAACGTCACTGAATCGCCAGGCGCGCCGCCCGACCATCGCACTTGCTTGCCGGCGCTCCAATGGTATTTCTCGTTGTCCTCGACGACGAGCTTTCCACCGCTCTGCTCCAATATCTCCAGGGACTCGGCTTCCAAAGCGCCTTCGACGGATCGCGGCGACGGCGGCGGGGGAGGGGTCACGATTACGAGTTCCGCGTCGTCGATTCCCTCGGGCTTCGACGTTGCACCCGGCAGCGCGTACCAGTAGGTGGTCGCGGCGAGCGCGATATCGCAGGTCCACGCGTGCCAGATCTCCATGTCGAAGCGGAACGCCTCAGTAAAAGGGATGTTGTCCAGTATATGGAACCGGCTCACGCAGGTGTGCCCGTAGTTTTGCGGGCCATCGCAGCGGGGTTGATTGTGGTAGGCGTGCGTGAACGGCACGGGACTGCACCACGCGTAGCCAAAATAGTCTTCCGTTCCGGTCCCGAAGTGGCTGGGGAAGGCTTCGTGGTCGACGTAGATCTTCTCGTCGCCTTCGCCCCACCACAACAGCACCGGGTTCACCACGTGCATCATGGTTCCCACGAACCGGCCCGCGCCCTCGATGTCGATTAGCGTCCAGTCGCGGCGCGGCCGCGTGGGCACCGGATGCTCGCCGCGCCAGTTCGCGTGAAAGTACATGGACCGGTCGGTCCACTCGTACTCGTCGATCCCCATCTCCAAATCGATTTGAACCGGCGCATCGCTGGTGTTTCGTATTGCAATCCGCGCGGACCGCTGGAACGGCATGATCCACGCGCTCGTCAAGGTGCCGTCGTCGCGCACGGCCAGTGGCAGGGAAGCATACGCGTTGGCTCCGGGCGCCGTGCCGAAGAAATCGCCGAGTGGCGCGCATACCTGCGGGTGCGCCGCATCGTCGAACGAAATCGTCAGGACGCATTTTCGCAACGCCGTCGCGACGTCGTCGGCAGTGACGCGGACTTCCATAGCGCAAATTGCGGAACCGTCGTGCGAGAGAATCTCAGCGCGCTCCGCGCCCGGTTCCACCCGGTACGTGAGGGAACGCGTTTCGCTCCGCGCTGGCGATGCCGGAGCCCCCATTGGGCTCGAGAGCCGTTCCGCGACGGCGCGAATACGATTCAGAGCCTCAGCGGGAATCTCTCGCGGGAAACTCGCGACTTCAACCGCCCCGTCATAGGTACGGTAGTTGATGTGATAGAAGAACTCCGGCTTGCTTGCCGTTACCTTGCAGTGTTCGGCGTACGGGATCGGAAAATAGCTGTTCCATCCTGCGGACCGGACCCCCGCAATCGGCTCGATAAACGGAGCCGCTTGTCCGCTGAGCAGCTCGGCAAAGGGCATTTCGATGGTGGGCGTCGTCTCGTGGTCGAGATAGACCCGCACGATCCCCGCGTCCACCGGATTCGCCGACCAGATGCGGACGATAGCGCCCGGACCCGCGGCGTCCATCATGACCCATTCGGTCGCGCCCTCGCGTTCCTCACTGCGCAGGAAGTTCCCGCGATCCTCGTTAGCAAACCAGTCCTCGCTGCCTTGCGGCGCGCCCTGCGAGAGCCGGTCGTAACTGGAGTATTGCTTCACCGTGTATGCCGGGTCCGGCATGCGGGTTAGCACGTCGAGACTCGTCATCTCATTCAGGAGTGAATCAAGGCTAACTTGGGCCATAGCGGATAACGCCCCGCTCAGGAGCAGCGACGTCACGATCGGTATTGCGAGACGCGTCTTCATCATCGGCGGAACTTTCGGGACCATCGCGTCTCGTCAACGGAAGCTGCAATGCATACCGGGTTCGTCTTGTGAACGCTCACGCCTGGTACCCCCACTTCTGCGTTCTGAACAGCCTATCGAAAGCCCCGCATAACACGCAAACGCGAGCGGGAAGAATGAAACCGGCCCGTCAGAGACGGGCCGGCTGGAAGCTACGGAAGGGATGCAGCCTAATCGGTTTTGAACCCGCTGACCTCCACCGGCACCGGTGTGCTGCTCAGGAGCGCGATTTGGTTCAGATCTCCGGGTAGCGGACTGAACGCCCCCGCGCCGTCGTAGTCCATCCACGAGCGGCCACTGTTGGGGCCATCTGGGTCGATGTAGCCGTGCGCTTCTGATGCCTGGTTTATCCTCAGTACAATGGTACGTTCCGACGCTGCCGGGAACGTTAACGGGGCGGCAAGGAGGACCCTGTCCCATCCTCCGCTAACCGAATGTCCGGTTTCCGAATACAGCAGCGTGGTCGGCGTGTTGGCCACCATGCTCGCGTAAATGTAAATGTTTACCGTTGCCGCTCCGTCTGTGTAGAGCTCCACGCCGTCCAATGTGACCATGGAGGTGCCGTTGGTGACGCGCAAGGCCGTCCAGAGCGTTGTACTGCCCCCAAAGTAGTAGTAATACCCCGAGTATCCAAGTTCATCATACCGCACGTGATCGCCGGTCCCCCCGGTGGCGGGGGTAAAGTCCGCAGTCATCGTCGCCATCGATGCGGAGATGTTCGTCACCGCCACGTTGGTCGCGGCGCCGGAGTAATCCTTCGAGTTTGGCGTGCTGGAATCGTTGAAGGTCGTGTTGCTCGAAGACCCGGGGAACGGATCGCCCGTATCGCCCCGGTTCACCTTCGTGTCAAGGTGCGTCAATCCATCGGCGGCTTCCACATCGCAAAGTTTGTGCGATTCGTCCGCGTTCGTCGTCTTCGAATCGTCGATATGGTAAATCATCAGGCCGGCGCCCGGCAGGCCCGCGTCGTAGCCCGACAATTGCCGGTTTTCGACGAGGAAGGATTCCCGGACCTTGTACTTGTCGATCCAGAACCGCTTAATGTCGGCGTTGGCGTCGGCACTGGCGATGGTTGACCCGGTCGATGCGGATGTAATCTCCGTCGGGGTTGTAATATCGAGGATCGCCTTCGACCACGCGCACAGATGGGCCGGACTATCCCCTTGGTTCGCTCCCGTATAATTCCAGCTTCCGCTTCCCATCAGCCCCCATCTGCCGATGCCTTCCGAAGTGCCGTCGGTATCGTACAGGTCCGGAAGCCCGAGCATCAGGTGCCCCAGTTCATGGCACATGATTCCGATCGTCGCCTGATGCGTGGCGTGCCGTTCGCCAAACATGGTGAACGGTTGGAGCGCAACACCGTCAAGCGTAAGCGCGCTGGATAGTTCCCACGCGTGCCCCCACACGTTGGGCGTTGACGTGTCGTAGGACCGTTCATACCCGGCGAGGATCATGACGATGGACAATTCATCGGCCGTCACGGTCCCGTCACCCGACGTGTCAAAGGCAGAATAGTCAATGCTGCCGTTGGCCGCCGTCATGATCGCGGCTGCCTCCGTGCGCGAATCGCCGCTGCCAATGTTCGGATGATTGACGCCGCGCGAAATATGGACGATGCCGTCGTTTGATGTGCCTTGTGTTTCCGCCGCAGGCGTAATCGTGAAGTTGTTATACGTGCATTCCAGATAATAGTCCTTCACGCTGCTCGCCGCGCCGAAGATCAGGCTCTGGAAACTCGCATCGGTATAGTTGAACGAAATGTCGTTGTATTCGACGAGGATGACCACCACGTTTTGCGTGTGAACCAGTGCCTTCGTGGCGGATGGTGCCAGGCTGCGCGGCGTGCGCACCAGCATCCTGGATTTATCCGAAGGCGGCATCAAATGTTTTGGAACGCCGGGCAACGACTTGGCCGCATCAGTGACCTTAATGGAAGATGCCGTGAGTTGGCCGTCGGCCGCTTGTTCCGCGTAGAACCACGCGCCCCCTTCCTGCACGACGGTGTAGCCGTCCATCGTTTCGAGCCAATTCCGGAATTCGTCGCCTTGCGGACGCGCCTGGAACGTCGTGCTATCGTCTTGCGTCAAGGTGATGGTTACCGGGGCCGCCGGACCCGCCCACGCCCCCGTTGCGCCCAGGAGTACTGCTGCAGCGGCACAGTAAACGAGACTTCCACGTTTCATACAGTTGTTCCCCGCATTCGATCCCCTTCGAGTTCCCCCATGGATCTGAAGGCTCCTCCACTATACTGCGCAAACGGGAAACGAGCAATCGAAATTTTGGCCTTGTTTGGTATGCGCCGTGTTGTCAAGAATTATTTTGCCGCCCATGAAGAAGCAGGCGCCCGCGATTCCCGCGGACGCCTCCCCGCATGTCCAGAACGCAATGCTCTCGAATAACTCGGTCCTACTCGGTCGTGAAACCGCTAATCTCGACTGGCACCGGCACTCCCGGATCGGCCGCGCTGGAGTAGCCGATATCCTGCAGCCCGCCGATATCGACCGCGGAATACTGTCTTGTCGTGACGCCTGCCGCGGTCGAATTCGCTCCCGTGTAGTAGACGTCGTCCGAGATCAGGTCGGCGGCCGTTCCGATGAAGCTGAAGGATCCGTTCCACAAGTCGATCGACCCGGTTCCGCGCAGCAGGTCATCTTCAAACGTCGTGTAAACGCCGGGGTTGGTCAAGCTGGACGTGCTGTCGCCGCTGGCGTCGGCCAGCGCGGCGAAGCCCAGGGCATGCGTGAACTCGTGCAGAAGGGTCGAGGCCAAGTCGTACTCGCCGCCCGCCGGTGCGCCGAGGCCGTTGTTCCACGTGTGCCCGAAGTCCACCGTGCACCGGATATCCGGGAACGCCAGGGCAGGGTCTGTTCCCGTCGTGATGTGCTCGTGACAGCGCCCCGCGTGGTATTGGTCCGGCCCGGTCGGGTAGAAGGTCCCGCCTTCCGCGAGTGCTGCGCCGCCCACGTTGACGGAAAGCTGGAAGTCAATGTCGATGGTCGCTCCAGTGCTTTCGTTGAGCACGTCGTTCAGGTAATTCGCGACGGCCAGCGCCGTGGCTCTGCGCGTTGCGCCGTGGGTGGGGTCGTCGAACCCGAACCCTGTCGTATTGGTCACATCGGCAAAGGTCAGGTTGAAGGTGAGATTGCCGGCCTTGGTGCTGTCCGTGCCGGTGGCTACGGCATGGGGTGGTCCGGGAAGCTTTCCGTACTCTCCAGGGTATTCGGAGTCCACAAGAACTGGTTCGCCGCCATGAGGGGCGAGGTAGATAACCGTTTCCGTGAAGGCCGCCATCGGCGCTAGTAGTGCGAAGGACGTGGCAATAATGAGGCGAGTTACGGTCTGTGAACGATTCTGCACGATGGATGAACCCCCACAAGTGTGTATTGCGGACAGATTTCCAGCATCATTTGAAGTCACAACTCCTGAACGGTTTGCACGGCCGTTCAGAGTCGCGATGAACATAGGCAGGGTAGCGGACTAAGGATATTTTGTAAATTTCTTTTTCCGCTAGGGCATTAATAGCAGATTCGCGTTCCCTCTAAACTTCTTGTTGCCATGTTGTTACGCCTGCGGTATCTTGACACTGCAAGATCGGGATATTTCGAGGACAGGTGGCACTATGAAGTTCCTTTTCTTGATTCCATGGTTGCTGTTCATTTGCGGAGCAGGCCTTGCCCATTGGCGGGTCCTGCCGCCGCTTGGCGGGTTCACTGTCGTCCTCGTGTCGATTCCGGCGGGTCTCGCTGTCGTTGTCGCGGCGCTTTGGTTCTGGATTCGCGGCACCCCGATTTCTTACGGGGTAGTCGTGTGCCTCCTTGCGGTGCTACCGGGCGCGCTTATTGTCTTCGCCGGGCGTGACGCCTTCCGCTTTCCCCGAATCAACGACGTGAGCACGGACCTGGAGAATCCCCCCAGGTTCACGGCGATCGCCGCATTACCGGAAAACGAAGGGCGTGACCTGTCGTACCCTGAGTCCTTTGCGCCTGTCGTGCGCGACGCCTACCCGGACCTTTCGCCGGGTACTTGGCCCAAGGATCGTATGGCTACGGACCGCTTGTTTGATGCCGCGGTTACGGTGGCGCAAGAACATGCCGGGTGGAACGTTCTTCGAGCTGACCGGGAAACGAAGGAAATCGAGGCCGTCGTAGAGTCTTCGTTGTTTCGATTTCGGGATTATGTTTCCATCCGCATCTCTGGCACAGGGGAATCTATACGAGTGGACATCCGGTCGAAATCCCGCGACGGCAAGAGCGATCTGGGCGTGAACGCGCGCCGTATTCGGACATTTCTCGCCGCACTGTCCGCAAAAACTACTACCTAGTGAAGAGCCTCTCGGTTTCGTAGAAGCGGTTGTGATTGAATGGATAAGATGCATTTGATATACATATTAAAACGCTCGTCGGGGGAACGACACAGCTTAGGGAAACGTCATGCTAAAGCGAGAGACATTACTGGCGCTACTGACCGGTCTGCTCGCAACCGCGTTTCTGAGCATCCTCATCGTTCTCGGCTCTCGAAACCTCTCCCATTTTGATGCCGCCCTCGTGGCCTACACCTTTGCCACCCTGTTCGCCCTCTTTGGCATCGTCTACCGCTATACCATGTGGCTCCAGCGGCCCCCCACGTGGCTGTATTTCAAACGGGGCTGGCAGGCTTTTCTCAAGCCGGACGCGCTCGCGCGAAACCTCGCTACCTGGGTTCGCCGGCTGGTCTCCGGATTCGCGCTGAACGCGTTTATCTGGCGGCGCGACGTGGCGCGGGGCGGCGCCCATTGGCTGATCATGTGGGGTTGCATCCTCGCAGTGGCGATTACCTTTCCTCTGGTATTCGGCTGGATCCATTTTGAGACGCCGCCGAACGATTTCGAGCATTACACGATCTTCGTCTTTGGTCTGCCCACGATTACCATCGCTGCGGAAGGCTGGCTCGCCATGTTTATCTTTCACGGGCTGGTGTGGTCCTCGTTGCTCGTGATTCCGGGCGTCATGCTCGCCATGCGGCGGCGCATGCGGGGACACGACGCCGCCGCCACGCAACGGTTCGGCGAGGATGTGCTGCCCTTGCTCCTATTGTTTGCCGTCTCCATCACTGGAATTCTTCTGTGGGTCAGTTACCGCTGGATGCACGGCTACGGCTATGACTTCCTCGCGCTGTTGCACGCCGTCACGGTGATTTTCACCTTGTTGTGGCTGCCTTTCGGCAAGTTCTTCCACATCTTCCAGCGTCCGGCCCAACTTGGCGTGGCGTTTTACAAAGATCTCGGCACGTCGGGTCCGCAGGCGCAGTGCCGCCGTTGCGGGACGGCTTACGCGTCGCAGATGCACGTCGAGGATCTTATCGAGGTCGAGCGGCGTTTGGGTTACCAGTACGACATGCCCGAAAGTCCCGCGGAGCATTACCAGCGCATTTGCCCCGCGTGCCGGCGTGCCATGTTCGCCATGGCCCAGGCGGGAATGTACCGGACCTCGCAGGACTGGTACCCGTATCTGAGAAAGGAGTCTTCCCATGTCGACGGCGCCCGCTGACGCGCTTGCGGCGATCGAACGGTTCGGACCGCATCGATCCTATATGCAACACGCCCGGCTGGATCCCGGCGTGGAGCCGGATCGAATCGTCCAAACCCATTGCTGTTTCTGCGGTCAGCAATGCGGCATCCAACTCAAGGTCAAAGACAACGAAGTCATCGGCTTTGAACCCTGGGAGGAGTTTCCTTTCAATCGAGGCATGCTCTGCCCAAAAGGGGTGAAGCGGTACTTGCAGGGGTCCCATCCGGACCGGTTGACGACGGCGTTGGAGCGCACCGCCGAGGCGCCGGGCGGTTTTCAGTCCCTCGCCTACGACGAGGCGATTCGCCGCACCGCAAGCGCCATCAAACGCATTCAACGCGAATACGGGAACGATGCCTTTGCCATTCTTTCCGGCGCGAGTCTTACCACCGAGAAGACCTATCTCATGGGCAAATTCGCCCGCGTGTGTCTGAAGACCGCCAACATCGATTACAACGGCCGCCTTTGCATGGTCAGCGCCGCGGCGGGCAACAAGAAATCCTTCGGGATCGACCGGGCCGCGAACCCCTGGTCGGACATTCCGAAGGCCGAGGTGGTCTGGATCAGCGGCGCGAATGTGGCGGAGTGCGCGCCCATTACGACCGATTACGTCTGGCAGGCCCGCGAAAACGGCGCGAAGATTGTCGTGGTCGATCCTCGAATCACGGCCATTGCGCGAACCTGCAACGTGTTTCTTCCGGTGAAGCCGGGTCGCGACATCGCTTTGTTCAATGGAATTCTGCATCTCATGATTCAGCACGATTGGCTGGACCACGCGTTCATCGAAAACCACACCACGGGTTTCGATGCCCTGGCTGAGCACGTGCAGCAATGGACGCCGCAACGGACCGCGGAAGTCACCGGGATTGCCGAACGCGCGATCCGCGAGGCCGCGGAACTGTGGGGCACCGCGAAGTCGAGTTTCCTGTTGCACGCGCGCGGGATCGAGCACCACAGCCACGGCGTGCAGAACGTCCTCGGCGCGATTAATATCGTCCTCGCCTCGGGGCGTATCGGCCGCGAAGGTTGCGGGTACGCCACGATCACCGGACAGGGCAACGGCCAGGGAGGCCGCGAGCACGGGCAGAAATGCGACCAGCTTCCCGGCGGCCGGGACATCGATAATCCCGATCATCGCGCCCATATCGCCTCGGTGTGGGGTGTGAACGCCGACGAGCTGCCGGGCAAAGGCGTCGACGCCTACGAGATCATGCGGAAGATCCACGCGGGCGAGATCAAAGGGATGCTTTCGATCTGCTTCAATCCCCTCGTATCGCTTCCCGACAATCGCTACGTACGCGAGGCGCTGGAGAAGCTGGAGTTTTTCTGCGCCATCGATTTCTTTCTCAGCGAAACCGCGCGCCATGCGGATATCGTGTTGCCCGGTTCGCTGCATGAAGAAGACGAAGGCGTGGTCGCGCAGATCGAAGGACGCGTCATCAAGATCAACAAGGCGGTGGATCCCCCGGGCGACGCCAATCAGGATTGGCGGATCATTCAAGATATCGCCGCCGCGCTGGGCCGTACGCATGGTCTGACCTTTTCGTCGCCGCGCGAGATTTTTGACGAGCTGCGCCGCGCCAGCAAAGGCGGCGTTGCGGACTATTCCGGCATCACCTGGGAGAAAGTGGAGTCCCAGCACGGCGTGTTCTGGCCCTGCCCGAGCGAAGGCCCGGACGGCGCCCCAGTCGACCACCCGGGCACGCCGCGCCTCTTTGAACCCGGTTCCTGGAACCCCGTCGCGAAGGGCGCGGGACCGTTCTACTTTCCCGACGGCAAAGCGCGGTTTAATGTCGCGCCCTATACGCCGCCGGCGGAGGACGTGGACGAGGAGTATCCCATCATCCTGACCACCGGACGCGTGATCAGCCAGTTCTTGTCGGGAACGCAAACCCGCCGGATTGGGCCGCTCGTCGACCAATACCCGGAACCCCGCATCGAAATGCACCCGCAACTGGCGGAACAGTTGGGCGTGGCTGACGGCGACTGGGTAACTGCGGAGAGCCGCCGCGGCAACACGACGTTGCGCGCGATGGTAGTTACGACGATTCGGCCGGACACGATCTTCATTCCGTACCATTGGCCGGGGCGGAAGAGTGCGAACCAATTGACGGTATCCGCGCAGGATCCGATTTCCAAGATCCCGGAGTACAAGGTCTGCGCCGTGCGCGTTTGTAAGGCCGAAGGGCCGCCGGAGCACGCGAAACTGGAACCCCAACAATAATCGAGGAAGGGCATGCCGGTCCCCGAACAACACGAGTTTTTCGTTGACCCCAATCGTTGCATAGGGTGTCAAGCCTGCGTGCAGGCGTGCAGCGAGTGCGATACGCATCGGGGTGTGTCGATGATCCATCTGGACTATTTGGACCGGTCGCAGTCCACGCAAACCGTGCCGATGGTCTGCATGCACTGCGACACGCCGACCTGCGCGGAGGTATGTCCCGCCGACGCCATCAAGAAGACCGAGGACGGCGTCGTGCAGTCCGCCCGCAAGCCCCGTTGTATTGCGTGCAACAACTGCGTGCTGGCCTGCCCCTTCGGGGTGCCCAAGATGCAAGTCGAATTCGATCTCATGATGAAATGCGACATGTGCTACGACCGGACCAGCGTGGGCAAGAAGCCCATGTGCGCGACGGTATGCCCGAGCCAGGCGCTCTACTTCGGCACGCGTGAACAGGTGGAAGCACTCCGCACGCGCACAGCGCCAGTCAATCGGTTTCGGTTCGGCAATCAGGAAGTTACGACGAAGGTGAACATGATGGCGCCAATGCACTACGAGCGGGAGTACGTGGATGTGACCGAAGCCATGGATGCCACGCCCAGCGGAAAAACGATGAGCCTGGACGTGCTCGCAACCGCCG
This sequence comes from Candidatus Hydrogenedentota bacterium, assembly GCA_045863335.1. Classification (GTDB taxonomy): domain Bacteria; phylum Hydrogenedentota; class Hydrogenedentia; order Hydrogenedentales; family SLHB01; genus JAHDWY01. Next base: position 5,279 of record BTVY01000035.1, on the reverse strand, counting down.
TATACAGCGGCCCAGCCGCGGAGGAGTAGCGATGGCCCCCACCCGCAATCCCGCCCATCGCGCGCCGGATGGAAACCCCATCGAGGCGCAGCCGAAGTGGCGGCAGGATTTTCCCATCGACACCGCGCGCGACGAGTATGTGGCGCGCCGGGACTTCGTGAAGTTTCTCGTGCTGACCAGCGCCGCGTTTGTTGTGGGCCAGGTCTGGATCGGGGTGCAGTCACTGATCCGGCGATCGCGCGGAAACCCGCAACCGAAACAGATTGCGGAGTTGGCTGCGGTTCCCGTGGGTGAAGCGCTCTCCTTCAACTACCCCGGCGAACACGACCGCTGCGTGCTTGTCCGCATGGACGAGGAAACGTTGCTCGCCTACGCCCAGCATTGCACCCATCTGTCCTGCGCCGTCCTGCCCGACGTGGAACGCGGCGCATTCATTTGTCCCTGTCACCATGGCGCCTTCGACATGGCGACGGGCCGGCCGACCGCGGGACCGCCCCGCCGGCCGCTGGCAAAGATCACGCTAGAGGTGCGCGACGGCGCGGTGTACGCCACTGGCGTGGAGTTGCGCACATGAACGCCAAACCGTCCCTCCACCGATCGCAACGCGTTACAATCGTCTACGGAATTCTCTGTTTTGTCCTGCTGCTGGTGATTCTGCAATTGTGGCTGTTGACCGCCACCATGAACGCCTTCCTGGGCGGGGATTCATCGATTGTATGGCCCGCCGCGATCGCGAGTCTCGCATGTTTTAGCCTCAACCTTGGTCTGCTCTGGTATCTTCACACCTCGGAGCGTCCATGAACGCAATGCCTCCGCCGAATTCCGGCTTGCGTCAAATGCACCCTGCCTACTTCGCTCTGGTGATGGCGACCGGTATCGTATCCATTGCGTGCGAATTGAAAGGGTGGGGAGGCCTGGCCCGCGCGCTCTTCTACGTCAATGTGCCGGCCTACCTCGTGTTGTGGATGTTGTCGATCGCGCGCATCGTCCGGCATTGGCGAAACTTCAGCGCCGATCTTATGGACCACGCCCGCGGCGTCGGGTTCTTCACGACCGTTGCCGCTACCTGCGTCCTGGGCAGCCAATTCCTCGTGCTCTTTCAAGCATATCGCGCAGCCCTGATACTCTGGTGTTTGGGCGTCTTGCTCTGGGCCGTCCTTACGTACACCATCTTCACGCTGTTGACCGTCCGCGCCGACAAACCGGAGCTGGCCAAGGGTATCAACGGCGGGTGGCTGGTCGCGGTGGTTGCCGCCCAGTCGGTGTCGATTCTAGGCAGCCAACTCGCCACGATGGCAGGCCAATACTCTGAACCGCTCAGCTTCTTCAGTCTCGTCATGTGGTTGGGCGCCGGCATGCTCTATATCTGGATCATCTCCCTCATTTTCTTCCGGTACACCTTCTATACGATGCAGCCGTCGGAACTCGCGCCGCCTTACTGGATCAACATGGGCGCCGTTGCCATCTCGACCCTGGCCGGGACTTTTCTCATCGGCAACGCCGAGCATTCGCCGCTTCTATTGAGCTTGTTGCCCTTTCTGAAAGGCATGACCCTGCTGTCTTGGGCGACGGCAACGTGGTGGATCCCCATGCTGGTGACGCTGGGGGCGTGGCGGCACGGCTATCGGGGTTTCCCCCTCCGGTACGATCCCTTGTACTGGGGGGCGGTCTTCCCGCTGGGCATGTACACGGCCTGTACGTATCGCCTGTCGGTAGCGGTGGAGGCCCCGTTCCTCCGTTGGATTCCAGAATACTTCGTCTACGTCGCCGTCGCTGCCTGGGGTTTGACCTTCATCGGCCTGCTGCACACCCTTTGGAATGTGGGCAGATCACTGCACTTCACACCACCAGCGCGATGAACGCTAGCGGTCGTAGGGGCTGGATTGTGGATCAGGTGTTTTCGAAGAGGGGTTCGTGATGGACGCTCTTGGCGACCAGCGTGCCATTGGAATGGTAGAAAAGACAACGACAGCCTTCATCTTCGCCGGATGTTTCCGTGAGCCGTTCCGCGAGCAATCCAAGCAATTCCCGCCGCTCGGTGTCGTCCGCACGGTCCCATAGCGCCGACTCTTCCTGGGACATGGTGTAGCGCTGTGAAGCGTATCGAATGTGTTTGAGTTGTCTCATTGTCCGAAGTTCCCTGCCCGCGATTAGAAGTTGGGCCAAGGTGGCCCCGGTACTTCTCAGAGATACCAGACGCCCCTTATCATAGCACCATTCACTTCCAATACTCCACTTCCCTATCGGGAAAGGTTCTGCCTCTTCGACCTTGGGTCACCGGCCCGGGTTTCATTCCCGATGACAGCGGGCCACCTCATGAGAATACCCGAAGCGGGGTGTTGCGTTGCATGCCCCGCCCATGTTTGCGCAGCCACAGTCAAATTGGCACTCGACAGAATAATTGGCTAATTCTTTGCCATTTTGGCAATAATGAACACCTCAAATTGCGGGCCTTCCTGGGGTTGGCTTGCCAAATGGGCAAAGTCGTGACCGTGCAAAACACGCTTCAGATCAAGCTTTTGTTTTGTAAGATATTCATTTTCAATATATTGTATATTCTTCGTTAAGTGGTGGCATGGGCCTTGCTCTCTTCAATACGGAGTCAAATTTGGTGCGATCAGACTGCACCTCATGTTTGATACATAAATTGTCAAAATGGCGGACTTGACGGCCATACCCGTTTTGCGCTATGGTTGCCAGTCCAATCAATTCCACAAGAAGGAGATTTCAGAATGAAAGTACGTCCGCTTGCCGACCGGATTCTCGTGAAGCGCGAAGAACCCAGCGACACCGTCCGGGGCGGGATCATCATCCCCGACTCGGCCAAGGAAAAGCCCCAGGAGGGCAAAGTTGTGGCCGTAGGGCCGGGCCGTCTCGATGACGACGGAAAGCGTATCCCGCTGGAAGTCAAGAAAGGCGACCGGATCCTGATGGGCAAATACTCCGGCACCGAAGTCAAGATTGACGGCGACGAGCACATCATCATGCGTGAAGACGATGTGTTGGCCGTTATCGAGTAATTGAACGCAACGACTTCCGGCTCGCCCTTGCGCGAGCCTAAAGAATTTGAGAGAGCAAAAGGAGATATGGAACATGAGTGCAAAGCAACTTGAGTTCGGTGAAGACGCCCGGAGAGGGGTGCTTGCCGGCGTTACGAAGTTGAGCCGCGCCGTGAAAGCGACCCTGGGACCCAAGGGCCGCAACGTCGTTTTGGATAAGAAGTGGGGCGCCCCCACGGTGACCAAGGATGGCGTCACGGTCGCCAAGGAAATCGAACTGGAAGACAAGTACGAGAACATGGGCGCCCAGATGGTCAAGGAAGTGGCTTCCAAGACCTCGGACGTGGCCGGTGACGGTACCACGACCGCGACGGTGCTCGCCGAGTCCATCTACCGCGAAGGGCTGCGCAACGTCACTGCCGGCGCCAATCCCATGGCGCTGAAACGCGGTATCGAGAAAGCTGTGGACGCAGTCGTAGAGTCCTTGGCCAAGATGAGCAAAAAGGTGAAGGACGACAACGAAGTCATCCGTCAGGTCGCCACCATTTCCGCGAACAGCGACGCCGAGATCGGAAAGATCATCGCCGATGCCATGCAGAAGGTCGGTAACGACGGCACGATTACGGTCGAAGAAGCCAAGAGCATCGAGACCACCCTGGAAGTCGTGGAAGGCATGCAGTTCGACAAGGGCTACCTGTCCCCGTACTTCGTGACCGATTCCGAGAGCATGGAAGCCGTCCTCGAAGACGCTTACGTCCTCATTCACGAGAAGAAGATCTCCTCGCTGAAGGACCTGTTGCCCTTGCTCGAGCAAATTGCCAAGAGCGGCAAGCCCCTGCTGATCATCGCGGAAGACGTGGAAGGCGAAGCCCTGGCCACTCTGGTGGTCAACAAGATCCGCGGCACCTTCCAGGCCGCCGCCGTCAAGGCCCCCGGCTTCGGCGATCGCCGCAAGGCCATGCTTCAGGACATCGCCGTCCTGACTGGCGGCCTGGCCGTGACCGAAGACCTCGGCCGCTCGCTGGAGAGCCTGACGTTGGCCGACCTCGGCCGCGCCAAGCGCACCGTGATCGACAAGGACAATACGACCATCGTCGAAGGCGCCGGTTCCAGCGCGGACATTATGGGCCGCATCAACCTGATCCGCCGTCAGATCGAAGAGACCACCTCCGACTACGACCGTGAGAAGCTCCAGGAGCGCCTCGCGAAGTTGGCCGGCGGTGTGGCCGTCATTAACGTCGGCGCGGCCACCGAGATCGAGATGAAGGAGAAGAAGGCTCGCGTCGAAGACGCCCTGCACGCCACCCGTGCGGCCGTCGAAGAGGGTATCGTGCCCGGCGGCGGCGTGGCCCTCATCCGCTGCATCGACGCGGTCAACGGCATGAAGCTCGACGGCGACGAAGCCGTTGGCGCCAAGATCGTTGCGCGCGCCATCGAAGAGCCCCTGCGTCAGCTCGCCACCAATGCGGGCGACGAAGGCGCCATGGTCGTTCAGAACGTGAAGGGCAAGAAGGGTTCCGTCGGGTACAACGCCGAGACGGGCGAGTACGAAGACCTCCTGAAGGCTGGCGTAATCGATCCGACCAAGGTGACCCGCGCGGCCCTGCAGAACGCGGCCAGCGTGGCGGGTCTGCTGCTGACCACCGAAGTGCTTATCGCCGAGATGCCCGAGCCTGAGAAGGCTGAGGCCGGCGGCGGTCACGGCGGCGGCATGGGCGGCGGAATGTACTAAGGTTCCGTATCCCGGACCGGTTCCGGTGCGATGAAACAAAAAACTCCGCCCGTCCAGCAACTCTGGACGGGCGGAGCGTATTTACACCGGTGTCGCGTCAGGCCGCGTTCGACGACTTCCTTGAAGTTTTTCGCGCCGCCCTGGGCGTGGATGCGGCCAATTGGGCAAAGGCCTGCGCGGCACATTCCGGACAATACCCATGGCTGACGCTATGTTCATCGGCGATAGGCGCGTTCGGATACGACCACTTGCCGTTTTCGCGAGTCTTTTTGCATACGCAACACTGGACAATCATTACGTGTTCTTCCTGTCGGTTACCATCACCGAGTATCACTGTCTGGGGAGAGCATAGCTCGTGCCAATCCCTTTCCGAGTGGGAGCTTGGGGTTAAACTTTTGTCACTATGACTCTTATACCGATCAGCAGTGAGAATGTTCCAAACCGGGCCAGTTACTTTGTACCCCGTGTCCGGCATATTTTGCCAAGAGTTACCCTAGATCGTACACAATCTTGTCGATTTGATAATTTACATCAGCGCATAATTCGTA
>BTVY01000034.1:0-77698 GCA_045863335.1 Candidatus Hydrogenedentota bacterium | reverse complement strand
TAGCACCACCCGGCGGGGAAGCCACCTAGATGATTATCAGTCACCATTTTCCTTCCTGAGCGAAGGACCCCGCCTACGGCGTGGGGGAGCGCGGGCGAACATTCGTGAGCGCCAGCACTGTTGTCGCTATCGGGATCGGTATCGGGATCGAAATCGCTTTGCGCTTCCCACTCGATACCGATCCCGATAGCGATCCCGATACCGAGAATCCACGGCTATCGATACAAACTGACTTGCGGACCATGTTCTTGGCAGCGCTTGAGCCCTCGACTCGGTGATCGAGAAGGAAATTGGTGGCCGTCCCTATTTTTCGCTATCATTATTGGCGATGGACGCGATCGATGCACTCAGAATCGACAAATCCGCCATGGAAGTCTCGTCGCTGACCGAGCCGTCCAGCGACCGCGCGTACTGGCATTCAGTCTCTCCTGAGGAACGGCTTTCAGCGCTCGAAACACTGCGAAGGCTCAACTATGGCGAACCTGCGTGTACCGCCCGACTTCAAAGAGTTCTTGAAGTTGTTGAATGCCCATGGGGTTGAGTATCTGTTGGTGGGCGGTTATGCAGTAGCCTTTCATGGCTATCCCCGGGCGACTGCTGACCTCGATGTCTGGATCGCACGGCATCCCGCCAACGCTCAACGCCCGGTCGATGCCCTTGTGGAGTTTGGCTTTTCACTTCCCGACCTGACACCGTCGCTCTTCATGCAAGAAGGACGAATCGTACGAATGGGAAATCCTCCAGTGCGAATCGAAATCGCTACCGGCATATCCGGAGTTACGTTCGAGTCGTGTTATGGCTCCCGCATTGTTGATACTCTGGATGGAGTCGAGGTGGGCGTCATCAGTATTGACGATTTGAAGACGAATAAGAGAGCCGCAGGCCGGTTCAGAGATCTCGACGATCTGGAGAATCTTCCGTAAGGCCTTCTATTCCCCTTCACTTGCGTCGCCTTTGCGATCGATCTCGTGTTTCTTGAGGCGGTATTGCAGGGTCTTGTACGTCAGGCCGAGCAGTTCGGCGGCTTCCTTGATGGAACCGCCGCTGCGGGCGAGGGCCTGACGAATCAGATCTTGTTCCAGGTCTTCCAAGACCAACCCGCCGGAGGGCAGTTCGATATCGCCGGTTTCCGGTTCGCGCTTGCGCAACTTTTCGGGCAGGTCGTTTGCGTGAATGGTCTCGCCGTCGGACAAGATGTAGAGCTGTTCCAGCGTGTTCTCCAGTTCCCGCACGTTGCCGGGCCAGCGGTAGTGGCGCATGGCCTCCAACGCGTCCGGCGCCAGGGTCGGACACTTCTTGCCAAGCCGCTTGGAGAGTTTGTCCCGGAAGTGGTTGATCAGGAGCGGCAGATCCTGCACGCGTTCCCGCAGCGGCGGCAACGCGATGGGCAGCACGTCCAGCCGGAAGAAAAGGTCCTCGCGGAACTCGCCTTCATCGACCAGCTTCTTCAGATCGCGGTTCGTGGCCGCGATGACGCGCACGTCCACCTTGCGCGGCGTGGACGATCCCACGCGTTCGACGACCCCGTCCTGCAACACGCGCAAGAGCTTCGCTTGACTGTCGAGGCGCATGTCGCCGACTTCATCGAGAAAGAGCGTGCCGCCGTTGGCCACTTCGAATTTGCCCGCGCGGCTCGCTTCCGCGCCCGTGAAGGCGCCTTTCTCGTGGCCGAACAACTCGCTCTCCACGAGGGCGTCGGGGATGGCGGCGCAGTTCACGACCGCGAAGGGCTTCTTGCTGCGGGGTCCCTCGAAGTGAATGTGGCGGGCAACCATCTCCTTGCCGGTGCCCGATTCGCCGAGAATCAGGACCGTGCTGTTGATGGGAACGGCCTTCTGGACGATGGTGAATACGCGTTGCATGGGGGGGCTGTCACCGATGATATTCCCAAGCGACACGGATTGGGTGACGAGTTCCCGCAGTTGCACGTTCTCGCGGCGGAGACTGCCGCGTTCGATGGCTTTTTCGACGACGATCAGCAGTTCGTCTTTGTCGAAGGGTTTGGCGAGATAGTCGGACGCGCCTTCTTTCATAGCCGTCACCGCGGTCTGCACGGTGGCGAAGGCCGTCATGACGACGACTTCCATGTCTGGGCAGATGCGTTTCGCCTGGCGCAACAGTTCGAGACCATCCATCTCCGGCATGCGAAGGTCTGTAAGCAACACGTCGCGTGGGTTATCGCGAAGCGCGGCCAGAGCCTCCTTCGCGGTCGGGACTGCGGTCACGCGATAGCCAACGCCATTCAGGATGTCGTTCAGGATGAGCCGCTGCGTGTCGTCGTCTTCGGCAATGAGAATCTCCGGTTTCATACGAGTCCTTCCCGGCGGGTGGGGAATGTAATCAAGACGTGGCAACCCTGGCCGAGCACGCAGGACAATTCGATTGTGCCGCCGTGCTCTTCGATGATGCCGCGCGTGATGGACAGGCCAATACCCGTCCCCGTCGGTTTCGTTGTGTAATAGGGGTCAAAGGCGCGTTCCGCGACTTCCTTGGTCAGGCCGGGGCCGTCGTCGCGGACTTCCACCTGGCATTCGCTTTCCAGCACGCGCGAAAACAGCCGGACGCGGCCACCGGCTGGCGTGGCCTCGAGCGCGTTAATCAGCACGTTGAGGACCGCTCGCGTGAACTGTTTCGGGTCCAAGGTCAACTCCAAATCGCCTGCGCGAAGGTCGCTCGTCAGGTGAATGCCGCGTTCATTGGCGTCCTGCTGTACGAGGTGCAGGCACTCTTCCAGCAAGGGGTCCAACCGCACGGGTTCCGGCTGCAGTTCGCGCTCTTTAGCGAGCGCGAGGAACCCGGAGACGATCTCGTCCAACCGGTCGACTTCATTGCGGATGGTGCGCAGTTGCGTAACCGCCGGCGCGGCGTCATCGTGTGATTGCAGTGTATCCAGCACGTGGCTCGACAGCAGCTTGATGGAGTTTAAGGGGTTGCGCACGTCATGAGCCACGCCCGCCGCCAAGGTTCCCAACGCCGACAAACGTTGCGCCTGGCGCAGGTTCTTTTCCACCTGCTCTTTTTCCCGTAACGATCGCACCATATGATTGAAGGTCTGTTCGAGGGCCAGGATTTCTCCGTAGTTCTTGCGGACCTCTACCTCGTCCAGTTCCCCCTCGCTGATCTTGGCGCAGGAATCGGAGAGATCGCTCAAAGGACGCAGGCTCTTCACGATGAAGTAGATCATCAATCCGAGGGTGATGAGAAACCCGGCGGTCAAGGCGACTAGGTATTGGTTTTTGAACGCGCGAAGAATCGCGGTTTGCGGCAGAAAACTGAATTGGGCCGTAAGCTGGATCGGGTCCATGCCCGCCCGTTCGATTTGATACCTCGTGATGACCTTGCCGTCCGAAGTGAATTGCGACACGACACCGGTAATCTGCGCCATGTCGGCATCCGGCCGCGTAATGTCCAACACGGATTCGCCGTGCTCGATGGTCAAGTCTTGTTTCACTTGCTCGAGATCGGGCGGTTCATCGCCGTGTTCGCTGAGCCACACGTCGATGTCGTTCGCCATATCCAGGGTCTGATTCTCCATCTCTTTCACAACTTCGACGAAGTAATGGGCGGTGAGGATATAGACGGAGCCGAGCAAGCACAGCACAAGCACCGCGCACAGGGCGATGACGCGGACCACGAGGGAGTTGTACCAGCGAACCGGCGTGTATGTCGTTACCGTATCGGCCATGATTCGAAATCAGTTTGATGGCGGCGGATCGCCGAGCGAGCCGGGACCGGGTTCGGCCTTCTCCGCGCCCGCGAGCAACCGCATGACGTGTTGGATATCGTCCCAGGTTTTCTTCTTCTCGTCCGGAGAACGCAGCAGATAGGCCGGGTGGTAGGTCACCCGGAGCGGGATGCCGTGGTAGAAGTGCCAGCGTCCGCGTAGGCGTCCCGTGGACTCGTCAGTCTTGAGCAGCGTTTTGGCGGCGTGGGCGCCGAGCGCGCAGATGGCTTTGGGCTTGACCAGTTCCAACTGCCGGATGAGATACGGCTCGCAGAGTTCCTTTTCAGTCGGCAAGGGATCGCGGTTATTCGGAGGGCGGCATTTCAGGACGTTGCAGATATACACGTCCTCGCGGCGAAGCTTCATGCCTTTCACGATAATATCCGTCAGCAACTGCCCCGCCTTGCCGACGAACGGTTTGCCGATTCGATCTTCATCCGCGCCGGGGGCTTCGCCCACGAAGACCAGGTCGGCGTTGGGGTTGCCGTCAGCGAAGACCGTTTGCGTGCGCGTCTTACAGAGTTCGCATTTCGTGCAGGCGCTGACTTCCTGTTCCAGGGCAATCAAGGCTTCCGGCGCCGGGCCCGACGGCGGCGCTGGGGGAACGGGCGGCGCCGATGGCGCGGGAGCCGGGGAGACTGATTCGGCGCCCGGGGCTTCCGTGGCGATGGTCTGGTATAGATCCGCGACCTCCGGCGACAGGGCCAGGGTCTTCCGGCGCGGATGGGCCAGGCGCTGGACGAGGTCGCGGGTTTCTTCAAGGATTTCGTTGTACAAGTCGGATGAAGACATGGGTTACACCGTTTTCGGGGATGATACCACGGGCGCGGGGGGCGGTGCGATTGGGGGATGATAGGACGAATTGGACGTATAGGACCAATAGGACCAGAAGAGTTGGATGGGCTGATGTTTGTCTTACAGGCATTATTGGTCCTATATGTCCTATGGCGTTCTCCCTGCCGATGTCTCCCCGCCGGAGTTTGCGCGGCAATCCGTAAATATGCTATCTTCACGCGTTTGCAATTACACAGGGGTCCAGCCTGTTCGAGCGGTCTGGGTGCCCGGTCTTGTGGCCGGGTCAGCCGCCGGGCCCCGAGGAAAAACCCAAAGGGAGAATTACGTATGGCAGTCGTCACCATGAGGCAACTGCTGGAGGCCGGCATTCATTTCGGCCACCAGACCCGCCGTTGGAACCCCAAAATGGCCCGGTACATCTTCGGGCAGCGCAACGGCATCTACATCATCGACCTGCAGAAGACCCTGCGCCAGGTCCACAAGGCCCATGCCTTCGTACGCGACACGGTCGCGGCGGGCGGCACGGTCCTTTTCGTGGGCACGAAGAAGCAGGCCCAGGAACCCGTCGCGCGCGAGGCGAAGCGCTGCAACATGTACTACGTCAACCACCGCTGGTTGGGCGGCACGCTGACGAACTTCGAGACCATCCAGACCAGCGTGCGCAACCTGACCCGTCTCGAAGAGATGGACGCGTCGGGCGCCATGGACAAGTACACGAAGAAGGAAGCAGCCAAGATGCGGCGCGAGATGACGAAACTGCGCCGCAACCTCGACGGCATCAAGACCATGGACCGGCTTCCCAACGTGATGTTTGTCATCGACACGAAAAAGGAAGCCATCGCGGTGCGCGAAGCGGCGCGCCTGGGCATCACCTGTATCGGCATCGTGGATACGAACGCCGATCCGGACAGCGTGCCGATTCCGATCCCGGGCAACGACGACGCAATTCGCGCGGTGTCGTTGTTCTGTTCGGTCATCGCCAACGCGGCGATCGATGGATTGTCGCAGGCGGAGAAGGTCCGCGCCGAACAGCCGCAGAAGGGCGTTCGCGGGCGGAAGTCATTCTCGGCGGGCGATGAAGGGGTAGCGGTCGCGGCTGCGACGGAAGAAACGGAAGTAAGCGCGGAGCCGGCGGAAGTCGGCGCCGCTTCGCAAGAAGATTCTGAAGGAGAAGAGTAACCCATGGCGATTACGGCTCAAGCGGTAAAAGACCTGCGCGATGCGACCGGCGCGGGCATGATGGATTGTAAGAAGGCGTTGAACGAGTCGGATGGCGATTTCGATAAGGCCGTGACGTGGCTTCGCGAAAAGGGTATGGCGTCGGCTGCCAAGCGCGCGGACCGCACGGCGAGCGAAGGCGCGGTGACCTCGTACATTCACATGGGCGGCAAGATCGGCGTATTGGCCGAGATCAACTGCGAGACCGATTTCGTGGCCCGCGGCGACAAGTTCCAGGCGTTCTGCAAGGAAGTGTGCCTGCAGATTTGCTCGGCGTCGCCGAAATGGGTGCGCCGGGAAGACGTGCCGGAATCGGCCATCGCGGCAGAGAAAGACATTTACGTAAAGCAGGCGGCCGAGACCGGCAAGCCCGCCAACGTGTGCGAAAAGATCGCCGAAGGCAAGCTGAACAAGTGGTACGAGACGGTTTGCCTGATGGAGCAGCCCTTCGTAAAGGATAACGATCGCACGATGGAAGAGTTGGCGAAAGAACTCAGCGGTCTGGTCGGCGAGAAGATCGACGTCCGCCGCTTTGTGCGGTTTGAGTTGGGCGAGGCCCTGTAAGCTGGGCCTCGTGCCGCCGGGAAACGATAGAAACAGTTGAACATCCCCCTTGATCCCCCTTCAACGGGGGAATGCGCTGAGTCAGATGGTGGACTGAAACGCGGGCTTTCTTCTCATGGGAAAGCTCTTAGTCCAATATCTCGCAAGCGAAGCGAGCGTACGGAGTCCCCCTTTGAAGGGGGTGGCCCACAGGGCCGGGGGATGTTCTGACGATAGCTAACCGTGCGGAAGGAAACTGAGGTTGGCGGAACCACACTTTAAGCGCATCATTCTCAAGCTGAGCGGTGAAGCCCTCGAGGCGGACGGCTCGGATACTATTGATTTCGCAACCGTCGGGCGTATCTGCGACGAAGTGGTGCAGGTGCGCAAGATGGGTGTGGAAGTCGGCTTGGTCGTGGGCGGAGGCAACATCTTCCGCGGCGTCCAGGGCGTCGACACGGGAATCGATCAGCCCTCCGGCGACTATATGGGCATGCTGGCGACGGTCATCAACGCGCTGGCTTTGCAGGCTGTGCTGGAGCACAGAGGCGCGGCCACGCGGGTCTTGACGGCGATCGAGATGCGGCCCGTGGCGGAACCGTATATCCGGCGTCGCGCGTTGCGCCATCTCGAAAAGGGCCGGGTCGTCATCTTCGGCGCGGGGACAGGTAATCCCTTCTTCACCACCGACACGGCGGCGGCCTTGCGCGCAAGCGAGATTGGCGCGGACGTGCTTCTCAAGGCGACCAAGGTCGACGGCGTCTACGACAAGGACCCCGTGAAGAATACCGACGCGACGAAGTATGATGAACTGACGTACACGACGGCATTGACCCTGAACTTGCGCGTGATGGACGCGACCGCCATATCGTTGTGTCGGGAAAGCAAATTGCCGATACTGGTGTTCAACCTCAATGAGCCGGGCAGCATCGTCCGGGCGGTTCAGGGGGAGCGGTTAGGGACGCTGGTGAAAGGAGATTGAGTCATGGAGCACGCGCTCTGCAAAGATGCACGGGAGAAGATGCAGAAGAGCCTTGAGGCCTTCGACCACGAACTGGTTCACATCCGCACAGGGCGCGCATCGGCCGGACTTCTGGATTCGATTGAAGTGGAAGTCTACGGCTCCAGGATGAAGATTAACCAGTTGGGCACCGTATCCGCGCCGGAAGCGCGTTTGTTGACAATCACACCTTGGGATAAGTCGCAGATCAACGCGATTGAAAAGGCGATTCTCGCATCGCCGCTCGAATTGACGCCCTCCAACGACGGCAAATTGATTCGCATCCCTATCCCCCAGTTGACCGAAGATCGCCGCAAGGATCTCGTGAAGCACGTGCACAAGCTGGCCGAAGAAGCGCGGGTGTCCGTGCGCAACATCCGGCGCCACGTTGTGGAAGAGATCAAGAAAGAGCAGAAGGACGGCGACCTTCCCGAGGACGACGCCCACAAACTCACGGCGGAAATCCAGAAGATTACCGATGAATACATCGGAAAGATAGACGCGTCCCTCAAGGCCAAAGACGAAGAGATTATGGAAGTCTGAGGGAAAAATGGGGACAGGGAAAAACTGGGACAGGCACCATTTTCCTTCTCCGCGCAGTGGTCATTACTCGGCGCCTGAAATGGAAAATGGTGCCTGTCCCCATTTTTCCATTCTTCATTCGAGACGTTGATGAACACTTCGGTAGCCAATACGCACCTGACTCGGGATATGACGGATGAACTTCCACAGATCGACCGTGACCGGGTGCCGCGCCATGTGGCCGTCATTATGGATGGCAATGGCCGCTGGGCGGCTCAGCACGATGTGAGCCGGGCGGCGGGCCACGAGGCCGGTGCGAAGAGCGTGCGCGCTGTGGTAGAGGCATGCCGCGAACTGGGGGTTTCCGTCCTCACGCTATATGCCTTCTCGACCGAGAACTGGCGGCGTTCCAAGCTGGAAGTGGACGCTTTGTTCCGTCTCCTCAGCAAATACATCGGCATCGAACTTGAAAGCATTCACAAAGAGAACATCCGCGTGTCCGTCATGGGGCGGATGGACGGGCTGCCGCAACGGGCGCAGCGCGACCTGCGCCATTCCATGGAGTTGACCGCGAACAACACGGCCATGACGCTGAACGTGGCGATCAACTACGGCGCCCGCGCGGAACTCGCAGATGCGGCCAGGGCCATCGCGCGCGAGGTCAAGGCGGGGAAGCTCGACCCGGATTCGGTGGATGAGGCCTGCGTGGCGGAGCATCTGTACGTGCCGCACTTGCCGGACCCGGACCTGCTGATTCGCACGAGCGGCGAAATGCGGTTGAGCAATTTCATGCTGTGGCAGCTTTCCTATGCGGAGATCGTGGCCGTGCCGACGCTCTGGCCGGATTTCCGCAAACCGCACCTGTACGCGGCCATCGCGGAGTACCAATCGCGTCAACGCCGATTCGGCGGCCGGTGACCCCATGAGCCTCGCCCTGAAGGACGGGTCTGTCCTGTTGCGTACGCTCACGGGCGTATCGGTGCTCAGCATCTTTCTTGTGGTCATGTGGGTGCCGCAATTGCGCCTCGGCTTTGCCGTGCTGGTCGGCGCGCTGACATTGGTCGGGTTGTACGAACTGTACGCCATCGCCCGGGCGCGGCAGATTTCGCCGGAGACCATCGGCGGCATGCTGGCGGGCACGATCGTGGCGCTGAGTGGCTACTTCGGCAGCCTGACGCTGACGAACTATCTCTTGTACGGCGGCTGTCTGCTGGTGGCGGCGCTCCATGTCGTGCGCGGGCACTACGCCGTGGCGGGCCTCGCGGGAACCATTTTCGGAGTCGTCTACGTCGGCTGGTTCGCGGCGCATCTTGTGCTGCTTCACGGAATCCCCCAGGTGGGATCGGGTTTCGTGACGATGCTGTTCGTCGCGGTGGTCTTGACGGATACGGCGGCCTTCTTCGTGGGACGGGCCATCGGCAAGCACAAGCTGGCGCCGAAGGTCAGCCCCGGCAAGACCTGGGAAGGCGCGGCGGGCGGATTCGTATTTACCATCCTGGGCATGGCGGTGGTTTGGTACTTGCAGCGGAACTATCTCGGCGCCTTCCTGCCGGACTGGACTTTGGGCCGCTATCTGTACGCGGGGATGGTCCTATCGATCGCATCGCAGGTGGGCGACCTCGCGGAATCGTGTCTGAAACGCGACGCCGGCTGGAAGGATTCGGGTTCGTTCTTTCCGGGGCATGGCGGCGTGCTGGATCGGTGTGACGGATTCCTGTTCGCATCGCCGTTTCTATACTATATGGCGGTGCCGCTTTTTACGTGACGTGACTCGTAAGTGATGCCGTTGTCCGCGGCGGTTGCTCGTTGTCTCAACGGAGAGCATGGCGACTAACTGTAAGGGTCACGACTTAGAACAACGCAATTTCAGATTTGAGATCTCAGATTCGGAAATCGTGCGTTAGGGATCAACGTCTTGCAACCCGGTACTTGGAGCTGAGATTTCAAATCCGAAATCTTCGATTCCAAATTTCCGAGCCCTTGCCGGTATCGCGAACGGATCGGACGTTGGTCTGGCATCGAGTCTCGAACGGCGGAGTTTCCACCGAAAACAGAGAGGTCTGTACAGGCAGACAGGGAATTCGAACCTATGTATGAAGAACTGGCCGAACGTTTGAAGGACTACTCGGCGCGCTTGCAGGAGCTGCGCAAATGTCTGGATGCGGAAGGCACGAAGAAAGAGATCGACGCGATCGAGCAGGTCATGTCGGCCGCGAACTTCTGGGACGATCCGGAGATCGCGCAGAAGACCGTGCAGAAGCTGAAGAGCCTGAAGGCGATCATCGCGTCGCCCGATTCGCTGGCGGCGGAGATCAGCGACGCGGAAGTCCTGGTCGAGTTGGCCCAGTCGGAAGAGGAAGCGGCGATGGGTCCCGAGTTGGAGGAACAGATCGGCCAAATCGAGGAAAAACTGGATCGGCTCGAGATTACGAGCCTGTTCAACGATCCGCGCGATACGAAGAGCGCCATCATCAACATCCATCCCGGCGCGGGCGGCACGGAATCCTGCGACTGGGCGCTGATGCTGTACCGCATGATTACGCGCTGCTGCGAGCGGCACGAGTTCAACATCGAAGTCGTCGACTATCAGGAAGGCGACGAGGCGGGATTGAAGAGCGCCACGCTGATCGCGGAAGGGCCCTTTGCCTACGGCAATCTGAAGTCCGAGGCGGGCGTACACAGGCTGGTGCGCATCTCGCCCTTCGACGCCAACAAGCGTCGGCATACGTCCTTTGCGGCCATCGAAGTCGTGCCGGAAGCGGACGAGGACGTGGACATCGAGATCAAAGAAGACGAACTCAAGATGGACGTGTTCCGGTCCAGCGGTCCCGGTGGGCAGAAAGTGAACAAGACCAGCTCCGCGGTGCGGTTGACGCATCTGCCGACGGGCATCGTCGTGGCATGCCAGATCGAGCGGTCGCAACACCGCAATCGCGCCACGGCATTGAATATGTTGAAGGCGAAGTTGTACGACATTGAGATGCAGAAGAAAGAAGCGGAACGCATAGCCCTGCGCGAAGGGCAGGCGGACGCCGCCTGGGGCAGCCAGATTCGCAGCTACGTGCTGCACCCGTACCAGCTCATCAAGGATCACCGGACCGATACGGAGACGGGCAACGTGGACCGCGTGTTGGACGGCGATCTCGATTTGTTTATTGCGAGTTACCTGAAGTGGAACCTCGAGCGGAAAGGCCGGAATTAGTCTCATGACCGAAGAGCACCATTCAACCGAAGAGGAATTGCGGCGTCACCGCCTGGAGAAGTTGGAGCGCATTCGCGCGCGGGGCGACGAGCCGTTCAAATACACGTTCGAGCGATCCTCGGCCATCGGCAAGGCGCGCGCGGAGTTCGAGCGAGTCGAGTCTGCCGCGCGCGAAGACGAAGTCGCCAAGGTTCCGGCGATCCTCGCGGGGCGCATGGTGTCGTTTCGCGATCACGGGAAGAGCGTGTTCGCCGATATCCGCGACGAGACCGGGCAGATCCAGGTGTACTTCAACGTGAAGGCGCTGGGTGAGGAAGCCTTCGCGGCGGTGCACGATCTCGACATGGGCGACTTCATCGGCGCGACCGGCGAGGTGCACCGGACGCGCAAGGGCGAGATCACGCTCTTTGCGACGTCCTTCGAGATCCTGACGAAATCGCTGCGCGCGTTGCCCGAGAAGTATCACGGATTGACCGACGTGGAGACGCGCTACCGCCAGCGCTATCTCGACATGGTGGCCAACCCGGAAGTGCTGGACACGATCCGGAAACGGGTAACGCTGATCGCGGCCATGCGGTCTTGGTTGAACGAGCGCGGCTTCATCGAAGTCGAGACGCCCATGCTGCAGTCCATCCCCGGCGGCGCGACGGCGCGGCCCTTCATCACGCACCACAACACCTACGACAGCGAGCTGTATTTGCGCATCGCGCCGGAGCTGTATTTGAAACGCTGCATCGTCGGCGGGTTCGAGCGCGTGTTCGAGATCAACCGCAACTTCCGCAACGAAGGCGTCGACACCCGGCACAATCCCGAATTCACCATGATGGAACTCTACGAGGCGTATCAGGATTACATGGGATTAATGGACCGTACGGAGGAACTCTTCGTCGCGGTCATCGAAGCGGTCACGGGCGGGACGGCGTTCCCGTACCAGGGCGAGACCATTGAGGCGAAGCGGCCGTGGAAACGGATCAAGCTGTTCGACGCGATCCGCGAGTACGCGGGCGTCGATCTCGAAGCCACGCGGGACCGGGAAGAGGCCGCGACGCTCGCGAAGAAAGCCGGAGTCGACGTGGACGCAACCATGGGATACGGAAAGATCGTGGACGAAGTCATGAGCCTGAAGGTGGTGCCCCATCTGGTGCAGCCCACGTTCCTCTACGACTACCCCATCGAGATTTCGCCGCTGGCCAAGAAGAAGCGGGACAACCCGGCGTTGACGGAGCGGTTTCAGGCGTTCATTGGGCGATTGGAAATGTGCAACGCCTTCTCCGAGTTGAACGATCCCATCGACCAGCGCGAGCGTTTCATGGACCAGCTCAAGCAGCGCGAACTCGGCGACGACGAAGCGCAGCGGCTGGACGAAGATTTTATCACCGCGCTGGAAGTGGGCATGCCGCCGACGGCGGGACTTGGGATTGGGATCGATCGATTCGCCATGTTGTTGACCGACTCCGCGTCCATCCGCGAGGTGATTCTGTTCCCCTTGCTGCGGCCGCTGTAGTACGGCGCCCGCTGCAAAGGTGTATCGCACGGCGAGAAGGACGAAGAACATCCCCCTTGATCCCCCTTCAAAGGGGGAATCTTCGCAACGCGCTGCGTTGCGTTGGAAGTGTAGCGCGTAACTTCAGGATGGGGAGCAGGCGCGTGAACAGGATCAAGACCTGTGGTGAGCAAATTCCCCCTTCGAAGGGGGATCAAGGGGGATGTTCTTACGTGCGAAGAGAAACTTGCGATGAAGCGCCCTTGACGACTTGCGAACAGGGACACAGGAAAGAGCCGAATGCGTTTTGAAGCCTATGTGGCCATGCGGTATTTGCGCGGGAAGCGCAAGAACCGCTTCGTTAGCCTGATCACGATCATCTCGGTCGCCGGGGTGAGCGTGGGGGTGATGGCGTTAATCGTGGTCATGGGCGTTATGACGGGGTTTGACGAAGAACTCACTGCGTCGATCATGGGCAACAACGCCCATCTCACCATTGAAGACGCGTTTCACGACCCCATTGACAATCCGGATGCGGTCATCGCCGCACTGATGGAAGAGTATCCGGACATCCTCGCGGCGAGCCCTATCATCCAAATCAAATCCGTGCTCCGGCGCGGCCAGACCAGCGGGCAAGCCTATGAGGCGGCCTTCGTCATCGGAATCGATCCCGAGCGGGAGACGAAGGTCACACAACTTGAAGAGAACCTGACGAAGGAGCGGGGCCGCACCATGGGCGCGGGCAACCTGCCGGGCAAGAACGAGATCGTGCTGGGCTGGGCGCTCGCACAGAACATCGGGGTGTACATAGGCGATCAAGTGGCGGTCATCACGCCGACCGATAGCGTGTCGCCCTTCGGGCGCGTGTCGTCGCAGGCGAAGTGGCTCACCGTGAGCGGCATTTCCCAGGCGCAGATGCAGGATTTCGATTCTGTATACGCCTACATCACGCTGGAGACCGCGCAACAAATCATCAAGCGCGACGGGGTGGATGCGATCCATTGCATTATCAAGGATCCCATGCGCGCGGACGTGTTGGCCAACCGGATCAAGGGGGATTACGGGTTCCTTACGTCAACATGGTACGACAGCAACCAGTTTTTCTTCGAGGCATTGAAACAGGAGAAGGTGGCCATGTTCATCATTCTCATGTTCATCATCCTCGTGGCCGCCTTCAACATCACGAGCACGCTGATCATGGTGGTCATGGAAAAGAAGCGCGACATCGGCATCCTGCGCACGCTGGGGGTCAGCAGCCGCGCCATCATTCAGTTATTCATGCTGGAGGGGCTGTACATCGGGCTGAGCGGCACGTTCATCGGCGTCGTTTGCGGGACCCTGCTTGCGTACAACCTGAATCCCGTGGCGGAGGTGATTGCGTGGTTTCTCGGCATCGACTTGTTTAACAAAGTCATCTACCACTTCGACCACATTCCGGTTTCCGTCGTGCCGCGCGACATCATTGGTATCACCGTATGCTCGGTGATTCTCACCTTTGTTTCGACCCTGTATCCGGCGTGGAGCGCATCGCGTCTCGACCCGGTGGATGCGTTGCGCTATGAGTAAACGCGGCAACAACAAAGTAATCGAGTGCGTGGACCTCGAAAAAACCTTCCACGACGGAAGCCGGGAATTGCGGATTCTCCAGCGGTTGAACCTGGACGTGCGCGACGGGGAAAGCCTCGCCATCAGCGGGCCTTCCGGTGTTGGGAAAAGCACGCTGTTGCATATCATCGGCACGCTGGACCGGCCCACGTCGGGCAAGGTGCTGTTTCGCGGCACGTCGCTGGCGGAAACGAGCCGGAACGAGATCAACCGAATCCGCAACGAAGAGATTGGCTTCGTCTTTCAGTTCTACCATCTCTTGCCCGAATTCACGGCGTTGGAGAATGTGATGATGCCGGCGTTCAGCATGGGCAAGAAGCGGAGCGAACTTGGGGAGCGGGCGGAGGAACTGCTGACGAAGGTGGGCCTTGCCGACCGCATGACGCACAAGCCGGGCATGCTCAGCGGGGGCGAGCAGCAGCGGGTCGCCATCGGGCGCGCGCTGTTCAACCGGCCTTCGGTGGTGCTCGCCGACGAACCCACCGGCAACCTTGACGAACGCACAGGCGACGGCATTATTGATCTCTTGTGGGAGCTGAACCGCTCCGAAGGGGTCACGCTGGTCATCGTGACGCACGATGACACCATGGCGAAACACGCGGACCGCTGGATCTACATCCACGAAGGCCAGGCGATCGAGAAGAAGAGCTGATAGCCCCAAATTCGAAATCCGAAGCACGAAATCCGAAACAAATTCGAATGATCAAAATCTGAAGAACATCCCCCTTGCCCCCTTCAAAGGGGGAACTGTGCACAGCATTGTTTACCGGTCGTTCTGCACGATACGCCCTAGACTCAGGCCCTCTTCATGTCCCGAACGCACCATGAAGCGTTACGGCATTCACCATCAGTTCAGCGTTATCCCTGGCAGTGAACTTCGTGACTACCCACAAATGAACTTGGGCCGATTCCCCCTTTGAAGGGGGACCAAGGGGGATGTTCTTAAGATCGATCCGTGCGCGATCGTATGATCCAGCGCTTCACCTTGTGTCGTAGCGCATGCTTAGACCAGGTCCGGTAACTCCAGCGTGTCGCCGGTGCGTTGTTGCCAGGCGCGGAGTTCGGCGGTGAGGCGTTGGATAACGGGGCGGTGCTCGTCGCGATCGATGAGGTTCGTCGTGTCGCCGGGATCTTCGCGGAGGTAGAAGAGCTGGCTCGAATCGCCCACGTTCAGCGTCAGCTTCCAGCCGTCGGGGGAAATGATGGTGCGCGAGTGGGGACCGGCGGTTTGCGTGGCGTCGCGTGTGGCGCCGGCGGGGTTGCGGCCTTCCCCCATGGCCTCCGGGGCATTCCATTCCACAAACACGGGCTGGTCGGCGATCCGCGCGCCTTTCATGCGCGGGACAAGGCTCTTGCCGGGCAAGGTGTCGGGCACGACGGCGCCCATGAGGTCGAGCAGGGTTGGCACGAGATCGATGTGGCTGAACCGGCCCTTCATCAACTCGTGCCGGCGCTGGAACAGCGGGTAGCGGATAAGCCACGGCACGCGCATGGCCTCTTCGTACATGTAGCCCTTTTCCACCAGCTTGTGAGACCCCATCATGTCGCCGTGGTCGGAGGTGTAGACGACGATGGTGTCCTCAGCGAGCCCAAGTTCTTCGAGGGTGGCCAGGATCGCGCCGACGCTGCGGTCCACCTGGCTGACGAGTCCCCAGTAGTTCGCAATGAGACGCCGCCACCCGGCTTCGGTGGCGAGGTCCAGATTGCCCGTGTATATCCCCTTGTACTTTTCCGACCGCATTCGGTACGACAGCGGTTCGTTTTCTTCCAGGGGATCGTCATGGTTCGCGGGCAGGGTGACGTCGTCCAATCCATGCAGTTCATTCAGGGGACCCGTGAACGGCATATGGGGTTCGAGGAAGTTCACGTGCAGGATGAAGGGCTCATCGCGATGCCGGCGCAGGAAGTCGCAGGCCTCCAGCTCCAGGAACTTGGGCTTGCACTGCTCGATGGGCAGCGACGCCGCATAATTGCGCGAAAAGCCGCCGCGATCTTCCGTGGGGGTGTGACCCTGGCTCACCAGCCATGCGGCATAGTCGCTGTTTTTCGAGATATCCCGGTCTTCGCGGTAGTAGCGCCAGTAGCCGTCCTCGATGCCGCGCCATTCCTCGAACCCATGTTGCGGGAAGATCTCGTCGCCAAGATGCCATTTGCCGAAATAGCCGCTCCGGTAGTCCGGGTCGTCGACGAGTTTGGGGAACGCAGGGACGTCGTAGGACAAGGCGATGTTGTTCTGGCGGCAACCGTTCTGGTGCGGCCAAAGGCCGGTTAACACCGTCGAGCGCGAGGGCGTACACACGGGCTGGCTCACGTAGGCGTTCTCGAATACGATGCTTTCGGCGGCAAGTTTGGAGAGATTCGGCGTTTGGATGCGGGCGTTGCCGTAGATATCGATGGTGTCCGCGCGTTGCTCGTCGGTCCAGATGAAAAGGAGGTTTGGCTTGTAATTAGGCCGTGCCGGGGCGGAGGAAGCGGAAGCGGCAAGCGTGGCCGCGGCGGTGGATGCCAGGAAACTCCGGCGCGTGGGTCGTAGCGGCATGGCGATGAACCTCCTCGTGATGACGGGTTATGAATCATTTTGCTCTGGAACCGGGAAGCTGTCAACCGGCGGTCTGCCCGGTAGCGGCTGGGCGTCCTCGCGCAAGGCTGCCGCGAGGCATGGGGGTTAGTTCGTGGGTCCGCCAATTGCGTCTTAGTAGATTGGACCGATCGGCCGGATCGGCCGGATCCGCGCGATAGCTTACCGCTGACACCGACGAGCCCGGCTGTGGAATACACCATCGCGTCGGCGTTTTTCGCACTCCGCAGGCTTTATGGTAGTATGTTGATTCAATCTGGCGCGCTTCGCGCTCCTGCGTATCTGGTTTTGTTCAAACGACGGAGTACACAATGATCGTACGACGGACCGTCCTCTATCCGTTCTCTCTCTGCCTGCTGTCGATCGTCTTGCTCGTTAGTGGTTGCGGTGGGCCCAGCGAACCCGCCGTCGACACGCCACCGGCAGATGCCGCGCAAGACGGCCAGGCCGCAGGTGTCAACGATGGCGAACCCGTCAACGGCGACTGGGTGATCAACCGGTTTGCGGTAGAACCGCAGATCCTGAACCCGATGCTTGATACGTCCGACGCCTATACGTTCCGAATCACCGAGGACATATTTGATTCGCTCCTGGACATGAACAAGGACACCTTCGAACTGGAGCCCATGCTCGCCGAGCGGTACGAGGTGTCCGAGGACCATCTCACATACACCTTCTACATGCGGAAGGACGCGAAGTTTTCGGATGGTACGCCGGTGACGGCCAAGGACGTGAAGTTTACGTTCGATGCGATCCAGAACACGCAGAACGAGACGGCAGATATCCGGAACTATTACCAGGACGTGACGAGCGTCGAGCTGATTGATGATTACACGATTAAGTTTACGTGCGACAAGCCGTACTATCGTCACGCCGTGATGCTGTCCGGCATGCCCGTCTACCCGGCCCATGTCTATGGCGAGGGCGATTTCAACACCGGCTCCTTCAACCGGCATCCGGTGGGGTCAGGACCATACGTGTTTGAAAGGTGGGACACGAACCAGCAGATCGTGCTGGCGCGCAATCCGAACTTCTGGGATCCCAGCCGGGCGGCGCATCCAGACAAGCTGGTGTACAAGTTCATCACGGACGACAACGCCGCGTTTCAGGTGATGCAGCGGCAGGAAATCGACGTGATGGGGCTTACCCCGGAACAATGGGAGAACCAGGCGTCGGCGCCGCAGTTCGAGGCCAAGTTCAACAAGCACACCTACTGGGGCCGCACCGGGTACGCCGCGAGCTACGGATACATTGGCTGGAACCTGCGCAAGCCCAAATTCGCGGACAAGCGCGTGCGGCAGGCCCTGACGATGTTGTTGGATCGCCAGGAGATCCTCGAAACGGTACTTTTCGGTTTGGGGAAAGTGGTGACTGGGCCGGCGGATTTGAACAGTCCGGAGTATGATGAAACCATCGAACCGTGGCCCTTCGATCCGGAACGCGCGAAGGCCCTGCTCGACGAAGCGGGATGGGTGGATTCCAACGCGGACGGCGTGCGTGACAAGGACGGCGAGAAGCTGGCTTTCGAGTTCATGCTCCCGCCGGGCAGCACCGAGATGTCCACCATGGCCACCGTGTATCAGGAAGAATTGAAGCGCGCGGGAATCGAAATGAACATTCGATTCATCGAATGGGCGACGTTCATTGAGAACTTGACGAAGCGCGAGTTTGACGCGGTGACGTTGTCCTGGGCGATTCCGCCGAATAGCGACCCCTACCAGATCTGGCATTCGACGCAGGCGGAGAAAGGGTCCAACTACCCCGGTTACAAGAACCCGGAGATCGACAAACTGCTGGAGGATATTCGGCTCGAGTTCGATCGCGACAAACGCATCCCCATGTTTCATCGGGTCCATGAGATTCTTCATGAAGATCAGCCTTACATCTTCTTGTGGAGTTTGAAGGCCCTGGCGGCTGTGGACAAACGGTTCCACGGGGTCCATGTGTACCGTCTGGGGCTTGATGTTTCAGAGTGGTGGGTGCCGTTGGCAGATCAACGTTATCCGTAGTTTCGATGCATAGTGTAGTTGAAGAGATTTGGATGTTACGGTCTAACGTGGCAGGTTTTGGCAAGCCAAGGATGGAATCCTGCTTTCGCGAGGATGATGGTGGGATGGATCGTCGCTCGGACGGGAACGACAACAGGATAGATCTTCGCCGGGGCCACGTGCCTGGGAGTGCCCGTCGATGAAGGCGTATCTCATTCGACGTTTCCTCCTTCTCATTCCCACGTTTCTCGGGATCAGCGCGTTGAGTTTCGCGGTGATTCAGCTTGCGCCGGGCAATCCGGTGAGCTTGCGGCTCATGAAGATCCAGGGCGCCATGGGCTCGGACAGCGTGCCGGAGGAGGTTATCCAGCGCACCAAGGAACTGTACGGTCTCGACAAGCCCATTCCCGTGCAGTACGCGTTGTGGCTGAAGCGGCTCGTGACCTTTGACTTTGGGACGTCCTACAAAGACCGGCGGCCCGTGCTCGAGAAGATCGGCGAAGCCTTGCCGATCACGCTGCAAATCAACATCCTTTCCATCCTCATCATCTATCTGCTATCGGTTCCCCTGGGCGTGTTCAGCGCGGTGAAGCAAGCGACGTGGGCGGATTCGTTCACGACGTTCGTTTTGTTCCTCCTGTACAGCCTGCCGAGTTTCTGGGTGGCGATGCTGCTGATCTACTTTCTCGGCGGTGGACAATTCCTCGATTGGTTCCCCATCTACGGGATCAATTCGTTGGGCGCCGATCAGATGGCGTGGTGGCCGTGGGTCAAAGACCGGATGTGGCATTTGGCGCTGCCGACGTTTTGCTTGACGTATACCGGGTTCGCCTACATTTCGCGGTACGCAAGGTCGGGCATGATCGATGTGATCCGGCAAGACTACATCCGCACGGCGCGGGCCTATGGGTTTTCGAACAAGGTCGTGATTTTCAAGTACGCCTTCCGCAACTCGCTTATCCCGATCATCACATTGCTCGGCACCTTGCTACCCGCGCTGCTGGGCGGCAGCGTGATCATCGAGCAGATTTTTTCGATTCCCGGCATGGGGCGCCTCGGGTTTGAAGCCATCCTGTCGCGCGACTACCCGCTCGTCATGGGCATCCTCGCGATTTCCGCGCTGCTCACGCTGGTGGGGTTGATCGTTTCCGACATCCTGTACGCGTTGACCGATCCGAGGATTCGTTTCGAATGAGCGCGGCCATGGAACTCCAGAATCAGGACCCCGTGGCACTGCCGAAGAAGCGCCGCAAGGAAGGCTATTGGCGGCTCGTGGCGCGCCAATTCCGCAAGCGAAAGCAGGCCGTCGTTTCGCTGGTGCTTCTCGTATTCCTGGGCGTTGTTGCTTTGGCGGCGCCTTTCCTCGCGGGCGAAGTGCCGATCTACGTGGTGTACCAGGGCGAGAGCTATCTTTTGCCGAACGTGCTCAATTACAAGGCGCTGGTGTCGGTGGATTGGAGCCGCTGGGAGCCGGGCGAGGGCGAGCGGGCGATACGGCCCCTTATTCCGTATGCTCCCGAGCGGTCCGACTTGCGCAACCGCGTGGGCGCGCCGGACAAAGACCATTGGCTCGGCACCGACGACCGCGGCCGCGACGTGCTGAGCCGGGTGATCTGGGGCACACGCATTTCCATGTCGGTGGGATTCGTAGCCACGGGGATTGCGATTCTTATTGGCGTGATCCTGGGATCGTTGGCGGGATACTACGGAGGCGTCATCGACGCCATTATCTTGCGCATCATCGAGATCGTGTTGTGCTTCCCGGTTTTCTTTCTCATCCTCGCGGTGATGGCCTTCCTGCCGCCCAGCATTTACAACGTGATGATCGTACTCGGCCTGTTCAGTTGGACCGGCGCGGCGCGGCTCGTGCGCGGCGAATTCCTGAAACTGCGGGACAGCGAGTTCGCCATGGCGGCGCGGGCTTCGGGGCTGAGGGACTTCCGCATCATCTTCCGCCATATCCTGCCGAACGCGCTTTCGCCCGTGCTGGTCGCGGCGACCTTCGGCGTGGCATCGGCCATCCTGACGGAAAGCGCGCTGAGTTTCCTCGGATTCGGTGTGCCGCCGCCTACCGCGAGCTGGGGCGAGCTGCTGGCGCAATCGCAGAGCTATCTGCACCGCGGCGCATGGTGGCTGGTGACGTTTCCAGGGGTCGCGATCTTCGTGACGGTGACGGCCTTCAACCTCGTCGGTGAAGGTCTGCGGGACGCGATGGACCCGCGGCTGAGGATGTAATCATGAATGATGTTACTCAGCCGGCCCTGCAGATTCGCAATCTCAAGACGTGGTTTCGCACGGACTACGGCGAGGCGCACGCGGTGGATGGCGTGTCGCTGGATATTCCGGCCGGCAAAACCATCGCCCTGGTTGGCGAGAGCGGCTGCGGAAAAAGCGTGACGGCCCTGTCGATCATGCGGCTGATCCCGCAGCCGCCGGGGCGCTACGTGGACGGCGAGATTCTGCTCGATGGAAAGGACCTCCTGAAGCTCACCGAGAAGCAGATGCGGGGGCTTCGCGGCAATGAGATTTCCATGATCTTTCAGGAGCCGATGACTTCGCTGAATCCCGTGTTTCGCGTGGGGAGTCAAATCGGCGCCGCGATTCGCGTGCACAAGAGGGTTTCCAAGAAGGAAGCGCGGAACCAGACGATCGAGCTGCTCGCCAAGGTGGGCATTCCGTCGCCCGAGGATCGCGTCGACGACTATCCGCACCAGATGTCGGGCGGAATGCGGCAGCGCGTCATGATCGCCATGGCGCTCGCCTGCGGACCGCGTTTGCTGATCGCCGACGAGCCGACGACGGCGTTGGACGTGACGATCCAGGCGCAGATCCTGGACCTCCTGCAACAGCTTCAGGCGGAGACCGGCATGGCCATGCTGCTGATTACGCACGATCTCGGCATCGTGGCGGAGACCGCGGAAGAAGTGGCGATCATGTACGCGGGAAGAATCGTGGAGCATGCGCCAGTGCGCGAACTGTTCAACGCGCCGAAGCATCCGTACACCGTTGGGCTTTTCGAATCGCTGCCGGGGACCCATCAAGGCGGCGAGCGGTTGCGCACGATCAAAGGCAACGTGCCCGCCGCGACCAACTTTCCTTCGGGGTGTCGTTTTCATCCGCGCTGTCCCTACGTGATGGACGTGTGCCCGCACAGGGAGCCTCCGCTGGAGCCGATGACCGCAGGGCATCCGACGGCTTGCTGGCTGCATGACACCGGGGTCATGGGCGAGCAGGACCGGCCCGTGGGCGTTCCCGGCAAGGTGGGCTATCCGGCATGAGCGGCGTCGCGCACAACGGTGAACTGCTGGTAGTCGAGGATCTCGTAAAACATTTCCCCGTCCGCAAGGGCGTGTTTTCTCGGACTGTCGGCGCAGTGCGCGCAGTCGATGGCGTGAGTTTCGCGATTCCGCGCGGGAAGACCTTGAGCCTGGTCGGCGAAAGCGGAAGCGGCAAGACGACCTGCGGCCGTGCGATTCTGCGGTTAATCGAGCCGACATCGGGTGTCGTGCGGTTTGACGGTGTTGATGTAACCACGTTACGGCGGCGCGAGCTGCGCGAGATGCGCAAGCGCATGCAGATCATCTTTCAGGACCCCTACGGATCATTGAACCCGCGGATGACGGTCTATTCCATGTTGAGCGAGATTCTACGCGTGCACCGGCTGGCGCCCAAAGCCAAGCGCCGGGACCGCGTCATCGAGTTGCTCGAACTCGTCGGGCTGCCGCCGGAAGCGGCGGACCGGTATCCTCACGAGTTCAGCGGCGGACAACGGCAACGGCTGGGCGTGGCGCGCGCGCTGGCGGTGGAGCCCGATCTGATCGTGGCGGACGAACCCGTGTCGGCCCTGGACGTGTCGATTCAGGCGCAGATCCTGAATCTCATGGAAGACTTGCAGAACAAACTCAACCTGACCTACCTGTTTATCGGCCACGACCTCAGCGTCATCCGGCACATTTCCGATTACGTGGCGGTGATGTATCTCGGCCGCATCGTGGAGTACGGCACCACGGAAGACATCTTCGAGCGGACGGTGCATCCGTATACGCGTGCGCTGCTATCGGCCGTGCCGGTTCCGGACCCGGACGCCAAAGACGAGCGCATCGTGTTGAAAGGCGACGTGCCGAGCCCCTTGCGGCCGCCGTCGGGATGCCACTTCCATCCGCGTTGCCCGGATGCGTTGCCCGCATGCAGCCAAAAGGAACAGGTGCTCACTAACGTCGGCGGGTGCCACACGGCCGCGTGCCATGTACACGCGCCGGTGCCGCAGATTGCCGTCGGGCACGTAAGCGGGGACGTCGAGTAGCCGAGGTGGCCTGAAAGGCCTTCATATTCATAGTCACGCCGCAGGCGTGATTGGCCGTCGCGCAGCAAGGCCTACCCGAGGACAGCACGCCCCACCGCCCACGTCAATTCCCTGAAGGGGATACCATAGACGAGCGTTCCTTGTGAAACCCTTTCAGGGTATGACCAGGAATTGTGGTCTCTGTACCCCAGGTAGGTCCTCTCTTCGTTCGGACCAACCTGGGGCTGCAAGTAAATAGGCCTTTCAGGCCATGGAGGGCGCGAAAGGATGCTGCATCTATCCAGCTTCTTAGGCCCATCAGAACTGTTGAGAGCAAAGCAGTCCCAAGGGACCGCACTCCATATGTTGCTTCAGAATCGATGTGATCGCGATTAGTTTCCCCACGGGATCTGCAGGCCCAATTTCTCCGGCGCTTGGGGGATGTAGTAGAGGTCGAAGGTCATCCAGCCCTGGCCGCCGGGGAGGTCGTCGAGGTAGATGCGTGCGGTGTAGTCGTTGTCCGGTCCCGGTTGTTCGAGGACGAAGGGGTGCATGGGCCGTGACTCGATGTCACGCGGGATGACGGTGACGGACTCCGCGGGGAGCGGCTCACTGAACTCGAAGACGCGGACATGGGGGTAGTCCCAGCGCAGGTGTTCGATTTTGTAGGTGTCGCCCTTGACGTTCAGGATGTCCCGGCCGTCGACCATGATTTCCACGTGCGCGAATTTCACAGCCTTGTCCGCATGCTTCTCCAACACCTCGGTATAGCGCCGCTGTTGTTCCGCAATGGTCGCGTCGAGCTGCGATCGTGTGGGCTTTCGGTTAAGCGCCGCCAGCGCGTTGTCACGATCCAGGAGCAAGGCTTCCGCATTGCGCAGCAGGGCATCGACGCCGAAGAGTTCGTAGCCGAAGCCGGGCGTGTCGATGAAATCCTGCCGGGCGGTGCGGAATTGGTCGAGCGCCGCCGCGAGGGCCACCCGATTGTCTTCACGAGAATTCTCCTCGTACGCGAAATAGGCAAGCATGGTTTCCACGTAGCCCATGTTGGTACGAATGAGATTGCGGGTCATGGCGAGGCGGTTCTCAAGGTCCTCAGCGAGTGCGGGGTCGGCAATTTTTGGTTTGGCATCGGCGAAGATTGATTGCATGGCATTGGCCGTGTCGAGGCCGTGCTGCAGGTCGTCGAGCGTTTCGTCGCGCCAAGGTTTGCAGCGCAGGTAGATCTTGCGCAGGAATTCGAGGTGCTCCTTGCCGCCGTCGATGGCGGGATAGCCTTCGGCGGGAAAAGTGCCGACGCGCATGTGGATGAAGGAGTTGAACTGCCCGTACGATACGGGTTCGATATGAAGGCCGTACTTGTATGCGGACGGCGTGAGCAGGTAGATGCGGGCCATGTCCTTGGCGGCGTCGCGCCCAAAATGCATGGCGCAGAAGTCCTCGGCGATCTGTTCGATGGACTCATCCGGATCCCACGTGAGGCGGTAGAGAATGTACGTGTGGGCGCTGCGCGTGTCCCACCCATCGACATTGGTTCCGGCGAGGCTGGCCGCGCCGACGAGGTTCGGGTTCTCCGGCATGAGGAAGGTCTGCAATCCCGCCTGGAAGTACGCGGCTGAAAAGGTGGGGAAGATGTGCGCGCGGCCGCTTTCGTAATAGTTCATGGTTTCGAAACAGACCAGCGTCTGGTGAGGCGTGAGGTTGAACGTGGGGTTGTAGGGCTGGTGCCACCAGCGATCCGCCGTCGTGATCTTGGGGATGAGGTAGAGGTTGTTCGTGGGCACGGCGTCCGTAAAGATCTCGCGGAACACGGCGGGTTGCGTGTGCACTTCGTGGGGCGTGAGGCTCCATGTGAAGTGGAAATAGTCCTTGTCGAATTCATCGGCGACAACCTCATGGACTTTCTGCACGAAAGTGCGGAAGCGCTTTTCGTAGGACCAGTCGCATGCAGGTGTTTCGTGCATGAGGTCGTAGGCGCGGTAGTCGTCCCAGAAGCCGGAGATGTCGTCGTTGCACAGTTCGATGCCGTCCAGTTCGGGGAGGGCAGTGAATAGCATGCGGAATTTTTCCTGCACGGCGTTCCAGAATTTTGGATCGCAGGGCGACAACGTGGCGCCGGTGTCGTCGATGAGCGAGGGGTGGTAGGTGAACTCGTTGGCGAAGCTGAAGTACTTCATGTGGAGCGAGTGGGCGTAGTCGATCAGATCGCGGGCCTGCTCGCGGTTGGCGGCATTCGCCGTGGCTTCCGATTCGGCGTTCCAGGGGACAAGATCGAGCACCGCGGGCCCGGAAACCCAGTTGACCGTCTGGCGCAGGGCGGCGCGCATTTCGTCTTTCGAATTTCCACCACCGCCGTGACGTCCCCACGCCGCGCCGAAGCGAATTTTCATGGCCGGAACGCGAACCGTGTTGATCTCGGGAACGGCGCCGTACACGCGCAGGCGGTCGATTAGCCAGTAGAGGCCATAGACTTCGCCAATAACGGAACCGCCGCTGACGAGAACGGTGCGAGCACCGTCGTGGTCGATGGTCTTGAAGGCGTATCCCTCGGGATCGCCGGGAGTGTCGATGGGGGCCGCGTCGCGCGCCGCGCTTCCGACAAGGATGGTGTTGCCGGTTTCGGCAGTGGAAAGCATCAGTCCGTGATCTGCAAAGGCGGTCGTAAGATCGTCGACGGCGACGCGGGTGGCTTCTTCGGTGGCGTGTTCCGGGCCGGTGACGATGCGCCATGTCTCGGCAGATTGGGCGACCGCGTAACCAGTGAGCGCGCAGCAGCACGCCAGGCAAACGGCGCCCAATCGACTCAAAAGATTGGAATGAACAAACATCCTATCCCCCTGAAGGTTTTTTGTGAACTCGCACAACACTTCTATCGCCCCCTTTCGGGGGCTATTCAAATCAGGAACCCCCTGACCCAGGGCTCCGCTTCGCTCCACCCTGGGCTACCATCCGCCGCCCCTGCGGGGCTGCGCGATCGGCTGTCGCCCCTGACAGGTCTTGAGTCGAAGGCACGAATAGCGTTCTTACCCCGACGCCTGGTTCACCACGATCCGCATGCGGGCGGTGTCGCTGACGGGTTCGCCGGCCAGAACATCCTCCTCTGTGAACACGGCCATCAGGATCTGTTTTGCGCCTTTGCGCTCGTGATCGTAGATGATGTAGATACTGCCGCCGGGCGCCTGGACGCCGTCGGGATAGGAACAATCGCGCGCGTCGAGCACGAGTCCGCCGGTCCAGGTTTGCCCGTCGTCTTCGGAGAGGTAGGCGGTAAGGTGCGTGCGCTTCTTCAACTCCGGCGAGTTGTGGCGCACGAGGAGCAGTTTGCCGGAGTTCAAGCGGCGGATGAAGAAGCGCGCGTGGGGAATGTGGGGCACAGACGCCGACGGGCCTTTGACGTCCCAGGTGGCGCCCGCGTCCGTCGAGATGGCTTCGCCGACGCCGTACCGCGTGCGCACGAGTTTCCACAGCGTGCCGTCTTTCTTTTCCACCAACATATGTTCATCGCAACTGCGCTCCGGCACGTCCGAGGTGCCGCGCAGGGCCCAGGTTTCGCCGCGATCGGTCGACGCGTAGACGTGCGAACCCGTGGTCGAGTCGATGGGATGAGCGTGGGCGGGATCGGCCACGTTCGGTTGTGAGGCCCAGATGGACACGGGCAAAAGCCAATCGCCAGTGCTGAGAACCGTGGGCTTGTTCATCATGATGCCGTCGCAGATGCGGCGGGGTTCCGACCAGGCGGGTTCGGCATCGCCGGAGTTCTGCGTGGTGATCGCCCAGACGCCCGCGCGGCCGTCCCAATGGGTATAGCCCTGCGCCCAGAAGAACCAGAGCGTGCCGTCCGGGTCATGCCAGAGGCAGGGATCGAAGGTGCGCACCGGGCCGGGCACATCGACCACCAACACCACGTCCGACCACGTTTCGCCGTCGTCGCCGCTGGTGGCCAGCATGCAATAGTTCTCCGGGCCTTCCGTCGGGCCGCCGCCGTACCAGGTGGCCCAGAGCCGGCCGTTTGCGGCTCGCTCGATCCCGGGGATGCCCTGAAAGGGGCGCGTATCGCCACCGTACTCGGGGCCGGGATTGACGATGACGAGAGGCGGCGCGAGAGCGGTGTCATTGTCCTGTGCGTAGGAGAAGACACAAAACAGAATTGCGGTGGCGACGGAAATGGTGCTGCGGCGGTCGATCACGGTGTGCTGTCCTTTCGATATGGCTCACGGGTTCTTTCCCTGACGGTATCAAAGTTCACTCCTGTTGTGCGAGCACGATCAGGCCAACCAGCGCCGCGAGCATCAGGACCCACACCACACTTGCCAGCAAAACCATCTTTCTTGCCCGCTCGGCCTCCCACCAATAGCGGGGGCGGACGTGCTGAAACAGAAACGCGCCCACGGCGGCGAGGTTGATGCAGATCACGTTGGTGGCGACGAGCAGGAGCGCTTTCGAGGCGAGAAACCAGTCGCCGGAGCCGAGGAGCAATCCCGCGGCGACCAGCGGCGGCAATAGTGCGACAGCAACCATGACCCCAACCAGCGTTGCCGAGACCCCTGTCGTAAACGCGAGCACGCCCGCGACGCCCGCGGCCAGTGCGACGGCGATATCGCTGAACGAGGTATCGGTGCGGGTCGCAATCTCTCGAACCGTCGGGTCGAAGGGGACGAGCATGCCAGCGAGGGTCGCGACGAGAAGCGCGAGCATGAATCCGACTATGTTGACGAATAAGGCGCTCCGGGCCAGCTTCAAGTCGCCGAGGGTCGTGGCGAGGGCCAGCGTCATGTTCGGTGCCAGAAGGGGCGCGATGACCATGGCGCCGATGATCACGGCCACGTTGTCGCGCATCAGGCCGACGGCCGCGACGACAGCAGACAGGAGCACCATCAAGATGTAGGCGCGATTGACCTTGGCCCCGGATGACAGATCTTCGACCAACTCCGCCACGGCGACCCGCTCGGGCTCTTCGTCGCCGGAATCACGTTTGTCCTTTTTCTTGCGGTCGTTTTCCCGCTCGTCGACGTCGGGCGTGGGTACCGTTGCGGCCACTTCGAAGATTAGCAGACGAAACGCCGCATTCTCGTGGAACCGGGATTCGAGCGCATCGATGACGGACTCCGACCGTTCGCTGCTGACCAGCACGCGCACAAGCATGAGATCGTCATCAAGGGCGCCGCGCAATACGCCCAGGGGTTCGATCTCGTCAATCACGCCATCGAGTTCGCCCGCGGCGTCCTTGGAGATGGCCAGTTCGATCATGCGAAGTGCCACGCACGTCTCCTTAATTGCTATGGGTAGTACGGAACGTCAGTCTTGGCGGCGCGGAACGTAGTTCTTAACACGCCATTCTCGAAATCGCTATCGCTATCGGGATCGGGATCGGAATGGAAGCACGAAGTGCACTCGATCCCGATAGCGATACCGATCCCGATTTCGATGTTGCATTGGGCAGGGGTCGTACTTGATCAATGCCTTCTCATAACTCCGAAGGATCGGATGCGACGCCGCTGTCGAGGAGTTCGTCCAAGATCTTCTTCGCATCCTTGGGTTTGGCGCCGCAGACCCATGTTGCGCCGGGGCTGATCACCACGTTGGGGCCGTCGTCGCATTTGCCCATGCACTCCGTGCGTACGACGTGAATGGAATCGCCGAGTTTGCGCTTGTCGAGTTCGTCTTCGAGCCGGTTGAAGAGCTTCTTCGATTTCCGGTCGCTGCACTTGTCGCCGCCGCAGACAAGGATGACCGTCTGATACGGCAGTTGCCGCTTCTTCATGGCAAACCTCTCTCGTTGCGCAGGGGCCGAAACGCCTCGTCTTACGTGTAACGCGCGTCGGGATGGAAACAGACGACGGCGGCCGTCGTGCCCGTGGGAGAGAACTCCCCTGCTTCCGTAATCTTCACGCCGAGCAATTCCGTGGCGTGGAGCAAATCGAGAATCGTCTGATTATACCTGGTTTCCGTCATGGCCGGATATCCGGGCGACCAGCGGACGCCGCGTTTTTCATCAAAGCGGAGGCGTTCGCGCAGCACCCCGTGGACGTAGTCGGCCATGTCTTCCGCGATGCGATCGGACAATCCCTGCAAGTAAAGCGAGGACTCGGAGTCGCCCGCTTCGCGAAACCGTTTGAGCTGGGCGTCGACCTGGGGACCGCTCGTGGAGATCTGCAATCCGATGGCGTCCAGTTTGCCGGAGTCCTTGGGGTAGAAGTATTGGGACGCGCAGATCGTGTCCTTGCGTTCGCCGCCAATCACCAGCGTGAAGCCAAGGCGGCCGATTTCGGTGCGGAGATCGTCAGGGTCGTAGACGACGACTTCATCGCCGTCGGACTGGCATGGGAAGACGCCGCAAATACCCAAGGGCCGGACCCATTGTTCCGACGCGGCGCGATCGACCCATTCGTCGAGGAGGGCGTTCAGCTTTTCCGCGCTCTCTCCTTGACGCTCGCGGGAGGCGGTGCCGCCGAACTTCCAGTTCAGCGCGAAGAGCGTTTTACGATCGATTCGGTCCTTAAAGTCCCGCAGATCGACGGACTGGGTTTCATAGGCGAAATAGGGATCTTCCGGCACGCTATGCTTGGAGAGATCGACGGCGCGGCGCGGCAGCGTGCGCAGCAGCTCTTCCTCTTCCTGGGCTCGCTTTTCGGCGCGCTCGTAGTTCTTGTGGAGTTTTTTCAGGTTGATCTCAAGGTAGCCCTGCACGCCGTTACCGGACTTGAGCGTGTTCATGATGTTAACGCCATCCATGGCGGTGGGACAATAAAACACGTTCGATCGCATGAGAGACTCGTCAGTCTCACCCGCCATGGCGACGTAGGCCGCGTGGCGGTCGTTCACCGGCGCGCCGCCGATCAATACGGGGAGTTTTTCCAGACCTTGCTCGCGCATCATTTTGGAAACGGTGATCATGTGGTTCGACGTCTGGACGAGCAGTGCCGACATGCCGATGGCGTCGGCCTTATGTTCCTTTGCGGCATCGAGGTAGCTCTGTAGGGGCGTCATGACGCCGAGGTCGATGACCCGGTAGCCGTAGTTCTCGAAGAGCGTCTTGGCGAGGTCTTTGCCGATGCTGTGGACGTCCTGGTAAACCGTGCCAAGCACGATGGTGCCTTTGTATTCGATTTTCGTGTGCACGTCGATGCCGGCGGATATCCGCATGTACTCTTCGAGAAAGCCCATGACTTGCTTCATTACGTCGGCCGACTTGAGCAGGTGCGGCAGGGACACTTCGCCGCGGGCGAAGCCATCGCCCAGTTCGTTCATCGCGCGCATGAGATGGGTGTTGATGAAGGCCAGGGGCTCGTGAGTTTTGATGATTTCCGCCACCTGAAGCACGATGCGGTCGGCGTACTTGTAGTGGTTCCCATCGACCTCGATGTCCCCGTGCTCCCGCTCTTTGAAGCCGTCCTTGATCTTCTCGCAGATGGCTTCCTCGATGGGCAGGTCTTCGTAGCTCGTGCGGCGCACGACTTCGAGTCCCTTCTTCTGGTCGGAAATGTCCTCCAATTGTTCGAAGGCTTCCATGTCGCGTTCAAGGACGACCTTGATTCCCAGTTCGTAATCCTTGGGATCAAGGTCTTTCACGAAAACGTAATGGTTGGGGTTGATGATGGCGGCGTCGAGGCCTCGTTTTCGTGCTTCGTCGAGCCAGACGGACGTGAGCACCTTGCGCATGTAGGGTTTCTTGGCGAGGCCGTTGGTCAGGTTGCCCACGCCGCAGATGGTGCGCAAGTCCGGATGAATCGCCTTGATTAGAGGAATGGCCTCTAACGATTCGACGGCGAAGTTCATGCCTTCTTCCGATTCTGAGCCGATAGGGAACACGTTCATGTCGATGAGGATCTGGCCGGGTGTGACGCCATGCTTCGCGGCATTCTCCACGATCTGGCGCGCGAGATCGGCCTTCTCTTCACGCGTGGCGCCTGGACCGTTAGGCCCGGCGGCAAGGCCGACATACATGGGCCAATGGCCCTTCGTGGCGCGGCACACCGCGTCGACTTTGGTGACACCGGGTTCCACGTCTTCCATGGACATGGAATTGATGATGGGGCGTCCGGGATAGACCTTGATGGCTTCTTCCAACGCGTCCACCGCGAAGGAGTCGAGGCACATGGCGCCCGAAAAATCGGTGGTCTGTTTGTGGACGACCTTCTTCAGGGTTTCCGTGGTGTCGACGACGTTGGAGTCCATGCACACGTCGATGACTTTGACGCCCAGGCCGCGCACCTGTTCCTCGACGACTTCCTCGAGGGCGGCTTGATCGATCTGGCCGTCGCTCTCCACGGCGTCGCGGACCTTTTTCGAGCCGCGCACGTTGAGGCGCTCGCCCACCATGATGAGGGTTTCGCTGCTGTCGAGAAGCACGGCCTCCTGGGGGCCGGAGATGTAGAGGCCCGGCTCCGCCTTGCGCGGCTTCGGCTTGAGGCCGCGCATGCGCTCGGCGACGGCGGCGATGTGCTCCGGCGTGGTGCCGCAACAGCCCCCGACGATGTTCACACCGTATTCCGTCACGAAGGTGTGCAGGTATTCAGCAAGCTTCTCGGGTTTCAGCTTGAAGACCGTGCGGCCGTTCTCCGAGGTGGGCAGGCCGGCGTTTGGAATAATGGAAATCGGCAGGGGCGAATAGCGCGAGAGCTTCTCGACCGTTTTCCCCATGAGATCGGGGCCGATGCTGCAATTGATACCGAAGGTGTCGATGCCGATACCCTGCATGGTGACCAGCGCGGCGTGAATATCCGTGTTGAAAATCTGCATCTTTGAGAACTGGTCCACGGTGACCTGCGCCATGATGGGGACCTTGCGGCCCGCCTCCGCCATGGCCTTGTGGCCGCCGAACACGGCAGCCTTGAGTTCCAGGATGTCCTGTTGCGTCTCGTACAGCAGTACGTCCACGCCGCCTTCGAGAAGGCCTCGCACCTGGTGGTAAAAGTTGTCGATCATCTCGTCGAAGGTCGACAGGGCCAGGTTGGCGTCCGTGCTGGATAACACGCGGTTCGACGGGCCGATGGAGCCGAGGACGAAGAGCGGACGCCCGTCGTAGCCGTCCTCTTTCGCGTAGACGTCACGCGCCTCGCAGGCGATCTCTGCCGCTCGGCGGCTCGTGTAGTAGGCGAAGTCGTCGTACCCGAGCTTGCGCAGATCGATGTCGTAGGGAATCGGGGCGAAGTTCGAGAGGTCCAGCCGGCTGAAGTCGTACTCGGCCATGCGAAAAGGGGTGGACCCGAAAGTGTTCGTTTCGACCGCGTGTGCGCCGGCGCGGTAATAGCTCAGATGAATGTCGCGCACCGCGTTGGGATGGGAGAATACCAGGATGTCCGGAAGCATCTTAAACTCGACGCCGCCGTAATCGGCGTCGTGGAGATCGAGATTCTGGACCTGGGTTCCCATGGCGCCGTCGATGACGATGACCTGCTCGCGAAGTGTGTTGATGAAATTCATACCTACCTGAATTGCCGGGGTTGTTTACGCTGCGCGAACGCACGTTGCGTCGCGTGGACGACAGCAGTTTACCACAAAAACATGCGGCATTTTGTTCTTTGAACACACCGATTTCAATGCATATTTCACGGAAAATTGCCGCGATCAATGGTGTGTTGAGTAGGGACAAGCGGGGGTTGTGTGGGGTATCGGGCTGGTTGGGATGGGTGTCGGGTTGGTTGGGCTGGGAGAACACGGACCTGCACGGACAGACACGGACGAAGAGAGCGTGAGACGCCGACCGTGGTAGAGGGCCGTGGAAAGCGATCAGAGAAACGGCGTGGTGGGTTTGCCGAAGACTTTCAGGAAACGCACGATGAACTTTGCGCGGGAGGGCCCTTCGCCGCCGGGGAAGTTACCGAGATCGCGGTAGTGTTCGTAGAAGTCCGGATCCTCCGATGAGATGGGCTCGAAACCAGGACGCAGTTCGAACCCGCTGGTGGTGCGGATGGGCCAGAAGTCGATGGGCGCGCGGGCGGCGAGGCGCTCGAAGGTGCGGTTGATGGGAAAGAGCGGCAACTCGTTCCTGGCGATGGTCCAACTGTTGTCGGGCGACATGTCCCGCAGGATGCTTTCGCGCACGGCAGAGGCAACGCCGTCGTCCTGGATGATGAGTCCGCCTTCGCTGTTGAGGTAGAAGGACCGGGGGTCGAGGTTGAAGGTGCCGACGAATACCGTGTCGCTGTCAAAGACGAAGGTTTTGGCGTGAATGCTGAGATAGGGTTGGCGGTCGATTCCTTCGGCTTTGGCGCGGGCCGCGAGATCGGCGGCGTTCGGCAGAAACTCGAAGAGGTCCTGCGGGTAGGGCTTGTACTCGAAGACTTCCATGCCGTGGTTCAATACGACGCGCGGACGCAGACGGTAGTTCGTGGCGTAGGTAATCAGGTGATCGGCTGCGCCGTAACTGTTTGTCGAGATGCGGATTCGCAGGTCGGGATTCTCGTCATCGAGATCCTGGAAGAAGTTGGCCAGGCGCCGGTTAACGATGACGTAGGGACTCTGGATCAATACCGACGAGTTCGCGCCGGAAAAGAGGTCCATCATCGCGTTTGTCACGACGCCGTTGTTCCAGCGGTTGCAGTAGAGCCGGCGGTTCTTCCGTCCCGGCGCATCGGCCACGTAAGTGACGCGGTCGACGGGGCGCATCGTATCGATAAAGACGCGCCGGATCTCGCCGGGATCGTTGGCCCGATCGTCGAACGCGCGGAAATGCTCGTTGAAGTAGATCCGATCGTGGCCGGGAATCTCACGATCGATGCCGTTTCCGATGTGTTTGGCGATGTCGCGCAAATCCCGCGTGGGCACGGCCTGGGGCGCATTCCAATACGCGTCGAACGAGTCTTTCATGCCGCCGGTTGCGGGGCCGAGGACATACGCGTCGCGGTCTTTGAAGTTGTAGCCGAGGGAATAGTTGAAGTAGTTGTTTCCGATATTGCGCCCGCCCGTAATGCCCAGGGTGCCGTCGACAATAAACGTCTTGATGTGCATTCGTTGATTACTGCCGGACGGAATGAGGAGGTCCACGAGAATGTGCGGCAGATGCGGATTCCCGAGGCCGCCGACGGGCCGGTAAAGTTTGATCGAAATGTTCGGATGCAGACTGGTGATGAAGGCGAGTTGCCCCGGATCCTTGTGGGCGCCCATGTGGTCGACGAGGATGCGGACCTTGACGCCGCGTTGGGCGGCCTGAAGCAGTTCGTACAGGACGATCCGCGCGCATTCGTCGTTGGTCCAGATGTAGGTTTGAATATCGATACTGTGGCGGGCGGCCCTGATGAGATGGATGCGCAAGAGGAGCGCGTCGTCCCCGCGATCGACAATACCCACGTAGTTACCAAGCGCCGGATCGGCCGCCGGCGTCGGATTCGCGATTCCGTTCGAGAGGAACGCATGGAACGGGGAGTCCGGCTCGAACGCGGCGACCGGCGGGGCCGATGAATCCGCGAGCGCGGCGACCACGCCAATACACACGATCGCCAGGGGCGCCATACGTGGGATTCTCATACTATTCCCAAACTGCGACGATTCGTTGGCAGGCGGCTTCGAGATCCGCGCGCGGCGTTTCCTGGTAGTAGTGTTCCGCAAAGACGAGTCCGAAACCATCTTCCGCGTAGCGCGGAATGACGTGCAAATGCGCGTGAAACACTTCCTGCATGGCGGCTTCGCCGTCGGCCAGAAAGAGGTTGATGCCTTCGGCACGAACCCCGCTGCGGCGAAGCGCGGCGGCCGCGCGCATGCCGGTTTCAAATAGTTGACCGCCGATACCCGGCGGAAGGTCCGCGAGGTGGGGCGCATGCACCCGGGGGATGACGAGGACATGGCCGGGATTGACGGGGCGGATATCCATGAACGCGGCGACATGCTCGTCCTGGTAGACCATCGTCGCGGGCGCTTCGCCCCGGAGTATGGCGCAGAAGATACACGAATCTTTAGGGTTTGCCGCGCACATCGTTCTGCCATTCCAACCTTGCCGCCACCCCCACGGTGGCACGTGACTACTTGTTTATCATGCGGCCCGCCACGGCGTCCAGTCGCCGCAAGACTTCGGGATCGCGGGCGTCCGGGGCGGTGATCAGCGCGTATTCGAGCGCCGTCTGGCAGCCCTGCCCGCAAGTCTTCCGCGTCCGTTTCAATTCCGCGACGAGCGCCTTGATCAGCGCGCGCGCATGGTCCGCGTTCGACCGCAGGACGCCAATGATCTGCTCGACCGTGACGTGGTCGTGATCGGGATGCCAGCAGTCGTAGTCCGTGACCATGGCGACCGTGGCGTAGCAGATTTCCGCTTCGCGGGCCAGCTTGGCTTCGGGCATGTTGGTCATGCCGATGACGTCACAATTCCACTGGCGGTACAAATGCGATTCGGCCATGGAGGAGAATTGGGGACCTTCCATGACGAGATAGGTGCCGCCGCGCTCCGTCTTCACGGGCAAATCCTTCGCGGCTGCCTCGACACAGTCGCCGAGATGGGAACAAACGGGATGGGCCATGGAGACGTGGGCGACCATGCCCGTGCCGAAGAAACTCTTGTTCCGCGCGAAGGTGCGATCGATAAACTGATCCACGATGACAAAGTCGCCGGGGTGGAGGTTTTCCTTAAGAGAGCCGACTGCGCTGACGGAAAGGATCTGCGTGACGCCCACGCGTTTCATG
This sequence comes from Candidatus Hydrogenedentota bacterium, assembly GCA_045863335.1. GTDB lineage: Bacteria > Hydrogenedentota > Hydrogenedentia > Hydrogenedentales > SLHB01 > JAHDWY01. Next base: position 42,146 of record BTVY01000034.1, on the reverse strand, counting down.
GCGTCGATGTTCGCGCGGAAGTTGATCTCGGTTGGCGGAATCTTGTGGCCGCGTCCGTGGCGGGGCAAGAAGACTAACGTTTCCCCTTCATATTCGCCGAAGAGAAGTTCATCCGAAGGCTCGCCGAAGGGCGATTCAACACGTTGCCAGCGCTTGTTCTCCAATTCGGCGATGTCGTATACGCCGCTGCCGCCAATGACCCCGAGGATGGGTTTCTGGTCAGTCACGTGTGCAATCCTTCCGTGTTTGCTCGTGCCGCGCTCTCACGCGGTCAGTTCGCCGATGATCTCTGGAACCCGGCTCAGAACTTTTACCGCGCCGACAAAGTCGCTATCGCGCGTCAGGGGCGTCGGCACGACGTAGCAGTCAATGCCCGCCGCCCGTGCCGCCGTGAGGCCCCGGAGGGAATCCTCTACAACGACACAGTCCGCCGCGGGAAGTCCCAGCCGTTCCAGGGCCACGAGGTACGGTTCCGGATCCGGTTTCGAGCGTGTATAGTCGCCGCTGGCGACGGTGAATTCAACCAAATCGAGCATGCCGGTGCGGCGGTGGATGATATCGAAATGATCCCGGCGGGAACTGGTCACGATCCCCATGCGAAAGCGGCCGTGGAGCGCGCGCAAGGTCTCGTAGGATTCCGGGAGCAGGATGGGCTCGGTTTCCAGCAACTCGGCATAGCGGGCATTGCGGGCCTGCTTCAGCGCGGCGATCTCATCCCCGGATACGCCTCGTTCCGCGGCGAGATGCCAGGCGCCTTTGGCCTGTACGAGGAGCAGTTCGCGGTAGAGGTCTTCGGTCAGGTCCACGCCGACGGGCGCGAGGACTTCGCGCGTCGCCTGGAAGTAGAGGTGCTCGGTGTCGACCAGGACGCCATCGTTGTCCCAGAGGATAGCTTTCTTCATGGGGGCGAGGTTCGCTTTCTATTCTTGATAGGACCTACAGGACGTATGGGACTTATAGGACGGAAGACTGCACTTCTTCGGCTATCTTCGCGAATTCGAGGACGCGTTCGTCGGGGGTGCCGGCGTCGATGTCGGCCATGACCACGTCGCAGGGGCCGAGTTCTTTGTAGATTCGCGCGAGGTCGGCGCGCAGTTCGTCGACCGGCTTGTTCACGAGATCGGTCGGTGTGTACATGACCGCGCGGCGCGCGTTGGGGCAGAGGCGCTTTGCCCTCGCCAAATCGGACATGATGCCCATGTCCACGTATCCCAGTTTCTCGATGCGCGCGTAATCCTCGATATAGGGATCCACGTTCCATGCGCAGTTGTGGATGCCGAAGTGATCGAAGGCTTGTGAGATGGCTTCGTCCCAAGGGAAAATGTGTTCGCGATAGAGGTCGGGCGACACCATGTTGACCACGCAATTGCTCAGGGTTGCGTGGCGGACGATGACACCGGCACGCGCCTGGCGTTCGTAAATGAGGCGCATGCCGGCAATCATGGTGCTTGTGATGACCTCGAAGAGGTGGCTGGCGAGGTCCGGGTCCGTCATGAGGTCCGAGAAGATCTCCGGGCCGCGGATGCGGAACGCGTTGTTCAGTACGCCTTGCCAATTGAGATAGCCTTCGATGCGGCCGAACTCCCGTTCAATGACGTCCATCTGTTCGAGGATTTGCGCCATCACGGGAGCCTTGGTCAGATCTGGCGGGGAGAGCGCCGCGATGGCATCCACACTCAGATAATTGTGCTGCGCCGCGGGCCAGTTGTCGGGATAGTAGTCCGCGCCGATTCCGAAGACCATCGCGACCGTCAGAGCGCCGTGGACGCCGTCGATAGTGGCCGTCGTCGCGTCCGGGTCGGGGCCGCCCAGTTGGAGCGCCGGGAAACGCCGGTTCAGTTCCCTGCGCATGCGTACGACAGTCTTGTGGCGGGCCAGGGGGTCGAGGTGCCAGGGTTCCGAGAAGTCAATGTGGCAAGATTCGCGATACCAGCGCGGGGTAAACCCGAACTCAATGCGCAAGCTCGATTCCGTGCCATCGCACGGCGTCCGTGTCGCCGGACATGCAGGGGCGATGTACGAGCGGAGTTGGTGGGCGGTGCCGGTGTAGGCGTGTGTTGCGGTGTTCATTGCCGAGAATCCTGTGTTCGATGATTCAGCCACCTTCGAGGTGCATGAGCGCGTAGATGATTCCGATGACGATCGGCGTGGCCACGATGATGGCCAGCGCGATCTTGACCCAACTCCAGGGGCGTTCGCCTTGCACCTCGCCGGTGCGGGCGTTGACGAGGAAACGGTAAACTTTGCCGCGATAGCGATAGGCGCTAATCCAGACGGGCAGGAGGATGTGTTTGAAGGTGATGTTGTCGTAGCGGCTCTGGGTCGAGCTGATGCGCTGGTGGTCGCCGCCGATGTCCTGGCGGATGGTGGCGTGGATCGTGGGTTCCATGAGCTGTTTGGCGCGCACAAAGCCTTCGGGTAAATCCACCTGGTAACTCTCCGCGCGGAACCCGCTCAGGAACTCGTCCTTGTAGGGAACGAGATTCTGCAAGTCCCAGGGTTCCAGTTTCTCCGCGTATTGGCGCGGCAACGAGTGGCTCGCGACGACCAGCACGTCGTCAAAGCTGTTCTGCACCGTGCCGCTCACGGAGCGCCAGCGGGTACGGCGCACCTGCCGGGTTTGTGTTTGCCGCCGGCCGTTGACCGTGGTCGTGTAGGTTTCCGTGGTCCAGTAGTCGTCGCCGCGCTGGCCCCGGTAATGAGTAGTGACAAACGAGTCGTAGGTCCAGTACGGCGTGTACATGCCGTTGATGGGGCTGTCCTGTCGCGCGAGTTTTTTGAGGGCGTTCGGCGCGAACCAGAGACTTCGAATCCACTTCTTGAACAGATCGCGCGCTTGCTGCGTCGTGACGTGGAAGGGGAGCAGTGATTTCGGCTTCAGGAGCTTGGTGGAACTCCCCGTGGCGACGATGTTCGCGCCGCAAAAGGGGCATTGCCCGGAGGTGACGTTTTCCTGCTTCGACGATTCCGCGCCGCAGGATTCGCATTTGATCGTGATGGTTTCCACGATCTCTTCGCGGCCGATGGCGTTGCGGAGGAAGGCCTCGTAATCCATTTCCTCGGCGTGGGCGAACTCGACCTCGATGGGGTTTTCGTGTCCACAATAGGGGCAAATCTGGGCGTTGGCGCCTGGCTGAAACTGGAGATTGGCGCCGCACTGCGCACAGGGGAACATGGTCTGCGTCATGAGCGGCCCCAAAGAAACGCGACTCCGGAAGAACATCCCCCTTGATCCCCCTTCAAAGGGGGAGTTGCGCGAAGCTCAATCGTAGGTTGGTATGAAGTCGCTCGGCCGATTCTGCGATCGCCAGTCAACACTTGCGTGCCGCACAGTAGGCGGCGAACACGACATCCTCCTTGATCCCCCTTCAAAGGGGGAGTTGCGCGAACGTCAGTAAAGGGGTTGGACACGGTAATCTGCTTCGGTCCGAGTATTTCGGTATGCCCACCCGCGCCGCGATGAGGGCGGGATTTATTCCCCCTTTGAAGGGGGATCGAGGGGGATGTTCTTGGTGCGGCTCCGCGGCCGCAGTGTGAATCGACTGAAGTCACGAGACTGCAACCCCTTTTTTCGCGGATATATATGACTCCTCATGCACCAACTCGCCGATCCTCGTTACTGCGGGGGCACGGGCGGCGGCGTGGCGCCGAAGAGTTTGGCTACGTCGGGCACGTCGTTGGCGGCGGTCCATTGGGCCATGCCTTCAGTCCAGACGAGGGACTGGGGCGTGAGCCGGCCGCTTTGGATCTGCTGTTTCAAGGTCATGGCGTCGAAGGGGCCCGTTTGCTGGCCGTCAACAGCGACATAGTAGCTCGCCGTTTGCGGTACCGGCGGGGGGGCTTGGGACGCGCTGGCGGCCGCCTGGCCCATTTGTCCGGCCATGGCGAAGCCCATGCCGAGGCCCATACCTCCGGAAGCCGTGCCGCCCGGATTCTCAGCCGCCTTCTCCAAGGCGTTGGCGGTCTGGTACTGCGTGTAGGCCTGGAGATTGCCGATGACGCCCATGCTGGTTCGCTTGTCGAGGGCCGCTTCCACCTCCGGCGGGAGCGAGATGTTCTCGACCAGGAGTTTGGTGATTTGCAGTCCGTAGGAGTCGAAATCGTCGAAGATTTTTTCACTGATGAACTTGCCGAGTTCGTCGTAATTCGCGGCAAGGTCGAGCACGGGGATCTTGCTTTCGCCAAGAATGTCGGCGAAGCGGGCGACGATGAGATTTCGCAATTGATCGGTGATTTCATCCGTCGTGAAGAGGCCGTCGGTGCCGACGATCTCCTTGATGAAAGTCGGCGCGAACATGACGCGAACGCAGTAGGTGCCGAAAGCCCGAAGGCGCACGGGCCCGAATTCGGGATCGCGGAGCATGATGGGATTCTTCGTGCCCCACTTGAGATCCGTGAACTGGCGGGTGCTGACGAAATAGACCTCGGCCTTGAAGGGGCTTTCGAAGCCATGGGGCCACCCGAGGAGGGTAGACAGAATCGGCAGGTTCCGCGTTTCCAGCGTGTAGGTGCCGGGCTCGAAGACGTCGGCGAGCTTGCCTTCGTTGATGAACACCGCGACCTGGGATTCGCGCACGACGAGTTTCGCGCCGTACTTGATTTCGTTGTTGTACCGATCGAAGCGGTGGACCATGGTGTCGTTCGTGGGATCGGTCCACTCGATGATGTCGATCAATTCTCCGCGGAGCTTGTCAAAGAGACCCATGGCTTCACTCCTTCAGTTCCCGCGGACATTTGGCTCATGCGCAACGGCGCAGTCCCGCAGCTTCCGCGACGCGAAAACGGTTCCTTTGACTATAAGAGGGATGGCGGGGCGCGTCAACTTCGGTGCGTGGACTGAAAAATGGGGACGGGATGAGACGGGGGGCGGAAAAATGGCGACAGTTACCTTTTTCCATTTTGATCGTTGAGTAACTCACTCGGGCGTGGAGAAGGAAAAAGGTAACTGTCCCCATTTTTCCTCAATCGGGGAAGCGTTGGGACTCGTCGTAGTCGGACTCGGGTTGGTAGGGTTGGGTGCCTTCCGGGCTGGAAGCGGGGGAATCGGTCGGCGACTCCGATTCCGTTCCGGCATCGGCGTCATCAGACGCGCCGGCTTCCGTCGTGGATTGCTCGGCGGGTTTCGTCTCGGTGGTCTTGCCGCTGGACGAATAGGGATAGCCCTGGCCATCGTAGCTGGTGTCCTGGACGGTATCGGTAATCATGGTGTCGAGATAGTCTTCGGGCTTGTACTTCTCGAGTTCCTTAATTTCTTTCTTGACGGGTTTGAGTTCCTGGGCGAGGTCGCGCTTGGCCTCGTCCCAATAGCCTCTGATGTCGCGAATGAAACGCATGGCGATCTTGGCATGCCCGGGGAACTTGTCCGGGCCGAGGATCACGAGCGCGACCGCGGCGATGACCAGGATCTCGGTAAAACCTATGGAGCCAAACATTGTCGTAATCCAGGTGGGCGCCGGGCGACCCGGCAGCCGGTTTGGTTGTGGGGAGGCGGTTATGCGCCGGTGTCTGCCTCCGCCGCTTTCTTCTTGCGTCGCACCACGATGTAGGACGTCCAGATGCTCGCTTCATACAATAACACGAGTGGCAGCATCATGAAGGTCATGCTGATCGGATCCGGCGGCGTCAACACCGCCGAAAGCACGGCCAGACCGACGATGGCCTGTTTCCGGTATTGCTTAAGTGCCGCTGGGGTCAGGAGATCCATGTAAACCAGGATCAGCACGACCATGGGAAACTGGAATACCACGGCGAACCCGAGCAGCCCCAAGAGAACGATGGACATGGTCTCCGTGATGCTGAGCATGGTGGTAACGCCTTCGGGCGTCCATTGGAGAATGTACGGCAGCACCAATGGGAACACGCCGAAATAGGCGATCAACAAGCCGACGATGGAAAGCGCACCGCACCCGATCAGCATCATGAGCACGATTCGCTTCTCTCCCGGTTTCAATCCAGGAAAGATGAACCCGCAGATCTGGAAGAGAATGTACGGCAGCATGATGATCAGGCCGCCGTAGGCAGATAGCTTCAGGGACAGGAGAAACCACTCGAGGGGGTTTTTCTGGAGCCACTCGACGCTGTCATTCAGTGAGCCCTCCTGGGGTCCAGCGTCTTCGGCAGCCGCGCCCCCGTTCGCTTCCGATCCCGTGTCTTGAGGTTCCTCGGCCTGTCGGCCGAACGTGATCCAGGAGAGGTCCAACGACTCCTGATCGAGGGGCCGTTTGAGGATTTCAAAGAGTTGGTTCGAGAAGATGTAGCAGAGGGCGAAGCCGATGATGAACGCAATCCCGATGCGAATGATGCGGGTGCGCAACTCACCGAGATGCTCGGTGAATGTCATGCGCGCTTCGGGGTCCCGTTCGGCCTTCGTTTTCATAATTCAAGCGGTCTGTGTTGATTCAGGTTTAGAAAGTGGGCTGACACCCAGCCGAACGATGATCGTACTGTGTTTCCTGTGGACGGTGCAACCAAGCCCGCAGCGTGGTGATGCGGCGGTTGCGCTGGTTAGAACGCGGTGCCTTGCGACTCGGCTCCGGGCTGCGTGGCGGGTTCCGCGGCCGGTGCAATTCCCACCGAAGCGCCCGGCGTCTGGTTCTGCACCAATTCCTTCAGTGCCTTGCCCGGCTTGAAAGTACCGACACGTTTGGCGGAGATGGGCACTTCCTCGCCCGTTCGGGGATTGCGGCCGATGCGCGAATCCCGCGTGCGGAGTTCGAATACGCCGAAGTTGCGGATCTCGAGACGCCTGCCTTCCGAAAGCAGTTCGATGATAGCGTCCAATGTGGCCTGAACCACATCGGAAACTTCGTTTTGCGTATAGCCGAGCCGCTCGGCAACATCGACGACCAGTTCCCGTTTCGTCACGCCCTTTACTCCTGCCTGCATTTCTGACCAGCTGCCGCCGCCCCGCCAAGGAAGGAACTACCGGACACTCGTCATTTCATCAAAAAAAGGAGCTGAACATCAGCCGAATACTTGCTGGAACGCATCCTGGTACAACGCACTGATCGGGTTGTCCGTCAGCATGACGACGGCGACGATCGCCGCGATGACGAGAATGATGAGGAAGGTCTTGGTTCCCTTGGACATGCCCCCGCCGCCGGTCTTGACATCCGGCTGCATGGAACCGACATACACTTTCTCACCGGCCTCCGCACGGGCTTTTTTGTCTTCAAGACCGCCGAGGGTTTCATTGATGGAAATGAACGCACGGTGCCATTCATTCTGAAGCTTCTTGATGGCCACTTCGGACTGGGAGTAGATGGCTTCGAGATTCGTCGCGCCCGAAATGATGTTCATGGTGTTCGAGTCGAATTTGTAGTCGGACCCCAAGCCTTCCTTGAGAACTTGGTGTTCGCGAGCCAGTTTGCTCTTGATTTTCAAGAACTGATTTTCAAGCTGAGCCTTGTTTACCCCCGGGCTTGGATACGCGCTCAGAATCTGGTTGAACAGCAGCCAGTCGTTCATGAATTCCTGACACATCTGGATGTTGCGGTTTAGGGCTTCGATCGTCTTGAGTTGCTTCTTATTTGGGGCCATGGACCGCAGCCTTTCCTAAGGTTTGAAAACTCCCCTCCAAAACCAGCCGACTCTAGCACACGGCCAAGGGGAAGTCAAACCTAAGTGGCCGACTTCGAATCGCTTACAGGCTTCGTATCGAAGTACCGTACATACCCCGTCCGTCGATCCACAACGCCGCCCCCTAGGGGAGGCACGACCTGCGATGTCTAGGCTTTGGCCTGCATGAAGTTACGCACGATCAGCTTTCCGTCCTTCGTCAGAATGCTCTCCGGGTGGAACTGGACTCCCCAGATGGGATAGTCCTTGTGGGCCACCGCCATAATCTCTTTCTGGTCGGTTTCCGCAATGATATCCAGGCAATCGGGGCAGGTCTCCGGTTTGATGACCAGGGAATGGTAACGCGTGGCCTCGAACGGCGACGGAACATCTCGGAACAGGGCGTTGCCGTTGTGGGTTATCGAACTGATTTTGCCATGCATGATTCGGTCCGCCCGGACCACGTCGCCGCCGAAAGCCTGACCGATGCTTTGGTGACCCAGGCACACGCCCAACAGCGGAAACTCGGGCCCGAGCCGTTTGATGGTTTCGACGGAAATCCCGGCTTCATTGGGAGTGCAGGGCCCGGGAGAAACGATGATGCGATCGGGGTTCAAATCTCGAACCTGATTCACGGTAATCTCGTCGTTGCGAAAGACCCGGATATCCGATTCCATTTCGCCGAAGTATTGGACGAGGTTGTAGGTGAATGAGTCGTAGTTGTCTATGAGCACGATCATGATTCCAGCCCTTTCTCGGCGAATTCAACGGCCCGGAACAGGGCCTTGGCTTTGTTGACGGTTTCTTCGAACTCCCGTTCGGGCACGCTATCGTAGACGATGCCCGCTCCCGCCTGTACATAGGCGATGTGGTCCTTGACGATCATGGTGCGGATGATGATGCAGGTGTCCATGTCGCCGTTGAAGCTGATGTAGCCGCAGCCGCCGGAGTAGGGGCCGCGACGGAGGGGTTCCAACTCGTCGATGATTTCCATGGCGCGAATCTTCGGCGCGCCGCTGACGGTGCCCATGGGGAAGGTGGCGCGCAGGGCTTCGTAGGCGTCGGCGTCGGGCTTCAGTTGGCCTTCCACTTCGCTGACGATGTGCATGACGTGGGAGTAGCGCTCGATGGTCATCATGCGGCTGGGGTGTACCGTGCCGGGCACGCTGACGCGGCCGACGTCGTTGCGGCCGAGGTCAACCAGCATGACGTGTTCGGCGACTTCCTTTTCGTCCGCGAGGAGATCCTTTTCCAGCGCGACGTCTTCCTCCACGGTTTCGCCGCGGGGGCGGGTGCCCGCGATGGGGCGCACCATGCAGCGGCGCCCGGTGACTTGCGTCATCACTTCCGGGCTGGACCCGACGAGCGTGAAGTCGGGGTAGCGGACGAGTGTCATGTAGGGGGAAGGGTTGATGCAACGCAGGGACCGGTACAGATTGATCGGGCTGGCGTAGACTTCCCGCTCGAAGCGTTGCGACAGGACCACCTGGAAGATGTCGCCGGCGCAGATGTATTCCTTGGCCTTCTTCACGGCGTCGCAGAAAGCGTCCTTCGTGAAGCTGGACCGAATCTCGGTATTGGGTTCGCCGGAGTGGATGCGTTCCGTGGTGACGACGAGGGGTTGTTTCAGCGTGTGGTTGAGTTCGTGAATCTTGCGGACTGCTTCGTTGTACGCGGCCACGGGATCGTCTTGCACGTGGGCGTTGGACACGATCTTCAGCCGGTTGTTGACGTGATCGAAGATGAGGATCGTATCCGTGATCATGAAATAGAGGTCGGGCAGATTCAACGTGTCGGGGTTGTTGTCCGGCAGTTTTTCAAAGAAGCGGACCTGGTCGTAGGACATGTAGCCCACCGCGCCGCCGTGGAATTTGGGGACGCCCTCGACACCGACCGGCGTATATTGGGACATGAGCGCGCGGAGTTCGTCCAGTGGCCGTTCCGATTCGCTCGTCGTTTCCACGCCGTCGCGGATAACCGTGACCGACGTCCCCTTCGAACGAAACACGATAGACGGGTTCGCTCCGAGAAAGGAGTAGCGTCCGATAGAGTCGGCGCGCTCCACGCTTTCCAGCAAGAACGAGTAGGGTTGGTCTTTGGAGATCTTCATATAGGCGGTGACCGGGGTCTCCAGGTCCGCCACGACGTCGCGGTAGACGGGCACCAGGGAACCCGGTTTGGCGATGCGTTTGAACTCTTCCAGCGTGGGATGAATCATGGGTCGTTTTCCTTTGTCTATCAATCGGACCGATCGGTCCGATCAGTCCTTGGCTACGCCGTCACCATCGAGCGTCACGCTGCCGTCGAAGTCCACCTTGCGGTAGAAGCAGCTCGTCTCGTTGGTGTGGCAGGTCGGGCCCACGGGGTCGCATTTCAGGAGCAGGGCATCGGCATCGCAGTCCGTCCGGATTTCGAGGACGTTCAGCACATTGCCGGAAGTCTCGCCCTTGCGCCACAGTTTTTGGCGCGAACGGGACCAGAAACAGGCGCGCCGTTCGCGCAAGGTGACCTCCAAGGATTCGGTATTCATATAGCCGACCATAAGAATCTGCCCCGTCTTATGATGTTGCACGACGGCCACGATAAGGCCTTTGTCGTCGAGCTTGATCAGGTCGTTCAGGGTTTTCGGGTTCTCAGCTTCCATGACACTCCTCTCCATGGGCAATGGATCTATCGGTGAATTCTCCGCGCATTTGGGCCACGGAAAACGGACCGGTGTCGCGAGGCGACGGAATCAACAAACGGGACAAAACGGGATTGGATTCAGGAATGGGTATAGTGACGCCATCGATGGTGGGAAAGCGAATGTGGCATCACGGGTCCTCCAAGGGGCGGCGTCTGCTGACACCGCATTCAACTACGCCTAGTGCGTGGGCGCACTATTGCACAAGTCATGCATATTTTTCAAGCACCGCCCGGGGGCCTGCGTGTCGCCGGTCCAGGGCCCTTATGGTGGTGCCAAGCAGCCCAAACTCGAAATTCGAAGCACGAAATCCGAAACAAACTCGAATGATCAAAATCATAAAGGTTGTCCATCGGTGGCATCTCTTTCCGGCCTGAGGTATCGGGGATTTGGTCAGAGGGCTTCTCGGCCGTTGACTTGGGCAAGGACGTTCAAGCCGCAGGGCAGCGCGGCGCCTATGAGCATTTGTGACGATACGACGGATTTTTGTCGGCAAATGTGGCGGCCTTGCGGCTTGTGCCAATCCTGCGTCGCGCGGTAGCAATACGTTAGGCGCGAGGCAACCGTGGTATGAGGATTGCTTTCCATTGGGGTACCGACAGGTCCTGTGCCTGAGGTTGGCGTCCGCTAATGGGCTGAGTGGACGCCGTGATTGGGAAGTGTGTCGGGTTCGAGCGGCGTCGCGCTTGTAGTTTGAGCTGGGATTTGCCGGTCAGGGAGCCGACGGGATTGGGGACGGGCTTCGTTGCCCGTGCGAACGGAGGAGCGGTATGTGGCCATTGCCTGAAGGCGCACGCTACGTAAATGAAAAGAAGTACAACCTCGTGGGGAGCGGGGAATTCCGATCCGGCACCTACTACCGGTTGGCGGTGTTGGCCTCGCACCTCTTTGCGATGGTGGGGATGGCGGGTGAGGTCCGGTATTGTCCGCAGGACTGGGCGCGGGAACAGGTGGACAAGAGCCGGGTGGACAATTTGCCCTGGGCGATGGAACTTGCCGTGGACGATTATCCCGAGGTTCAGGCAATCGAAGTGAGCGAACTCGCGGGATGACGGTACTCCAACCTGCCATGGTCCGAATCGCTATCGAAATCGGAATCGGAAACACACTTCGATCCCGATAGTGATTTGAATTTAGATCGGTACCTGTTACACGCCGGAAGCCGGACGGTTCTCGTCGTCCTCTTCGTCCTTCGTTGACTCCTCGATGGCGAGGGCGTCGAACGAGGTGTCTTCGTCAGATGACTCTTCACCTTCCTCGAGCACGATAGCCGTATCCTCGGTATCAGGTTCTTCTGTCTCCCAGGCGACGGGGAGTTCCGGCTCATCTTCGGCTTCGCCGGTGAGCGAGCGTTCCTCTTCCTCGGCGGCCTGCACGGATTCTTCGTAGGTGACGAGGTCTTCCGAAACCGGCGCCTCATCCTCGACCACCATGGGTTCTTCTACGATAGGTTCGGGCTCCGGGATGGTCCGGGCGACGGGGGTGGCGACTTCCGCGATGGGCGCGGAAGATTTCAGCGTGGATGCAGGCTGTTCCGCCGTTTCCGTGTTGACGATGTTTACCGCGACTTCGCCCACCTCTTCCGCGCCGATGACGCTGCGGGCCAGTTCGTCGAGGTAGGTTTTCAATTGGATCGACGTTTCGCGCACGCTCGCGTCCGCCGGATTCAGCAGGTGGACATCGGCGTGCACATTTGCCTTGTCTGCGGCCTTGGTCGGTGTGAGACGGACGGTTCCTTTCTTCACAACGGGCACCTTGTTAAAGGTCTTGTTGAGCGAGCTGGCAAGGGGATCGAGCTGAATCGTTACGGGGCCGTTCCCGGCATTGAAGCGCAATTCACGCGATCGGCGCCGTCCGCCGCCCAGGGGAAGCAACGCGAATACCGCGAGCACCGCGGCAGCAACGCCGATGGCGATTCGCAGCATCGGATTCGGTCCGGGAAGCTGCACGACGACCGTCTGGTACAGCCCGCTTACGGAAAAGATGGCCAGGGCGGCGCCTCCGGCGAGGACGGCTACGCAGGCAAGCTTCTGGATGATTGTCTGGAGGATTCGCATGAGTGGATTTCCTTTTCCCGGGACCTTAGCCGACCCCCAACCGGTTGCGGCGGGTTTGCGCGGGCCGTCCCTTTCGCCCCGGAAGAGGGAATATCAATACCGGAGCGCCCGCAGACACGCCTCTACTATCGCGTTTTTGCGATGAATTGATCAACCATGTCGGCGGATAGGTCCCCGCGACGGAACCGATCGCTCTGGAGGATTTTGGCACAGAGGGTTGCCGAGGTTTTGACGCCAACGGTGGTGAATTCGTTTAGGGCGCCGGCGAGGCGATTGATGGCCTCCTCACGATCGGTGCCCCACGAGATGACTTTTGCAAGCAGGGAATCGTAATACCGCGGCACCGTATAGCCCGGGAACAGGTGGCTGTCGATGCGGATGCCGGGACCGCCCGGGATGTGGCAGCGGGTAACCGTGCCGGGGCAGGGGGCGAAGTTGTTGTCCGGGTCCTCGGCGTATACCCGCGCTTCGATGGAGTGGCCTAGCGGCTTGACCGTGGAGATTTTCAGCGGTTCGCCAGCGGCAATGCGAATCTGTTCCTTGACGAGATCGATCCCGGTGACTTCTTCGGTGACGGGATGCTCCACTTGAATGCGGGCGTTGAACTCGATGAAGTAGAACTGCCCGTCGGCTGCGACGAGAAATTCGGCCGTACCGGCGTTGGAGTAGCCCATGGCCTTCGCGGCGCGATAGGCGGCCTTGGACATTTTGGCGCGCATGGAACTGGTCAGCCGGGGAGAGGGGGTTTCCTCGATCAGCTTCTGGTGACGGCGCTGAATCGTGCACTCGCGTTCGCCGAGGGTAATGATCTTACCGTGTTCATCGCCGAGCACCTGAATCTCAACGTGCCGGGCGTTCTCGAGGAACTTCTCGAGATACACGCCACCGTCGCCAAAGGCCGCCTGGGCTTCGACGGTGGCCATACTGACGGCCTTCTGAAGCGCGGCGTCATTATGGGCGATTCGCATGCCCTTGCCGCCGCCGCCGGCCGAGGCTTTCACGAGAACCGGGAATCCGATTTCCTTGGCGATGGCGAGCGCTTCGGCTGGCTCCTTGACGAGGCCTTCGCTGCCAGGCACGACAGGTACGCCGGCGGACTTGACCTTTTCGCGGCAGGCGGACTTGTCGCCGCTGAGGGAAATGGCTTCCGGAGAAGGGCCGATGAACCCGATGTTGCAGTCGCGGCACATGGCGGCGAACTTGGCGTTCTCCGAGAGGAACCCGTAACCCGGATGAATCGCGTGGGCATCGCAAATCTCGGCTGCGGTGATGATACTCGGGATGTGGAGATAGCTTTCCGTCGCCGTCGGAGGGCCGATGCAGATGCTCTCGTCCGCCAGGGAGGCGTGAAGGCAGTCCTGATCCGCCGAGGAATAGACGGCAATGGACGTAATACCCGAGTCGCGGCAGGCGCGAATGATCCGCACGGCGATCTCGCCGCGGTTGGCTATGAGGATGCGTCGAAACATGGGCGGCGCCTACTCGGCCGGCCGCACGGCGAAGAGGGGCTGATTGTATTCGACCGGCTCGCCGTTATCGACCAACACGCTCACGATCGTTCCGTGGACCTTTGCGGCCACTTCGTTCATCAGCTTCATGGCTTCGACGATACAGACCGTCTGCCCGGCTTCCACTTCATCGCCCGGCGTCACGAAGGGCGGTTCGCCCGGCGCGGGCGCGGCGTAGAAGACGCCGACCATGGGCGAATCGATGGTGACCAGCCCTTCCTCGATTTCTTCGGCCTGGGACACCGGCACGCTCCCCTGCATGGGTGGGGCCGATGACTGCTGGGCATCCACGGCGATGTGCGCGGGGGCCGGCACGTGCGCCAGCACAGGCTGATGGTGCACGGCCGCCGCTTGGGGTTTGCAGAGCCGGATACGCCGGCCTTCTTCTTCTATTTCGATCTCGGCAAGCTCAGAGGACTGAAAGATCCCGATGAGTTCCCGAAGTTTTTCCAGGTCCAATGACCTACCCTCCGTCGATTCGCGGATCGGTTGACCGCGCGTAAAGGACGCGCGGCTGGCCGGCGTTACGCCCGTTCGATGTATTCGCCCGTGCGGGTGTCGACCTTGATTGTCTCGCCCTCGTTTACAAACAGCGGCACTTGGACGGTCGCGCCCGTTTCGAGGGTGGCCGGTTTCGTGCCGCCCGTGGCGCGGTCGCCCTGCACCCCCGGGTCGCACTGCGTGATAAGCAGCGTGACTGTGATTGGGAGATGCAGCTTGATTACCTTCCCGTCGAAAAAGACGAGATTGGCGTTGTTATTCTCTTTGAGCCAGTACTTGTTATCCCCCACGACATTCTCGCCGACGGCGATCTGCTCGAAGGAATCGGGGTCCATGAAATGATAGAGATCGCCGTCGTGATAGAGGTACTGCCAGGGACGCTCCTCTAACCGGACATCTTCCATCTTCTCGCCGGAGCGGAAGGTCTTCTCCAAGACGCGGCCGCTGAGCACGTTCTTGAACTTGGTGCGCACGAACGCGCCGCCTTTACCAGGTTTAACATGCTGAAATTCAACGATTTCCATGAGTTCTTTGTCTAGCAGGACCACTAGCCCGTTACGAAAATCCGCCGTAGAAATCATGCTCCGAGAATCCTTAATTCTTTGGGTGTCACGCTGAGATTCTCGCATCCGTCCCCGGTGACAACCACCAAGTCCTCGATGCGAACCCCGCCGCAATCCGGCAAGTAGATGCCGGGTTCAATGGTCACAATCATGCCGGGTTCGAGAATGGTTTGGGATTCGGGATTGAGACGAGGCGCTTCGTGAATCTCGATGCCAACCCCGTGGCCAAGCCCGTGACCGAAATGGTCGCCGTGCCCGGCTTCGGCGATGATGGACCGCGCCACCGCGTCCAACTCCTTACACACCATGCCCGGGCGTATCGCCTCCAGCGCCATGCGCTGGGCGGTAAGGGTTAACTCGTAGACCTCCTCGAACCAAGCGGCGGGGATCCTACCGAACGCGTAAGTGCGAGTCAAGTCAGAGCAGTAGCCATCGAGCCGGCAGCCGAAGTCCAGAAGGACCGTATCGCCTTCCGCGAGTTCGCGATCGCCGGGTTGACCGTGCGGCAGGGAACTGCGCGCGCCAAACAGCGCGATCGTCTCAAACGATGCGCCCCGCGCACCCCGCGCTTTGAACTCGTATTCGAAGCGGGCCGCCAGTTCGCGTTCGGTGATGCCGGGCTCCAGGGTCTCGACCAAGTCGTTGAGAACGCCTTCTGCCAGTTCACCGGCGGCGCGGATCTTGGCGATTTCCTCAGCATCCTTGCGCACGCGGAGGGCGGAAACGATGTCGGACACCGGTTTCAGCGTGCCGGAATACGCCGAGCGCACCGCGTCAAAGACGCTGACCGTCATGTAGCCTGGCTCGATAGCGACATTCTCAAGCCCCAAGGACGCCAGGCGCTCCGCGGCCCGGGTCTGGAGATTGCCTTTCATCTCTTCCACGGCGAGACCGCTGACTTCGAAGGCGGCCTGCTCGGTATAGCGGAAATCGCAGAGGAACTGAGCCTCGTTCTGGGTCACGATGATTACCGAGGTCGTGCCCGTGAATCCCGCCAGATACTGGTTCGTGGGCGGGGCAAAGCTGAGAAAGGCATCGCAGCCGGCGGCGTCGATCCGGGCGCGCAATGATTCGATTCGATTCGTCACGGCAATCCTTCGTGGCGGCCTCCGGTACACCGAAGGCCTCGGGTTGAGATGGTTACCGGCCAGCGGCGGCGCGGGCATCTGCCAGGCGTTGGCCTCGCTGGCGAATGGCCTCGGCATTGTCGATCAGGGCTTGGCCGCCTGCGATGTCACCGGCATCTTTGCGCAGTTCGCCGTAGGACGCCGCGAGGTCGGCGTAATCGAAGTACACATCCGGCCGGCTCGGGAAAAGTTCCACGCATTGGAGATACTCGTCGAGGGCGGCATCGTAATACTCGAGTTGAGCCTCGGTCTCGTCAATCTCGCCGCGCCGCCAATAGCACCTTGCGAGAAGGTTCCGCAGACGGACCTCTTCGGGGCTCCTGCGAACACATTCCTCGGCCCAGGCGACCGATTGGTCCGCATAGCGCAGCTTGTCCCGGGGTGATTCGGCATGACCGAAGAGCAGTTCGTTCCACAGGCACAGATGCGCCGCAACGTCGGGGTCGTAGGGATACCGGCTGTCGGCGTCGGCAAACATTGTGAGCCATAGCGGGATGCGTTCGGTGGCGCGCGCCTTCGCTTCCCGGGGGTTCATCACCAGCAGGACGGCATCTTCGGGAATGGGTTCATTCGCGGCAACGGGACGGGCAGACTTGCTGCCGGGTTGGAGACGGGTATACAGCTTGCCGAAACTTTCCCGGGCGGAACGGCTTGGAATGAGGTAGGACACGGCGCGGTCGGATATTTGCAGGAAACCCGCCGTCGGCACATTGGCTGCCGGGGACCCATCCAGATCCAGCAAGCGCACAGCGGCTTCCAGGCGGAGCTTACGTTCCATATCATTGCCGATGGTGGCGTCGAGCTGGTACACGCGCCATCCAAAAGCAACGACCACCGCGGCGAACAGCAGCCCCGGCGCGCCCGCGAGAATCGCGCGCTGACGGTTGATCGCGGGTGCGCGCGCGTCTGCGGCCATGGAAAGAAACAGCCCTGCAACGAGGAAGACCAGGGTCGCGAGGGCCGGGTTTGCGAAATTGAAGTCGACAACGGCATGGAAGACGAAGCCGAGGGCTCCGCCGTAGAGCCCCGCAAGGAGCCATCGGTGGGCGGTGTCAGGCTCGCGCAGGATGCGGCGTGCGCCCCAGTAGGCGAACCAGGACCAGAAGATGATGAAGGCCAGGCCGCCGAAAACACCGGTCTCGCAGAAGGCTTGAAGGAAGTCGTTGTGCGCCTGCTTTACGTCGGCGGAATTGGGGAGCTGGTATTTGGGATAAACGGTTCCAAAGTTGCCGAACCCCACGCCGGTCCACGGGTTGGCCAGGAACATCTCGAGTCCAGACTGCCAGTACGAAAGCCGGAGGAAAGCGGTCGCCGGGTTCATCATGGCATCGAGCGACGGGTTGACCCCCTGGAGTTCCACGTTGGTGTCGGCGGCTTCGGCCGGCGGCGCTTCTTGCGCCCAAGCGGTGTCGTTGAGCGCGTTGACGCCGCTTAATGCCGCCAGGAGAACCAGGGCGGCCACAGCCCCCGTGCGTGCAATAACCGATAGCTTTCCGCCGTACCAAACCAGTGCGCCCCCGAGCGCGAGTGCCGCCGCAGTCGCGAGCATGCCGCCGCGGGAGTACGTGTGCGCGAGGCCGACGCATTGCAGAATCGCGAGCGCGGCGAGCACGACACATTGGATGCGCAGCAGCACGCGGCGCGTGCCGGATCGGTGTACCGCGCGGAACGTGAACGCGCCGAGGGCGGACGGGATAATGACACAGTACAGGGTCCAACGAACGGGGTGGTCGGTCCACGACTGCCCCATGAATTCGAAGGCGAAATAGAACGAATAAAACACCGCGACGGCAATAAACGAACCCATGCCGACGAGCATGCCGAGTACCAGGGCGCGCGTGTCCTTGCGAGGCTCCTCGTCCACGGGGGACGGAACGGTTTCGCGCAGGCGGAGGAAGGCATGGACCGCGCCGCCGATGGCGAAGGGAATGGCGACGAGGATCCAGCATGCGAGGGCATTGGCGAAGAGGAGCGAACCCATGGCGCGGTTGCTCTCGATGCGGCTGCGGATCTCCGGCGTCATCTCCGTGGTGTCAAAATACAGGCGCATCTGCTCGGGGTCTTTCAAAGCTTCCCGTTGCAGGGGCATCAGGTAGTTGATGTGAAGGATGCTCCAGATCGTCTCCGCGAACGAAGTCAACACGAAAAAGCCGAGTATGACGGCCACTGCGGCGGGCGAGCGAAGTCCGCTCGCCGCCATGGCGAAGATCATGAGGTAACTTGCCCAATTGAGGAGCGAACGGTACGTGGCATCGAATTGGACCGACGCGAATCCCGTGGCGAACGCGATAAACACGAACACGCCGAGTAGGGTGATATGGATCGGATACCGGAGATCTTCTTTACGGAAGAAGAGCCGGGCAGACCATAAAGCGAACAATCCCGAGACGATCCAAACGAAGTAGGTGTTCTTCTCCGGGTAGGTCAGGCCGTCTATCCACGGGCGCATGAAGATCAACCCGCCGAGGCCGAGCGCGAGTACAATCTCGTTGATGGGCGCGCCGAAGGGCATCCAGGTGCTGGAGGTCCCGGCCGTGGGCTGGGGAGCAACCGGCAGGGCTCTTATCTTGAGTTTCTTCGTCACGGCGCTTTGCGTCTCCCGTTGGCGGGGATCATGAGCAATACAATGAGGCTGTACAGGCCGATGGTTTGGGCAACGACGAGCATGGTACCCATTGTGGAGACGTGGGGCAAAAGCACGGCGCCCAGGCCCGATACAAAGCCCACGAGATAAATGAACTCCACCGCTTGGCGCGGCGACATGCCAATCTCGACGAGGCGGTGCGAGAAGTGGCGTTTGTCGCCTTTCATGATGGACTCGCCGCGGCGCCAGCGGATGAACACGACGCTGGACGTGTCGAAGATGGGCACGCTGAGCGCGAGGAATGGCGCAGCCAGGGCCACGCGGGAAGGGGTCGCATCGGCGGTGTAGAACGTGCCGAGCAGGGCGACGGTGGCCAGTATGTAGCCGCAGAACATGGAACCCGCATCGCCCATGTAAATCCGCGCCGGATTGAAATTGTGGTAAAGAAACCCCGCTACGGACCCGGCGAAGACCAGCAGCAGAACACACACGAAGGTTTGGCCGCTGGGGAGGAAACAAGCAAAGAACGACAGGGCCGCAATGAGGGAGATGCCCGCGCTGAGGCCGTCCATGTTGTCCAGGAAGTTCATGGCATTCATCATCATGATGACCCAGAACATGGCGGCCAGCGATCCGAAAATCGTTGCCAGCGGCTGTGGAACGATGTCGTTAAAAAGGTCCAGGCGAACGCCGGACAGCACCAGCACGAGGGACGCCGCGACCTGGCCGACCAGTTTCTTTTCGGGGCCAAGGGTTTTCAGGTCGTCGACAACGCCTAAGGCGAATACGATGAGCCCGCCCACGGCCAGGCCGCCGAGTTTCCAGACCACGTCCTGACCCTTCCCAAGAAAGTGGAGCACGTGATCGGCAAGCCACGTGAAGCCGAATTGCTGGACGGGAATCAGCATCAGCAGGTTGAAAGCGATGACGCCATAGAAGGTGACGACGATGGCGACACCGCCGAGAAGCGGCACGGGTTCGACTTGCATCTTGCGTTCGCCGGGATGATCGTAGATTCCCCAGCGGATGGCAAGAAGCCGGACGATATGGGTGAAGATTGCGGACGCCAGAAAGGAGATCCCCAGCGCGTACGCAAAGATGGAGTACCAGTTCACCTGCCAGTCAGTCATGGGGCTCCCACGCCGGTTTGTATCTTCCCCGAAACGGAAGCCATCATTGATACACAAGTTTGACGGGCATTTCCATGATCGTGTGGTAGACCTGCGAGGGAGTCCAGTATCGTAGAATCTCACTTGCGCGCTTTGTGGTGCAGGCTTCCGGCCTGCGAATAGATCAGGCCGGAAGCCTGCACCACCAAGTGGGGCAAAAGGAGGGGGTATGGGGTGAACACGTGTTGTTTAGGAATAAGAAGTATCGTCGTCGTTGCATTCGCCGCGTCGGTCGCGTACGGCGCAGGGGTCTACGACGTCACTGAATACGGTGCCGTGGGCGATGGCGCCACGCTGAATACGCAAGCGATTCAGCGGGCCATTGACGAATGCGCCGCGGCGGAAGGCGGTACGGTGTTGATTCCGCCGGGGCAGTTTGTCACGGGGACGCTGTATCTAAAGAGCCGGGTACACCTGCGAGTGGACCACGCCGCGACCCTGCTGGGCAGCACGGATATCGCCGACTACCCGGTCACGAAGTGCGCGTACCCGTCCCGGAGCGACCGGTACACGGCGCGGGCCCTGATTTGGGGTGAAGGGTTGGAAGACGTGGCCATTACGGGGATGGGCACGATCGACGGACAGGGAGTCCATTTCCGCGACAACGCGGCCGCGGAAGAAGAATTGGCAGAGATTGCTGAGGCGTATAAAGCCGAAGGCCGCTATACGCCGGAATCGCGCTACTTCAACCGGCCCTACCTGATTCGGCTCATCAGTTGCCGGAACGTGCGCGTGGAAGGATTGTTCCTTCGCAATTCCGCCATGTGGATGCAGCAGTATCTCAACTGCGATTTCGTCACGCTGCGGAACCTTAACGTCTACAACCACGGCTGCAAGAACAACGACATGATTGACATCGACAGTTGCCGGAACGTGATCGTGAGCGATTGTTTTGGCGACAGCGACGACGACGCGTTGACCTTGAAAAGCACGGGGGCCGATCCGACGGAGCACGTGACGATTACGAACTGCGTATTGCGATCGCACTGCAACGCCCTCAAAGCGGGGACTGAATCGTCGGGCGGATTCAAGGACATCACGATCAGCAACTGCGTGATTCAGCGTTCGCAAGCGCCGGAAGTGCTTGCGGGACGGGCCGAAGGGTTGGCCGGAATTGCGCTGGAGATCGTCGACGGCGGAACAATGGAACGGATCTCTATTTCGAACACGGTCATTGAAGGCACGACGGCGCCGATCTTTCTGCGCCTCGGCAACCGCGCCCGGCCGTGGAAGGAAGGCGATCCGAAACGGCCGGTGGGCGTGATGCGGGACGTGTCCATCAGCAACGTGGTCGCGACGGGGGCGAGCATCACGGGTTGTCCTATTGCTGGGATTCCAGGCCATCCAATCGAAGGCCTGACGCTTTCAAATGTCCGGATTGCGTTCATGGGCGGAGGCACCTTGGAGCATGCGGCTGCGGAGGTGCCGGAGGTGGAGGACCAGTATCCGGAATCGACCATGTTCGGTACCCTGCCCGCGTACGGGCTCTACTTGCGGCATGTGCAGGGCGCGTATCTGCGAGACATCGACCTGCGGTATGAAGCGCCGGACCTGCGCCCCGCGATCGTGGCGGACGATGTCGAAGACCTGCGGCTGGATACCCTGCGCGCGGAACAGGAGCCGGAAGGCGCCGCGCAGATTCTGCTGAAGCGCACGCGCGATGCGATGATTCGCGGCGGTGACGGTGTGCAACTGGAGCGGCTGGTCGAGCAAGGGGATGGTTGCGAAGGGGTTCGGGTGATTGGGGAGTGAGGTGCGGCGGAATAGGACTTATAGGACCGATAGGACGTATAGGACCTAAGCCATTGTGAGGGGACGACGGATAGACTTTTTGCAATCCGATAGCGTTGGTGGAATCATCTGGGCCAATAAACTCGACTGGTTGGGCTGGTGGCATCATTGAGATTTTATGATCTTGGCCACGCGAACCGGATCTCGCAAGTCATTCAGGGTAAGCCCTCGACATGCCCCGTCCTATTGGTCCTATGGGTCCGATACGTCCTATTCCCCCGCGATCTCCCGGTACACCTCGTATTCTCGCCGTGCGATGTGTTCGGCGTGCAACTCCGTTTCCACGCGCCTGCGCGCGAACTCGCCCATGGCGCGGCGCTGCTCGGGGTTTTCGAGGAGGATGTTGATGGCCTCGGCGAGGGCCACGGGGTCGCGGGGCGGGACGTTGAGTCCCGTCTGATTGTGGAGGTTGACGAACTCGACACCGGTCCCGAGGGTGGTCGCGACGACCGGTTTACCGCAGGCGTGGGCTTCGAGCATGGAAATGCCATAGGCCTCGCTGCGCGCGACCGACGGAAAGGCGAAGACTTCGCATCCATGGAGGTGGGCGATGAGATCCTCACGGGTCAGGGCGCCCGCGAAGTGGACGGGGGCTTCGAGTTCCTTGGCGAGGGCTTCGCAAGCTTTTCGTTCCGGGCCGTCGCCGGCGATTACCACGGGTGCTTGAATGCGTTTCGACGCGCGGACCAGGTTCTCAAGGCCCTTGTAGTACCGGTGGCGTCCGCTGAAGAGGACGTATGGGCCGCCGTAACGCTGGCGCAATTCGGCGATCGTGTCGTCGCCCGGATGGAGGAAATCTTCCGGGAGAATACCCAACGGAATGATGCGGCAGCGATCCTTGAACGGCTCCAGGGTAGTCGATGTTTCGAGGTACTGCTGTGACGTGGTGATAATGACCTCGGCCCTATCCAGGAACCGGCGTTGGATCGGCGCGTAGTAGCGCATGGCGCTCGCCTGCCGTATGACGTCGCTCTGATAGCGAACCACGAGATGCGCCTCAGGGCGCGAGACGAGCCAGCCGATCTCGGCGGTCGGATTGGGCACGTGAACGACGACTACGTCGGCCTGAATGCGGCGCATATGCCAGGGGAATCCCGGCGATACGGGAGCGCTCTGGAAGCGGCCCCATTCAGCGACTTCCGTAACCGGAGTGCCGTCGCGTTCGACGATTTGCGTTTGGCGGGAACGGCTGCACGTGAGAGCGCTTACCTCGGCCCATTGCCGCTGGAACCGGCACATCAGGGCCATGTGGTGTTCCATGCCGCCGTGAACCGGAGGGTCGAAATCCTTGTATACGTGTACGATCTTCACCGGCTCGCCTTGCCGTGTCTCCCGCTCATGGGCCCATCACCTTTCGGTACGAAGCCAACGTCAATTCGGCCGCTTTTGACCACGTGTAGCGCATTGCCCGTTTCAGCCCCTTCTCCGACAAGTCCGCGCGGAGTGCCTCGTCGCCGGCAAGTTTGCGAATACTCTCCGCGAGTCCGTCAACATCGGTAGGATCGACGGTGATTGCGGCATCTCCCGCGACTTCGGGGAGGCTGGACACGTTGGAGGTGATCACGGGAACGCCGCAGGCCATGGCTTCGGCAACGGGGATGCCGAACCCCTCATACAGGCTGGGGTACACGAGGGCGGTGGCGCCGCTCATGATGGCGGGGAGATCGTCATCCGCGATGAATCCTGGAAAATGAATGCGCTTCGATTGTCCGGCCAGTTCAGCTTCGAGGCGGATCGGGCCGACCTTCCAGCCTTCGCGGCCCGCGATGACGAGATCCTCCTTGATATCGCCGGCGACCCTGGACCAGGCTTGGATGATCCGCGCCACGTTCTTGCGCGGTTCGATGGTTCCCACGAACAGGAAGTAGGGATTGGGGAGACGGTACTTGCCCTGGGCGGCGAGCTGCTCCCCCTCGTTGCGCGGGGTGTAGCGCTCGTCGACACCGTTGTAGACCACGTCGATGCGGTCCGCGGGAACGCCGAGAATCTTGCAGATCTCGTTTGCGCTCGCCGTGGAAACGGTGATGATGCGGCTTGCCTGTTTTGCGGAGCGGGCGACCGACCAGCGGTAGTAGTGGGCGCGTTCGTACCGGTACCAGGACGGGTTGTGGAAGAAGGTCAGATCGTGAATCGTGATGACCATGTTCCGCAACGGCAGCACGCTTCCGACGTTGGCAGGGTAATGCACAACATCGGCATTCAGGGCGCGGATATCGCGGCGTATACCGAACTGATCGTAGCGGATTCGGCCGCCTTTGCTGTTGAACGATTTCTTCTGAAGATGGGCGACGGCATCCGCGCGTTGTGGCGGGAACGCCAATCGGGCCGGCCAAATCACCGTAATCGCGTCGCTGCCCGCAATCGAAGGCATGCGCGACGCAAGCTGGGTCGTGTAGACGCCCGTACCACTGCGATTGCCCGCTTGCAACGCATTGAACAGCACGTTCATGAAATGACCTCCCCATAGGCCTTGAAAGTCGCCTCTGCGCAGTTTCGCCAGGAAAAGCGCCTTGCCTGCTTGTAACCCGACGCTATCATACGCGATCGCAGGTCCGAATCGGCCAGCACGCGCTCAATCGCCTGCGACAATGAGTCCGTGTCGCCGGGGTCGCAGTACACCGCCGCGTCGCCGCCGGCTTCCGGGAGGGAGGATACGTTCGACGTGATGACCGGGCATCCGCAAGTCATGGCCTCCACCACGGGAAGTCCGAATCCTTCGTAGTGGGAGGGAATGACGAGGGCGTCCGCGGCGGAGTACAGGGCGGCGAGACTATTGGAGGGCACATACCCGAGCCGCGTGACACGGGCGGCGATGGCAGGATCGCTCAGGGCGGCGAGGGCGCCTTCAGCGTTCCATCCGACGGAACCTGCCACCACAAGTCGATGCTTGAGATCCGGCGCGATGCGCTTGAACGCGTGCGCGAGCCGTTCCACGTTCTTGCGGGGCTCGATGGTGCCCACGAAGAGCAGATATGGCTGGGAGATTCTGAGGGTGTCTGCAACGTGGGCCGCGGCTTCTTCGCGTGGGAGGTGCGCCAGGGTTTCCTCGGCGGCGCCGTAGGTAACCCGGATCTTCCCGTCCGGCACGCCAAGCAATTCGACGACGTCACGCTTGGTGGATTCCGAGCTGGCGAGGATCCGGTCGGCGTCCTGGGCGAAGTGCCGGATGCGGCGCGTAAAGGGTCCAACAATCTTCGGGCTGCACCACTCGGGGTTTATCAAGAAAGCCACGTCGTATATCGAAAGCACTTTCGCGGCACGCTTGACCGGAGGCAGGTAATAGTTCGTGGCGTGGAACACGTCCACCGGACCAATCAACGTCTCTACGGACGGGGCACGGAGGGCGTTCCAGACCTGGTACATGGCGCGCGCGGGCAGGGGCAGGTATCGACACTGTGCCCGGTCCCGGAGTTCTTCGAGTTGTGGAGATCGAAGGCCTGCTGCGAGCCCGTGGATTTGCGGGGGATTCTCCAGTTCCAGGAGGGCCTTGAGTAGGGAAAAGCAGAAGTTTCCCACGCCAGTTCGGCGCGAGGTGAGGGGTCCCATATCGAATCCCAGGCGCATGTCGGGCTGGAAAACCTCCCTGCATATAAGCTAACCATTTTCAGACTAGCCGTTTATGGAATTATTTGTCAAGGGTTTATTGTAGGATTCACAAGCCGGGCTTTTCTGGTAACTCATTTTTTATCAGATAATTAGGATACCTTTGCGCGTATGTTTTTTCGGGAGGCACCGTCTTGACAGGGTTTGGGGAGTGTGTTACACTCCGGCGGCTGTTAGCACTCCATATGGTTGAGTGCCAGGCGGGACTCGACACATGCGAACCGATGCGGAACTCTCAGAGCGCGAAAAACTTATCCTCCGGGCAGTCGTACACAGTTACATCACCTCGGCGGAACCCGTGGGGTCGCGCTCCATTGTAAAGCGGTTCGACATGGGCTTGAGTCCAGCGACCGTGCGCAATGTCATGTCGGACCTGGAAGAGTACGGATACCTCCAGCAGTTGCACACGAGTTCCGGGCGGGTGCCCACCGACGAGGGCTACCGCTACTACGTGGATTATTTGATGCGCGTGCAGGAGTTAACCCTCCAAGAGCGCGCCCGCATTGAGAAGGAACTGTCGGCCAAACTCGATGACGCAGATGAGGTGATGCGTCAGACGAGCCATTTGCTCGCGTTGATGGCAGACCAGACGGGCATCGTGGAAGTCCCGGACGATGTCACCGCGCAAGTGAATCGAATCGAGTTGGTGCCCATATCCCAGACGCGTATCGCGGTGTTGATCGCGGACAGCATGGGGCGAGTGCGCACCCAGATCGTGTCCATGGAAGGGTCGCTGGAAGCCGATCGCGTACAGCGGTTGAGCGGGTTTCTGAACGACAATCTGCGCGGGGTGTCGCTGGATAACCTCGCGCAGTCCTTGCATACGCGGCTTCGGATCTACATGGACGAACAACGGGCGCTGGCGGAAGATGCGTTGGGCATCCTGCAGCTGCTGCCCGCGCACCGGCCCGGCCAGTTATTCTTGGATGGCGTGGCGCGGATGTTTGAGCATCCGGAGTTTCGGGACGTGGAGCGGGCGCGGGAAGTCTTCGGGTTTCTCGAGGAGCGCGAAGGCCTTGTGGAATTGTTGCGTACCGGCATTGCGCGCGAAACGCAGACCGGTACCTATGTGGTGATTGGTAAAGAAGCGGTCGGCAAGGGCATCGAAGGCATCAGCATTGTGGCGTCGCCGTATTCGGTTGGCTCGCGGCCGGTCGGCATGATCGGCGTCCTGGGGCCGCGGCGCATGCCGTATTCGCGCATCACGGCGGTCGTGGATTATACGGCAGGGATGCTGAGCCGATTGCTGACCCGGCTTGCCGGAGCGGGCAGTTAGATGCCGGGCTCCGAGGTTGGTTTGGAAGGTAGTTGCGAGACCATGGAAAAGTCACGGGCAGAACGTGTAGACGAGACGGAAGCGCCGGACGAGGAATCTCTGGCGGAAGCTTCTGTAGACGAAACGGCTCCGGGGTTCGCCGCGTCAGATAGCGAAACGGCGCCGGAAGCCGCGCCGGTCGCGGAGGAAACGGACGCCGCTTCGGCGATCGAGGCGGATTTTGCGGCCCTGGAAAAGGAACGGTCGGAACTGGCGGATCAGCTTCTGCGCGCGCGGGCCGATTTTGACAATTACCGCAAGCGCATGGCGCGTGATGCGGAACGAATTCGCCAGACCGCGGCGGAGGGTCTGATTCGGGATATCCTGCCGGTGGTGGATCATCTCGAACTGGCATTGAAGCACGCGGAAGATCATCCCGGCGCCTTGGGCGAAGGGGTGGCCATGGTGCTGAAGCAATTTCAAGATGTGCTGAGCCGCCATGGATTGGAGCCCATCGCTTCGGTGGGTGAACCCTTCGATCCCATCGTTCACGAAGCCGTGATGCAGCGGGAATCGGCGGAGGCTCCGCCGGAATCCGTGGTGGAAGAATTTCAGAAAGGGTACCGGCTGGGACAGATGGTGCTGCGGCCCGCGAAGGTCGTGGTTTCTCTGGGAGCGCCGGCTGCGTCCGCGCCGGAAACGTCCGCCGAGGACGGCGGCGACGCGTCTGCGTAAGCGCCGCACAACCCGGTTTACAAAGAATCGATTCGGAATGGAGGCACGATCGCAATGGGGAAAGTAATCGGCATTGACCTGGGTACGACGAACTCGTGCGTCGCCGTGATGGAAGGCGGCGAACCGACGGTCATTGCAAACGCAGAAGGCAACCGGACGACACCGTCCGTAGTGGGTTTTACGAAGGACGGAGAGCGTTTGGTTGGCGCCGTGGCGAAACGGCAGGCCATCACGAACCCGCAGAACACCGTGTTCTCCATCAAGCGGTTCATGGGGCGGCGTCATTCCGAGGTGTCCGAGGAAGAGAAGCTGGTGCCGTACAAAGTAGGCGAGACGGCATCGGGAGATTGCCAGGTCACGGTGCAGGGCAAGGACTACCGGCCGCCCGAGGTATCGGCCATGATCCTGCGCAAGATGAAGGAGACCGCGGAGTCTTACCTCGGCGAGTCGGTCAGTCAGGCGGTGATTACCGTGCCGGCATATTTCAACGACTCGCAGCGGCAGGCCACGAAAGACGCCGGAAAGATCGCGGGTCTGGAAGTGCTGCGCATCATCAACGAGCCGACGGCGGCAGCGCTGGCGTATGGGCTCGAGAAGAAGAAGAACGAGAAAGTGGCCGTATACGACCTCGGCGGCGGTACCTTTGATATTTCAATCCTGGCGATCGGCGACGACAGCTTCGAGGTGATGAGCACGAACGGCGACACGCACCTCGGCGGCGACGACTTCGATCAGCGAATCATCGACTGGATGGCGGACGAGTTCCTCAAGGACCAGGGCATCGACCTGCGAAAAGATCCCATGGCGTTGCAGCGCTTGAAGGAAGCCGCTGAAAAGGCCAAGTGCGAACTTTCCACGACGAAGCAGACCGACATCAACCTGCCCTTCGTGACGGCCGACGCTTCCGGGCCGAAACACTTGAACTACACGTTGACGCGCGCCAAGCTCGAACAGCTTTGCGATGACCTGTTGCAGCGGACGAAGAGCCCCTGCTACCGCGCGCTGGAAGACGCCGGCGTCAAGGCGGAAGACATTGACGAGGTCATCCTCGTGGGCGGCATGACGCGTATGCCGGCGGTCGGCGAAATCGTGAAGACCGTGTTCAAGAAAGAACCGCACCGCGGCGTGAACCCGGACGAAGTCGTGGCCATCGGCGCGGCGATTCAGGCGGGCGTGCTGGCGGGCGACGTGAAAGACGTCTTGCTGCTCGACGTGACGCCGCTGTCGCTGGGTATTGAAACCCTGGGCGGCATCTGCACGAAGTTGATCGAACGGAACACGACCATCCCGGTAACGAAGCGCCAGATTTTCTCCACGGCGTCGGACAACCAGAACGCGGTGACGATCCACGTGTTGCAGGGCGAACGCGAACTCGCGGCCCACAACCGGACGCTGGGGCGTTTCGACTTGATGGGCATCCCCCCCGCGCCGCGGGGCATTCCCCAGATCGAAGTAACCTTCGACATCGACGCGAACGGGATCGTGCACGTGTCCGCGAAAGACCTGGCGACGAACAAGGAGCAGAAGATCCGCATTGAATCCTCCAGCGGTTTGTCGGAAGACGACATCGACCGGATGGTGAAAGAGGGCGAATCCCACGCCCAGGAAGACCAGGCGAAGAAGAAAGAAATCGAGGTTCGCAACAACGCCGATTCGCTCATCTACGCGACCGAGAAGACCCTGCGCGAGCATGGCGACAAAGTGGGCGGCGACGAGAAGAGCGCGATCGAGTCGGCCATCGGCGAACTGCGGTCCACGCTGGAGGGCTCCGACGTGGCGGCCATCGAAGCCGCGATGGAGAAGCTTCAGGCCGCGTCGCACAAGTTGGCGGAAGCCATGTACCAGGCGAGCGCGGCGCAGGGCGCGGGACCCGCAGCGGAATCCGGCGCGGAGTACGTGAACCCCGAGCAGGAGGAAGCTCCCGGCGGCGAATCCGTGGATGCCGATTTCACGGTCGTGGACGACGAAGAGAAGAAGTAAAAACCGGCGCGGGAAGAAGTCGCGCGGGTTCAGGTGATAGACTATGGCCATGCCGAAACAAAAAGATTACTACGAACTCCTCGGTGTTTCGCGAGACGCCAGCGCCGAGGAAATCCGGAAGGCGTATCTCAAGCTGGCCCACAAGTATCACCCGGACAAAACTGGTGGTGACAAAGCGGCGGAAGAAAAACTCAAAGAGATCAATCAGGCCTATGACACCCTGAAAAACTCCGACAAGCGGGCCAAGTACGACCAGTTCGGCCACATGGGCGACCAGTTTGGCGGCGCGGGTGGTCCCGGAGGATTTGGTGGATTTGGGTTCGGCGGCGGCGCCGGCGGGTTTGAGGCGCCTTTCGACGATTTTTTCGATGTCCTGTTCGGGCAGAGCCGGGGAGGACGGGGACGGCGCGCTGCCGCACGACCCGGCAATGACCTTGAGTACCGTCTGACCGTGAGCCTGCGTGAAGCCGCCATGGGGACCAAGCGGACGTTTAAGTTTGCCCGGCGCGAGGTGTGCGGCGATTGCAAAGGGACCGGCGCGCAAGCGGGGACCCAGCCGCAGTCTTGCGCGGACTGTTCGGGCACCGGGCAGATCCGGCGAGCGCAGGGGTTCTTTAGCATTTCCCAGACGTGTCCAAGATGCCGGGGCACGGGGCGGATCATTCAGAAGCCCTGCACGCGCTGTTCCGGTTCGGGCCGGTACCGGGCAGAACGGGAGCTTTCAGTCGATTTGCCTGCTGGAATCGATACCGGTTCCCGGCTTCGCCTGTCGGGCGAGGGCGAACCGGGCGAGAACGGCGGGCCCCGCGGCGATCTCTACATCTTTGTGGAAGTCGAAACCGACGAGATCTTCGAGCGGGAAGGCAATGACATCATCTGCGAAATGCCGGTCAGCTTTCCGCAGGCCATCCTGGGCGACAAGGTGCGGGTGCCGACGTTGACTGGCGAGGCGGATCTGAAGATCCCCCCGGGGACGCAGTCTGGAACCTTGTTCCGTCTTAGAGGGATGGGGATAAAGGACTTGCGCGGATACCACAAGGGCGATCAGATCGTTCGAGTTCAGGTTGAGACGCCGACCAAGCTTTCGCGGGAGCAGCGCGAGCTTATCGAACGTTTTCAGGAAATCAGCAACGAGAAATCCTACCCCCTGTATCACCGGTTCATTGAGAAGGTGAAAAAGTCTTTGGGAGGCTGAGGCTTACAGCCTGGCAGTCTTAGCCGCTCGCAGGAAAAGAGACCAAAAATCGAGGGCCGAACAGCCGGTTTTTCACGTATACGTGCGCCCAGAACGAAAGTTGGCATGATTGTTGACATGTCAATTTCGGTATGGTAGACTCTCTGTTTGTGCTTCCCTCAGGCAGAATTATGTCTATTTGTCGAGACTTGGAATGCGGTAGAACTGCCTCTCCGCCTCGCCAAGTCACTTAAACCTTTCCAAGATTAGAGGGTACTCTGCATGGCTGTTGCTCCCGTAAAACCTGCCAATCGCATATCGTTAGGGCGTATTCCCGATGAGATGGAGTTGCCCGATCTGATCGAGATTCAGACGAAGTCTTACGGGGACTTCCTTCAATGGAACGTGCCGCCCGACGAACGCGAACCCATGGGACTCCAGGAAGTATTTCTGGACGTGTTTCCCATTTCTTCGCCGGACGGCATGACGCGGCTGGAGTTCGTTCATTATTCCTTCGCACCCCCTAAGTATACGGTGCGCGAGTGCCAGGAGCGGGGGTTGACCTATGCAGCGTCGTTGAAGGCGCTGCTGCGGCTGGTTCGCTATGAAGAAGTTGGCACCAGCGGCGAGACCCGCGAGCGATTGATGGTGGAGCAAGAGGTGTTCCTCGGCGAGCTGCCCATGATGACGCCGACGGGCACCTTCATTATCAATGGCGCCGAGCGCGTCATCGTGAGCCAGTTGCACAAGTCGCCGGGCGTGTCCTTCGAAACGAAGGTACACCAGAACGGCAAGGTCTTGCTGACCGCGCGGATTATTCCGTACCGCGGCGCGTGGCTCGAATTCGAGTACGACGTGAACGATGTCCTGTGGCTGACCATCGACCGCCGGTCGCGCATCATCGCGACGGCGTTTCTTCGCGCGTTTGGGTATACCGAAAACGAAGAGATCATCAAGCTGTTTTACAGGGTTGAAGACGTCGAATTGGGCCGGACGAAAGTCAAGATCGGGACGAAGTCCTACGATCCGTCCGAACTCGTGGGCCGGGTCGTCGCGGCGGATATCGTCGATCCCGATTCTGGGGAAATCTTGATCGACACGGCGCAGGAGTTAACCGAGCCGCTCGTCGATCGCATCATGCATTCCCACGTGAAGACCATTCAGATCATCAACCACGACGACCTCGTGAAGGACTCGTCGATCGCGAGCACCTTGAGTCTCGATCCGACCCAGACGCAGGAAGACGCCTTCCGCGAAGTATACGCGCGCATCCGCCCCGGCGATCCGGCGACGGACGCGACGACGCGTACTTTCTTCCAGAAGTTGTTTTTCGACGCCAGCCGGTACGATTTCGCGCCGGTGGGCCGGTACAAGATCAATCGCAAGCTGGGCCTGGAGATCTCCCAGGAAACCAAGACGCTGACGGTGGAAGACGTGGTGGCGACGCTTCAGTATCTCGTTCGGCTGCGCAGCGGCGAGGGTGTGCTGGACGACATCGACCACCTCGGCAACCGTCGCGTGCGCGCGGTGGGCGAGTTGCTGTCGAACCAGGTTCGCATCGGGCTGGTCCGCATGGAGCGGACCGTGCGGGAGCGCATGAATTTCCAGGAAGAGGACCAGTTGACGCCGCAGAGCCTGGTGAATCCCAAGCCGGTCAGCGCGGTAATCAAAGACTTCTTCGGCCGCAGCCAGTTGTCGCACTTCATGGACCAGATCAACCCGCTGGCCGAGTTGACGCACAAGCGGCGCCTGAGCGCATTGGGACCGGGCGGCTTGAGCCGCGACCGCGCGGGGTTCGAGGTGCGCGACGTGCACCCGACCCACTACGGCCGGATTTGCCCCATTGAAACGCCGGAAGGCCCGAACATCGGGTTGATGGCGTCGCTGTCGACGTACGCGCGCATCAACCAGTACGGCTTCCTCGAAACGCCCTACCGCAAGGTGGAGAGCGCGCGCGTGCTGGAGGATATTGAGTCCCTCTCGGCTTATGACGAAGACAACTACATCATCGCCCAGGCCAACGCGGTGCTGGACAAGCGCGGTCGTTTCGTGCGGCCCCAAGTTCTGACGCGCCACCGGGGCGACTTCCCGCTCATCGAGCCGACGCAAGTGGATTACATGGACGTGTCGCCCAAGCAGTTGGTGAGTGTGGCGGCAGCGCTGATTCCATTCCTGGAGCACGACGACGCGAACCGCGCGTTGATGGGATCCAACATGCAACGGCAGGCGGTGCCGCTGTTGCGCACGGAGTCGCCGGTGGTGGGCACGGGCCTCGAACACGTCACCGCGAAGAACGCGGGCACCGTGGTGCGGGCCGAACGCGACGGCGTGGTCGAGTACGTGGACAGCGAAGTCATCCGCATCCGCCACACGAAGAAGGGCAAATCGCCCGACGAAAACCCGTTCCGCGCGGATGAGGACGTGTATTACCTCAAGAAGTACATTCGCTCGAACCAGAACACCTGTATCAACCAGCGGCCCATCGTGAACAAGGGCGACAAGGTCGACGCGGGCGACATCATTGCAGACGGCCCCGCGACGGATCAGGGCGAGTTGGCCCTGGGGCGCAACGTGCTGGTCGCGTTTATTCCGTGGGAAGGGTACAACTTCGAGGACGCCATCCTTCTCAGCGAGGATTTGGTCAAAGACGACGTGTTCACTTCGATTCACATTCAGGTGTTCGATATCGAAGCTCGCGACACGAAGCTGGGTCCGGAGGAAATCACGCGCGACATTCCGAACGTCGGCGAAGATGCCCTGAAAAACCTGGACGAGACCGGGATTGTCTGCCTGGGCGCCAAGGTGAAGCATGGCGACATCCTGGTTGGCAAGGTGACCCCGAAGGGTGAAACCGAACTTGCGCCGGAAGAGAAACTGCTGCGCGCTATTTTCGGCGAGAAAGCCGAAGACGTGCGCGACGCGTCCCTAACCGTGCCGCCGGGATGCGAAGGCGTGGTGGTGGATGTGAAGGTCAGTAGCCGCCGGGACAAGACGGGCGATTCGGGATCGAAGAGCGCGCTCACCGCACAGGTGACCAAGGTCAAGCGCGAGTACCAGGAGAAGATTGACGAGGTTCGCGATACCTTTGTGAAGCTGGTGAAGGACGAGCTGATCGGTTTGAAGATCCTTGAGGACGTGGTCGACCACAAGACTGACGAGCTGGTGCTCGAAAAAGGCAAGCGCGTCAAGGTGTCGCACCTCGAGAAGGCCGACTACAGCGTGCTGGCCCGCATGCGCGTGGAAGACAAGAAGATTCAGCAGAAGCTGACGCGTCTCGTGAATATGGCCGCGATGGAAGAGGCCAAGCTGGTGGCATTCCGCGACAGCGAACTCGAGACCCTGCGCAAGGGTGACGAGTTGCCGCCGGGCGTCATCAAGCTGGTGAAGGTGTTTGTGGCCACGAAGCGGCGCCTGTCGGTCGGCGACAAGATGGCCGGGCGTCACGGAAACAAGGGCGTGGTCGCGAAGATTATGGCGGCCGAAGATATGCCCTACCTTCCGGACGGGACCCCGGTGCAGATCATATTGAACCCGCTTGGCGTGCCCTCACGCATGAACGTGGGTCAAATTCTGGAGACGCACCTGGGTTGGGCCGCGCACGCGCTGGGGATGAAGGTGGCCACGCCGGTATTCAACGGCGCGTCGGAGTCGGAGATCTCCGAGTACTTGAAACGGGCTGGTCTGCCGGAGCATGGAAAGATCAAGCTCCGCGATGGCCGCACCGGCAAGGAGTTCGATCAGGAAACCACCGTGGGCCAGATTTACATGATGAAGCTGAACCACCTGGTGGACGACAAGATTCACGCCCGCGCCATCGGGCCGTACTCGCTGGTGACCCAGCAGCCGCTGGGCGGTAAGGCCCAGTTCGGCGGCCAGCGATTTGGAGAAATGGAAGTGTGGGCGCTGCAGGCCTATGGCGCGGCGTACACGTTGCAGGAATTGTTGACGGTAAAGTCAGACGACATTCAGGGGCGAACCAAGGCCTACGAGGCCGTGGTGAAGGGCGACAAGGACGTGGAGCCCGGCCGGCCGGAGTCGTTTAACGTGCTCGTCCGGGAAATGCAGAGCCTGTGTCTCGACGTCATCAAGCTGATGCGCGTTGAAGGCACGGAAGGCGACGACGAAGAAGAACCGCTGGAGGGTTAACGATTGGCCAAGTATATTGAAACGACGGGTGATCGGTTCGATTCGATTCAAATCCGCCTGGCGTCGCCGGAAGATATCCTCAAGTGGTCCCGGGGCGAGGTCAAGAAGCCGGAGACAATCAACTACCGCACCTTCAAGCCGGAGAAGGACGGCTTGTTCTGCGAACGCATTTTCGGTCCCGTGAAGGACTGGGAATGCGCGTGCGGCAAGTACAAGAAAGTGAAGCACCGCGGGATCGTGTGCGATCGCTGCGGTGTTGAAGTGACCGAGTCGAAGGTCCGTCGCGAACGCATGGGCTGCATCAAGCTGGCCGTGCCGGTGACGCACATCTGGTTCTTCAAGACGACCCCGAGCAGCATCGGCAACCTCTTGGATCTGTCGATTCGCGTGCTCGAACGGATCATCTACTTCGAGAATTACATTGTGGTCGATCCGGGCGATACGAGCCTGGAGAAGATGCAGACCCTCACGGAAGACGAATATCAGGACGCCCGCGAACAGTGGAGCGATCGGTTTGTCGCGCGCATGGGTGCGGAAGCGATCAAGATGCTCCTGGAAGAGATCGATATCGAGCAGCTCAGCGCGGAACTGCACGCGCAGGTCGGTACCACGACCAGCATGCAGGCGCGGGCGAAAGCGATCAAGCGGTTGAAGGTGGTCGAGGCCATCCGCAAGTCCGGCAATTCGCCGACGTGGATGGTGCTGGACGTGATCCCCGTGATCCCGCCGGACCTGCGTCCGCTGGTTCCGCTGGAAGGCGGCCGGTATGCCACGAGCGATCTGAACGATCTGTACCGTCGCGTCATCAACCGGAACAACCGCTTGAAGCGGCTTATCGAGTTGCGCGCGCCGGAAGTGATTCTCCGCAATGAGAAGCGCATGTTGCAGGAAGCTGTGGACGCGTTGTTCGACAACGGCCGTCACGGCCGCACCGTGCTCGGTGCGGGGAATCGTCCCTTGAAATCGCTGAGCGACATGCTCAAGGGCAAGCAAGGCCGGTTCCGCCAGAACCTGCTGGGCAAGCGCGTGGACTATTCGGGCCGCTCCGTGATCGTGGTGGGTCCGGAATTGAAGCTGCACCAGTGCGGCTTGCCGAAGAAGATGGCGCTCGAGCTGTTCGAGCCCTTCATCATTCGCGAGCTGAAAGAGCGCGGCATCGCCACGACGATCAAGGCCGCGAAGAAGATCATCGCGCAGGGCCGTGAGGAAGTGTGGGACATCCTGGAAGAAGTGATTCAGGATCACCCCGTGCTGCTGAACCGCGCGCCCACGCTGCACCGCCTTGGCATCCAGGCTTTTGAGCCGGTGCTGATCGAAGGCAAGGCCATTCGCATTCACCCGCTGGTGTGCGCGGCGTTCAACGCCGACTTCGACGGCGACCAGATGGCCGTACACGTGCCGCTGATGCCGGCGGCCCAGTTGGAAGCGCGCCTGCTGATGCTGGCGTCGACCAATATTTTCTCGCCGTCCAACGGCCGCCCGATCGTGACGCCGAGCCAGGATATCGTGCTGGGCATTTCCTACATGACGAAGTTGCGCAAGGGCGCGAAGGGCGAGTGGAAAGCCGAGTGGACCAAGGAAGGCGCGATTACGGAGCCGGGCCGAATCTATCCCGATACGGCGTCGGTCGTGCTTGCGTATGAGATGGGCACGGTGGATTTGCATGCCGGCATCAAGGTGTGGAACGACGGCAAAGTCGTTGACACGACCGTCGGCCGTGTGATGTTGAAGGAAGGGCTACCGCCGGAGATTACACTCGACGACGTGAATCGCGAGCAGGAGAAGAACTCCATCGGCGACATTATTGCGAAGGCCTACGCCGAACACGGCCACAGCAAGACCGTGGAGCTGCTCGACGCGTTGAAGCGGGTCGGGTTTAAGCACGCGACACTCGCCGGAATTTCCATCGGTGTGTCGGACATGCTCGTGCCCGAAGAGAAGAAGGCCCTGATCGAGCAGGCGACGGCCGAAGTAAACCGCATCGACGAGATGTACCAGAACGGTCTCATCACGGAAGGTGAGCGGTACAACAAAGTCATCGACCAGTGGACGACGACAACCGAAGCGGTGTCGACGGCGATGTTGAAAGCCATGGCGGAGAACGACCAGGGCTTTTCGGGCATTTACCTGATGTTGACGTCGGGCGCCCGTGGTACGAAACAGCAGATTCGTCAGCTTGCTGCCATGCGCGGGCTGATGGCGAAACCTTCGGGTGACATTATCGAATCGCCCATTACCGCGAACTTCCGCGAGGGGCTGACGGTACTCGAGTACTTCATCTCGTCCCACGGCGCGCGCAAGGGTCTTGCCGACACGGCCTTGAAGACGGCTGACGCGGGGTACCTGACGCGCCGTCTCGTGGACGTGGCGCAGGACGTGGTCATCGAGGAGATCGACTGCGGCACCTTGAACGGCATTTGGGTCGAAGCGCTCATGGACGGCACCGAGGTGGTGCAGCCGCTCGAAGAACGTATCGTGGGCCGCTTCACGCTCGACGATGTGACCGTGCCGGGCGAGCCCGAACCGATCGTCGGGGCGAACGAAGAGATCACGGAAGAAAAGGCCAAGCTGATCGTGCAGAAGGGTTTGCCGGGCGTGAAGATTCGTTCGGTGCTCACCTGCCAATCGAAGCGCGGCGCCTGTCAGTGTTGCTACGGGCTGAACCTCGCCACCAACAAGGTCGTCGAGATGGGTGAAGCGGTCGGCATCATCGCGGCCCAGTCCATCGGCGAACCGGGTACGCAGCTTACGATGCGCACCTTCCACATCGGCGGCGCGGCCAGCCGGCAGGTGGAGGTGAGCGAAGTCAAGATGGTGGAAAGCGGCACGGTCGAGTTCCGCAACGTGCGAACGGCCATAAACCGCGAAAAGAAGCTGGTCGCGGTGAACCGCGGCGGTGAAATCGCCATCCTCGATGCCGAGGGCAAGGAATTGTCCCGTTACGGCGTGCCGCCGGGCGCGGTGCTTCACGGCGAGGACAGCCAGAAGATGCGCAAGGGTCAAACCCTGTTCGAGTGGGACCCCTACAACGTATCCATCGTGGCGGAAGCCTCGGGTACGGTTCACCTCGAAGGGATGGTCGAAGGCGTCACCGTACGCAAGGACGTAAACCCGGACACCGGTATCGAGGAGCGCGTGATCACCGAGCACAAACAGGATTTGCACCCGCAGATCACGATCCTGGGCAACCAGGGCGAAGTGCTTGCGTATGCGACCGTGCCCGCACAGACCCATGTGATCGTGAACAACGGCGACAAGGTGCAGGCTGGCGATCTGCTGGCCAAGACGCCGCGCCAGTTCAGCAAGACCAAGGACATCACGGGCGGTCTGCCGCGCGTGGCCGAGCTGTTCGAAGCGCGCCAGCCGAAAGACCCGGCCGTCATCAGTCACATCGACGGCTTGGTGGAATTGGGCGGCGCCACGAAGGGCATGCGCAAGGTGCGCGTCGTGCCGCCCGTCGGTAAGGAGCGCGAGTACACCATCCCGCCAGGCAAGCATCTCAACGTGCAGGCGGGCGACCGCGTGTACGCGGGTCAGCGCCTGACGGACGGGCCGGTGATTCCGCAGGACATTCTGGAGGTACAGGGCGAGGACGCGCTGCGCAAGTACCTGCTCGACGAGATTCAGCAGGTGTACCGCCTGCAGGGTGTGCGCACGAACGACAAACACATCGAAGT
Organism: Candidatus Hydrogenedentota bacterium; assembly: GCA_045863335.1. GTDB lineage: Bacteria > Hydrogenedentota > Hydrogenedentia > Hydrogenedentales > SLHB01 > JAHDWY01. The sequence goes on along the minus strand of BTVY01000034.1, from coordinate 4,036 downwards.
GATCATCCGGCAGATGTTGCGCAAAGTGCGCATCAAGGACGACCCGGGCGATACGCCGTTCCTGGCCGCGGAAGAGGTGGACAAGATCCGGTTCCGCGAAGTCAACGAGCAGACCCTCGCGAAGGGTGGGCGTCCCGCGGAAGCCGAGCCAGTGTTGCAGGGTATTACCAAAGCAGCGCTGAGCACGGAGAGCTTCATCGCGGCGGCCTCGTTCCAGCAGACGACGCGGGTGCTGACGGACGCGGCGCTTTCGGGCAAGCGCGATTTTCTGCGCGGCTTGAAGGAGAACGTCATTATCGGCCATTTGATCCCGGCCGGCACGGGAAGCCGTCACTACCAGAACACCCATGTGGATGTGGTGGAAGACGTGCTGCAGGACTACGCCGAAGACCTGGAAGTGGGTCCTTCGACGGAGGAGCATGCGGAAGACGTGACGGCCTAAGGGGGCCGTTCGTATCCTGTTGATGGCATAAGGCGCGGGCATCGACGCGATGCTTGACATGCCATTGGAGTTATGTTACGATTTCGGGCCGTTGTCTTTGGGGGGAGAGTTGTGTCCGCTACATCTTTTCGCGGTCACCATTGCGCCCCGAGGAACAACGAAGAAAGATTGAGCTAAGGCCCTCTCGGAAAGAGGGTTAGGAGTCAAGGAGAAAACTCTTGCCAACCATCAATCAACTGATGCGCGGTTCGCGAAAAAAGCGGGTCAGCAAGACCAAGTCGCCAGCGCTGTTACAGTGTCCGCAGGCGTCGGGCACGTGCACGCGCGTCTACACGATGACCCCGAAGAAGCCCAACTCGGCATTGCGTAAGGTCGCCCGTGTCCGTTTGAAGAACGGAATCGAGGTGACGGCGTACATTCCGGGCGTGGGGCACAACCTGCAGGAGCACTCGCAGGTGATGATCCGCGGGGGCCGCGTAAAAGACTTGCCGGGCGTGCGGTACCACCTGATTCGCGGGGTGCTGGACGCGACGGGCGACTGCGGCGGAACGGCCTCGGAAAAAGACGATGGCGGTAAGAAGATTCACAATGGGCGCTGGGTGAGCCGTTCCAAGTACGGCGTCAAGAAACCCAAGCGAAGTTAACAGGAGCGGGTGATCAATGCCACGTCGTCGTGAGGTTCCCAAGCGCCAACCGCTTCCGGATCCGAAATTCAAGAACGTCACCTTGACGAAGTTCGTCAACACCGTGATGGTGGATGGCAAGAAGAGTGTCGCGGAGTCCATCGTGTACGGCGCGCTGGGAATTATTCATACGCGCCTGCCGAACGAGGACACGATCCGCATCTTCGAATCGGCCGTCGACAACGCGAAGCCGATTCTCCAGGTGAAATCGCGCCGGGTAGGCGGGTCTACGTACCAAGTGCCCGTGGAAATTCCGCCGGCTACGCGGACGGCCTTGGCGTTTCGCTGGATTATCGAGTTTGCCCGCAAGCGCGGCGAGAAGTCGATGGAAGAGCGGCTCGCGGGCGAGTTGCTGGATTGTTTCAACAAGACCGGCAACACGATTAAGCGTCGGGAAGATACGCACCGGATGGCGGAGGCCAACAAGGCCTTTGCTCACCTCCGTTATTGACCTCGGCTCGAGAAATCCAGGGCCAACTTTGAGTTGACTGATAGCCGTTTTGGCTGCGTCGCAACGCCCTTGCGCAGCATCGTGGTGCGCGAGGGGTTCGCATTGTGAAGACGCTTTGTTTCGCGCGGGTTCGCGCGGCAAGGCGGGATGTGAAGGACACAGGTTAGTACACGAAATGAAAGCCAAGTACACACAGAACAGTGCGGCGGCCGTCTCGGTCGCGGGTTTGGGAGAGGCGGGCCATGTCTAAGCGCCGCTACACCCTGAACAAGACGCGCAATATCGGGATCATGGCCCATATCGACGCGGGCAAGACCACGGTCACGGAACGCATTTTGTTTTACTCCGGCCGCCTTCACCGCGTGGGCGAAGTGCACGAAGGCACTGCCACCATGGACTACATGGCCCAGGAGCGCGAGCGCGGCATTACGATTACGTCCGCCGCGACGGCCTGCGAGTGGAAAGAACACCGCATCAACATTATCGATACGCCCGGTCACGTGGACTTCACGGCCGAGGTGGAGCGGAGCCTTCGCGTGCTGGACGGCGCAGTCGCGGTGTTTTGCGCCGTGGCGGGCGTTCAGCCCCAGTCTGAAACCGTATGGCGTCAGGCCGACAAGTACGGCGTGCCGCGCATCGCGTTTATCAACAAGATGGATCGCGTCGGCGCCGATTTTGAGAAGGCCGTAACGAGCATGCGCGAGCGCCTGGGCGCCCGCGCTGTGCCCCTGCAAGTGCCCATCGGCGAGGAAGAAAATTTCCGCGGCGTCATCGACGTCGTCGCCATGCGGGCCATCGAGTGGAAAGGTGAAGGCACCGCCACCGATATCGTGGAAGTGCCCATTCCCGACGACCTGAAGGATACTGTCGAGCACGTGCGGCACGAAGCGTTGGCCGCGGCCGCGGAGTGCGACGAAGCCTTGATGGAAAAGTACATCCTCGAAGAGGAAATCTCTGCCGAAGAAATGAAGGCGGCGTTGCGCAAAGGGACGGTAGCCAGCATGATCTGCCCGGTTTTCGCGGGCACGGCGCTCAAGAACAAAGGCACGCGGCTCCTTCTGGACGCGGTCATCGACTATCTCCCCTCTCCGGTGGACGTGGCGTCCATCGTCGGGAAAGATCCGGATTCCGAGCAGAAAGAGATCGAACGGAAACCGAGCGACGACGAGCCTTTCGCCGGATTGGCCTTCAAGATCCTGACCGATCCTCACGTGGGCCGGTTGACCTTTGTGCGCGTGTACTCGGGCGTAGTGAAATCCGGCGACATGGTGTTGAACGTGCGCACCGGCCGCAAGGAGCGCCTGGGCCGTCTGCTGGAAATGCACGCGGATCAGCGCATTGACTTGACCGAGTTGCGCGCCGGCGATATCGGTGCGGTGATTGGCGCGAAGAACACGACCACGGGCGACACCCTGTGCGATCCGAAGAAGCCGGTCGCGCTGATGGCGGTGACCTTCCCGGATCCGGTGGTCCACATCGCCATCGAACCCAAGACCAAGGCCGACCAGGACAAGATGTCCGACGCCTTGAACAAACTCAGCGAAGAAGATCCGACTTTCCGCGTGCGGGCCGACGAAGAGACCGGTCAGACCATCATCGCGGGTATGGGCGAACTTCATCTCGACATCATCGTGGACCGCATGCGCCGCGAGTTTAACGTGCACGCGAACGTGGGCAAGCCCATGGTGGCGTATCGCGAATCGATTCGACAGCGCGCCGAGGCCCAGGGCAAGTTCGTGCGCCAGAGCGGCGGTCGCGGTCAGTACGGCGACGTCGTGATCGCCATCGAGCCGGGCGTGCCGGGTTCCGGCTTCAAGTTCGAGAACCTCAGCGTGGGCGGCGTGGTCCCGAAGGAATACTTCAACTCGGTCGAACGCGGCGCGCGCGAAGCCCTGGAAAGCGGCATCGTGGCGGGGTACCCCATGGTCGACATCAAGGTGTCGCTGCTGGATGGCTCGTACCACGAGGTCGACTCGTCGGAAATGGCCTTCCAGACGGCGTCATCCATGGGCGTGAAAGCGGCCGTGCCGAAGGCGCGTCCGGTGTTGCTCGAGCCGGTGATGAAAGTCGAAGTGGTCTGCCCCGACGAGTACACGGGCGAAGTGATCAGCGACTTCAACGGCCGTCGCGGCCGTTTGGAAAGCATGGAACAGGTCGGCACAGTCCGGAAACTGTTCGCCTTCGTGCCCCTGGCGGAGATGTTCGGTTATGCGAACGACATCCGTTCGCGCACGCAGGGCCGGGCCTCGTACAGCATGGAATTCGCCCAGTACGAGCAGGTGCCACCCAGCATTGCCAACGAAATCATGGAGAAGTCGGGCAGTTCGTTCCGCTTCAGTTGAGTATAGGGTAGTGAGCGATTGGATCCCGGCGCGGATGCCGCGCCGATGAGAGTGTAAGGAGAGAACCATGGCCAAGGCGAAATTTGAACGGACGAAGCCCCACGTGAACGTGGGAACG
>BTVY01000033.1:0-78242 GCA_045863335.1 Candidatus Hydrogenedentota bacterium | reverse complement strand
AAGAGGACATTTCTAATGAGTTCAAAAGAGGACATTATCAGCAAGTTTTGACAGGCAGGGTGAGCGGAAGCGGCGATTGGCCAGTAATCAAGATGGGTCCCCGCCTGCGCGGGGACCCATCTTTGTTCTATAGATTTGATACGCAGGCAACTCAGATAGGCTGCAAATCAAAGTCCGATACGCATCGCGTCTTGAGCGCCCTCTAAGTGGAAGACTTGCGACGCGAAAGCGAACTCGTCCCGCAACGCTGCCGCGTCCAAGGGCGCCGCTTCGTATCCGACCGCGGATACGATATTGATGGGCGTCGGCGCGGCGAGCGCAACGAGTTGGGGAATGTCGATTGTCTTCAGCACGTTCGGGACGCAGAGTGTGATGGATTGCGGCTGCGCATCTTCCAGGAAGAACCGGTAACTGGTGAGCACGTCCTCGACGTGAATCCCCGCGAACACATCGTCCAACGCGGCGGCGTAAATCGCCATAAGACCACCAGTATCGACTCCATGACAGGTCACCGTGTCAGCCGTCACGTCCTCGCGTGTCCCGAGGTAGCGTCCCGCTTGCAGCACGTCCCAGACCTGCTGGGCGAACAAAGGACGTCCCAGACAAATTGCGGTGCTGGTGATGTGGTTTTCGTGCCAGAAGGCTTCTCCCGTGGCGCGGGGATCGAGGACCAGGACGGCAGCCCCGCCGTTCACTACGCCGGTGGCATAGCCATCCAGGACCGCGGCGCGTTTGTCATCGTGACCGCCGATGAACACCGAGGCCGGTATCGCGCCGGTGGCATCCGCCTTTCGCGCGAATACCGCGCCCATTTCCATGCCGGGTTCGGTTGTGATGGCAAGCACTTCGACGTGTAGGCCGTCCGATTCAAACTGATTCACGACGCGGGCCGTGGGGACAAAGGGATCGGGCCGTCCGCCGAGGACCTCCCAAACTTCTTCGCGCCACGCAGGGGCGCGCTCGTTCCAGACTGCAGCGCTGTCCGGGGGCGTGGCGTACGCGGTGCGTTGGCGGTCGGCCTCCGCGCGGTTCAGCGTGACGACGGTCTCGTGACCTTCCGGCATGGCGGCGCCGTCGTAACAGTTCAGGTCGGGCAGGGTGGGTTCTTCACTCTCGTATTCCGGCTCGGGCACGGGTGAGCCATCGCCTTCGCCACGAAGCCACAGGTTCATCCATCCATAGCAAGCCTCGCGCAAGGGCTGCGACCAGCCATGAGGTTCCGGCGCTTCCACGCTGCGGACGTGGTCCTTTGACGACACCAACTCATAGACGTTCTGCGCGCGCTGGTAGGTCTCGCGGACACCGGCGATGGGAAAGATTTTATCTTCCGTCCCGTTGCCGAACATGAAGGGACGCGGCGCGTTGAGGCCGATGATCTCGAACTCCTCCATCTCGTGAACGATGCCGGGGAGATGGTTGCAGATGCAGTGGTTGCCGCCGTAGCGCAGCCAGTGTTCATAGGTGCAGACGAAGCAGAACGACCCGCCAACTTGGATGCGGTCATCGAAGGGCATCGTGTAAAACACATTCTCGCCCCCGCCGGAATTACCGCTGAGTCCGATACGATCCGCGTCCACATCTTTGCGGTTTACGAGGTAGTCGATGGCCCGGATCGTATCCCACACGATGTACCCTTCATTCGTTCGCCCCACCAGCAGTGAGCCGTAGCCGAGTTCATGACCGAAACCCGGAAGTTTCCGTTCGCCCTGGCCGATGGGATCGTGGGCCATCACGATGAATCCCTGACGGATGAGGCCCAGGTGCGCCATCTGGTAGGTTGGACAATTCTTGCCGTTATCCATATCGTGTCCCGCGACGACGACGATGGCCGGGGCGGGTAGGGTGATGTTCTTAGGGATGTAGACGTTCGCGCTGACGTAGAAATTGGGGCGGCTTTCAAAGACCACGTTCTCGATGGTGTAGAGTTCGCGGTCCGCGGTGCCCGTAATGTGGGCGTTCAGGGGCGTCCGATCGGGCATGGGGTCGAGACCAAGGCCTCGTGCCAAGGCGCTGCGAATTCCGGGCGCACGGCTTTCCCATTCTTCTTTGGACGCAGGGTCCTTGCGTTTGGCGAGGGCTTCGCTGCACGCGTCGATGGTGAAGCGAAGCGCGCTTGCCTCCTCGGGCATGCCGTCGGGATATACGAGCCAGCGTTGCGCTTCAGGATCGACGGCCTTGGGTTCTTCTCCGGCAACGGCGAATTGACTCAACAACGAGCAAAGAAGGACCACAGCGACAGCAGGGACAGCAGAGACTCGGTACATTGGACAGTACTCCCGGATTCAACATTTCTTTGGGGACTATACTGGATGAACGGGGGCGGGGCCAACAAAAGCGGGCCGTGAATAGGAATATCGACTGCCTCGTCGGTATCTGCAGCGTTTGAACCCGCTGATGGGTTTTGTTAGGGTTTCACGCTGTGCGCACTGCAAGGCGCAGATTAACATTCCATCGGTTCATGTGAAGGAGTATCTATCACCATGAATGCACGCATAGTTCGAGTTGCGGGCGTTGCCGCGTTGGCGGCTGTCCTGATTTCCGTTTCCGCGGTCGCGGGGAGCGTCACCGGCACGATTACGTATACGGGGGAAGTCCCCAAGCTGCCGCCGGTGGACATGTCGGCGGACCCGGCCTGCGCGGCCATGCACGGCGACAATCCGCCCGTGAATGAGGTGCTGGTATTGGGCGACGGCCAGACGATGGGGAACATCCTCGTGCGGGTGACCAAGGGGCTTCCGGACAAGGAATACCCGGCGCCGAGCGAACCGGCCATCCTCACGCAGGAAGGTTGCCAGTACAAGCCGCGGGTGTTTGTGCTTCACCCGAAGCAGACGCTGAAGATCCTGAATCCCGACGGAATTCTCCATAACGTCCACGGCATGCCGGAAGAGAACACGCCGTTCAACAAGGCCATGCCCGCGACGCTGAAAGAGATCGAAGTAACTCTTCCGAAAGCGGAGGATCCCTTTGAGATCAAGTGCGACATCCACCGGTGGATGCATTCCTTCTGCGCCGTGCTGGACCATCCGTTCTACGACGTAACCGAAGCGGACGGCGTCTACACCATCGAGGGGCTCGAACCGGGCGAATACGAGATCACGGCCTGGCACGAACGGCTCCCGGCCCAGACCGCGACCGTCACGATCGCGGACGAGACGCCGGTTGAGCAGGACTTCGCCTTCGAACGGCCCAGCCGCTAGATTCTTCGGTAGACGCGGCTTCGAGCCGCGTCTACTTTTGCATTCCTTCTAGAACCAGTGTTTGGGTGCGCTAGTCTTGGGAAGTTGACTCGCGCCCTAACTTTCGGTTTACAATCCGCCCTTTCCTGGCGACTTTCCCCTTCTGCTTGGCAGGTCTTGGCTCAGGGGCTTTCAATGACGGAACACCACAGCGAACCGGCGCGCCGCGCTCCGGGGTGGTTGCGGCGAGTCATCTCGTGCGACCATAAGATCATCGGCATCCAGTACGGACTCACCGCGCTGGTCATGTTGTTCGTGGCGTTCTGCTTCGTCCTGCTGATGCGCTGGCAACTGGCCTATCCGGGCCAACCGATCCCTTTGATGAGCAGCCTGTTCGGCGATGATGACACGCGCATGCCGGGCGGCATCATGCTCCCCAATTTCTACAATCAACTCGGCGCCATGCATGGCACCTTCATGGTGTTTCTGGCCGTCGTGCCGTTGCTGGTCGGCGCGTTCGGCACCTATCTCGTCCCGCTCATGGTGGGCGCGCCGAACCTGGCCTTTCCCCGGCTGAGCCGCGCGGGGTATCTGTGCTACCTCGGCGGCATCGTCGTGATCGGGGCGAGCTTCCTCACGGAACTCGGACCTGCCAATTCGGGATGGACGGGTTATCCTCCCCTTGCCACGATCGAGTTGGCAGGACAAACCTACTGGCTCATTGGCATCGCGCTGGTCTACTTGTCGTCGCTCTTCCTGGCCATCAACATCATCACGACCGTCGTCCAGCTCCGCACCGAGGGGCTCACGCTCATGCGATTGCCCTTCTTCGTATGGAGCCAGTTGGTGACGGCCTATCTTCTCTTGCTCGCGTTTCCGCCCCTGGCGGCTGCGGCGGTGCTGCAACTCATGGACCGGCTCGAGGGGACGAGTTTCTTCCTGCCGACGGGTCTCGTGATCTCGGGGAAGGCGCTGGACGTCAGCGGCGGGGGCAGCGCGCTGTTGTGGCAGCACCTGTTCTGGTTTCTAGCGCACCCGGAAGTGTACGTGTTGATCTTGCCGGCCTTCGGGATCATCGCGGAGATCATCGCGAACAACACGCGCAAGCCCTTGTGGGGATACAAGGGGATGGTCGGCGCAGCCATCTTCATGGGCTTCATGTCCATGCTGGTGTGGGCGCACCACATGTTCCTGACGGGCATGGGCACCGCGATCAGCACCTTTTTCCAGGCGACGACGCTCATCATCTCGATTCCGTCCATCATCCTCGCGACGTCGCTGCTGGTTTCGTTGTGGGGCGGCTCGATTCGATTTACCGTGCCCATGCTGTTCGCGCTGGCCTTCCTGCCCATGTTCGGTATCGGCGGGTTGACGGGATTGCCGCTGGCGTTGTCGGCGACGAACATCGCGTTGCACGACACCTACTACGTCATCGGCCACTTCCACTACGTCGTAGCGCCGGGGACCTTGTTCGCCATCTTCGCAGGCGTCTATTACTGGTTCCCCAAGGTCACGGGGCGCCGGATGAACGACTTCCTCGGGAAGCTACACTTCTGGCCTTCGCTCTTGTTCATGAACGCCATCTTCATCCCCATGCTCATCCAGGGGCTGGGCGGTGTATCGCGGCGCTTGTACGACGGCGGGGCAACCTACGGATTCGGCCAGGAAGTGTTTTTCCTGAACAAGGCCGCGACCCATTCGGCCTTCGCGCTGGCCATCGTGCAGATTCCGTTCGTCATCAATTTCTTCTACAGCCTGAAGTGGGGCCGGAAGGTTGCCGAGAATCCGTGGGACGCTACCACGCTCGAATGGGAGGCCTCGTCGCCGCCGCGGTTCGCGGGGAATTTTGAGCGCCCCGTGAAGGCGTACCGCGGTCCGAACGAATACAGCGTGCCGGGTCAGACGCAGGATTTCACGCCGCAATGGCAGCCGGAGGAAACATGAGCGCGGTGCCCTATACCAGCGCCCCCCGGCCCGATACGGGACTCTACAACGGCAAGGTCGGCACGTGGCTCTTTCTCGCCGCGGAGGCCATGTTCTTCGGGGCGCTATTCTCGAGCTATGTGTTTCTGCGTACTGCCGCGGAAGATTGGCCAGCGGGCGCGGAAACGTTGCCGGCAAGTCTTGGCGTGGCGAACGTGCTGTGCGTTATCTTGCTGGCCATGGCGGCAGCCAACGCGTGGCTCCATGCCGGCACCGATCGCGCGACCCTGTGGCTCTGGATTGCATTCGGCTTGGGCGTGTTGTCGGTGATCCTGATCGCGGTCGAACATCGCATCGTGGTGGACGGCGGCGCGAAGGCGGCAACGAGCACCTTTCATGGCATGTATTATCTGCTCACGGGCCTCTTGCGGTTTCATGTCATCGGCGGACAGGTCGTGACGTTGTATCTCGTCACGCTCGGCAAAGGGCTGCTTCGCCGGGACCGGCAGCAGTATATCAACCGCGTCGAATGTCTCGGGCTCTATTGGCAGTTCATCGGCGTCATGTCGATTGTGACGTTTGTTTTGTTGTACCTGGTGTAGCGAAGGCGGGTGATTCCATGTCACTGAAGACCGCACATACAGTCCTGCTCGGATTGGCGATCCTGTTCTGCGTCGTCGCAGGCGTCTGGGCACTGGGCCTTGCCAAGGCGCTGGGCGCGCGCTTTCTCGTTGTTGGCGTTGGATGCGTGGTGACGTTGGTCGGCGCGGTCGCGCAAGCCCGGCTGTTTCTCGGTCGCACAAAGGACACGAAATGGCTATGAAGTATCTCGCAGCGATTGCGGCGTGCCTGCTTTCCGGTGCAGCGTGGGCCTGCGCCACCTGTTTCGGAGATGCGGATTCCGCGCAGACGCAAGGCATGAACATGGGTATCGTAACGCTGCTTGGCGTGACGGGCATCGTCGTGGGTTCCATGGGCGCCGTGACCGTAGGGATCCTGTTGCGGATGCGCCAATCAACGCAAGAAGCATCGCCGAACGTTGACGAGGCCGAGTTGTCATGAGCGGTTGGTGGGGTCTTCCCGTTCTGGGTTCGGAGCACGGCGCACAGATAGACCGGCTGCTGCTCCTCACGCACCTCTTCATGGCGGCGATCTTTGTGGGGTGGTTCATTTACGGAATCTACGTACTCTTTCGCTTTCGGAAGTCCCGCAATCCCCAGGCGAGCCACGACGGCGCCCGCAGTAAGGCAACCTACTACATCGAAGCGGGCGTCATCGTCATTGAAGTGCTGTTGCTCGTGGCCTTGTCTGTGCCGTTCTGGTCGCGCTACGTGGTGGCGGTGCCCGACGAAAGCGAGGCGCTGCAAGTCCGCGTCGTGGCGCAACAATACGCATGGAATTTTCATTACGCAGGAAAAGACGGCGTCTTCGGCCGGACGGATCAATCCTTTATCGATGACGAGCTGAACCCCGTCGGTCTCGACCGTGACGATCCATACGGCGCGGATGACATCGTCGTGCGGAACCAGTTGTACGTTCCGCTGAAGAAACCGGTCGTGCTGTGGCTGAGTTCGCAGGACGTGATCCACAGTTTCAACGTCCCCGAAATGCGCGTGAAGCAGGACGTGATTCCCGGCGTGCGCACACACATTTCCTTCGTGCCTGCACTGTCGACTGAATCCTACCGGAAGCTCAAAGGCAGCGATGACCGGACCTTCGAAATTGCCTGCGCGCAGCTTTGCGGCCTCGGCCACTATCGCATGCGGGGGTTCCTCAACGTGCTCGAACCGGAGGCCTTCGACGCGTGGTTCGAGGACAACACGCCGGACCCGGAAGCGGCAGAGGAATACGACCCATTCTTTTCGTGAGTATGGCTCCTCTAAATCGGTATCGCTATCGGGATCGGGATCGCTATCGAGCCACTAATTGGCACTTCGATCCCGATAGCGATACCGATACCGATACCGATAGCGATACCGATACCGATCCCGATAGCGATACCGATACCGATACCGATACCGATTTTGAACCCCAAGACCGTCGGTATCTCACAGGGGACGGCCTGCCCGAGCCAGATTCCTCGAGATACCGCGGAGACACTGGGACCGCAATTCCATTGCGCACCGAATCGACCCTGTGACATACTCACGGCAATTTTCTTTGGCTTTTGGTCGGGCCGGGCGGAGGAGTGAAGCGTGAAGGAACTTGAGAAGTGGGTTAAGGACGGATCCGTCGATACGGTTATCGCGGCGGGCATTGACCTTCAGGGGCGCCTATACGGCAAGCGCTGCGCGGCTGCGGCGTTTCTAAACGACTTGCACCAGGGCGTGCACACCTGCGACTGCAACTTTGGGTGGGACATCGAGCGGATGCTCATTCCGGGCCTGGAGTTCACCGGCTGGCACAAGGGCTACGGGGACATGACGGGGGTGCCCGACTGGTCGACGTTGCGCAAGTATGCGTGGTTCGACAAGACTGCCCTGGTCATCTTCGACACGTACGATCACGACGGCAATCTGGTGGATATCGCCCCGCGTTCGCTCTTGCGCAAGCAGGTCGAGAAGGCCAAGGCGATGGGGTTCACCGTCAAGGCCGCGCCGGAGATCGAGTTCTTTTTGTTCAAGGAAACGCTGGACGGTTCCCGCGCGAAGGACTACCGCAATCTCGAACCCATGTCGCGGTACATCTCCGACTATTCCATCTTCCGTTCCTCCATGGACGAGTGGATCATCGGGCCCATCCGCCGGGCGCTCGCCGCGTCAAACGTCGACATCGAATGCAACAAGGCGGAATGGGGCCACGGACAATTCGAGATCAATCTCGTGTACGGTGACGTGCTCGAGATCGCGGACCGGCACGTCATCTTCAAGCACTGTGTGCGCGAGATGGCCGCGTTGAACGACATTCAGGCTACGTTCATGGCGAAATGGGATTCGGCCCATTCCGGAAACGGCGCGCATGTTCATATGAGCCTCTGGAACGGCGACACGCCGGCCTTTCCCGATGAAAAGGGCGAGCACCACATGTCGAAGACCATGCGCCATTTCCTGGGCGGCATGATGGCGATGTGCAAGGATCTCCAACTCTTCTACATGCCGAGCATCAACTCCTACAAGCGCATCGAGGATCTTTCCTTCGCGCCGAGCAACGTCACGTGGGGTGGAGACAACCGGACAACCTCCTTCCGCGTCGCAGGGCACGGCAAGTCTATGCGGCTCGAAAACCGCATTCCCGGGTCCGATGCGAATTCGCACCTGATCTACGCGGCCATGATTGCGTCGGGATTACATGGGATCGAGAATGAGCTGGAACCCGTGGGACCGTTTGTCGAGGCCAACGCATACGAGTTGGACAATCCCCCGTCACTGCACCGAAACCTAACCCAGGCGACGGAGGCGCTCGACCGGAGCGAAACCGTCCGCGCGTTGCTGGGCGACAACGTGGTCGATCATTACGTGGGTGTGGCCCGCTGGGAAATCGCGGAGTTCGAAAAGTACGTAACGGATTGGGAGCGACGCCGGTATTTCGAGCTGATCTAGTGCATGGCGACGGGCGAGCGGTATTTACCATGCCCGAGGTTACCAATCTGGTATACTTAACGTTGTAGGCAGGAACCAATTGACACGAGACAGAAGATGACAAACGTAACGGATGAGATTCTGTCAGAAATGACGAAGGCCATCGTCGATACCGTCTCGCCTGAACGTGTCGTACTCTTCGGTTCACGTGTGGATCGCGAGACTTCAGCGGAAACCGATGTCGACCTCCTCGTGGTAACAAACCGCCGATACCAGGACAACCGAAGCCGGTGGTCTGAGATATCGAAAATCCGTTCGGCCCTTCACGGGTATCGTGTACCGAAGGATATTCTGCTGTACAGCGCCGATGAAATCGCCCGGCTTCGTGGTGAGCCGGAACACGTGGTGACAAGAAGTCTGGCGGGGGGACGGACACTGTATGATCGGCGACGGGGAAACACCCAGGTTTCTCCGTAAAGCGGAGGAGGATTTGCGCGCGTTACGCGCGATGGGCGCGTCGGAGGATTTCTCCGACGAAATCTTTGGCTTTCATGCGCAGCAGGCTGTAGAAAAGCTGTTCAAATGTTGGCTTGCCTCACTCGGCGCCGCAGTTATAAAGACACACGACCTCGATTACCTTGTTGGGAAGTTGGAAGATTGCGGCGAACGTATTCCGGACGCTTTCCTGCCACTCGTCGATCTTTCCGATTTCGCCGTGATGTTTCGTTACGAGACCCTGGAACTGCACCGCTCTTTGGATCGCCTGGAGACCGTTGATTGCATTGAGAAACTAGTAGCTCACGTGCAATCCGTCGCGGGCAATGTCTTCAACGAGCAGCGCGCATCAGCAACAGTAGAAATGGAGCGAAGAACCGTGAGACTGAAGGACAAAGTTGCCATCATTACCGGCGCGGGATTGGGGATGGGGCGCGAAGCGTCGATTCTGTTTGCCCAGGAAGGCGCGAAAGTCGTCGTGTTCGACATGAATGCCGAGGCCGGGCAGGAAACCGCCAAGCTGGTGGAGGCCACGGGCGGCAAGGCCTTGTTCGTGCAGGGCGATGTCAGCAAGGAATCGGATGTGAAGAAGGCCATCGGCGAAGGCGTCAAGACCTTCGGCGCGCTGCACATCCTCTATTCCAACGCGGGCGTGCTCTGGAAAGACCGGGACAAATCGGTCATCGACACCACGGAAGAAAACTGGGACCTCGTGCAGGCGATCAACCTCAAGGGGCCCTTCTTCCTGACCAAGCATGGCATCCCGGAGTTGAAGAAAGCGGGCGGCGGCTCGATCATCCTGGTGGGTTCCATCTCCGCGCTGGCCGGGTTTACGCTGGCACAGGATTCGTATACCTGCGCCAAGGGCGCGATGATTTCGCTGTGCAAGTCGCTGGCGATTCAGTTTGCGGCCGATCAGGTCCGCTGCAACGTCATCCATCCCGGGTTCATCGACACGCCGTTGCAGGCGCCGTATCTCAACGACGACAAACGGAAAGCCATCGCCAACGAGATCCCGATCAAGCGCCTCGGCACCGCGCGCGACATCGCCAACGCCGCGCTCTTTCTAGCCTCCGACGAATCCAGTTGGATGACCGGCGCGGAGATGATCGTCGACGGCGGATTTATGGCGATGTAGGGATTTGGCGGTGCTGTCATAACGCGAACTTAGTACTGCGGCGTAGTCGATGTGAGTTTAAGAAGAAACATCCCCCTTACCCCCTTCAAAGGGGGAACTGTGCACATCTTTCAGCATAAGTGTCTTAACATGCACGGAATCAGGCTACTTGGGACAAAAAGAGCAACGCGGAGCGTTGCGGGCCAATTCCCCCTTTGAAGGGGGATAAGGGGGATGTTCTTCGAATCGGCCATATGCTTCTTTGCATGCGCGATCAATACAACCCTCCACCCGGCTGACAGCGTGGAAGTCTGATCGCATCGCAGAGAGATACTTCGTAAGCCAAGCTACGGTGTTACGCCCAGCGCTTCGGCCATGGCGGCGCGCATGCGTTCTTCCGCGCCGGGACCGACCCAGCACCAGGAATGATGGTCGTTAAACTTCTCCTCCGTCGCCTGTGCGGTGGGGATGTAACCGGGCGCGCATTCGCCGTATCCCGCCGTGACGATGAACTCGTCCGGCGCGAGTTCCTGCGCCATGAGCTGATACCCGACGAAGGATTCCGCGGGCATGAGCAGATACTGCGCGCTGCCGAAGTCGATGGCGGGCACATCAATGGGTTGGTCGAGCCGCATGCGCCAACTCAACCCCATGGCGGCGAGAATTCGATCGAAGGTCGTACGCGACGTATCCGCGAGGACGGTTTTCATCTCCTCCTCGGAAAACCCCTCGGTCGTCTTGGGCTCTAGCGACATCTTGGCCACGCGGAAGGTGACATCCTCCACGGGATGCTTCTCGGTTGCGTCCCCCGCGGCGGACATGGCGTCGTGGATTCGTTGCGCGAGCACGGCGCGGTTCTGAAAAGCGCCGTCGTTGTACTTGCCCGCGGTCACGTCGCCGCTGCACCCGGAAATGTAGAACTGGTGAACGGCGGGATCGTCTGCCTGGCGTTGGCGGCGCGCCATGCCGACAAAGTCCGCCGAGACGCCGCCCTTGCCGTAGTAACTCATGGGATGCACGGCATAGAAGTTCAGCGCTGCGATAGCCTGATCGCCATCCCAGAAACTCAGCGTCTTGAGTTGCGGGTCATGGGTGCCGATGGGCGCGTCGCGAATGGCGGGATCGCCGGTCGCGCTGTTGCGCGGGAAGGATACGGAACCGTCGCCGGCCACAACGCGGCGGTTGGACGCAACACCTTCGACCTCGGCCTGCCCGGTGCCGTAGTGGGTCACGTTCCGCGGCGCTTCCAGGGACACGCGCAGGGCATGGCACACACGTTCGATGGAGTCCTTCACATAGGGAACATCACAGAGCGCATTGGGCAGTCCCTGCTCATCGAGCAATCGCTGCGCCGTGAAGTCGGGGATCGGCGTGTCGTGCTGATGGACGGCCGACAGGAGCACGCGCTCGCGCGTCGTGCCGGCGGCCTTTGCGACTTCGTCGCGGAAGTAATCGTAGGCGTCGTTGCGGATCTCGCACCAATCTATCACCACGATGACAATCGGGTCGCCCGCGCCGAGGAGCACGAGGCCGTTGGCATACAAGGGATCGACGACATTCTTCGCGGGCATGATGCCGCCGCCCATGAGGGCATGCCCCATGGGACAGGTGACTTCGGTGGAGAACGTGGCGATTCGGAGCGCGTTTGCCGGTCGTGCTGACATGACAATTGCTAGCGCAGTGACTACGAATAGACTTCGAATGGCGATTCCCATGATCGATTACTCCCTGATTTGTGCACGGGAGATAATCTAGCCGACGCGACAGTGGAATGTCGAAGAGGCCTTTACTCCGCCATACCGCTGACCTGTCAGGTTCGTATCGGTATCGAAATCGCTATCGGGATCGGTATCGAAAGACGGGAGCGATAGGATCCCGATACCGATTTCGATCCCGATACCGATTTCGATCCCGATCCCGATACCGATCCCGATCCCGATACCGATACCGATCCCGATACCGATACCGATCCCGATACCGATACCGATACCGATACCGATACCGATACCGATACCGATCCCGATACCGATACCGATACCGATACCGATTGGAAACGGCCATGGTGTCTAAGAATCCAACTCAGGTTCTGGAAAACTACGCCAGGATGGGCTGGATAATCTTCCCATGCACGTCGGTCAAGCGTCGCTCGATGCCGTTGTGGTAGAAGGTCAGTTGTTTGTGGTTCAGGCCGAGCAGGTGCAGGATGGTGGCGTGGAGGTCGTAGATGGTGGTCACGTTCTCCACGGCCTTGTAGCCGAACTCGTCGGTGGCGCCGTAGCTGAAGGCGCGTTTGACCCCGGCGCCGGTGAGAAACACGGTGAACCCGTTGGGATTGTGATCGCGGCCGCTGGCGCCTTTCTGGAACGTGGGCATGCGACCGAACTCCGTAGCCCAGACGACCAACGTGTCATCCAGTAGTCCGCGCGCCTTCATGTCCTTGAGCAAAGCGGCGCAGGGCTCGTCCAGAATCGGCGCATGAACGCTGTATTGCTCGTGCAGCACCTTGTGGCCGTCCCAGTTGCCGACGCCTTCCCCCATAGCGTAGGCGCCGTTGAACAACTGGACAAATCGCACGCCCCGTTCCAACAGTCGCCGCGCCAGCAGGCAATTCTTGCCGAATCCGGCTTTGAGTTCGTTCTGATCCTCGACACAATACATACGGCGCGTGGCGGCGGATTCCGTGGAGAAATCGCTGACCTCGGCAGCACGTAGTTGCATGCGCGCGGCCAATTCGTAACTCGCGATTCGCGCGCTGAGTTCCGTATCGCCGGGGTACTGTTCGAGGTGCTTCTCGTTCAGGAACTTGAGAAAGTCCTGCGTGGCGCGATCGTCGCCGGCGCTGATGGACTCCGGCGTCGCGAGGTGCGGGATGGGTTTGTCCGCGCCGAAGGGCACGCCCTGAAACACGGCGGGGAGGAATCCCGCAGACCAACTGTTCGGTCCCATCTGAGGCACGCCGCGCGGGTCAGGAATGGCGACGTAGGCCGGCAGATCGTTCGTCTCCGCGCCCAAGGCGTACGACACCCAGGACCCCATGCTCGGGAAACCGTCCAACGTGAAACCCGTGTTCATCTGGCTTTCGGCCGGGCCGTGCGTGTTGCTGCGGGCGGTCATGGAATGGATAAAGCAGAAGTCGTCGACGAGTTCGGCCATGTGGGGCAGGAGATCCGACGCGTACTTGCCACACTCCCCGCGCTGTTTGAACTCCCAAAGCGGTTTCGTGAGGTTTCCCTGTTCACCCTGAAACGTGATCAGCTCGCCGCCGCCGGGCATGGGTTGCCCGTCGCGCTTGATCAGCTCCGGCTTGTAGTCCCAACTGTCCACGTGGCTGACCGCGCCGGAGCAGAAGATCATGAGCACCTTGGTCGCCCGCGGCGAGAAATGCGGTGCGCGGGGCGCCATGGGCGCGGCCGGATCGAGTACCGGACGGATGGGCTGCACCTCATCAGACGCCAACACCTTGTCCTCGCCCAGGAGGGCAGCCAAGGCGATGCTTCCGAGACCCGTTCCCGCGTACTGCAGGAACGATCGCCGGTCCAGAAGATAACGGCCATGATGCGACAAGGGCGTCATACGAAATCTCCGGTATACATTGTCGAGTGGGGCGCTGCGTGTTGCGTCAGATACTGCCACTGTGCGCGGCAGATTCGCCGGATATGCATGGGGTCACGCAGAAGCCACGAGAACGTGAAACTTCCCGCACTCGATGATCTCGTTGACCGTACGCTAAGTTTTCCGAAATCAATCATGCCGATTCCCTAGTTGAGGTAGAGAAACTCGTTCGCGCTGTACAACGCGCGGCAAAACAGGATTAGCCCACGGTCTCGGACAAATGCTGCCGACGCCGCGGTTTCCTCCGAATCCGGTTCACGGCCGAAGGCCAGCAGAAATGCGCGGCGAACTTGATCCTCGATGGTCTCCCCCGCTTCGTTCTTGAGTCGCCCGGCGAATACTTCTGCCTGCGCGTTCATAAACGGGCTGTTCAACAGGCTCAAGGCCTGGAGCGGCGAGGTGCTACTGACGCGCTTGGGCGTGGCTTGCGTGGCATCGGGACAATCAAAAACACCGAAGGTAATGTCCTGTTCGACGCGCGGCTTCCACTGATAGATCATGCGCCGCAGGTCGCCGGGAGCGAATTCTTCTTTCGGCACGTAGATGTGCACGTAGCTATCGTCCGGCTCGAAGACATCGTAACCGGGTCCGCCCATGGTCCGATTCAACGCGCCGCTGACCGCCAGAATGGAATCGCGCAGCGGCTCCGCTTCGAGACGGCGCGGCGGGAAGCGCCATAAGTACCGCGAATCGGCGTCCACGGCTAAGGCGTCCGATCTCGGGACCGCGGACTGGCGATAGGTGCTCGACAACAGAATCATGCGATGCATGGACTTCAATCGCCAATCCTGCGCTATCAATTCCGACGAAAGCCAATCGAGCAACTCCGGATGCGAGGGCCGCGCACCCATGGCGCCGAAATCACTCGGTGTATCGACGATGCCGCGGCCGAAGTGATGTTGCCAGATGCGATTGACGATGACCCGCGCGGTAAAGGGGTTGTCAGGGCTCGCAATCCAATCCGCCAAGGCGCGGCGGCGTTCCTGCTCCGGTGAGTCCGCGGGCAAATCGCAGGACGCTCCAACCAGCTTGGGAGTCCCTGGAACCACGACATCGCCTTCGCTCATGGGGTCGCCGCGCTGGAGAATGCGTGTGGGTTCAGGCTCCTCGAACTGTCCCGCGTACACCATGGGAACCGCGGATAGACGATTGATCTTCTTCTGCAACTGTTCCTTTTTCGCGAGCAAGGATTCCAATTCTTTGGCGTCTTCCGGTTTCGACGCGTAATAGTGTGCGGGCACCTCCACGCCTGGCTTGTACTTAGCACGGTCCTCGGACGTGGCAACGATTCGCCATTGGCCGGGTTCGATCGCGACTTCGATGCGATACGCGATGGCCAGGCGATCCTTGAACGAACCATTGCGGTCCCGCGCCCAGGCGATGCGATCGATCGTGAAGGTATCCGGAAGCTCGATCTGCGCCCAGGCATCCTGGTGTTCCTTGGGAATCCAACTGAAGTCATTGCCGTACTTGCCGTCGTTCAGGTGGATGGTCTTGTGCTTCGCGTTGTTCACGAATTCGCTGGAAGCAGTCGCGGTCGCCCCGGCGCTCGCCAAGGCCACGTTAACAGGTTCCTCGCCCGCGGTGTAAATCTCCAACTCGTCGATACAGGGTTCGGCATCGGACGTGCCGAGAACGGTGAAGCGGACAAATCGCGCTTCGACCGGTTCAAAACGCTCGACATTACCCAGCGAAGAAACCGGCGGCCGCGCCGGTTCGCCGGCGTCCACGCGGGCCATGGGGACGAATTTGAGCAACTCCGACTCAATAGCGCGCAATTCCGATTGGGCCTCGTCCACCTTCGCCAGCCGCTTCTCGCGATTGGGGTCCGGCAGTTCCTGTTCGCCATGCTTCACGCCGGCGATCATGGCCCGCATGCGGTAGTAGTCGCGCTGGGAGATGGGATCGAACTTGTGATCGTGGCACTTTGCACACCCGACCGTAAGGCCGAGAAAGGCTCCGCCGATGGTCGAAACCATGTCGTGCAACTCGCCGTCGCGCTGGTTCCTCGTGAGCACGATATCGGGACTCTTCACCTTGTCGTCCGGACCGCCCACGAGGAAACCCGTCGCCCGGGTCGCGCCGAACGCGTCGCCCACGATTTGCTCGCGAACGAATTCCGTGTAGGACTTGTCCGCATTGAGCGCCTCAATGACGTAGTCGCGGTAGTGCCACGCGTTCCTCCTGGGCAGATTGGTTTCAAAACCGGTCGTTTCGGCAAACCGCACGACGTCCAGCCAATGACGCGCCCAACGCTCGCCGTAGTGGGGCGAAGCGAGCACCTGATCCACGAGGCGCTCATACGCGCCGGGATCCGGATCGGCAACAAAGGCATCGACTTCTTCGGGCGGGGGTGGTAGCCCGAGCACGTCCAGATACACACGGCGAATCAAGGTGCGGCGGTCGGCCTGGTCCGACGGAGCGAGACCTTGCTCTGTCAACCGCGCCAGGACAAATGCATCGATCGGATTGGAAATCCATTCCGCCTTCGAGGCGCCCGGAACCTCCGGTCTCACCACTGGCCGAAACGCCCAAAACCTCTCCGACGTTTCGACCTCTTCGCGCACGCGCGCTTCCGCGGCCGCCATGGCGTCGTCGGCGCCCGGCCAGGGCGCGCCCGAGGCTATCCACTGTTCGATGGCCGCGACAGCATCGTCTGGCAGCGGCGCTTTGGGCGGCATCTGCAAATCGGGGTTCGCGTAACGAATCGCTTCGACAAGCCGGCTGTTCTCCGGATCGCCGGGCATGACGACCGCGCCATGCGCTCCCCCCACTTCGATGGCGGTCGGTACGTCCAGGCGAAGTCCGCCCTTCTGTTTGTCGGGACCGTGGCAGGAATAGCAGTGTTCGGCAAAGACGGGCTGGACATTCTCTTGGAACAACGTTGCGCCGAGGGACTCGGCAGAAGTGTCCGTCTCATTGAGGAACGATTCAAGCGCCTCGGCTGCGGCCGGATCGCGCTCGGTGACACGAAGCCCGTCGGCAAGCGCGTCCGCGATATCATCAACAGCCGCGGGTTCGGCAACCGAGGCCAACGCGCTACCCATTGCAAGTCCGGCGAGCACGCCGATTCGCCAGGATCGAATCATGCTGCGATTACTCCCTACCTTGAGCGGCGATTATGGTACCACAAAAAGCACCCACGGAAAGTTCCTTACGCCTTCGGTTGGATTCCGCTATAGTAGTGGCCTTGCTGACAGGGAGGCTGTGCGCCATGCTGACATCGCTCATGTTCATTGTCATTACCTCGGGTGCGCCGTTGACGGATTCCGCCCAGATCCTGGTTACCGACTGGCTGCAAACGCCTGTGTTGGAAAGCGGCACGACCGATCGGGAGATCCGCGACTTCGTGGTCAATCGCGTTCCGCCAGTACAGGTCCCCGCGAGCGCCGAAGAATGGGACGAGACTCAGGCGGCCTTGCGCGAACGAATGTTGGCCGACATCGTGTATCGCGGCGTGCCGAAGGAATGGTACGAGGGGCCGGTCCAGGTCGAATGGGCCGACACCATCGAGACGGACAAGGGGTATCGCATTCGCAAGCTCCGATACCAGGCCGTGCCGGGCATGTGGATTCCCGCGATGCTCTACGAGCCGGAGAACCTCGCCGAGAAAGCACCGGCCCTGCTCAGTGTGAACGGCCATGTCGGCGATCCGGGAAAGAGTGTGGAGTTCATACAAGCACGATGCATCACGCTCGCGAAACGCGGCGCGGTCGTCCTGCACCCCGAATGGTTGTTCTTCGGCGAACTTGCCGATCCCGGATTTCGTCACAACGATTCGGCCTACCTGAACCAATGCGGCGTGAGCGGTCTTTCGATCTTCTACCAGGCCATGAAACGAGGACTGGACGTTTTGCTGGAGCATCCGTCGGTCGATCCAGAGCGGATCGCCATGACGGGACTATCGGGAGGCGGTTGGCAGACGATCATCCTGAGTTCGCTCGATACGCGCATCCGCGCAACCGCACCGAACGCGGGATATGTAGGGCTCGCGGTCCGGGCCGACCACAGCCAGGATATCGGCGATCTCGAACAGATACCGGTCGATCTCCTGAAAGTAGCGGACTACACGCATTTGACCGCCATGCTCGCGCCACGGCCTGCCTTGTTGATTTACAACATCAAGGACGATTGCTGTTTTCAATCCGACCGCGTGTGGCCAAACGTGTACGAACCTATCGCGCCCTTCTACGCGTTGTATGGCGCGGGAGATCGTTTCCATCGTCACGAAAACGTCGACCCGGGCACCCATAATTATGACTTGGACAACCGTCTTGCCTTATACCGGTTCCTGAGTGAACAATGGGGCTTCGACTGGCCGGACGAGGAACCCGCGTACGAGGGCGAGGTGCGCACACTCCAAGAACTCGCCGCCGGCATGCCTGAAGGAAACGAGACCTTTCACTCGCTGGCGCGAAAGACGATGGAGAACCTCCCGGCGCCCCTGTCCCAGGAGCCGGCCGACACGCGTCGCGTACTTACCGAAACCGTTCGGTGGAGACCCACGTCGGGCACCGTTGAACCCATCGATGAAGCGGTCAGCGAGGGCGTTTCCCGTGTGCGAGGACAATTGAAGCTGAAAGAATGGACGGTACCCTTCGCCCTATTCGAAACCGACGACCCGGCCGCGACGGCCACGACAATTCTGGTTGCGGACGAAGGCAAATCCTCCATGAGTGAAACGGCGATTTCGTTGGTGGGTGCCGGGCAGCGAGTGATCGCCATCGACCTGCTGTACTTCGGTGAATGCGCACCGGGCGGAGGCCGGCAGTCCCAGTCCGCGATGATGATAGACGCCACCGGAGAACGGCTCCTGGGCGAGCAAGTCAAACAAATGACTGCGGTCATCGAGGCCGCATCGAACGAATACAGCGATGTGCCGTTGCACATCCGTTCGGAAGGAGCCAACGCGAGCGTGGTTGCGCTGATCGCGGGCGGCATCATGGGAGACGCGATCCTCGAAGTTCGCACCTCCGGCGGTCTCGAATCGCTGAAGGAATGTCTGGACCAGGAGATTCGCTACGACGACAAACCGGCGCTGTTCACGTTCGGAATCATGGAACACTTCGACATACCGCAACTGCGGGAATTCTGCTCGGCATACGTGCCCGAGTAGCGGCGAATCAGACCCCAAATTGCACGCCTATCGCGATTCAACCATACTGGGTTTTCCATCACAGGATCATTCAGCGGAGAATCACGATGCATCTACGAACGTCTGTCCCTTTCCTGGCCGCAACGCTGTGTTTCGCGGCCTTCCTCCCGAGTGTCGCGGAAACGGTCGCGAACGCACCGAATCCCGAGGCGATCGAGGCGGTCGCTGCCGGTTCGCGAACCGACGCCAACGCGGCGTGGTGGGGATTCCATCCCGAGGATTCGACCGAGGCCATTCAGTCTGCCATCGATTCGGGCGCGGCAACGG
Source organism: Candidatus Hydrogenedentota bacterium (assembly GCA_045863335.1). Lineage (GTDB taxonomy): Bacteria > Hydrogenedentota > Hydrogenedentia > Hydrogenedentales > SLHB01 > JAHDWY01. The sequence continues at coordinate 58,976 of BTVY01000033.1, read as the reverse complement.
TGACGATTCCGTACATGGGGCGACCGTGGATCGTCAGGCCGATCACCCTGCGTAGTAACTTGGAACTACTCTTCGAGCCGGGCGTGCTGGTCCTCGCGAAGAAGGACGAATTCCACGGACGCGGCGACTCGCTGTTTCGCGCGACGGACATGACGGACATCACGATCCGCGGGTACGGCGCTACGTTGCGCATGCGCAAAACGGACTATCAGAGCGAGGCCTACGAACGCGCGGAGTGGCGGATGGGCATCGCTATCGCAGGGTGCAAACGCGTCACCATCGAGGGTGTTCGGGTTGAGAGTTCGGGTGGCGACGGATTCTACGTCGGTTCCAGCGGCACGAACCGTTGGAGCGAAGACATCACGATCCGCGACTGCGTCAGCCATGACAACCACCGGCAAGGCCTGAGCGTCATCAGCGCGCAAAACCTGCTCGTGGAGAATTGCGTATTCTCCGGCACGAGCGGCACCCCGCCGGAAGCCGGGATCGATCTAGAACCGGATAGCGCAGACGAGCGATTGGTCAACTGCGTCATCCGCAATTGTGTGTTCGAGAACAACAGCGGCCACCAGATCCTCGTGTATCTCAAACCGCTCACCAGTGAGAGCGAACCCGTATCCATCCGCTTTGAGAACTGCCATTCGCGTATGGGAATTCCGGGCATGACGCTGGATGAATTCACGGACATGAACCAGCGCGGGTGGTCCGGCATGAGCGTGGGCGCCGTGGGCGATAACGGTCCGCAGGGCAGCATCGAATTCATCAACTGCACCTCCGAGAACACCGGAAAGGAAGGCGCGAAGGTTTTCGACAAGTCCGCTAAGGGCGCGCGGGTGCGCTTCGTAAACTGCAGTTGGACGCAACCCTGGGTCTCGGCGTTTCGCGACTACGGCGGACTACGGGTCCCGGTTCTGCTGCATCTCCGGCGGCCGGAGATCACGCAAAATCTGGGCGGCGTTGATTTCGAAAACTGCCGCGTCTACGACGCGGTGGCGCGTCCCGCAATCGCGGCGTGGAATGATGCGGGCGCGGCGCAGATCCACGACGTGACGGGCACAATTGTGGCGCACAATCCCGCGGGAGCAAGTACACACCTCGGTGTCGAACCTCAGCACGTGTCGCTCGTTGTGGAGGCGTCGAAGGACTAGGTGTCCTTTCCTTCGTCTGTGCCGGGATCGTCCGCAAGGTAGTCGATGCCGTAGATCTGTTTCGCACAATCGGGACAGATCGCGTGGGAGAACTCGGCCTCGGAACGCGCTTTGATGAAGGTCTCCAACTGATTCCAGTATCCGCTGTCGTCGCGTATGCGTTTGCAGGATGAGCAGATGGGGATGAGTCCCCGCAAGGTCTTGATGTGCGTCAGCGCGTCCCGTAATTCTGCGATTAACCGTTCGCGCTCGGTCTGGATCCGTTTGCGCTCCGTAATGTCCTGCAAGATTCCACGTATGATGATGTCGCCGGTCAGACTGTCCTTCGTCAATTCACCGCGTTGATGAATGAACCGTTCATCCCCGTCGGGCCGGAGGATTCGGTGGTCGAAATCAAGGGGTGCGCCTGTTGCCAGGGCCTCGCGAACGGCGTCATCCAACGTGGTTAGGTCCTCGGGGTGAATGGTGTCCCGAATGTCGGACACAGCAGGCGTCCGTCGAATTGACGGCCATCCCAAAATCCTCGACACCTGCGGGCTGCACACCATCGTATTGCGTGTGACGTTCCACTCCCAGTTGCCAACGAGGGCGATTCGCTGGGCCTCACCCAGGCTGGCTTCGCTCTTGCGCAGGCTGCGTTCTGAATCCTGAAGCCGGCGCTGCTTAAGATAGAGGGAAATCAACGACGCCAGAACGAGTGCGATCAGGGTGCTGACGGGAATGACGAATCCCAGCCGCGCATAGAACGGAGGTTCAACGATCACGCTGAAAACCGACGGGGTGGCGTCGAAATTCCGGTCCTCATCCGTTGCACGGACTTCTAACTGATACTCGCCCGCGGGAAGACCGGAGACGACGGCCACACTCGATGTCTGGACCGGCCCCCAAGGAGTCTCCGGCCCGGATGGCGCAATGACCCGCCAGGAATAGGCAATGTCGCGGGGGAGCGTGCGGTGCCACGCGTCCGTCCCGCTGAAAGAAAAAATACCCGTACCACCCGCAGCGATGGTCTCCGTCGCAGCCGTCACTGTCGTGTCCGGAGCAGATTGCTCGGGCGCATAGCGGAGAATCCCGCTGCGATCCGAAGCAAGCCAGATAGTGCCGGCGGGATGTTCGGCAAAGGTCACGCCCGATGCATTCGGAAGACCATGGCGGTGTCCGAAGTAGATCCAGCGCCCGTCTTTGAAAGACGACACACCCTTGCGCCGGTATGCCACCCAGACGGTCCCATCGGACGCCTCGAAGATTTGGGAGACATGATCGCTGACCAAGCCATTGCTACGGGTGATGTGGGTCGTCGCGTTGCCGTCGTATACGACGATCCCATTGCCGTAGGTGCCAAACCAGACTTTTCCGTCGCTCATGCAGCGAACGGCCGTGAAGTGTCCACCCTGCGGCAAATGCGCGAAGGGGCGGAGGGGCGGACCTGCCCATCTTTCCAGATGTTGATGCCCGACTCATAGCACACGTAGGCGGTACTGTCGTTGGCGATGTCGATGTCGTACGCCCAACTCGCGCGGGTGTCGGCGTGACGCCGCAGGGGCTGCCACTTGCCGCCGTCGAGGATGAAGACGCCCTCGCTGCCCAGGAGCCAGGGTTTGTTATCGAGGCCCCATTCCACCCGGATGGTCTGCATACCCGGCGGGATTGGCGCAACCTCGACGACGTCGCCTGTGTCTACACGAAAACTGATGGCATCCAGATCGCAAAGCGCCCAAATCAGACCCTCGCGAGGGGTGGAGAACCACTTGGGACGAAAGCGATCGTGTTGCACCGGCGCGGTGGCCGACCACTGGCCATCCTCAAAACGGATCAGGTTTCCCTCGCTGTCGGCACTGAGCGGGGGAACATCCAAATCCGCGTACAGCGGCGTAGCCCGAATGGGTACTCCGTCGCCGGTCCGCGCGTGTGTCGCCCAGATTGGCACCGTTCCTCGCACGAGGCCCTCGCGGGTTCCGACCCAGGGAGTGCCCGTATTCCCACAAAGCAGCGCTGAAACCTCGGGATCCCCGATGTCCGGCCCCATATCCAATTTGCGCCAGCCAGCCGCGTCAAGTGCCCATACGCCGCGATCCGTTCCAACGAGAACATCGCCGGATTCCGACTCGGCGACGACGCGAACGGGGGGAGCAATGGTGTCGATGATTTCCCATCGGTTGGCCGAGTGCAGCGCCAGGACTTCGCCGCCGGCACCCCAGATTCGCCCGGCGCTATCCTGGTAGAGGGAATTGACCGTAGCCGTGAGTCCCTGATCCGGGCCGTGTTCGCGCCACACGCCCTCGTTGAATTGGAATACGCTGCCGTCGTGCATGGCAAGCCAGATGCTCCCATCCGCCGCCTGCATCACGTCGTCGACGCCTTCCGGCGAAGGGATTTCGGGGTAGCCGACGAAAACCCATTCATCGGGAGCGCCGGTGTGGCCGGGTAGACCTAGCGGATGATCGCCGAGAGCCATCACCCCACCGGACGCCAGGCCGAAACAGATCACCCCGGACTGGAGCACGGCAGAGCATCGGATCGAGTTGGACGGCAATGCCGGTGTCGTGACCGTCGTGTACGCGCGGATGGCATCTCCGAAGATATGCGCGAGACCGTCGGCGCCGCCCACCCAAAGGCCGCCATCCGCGTCGGGCGCAAAACAACGAACCCAATCGCTTGGGAGTCCGTTTGCCGAGGTGAACGTCCGCGATTCGGTGCCATCGATACGGCAGACGCCTTTGCCCCAAACCGCAACCCAAAGCGTGCCGGAGGGGTCTTCGTAGAGGTCCGTGATGCGGTCATCGGCCACGGTAAGGGGGGACCGATAGACGCGGAAGGAATATTGTTCAGCAGCCCCCAAGGAGGCGCAAAAACAACTGACAATGCCCAAAGCAATCAAACTGCGCAAATGCATTTCGGCTCTGCCCTTGGCCGGTTCGCTAGCCGGAATCTTCCCGTTTGGGAGTGAGACAGCAAAGTTGACCTTTAGTGCGACTGTACGCACTAAAGGTGGAATTCTATATCGCGCAACGTGTTGCGTCAAACTTCGCCCGATCGCCGAGGGAAAAGTTGGCGCGAATCCTCGCCGAATGCTAGGGTGGTACGCGCTCTGCATCTTCGAGTCCGAGGTCCAGGAGCGGTTTCAGCGAAATCTGAGAGGAGAGGTACCATGATTGCACCCGTTCGGCCCTCAAGAACGCACTTACTTACCGTTCTGTCCATCGTGTCGATGGTAGCCGCCGTCGCGGCGGAACTGCCGGGAGCCGGTGACGACGCGGGAAAGACGGTGATCTATCGCGACACTTGGGGGATTCCGCACATTTATGCCCCGACAGAACGTGCCGGACTTTACGCCATGGGCTGGGCGCAAGCCGAGGACCGTCCGGCGGAATTGCTCAAGAACCTGAAACGCGGCCTGGGTGAACTCTCCAGTGTTGAAGGGGAAGGCGCGATTGAATCGGACCAGGTCGCCCATCTGTGGGAGTTGTATGAAGGGTCCAAGCGCGGCGCGGATCAGGTGCGGCCGGAGGTGCGCGAACACATGCAAGCCTTCGCACAAGGCATCAACGATTACTATGCCGCGCACCCCGAGGATGTGCCGGAATGGTGGGACCACGACGAGGTCGACGAGTTCATGATCATGGCCTTCGGCAGGCTGTTCCTGCAGTCCTGGTCCTTCGACGACGGGTTTGCCGATCTGAAGCGGGCAGGCGTGGAGCCGGGGTTTGACCGGGTGGAACGGGGCTCCAATCAGTTTGCGGTCGCGCCGGAACGCAGCGCGGAGAACGCGGCTATCCTGTATATCGACCCGCATCTCGGCTGGTTCGGCGCGTCGCGGTTCTGGGAGTTCCGCGTCCACGCGGGCAAGTGGATCGGGAGCGGGTTCTCGTTGCCGGGCCAGCCTTACATCGGATTGGGTCATAACGAAAACCTGGCCTGGGCCATGACGACGGGCGGTCCGGATACAGCGGACGTTTACGAACTGACACTAAACGCCGAGAATCCGAAGGAGTACCTGTACGACGGCGAGTGGCGCGCGTTAGAGGAACGGGAGGTCACGCTGAATGTGAAAGGCGCGGGCGCGCAAACCTTGCCAATACTGGAATCGCATCACGGTCCGGTGGTGGCCATCCGCAATGGAAAAGGCTACGCGCTCAAATCGGCCTATGCCGACGCGGTAGCAGGAAACGAAGCGTGGTACGAGTTGAACTTCGGCAAGGACTACCAGGGCGCGGTCGCGGCGCTCGCAACCCTTCAAGTTTTTCCGCAGAATGTCATGGTTGCTGACACGTCAGGCAACATTTATTACCAACGGACCGGGCGCGTCCCGAAACGGCCCGGTGAATTCGATTGGTCGCGCCCCGTCAGCGGCAGTACGACGCTCACGGAGTGGCAGGGCTTCCATCCGGCAAGCGATCACCTGCAAGTGCTGAACCCGCCGCAGGGCTACATGCAGAATTGCAACATTCCGCCGGACGCCATGATGGTCAACAGCCCCTTCAAGCTGAGCGAATCGGTTCCCTACCTCTTCTCGGATCTCGGGTATGGCAATCCACGAGATGGGTGGACCAATCAGCGCGGCGCACGCGCGGTTCAGTTGTTGGAGGCGGACGACTCGGTCACGGTGGAAGAGGCGTTGGCGTACGCGGTAGATGTGCATCCCTACGGGTGCGAGCGGTGGATCGAAGTCCTGCGGCTCGCGGATGAAGCGCACAGGGAGGTGCTTCGCGCCGATAGGGAGTACGCCGACAGCATCGAAGACCTGCTGAACTGGAACCAGGAACTGGCACGGGATTCCACGGGCGCGTTGAAATACTACTACTGGCGCAAACAACTCGTCGACGATCATGGCCGCGACGTGATGGAGCAGGCGGCGGAACACATCGACAATTACCTCGCGCCATTGGGTAAACCGACGCCCGCCCTGGATCTCTCCTCAGAACAACTGCTCGCTGCAGGCCGGTCTTTCGGCAACGCCATGCGTAAGCTCAAGAGTGATCTAGGCTCGACGGATGCGACGTACGGCGACGTATTCCGCGTCGGTCGGGACGATGTTTCCTGGCCTCTCGGCGGCGGAGGCGACGGGTATCTCGGTATGACCACGCTGCGCAACGTCGGCTACGAACGGGAGCGACCTGACCACACCCGCTGGGGACGCAGCGGCCAGACCTCCACGCAGATCGTCGTCCTCAGCAAACCGATCCGAAGCTGGACTTACGTGCCAATCGGACAGAGCGACCGCCCCGATTCACCCCACTACCGCGACCAGGCGGAGAGGGCCTTCAGCCCGCGACAACTCCAACCGACCTGGTGGCGCCCTGAAGATCTCGCCGGACACATCGAGTCGCGCACCGTGCTGGTGAAGGCGGACTAATCAACCAAGACTGGAGAAGCGCGTTCTGCATACGCGCTTCTCCATCTCTGCAAAAATCCGCTACTCGTAAGTGCTTTCCGCTTCCACGAGCAGCGCCGTTTCCGCGGGAGGCTCGGACAAACGAGACTTGAGGTCTTCCCAGTTCTTGGCAAGGCCGAAGTATCCGGCGATGCTAAGCACAATAATCGACGCCGAAAGCATGACGTTCCACATGAGCTTCTTGCCGCCGCGCGGCGTCGCGTCGCCCATGTAGTCCCGGTTGTTCATCAGCAGCAGGAAGCAAAGCACCGAGATGGGCATGAGCGGGGCAGCGAGACTCGAAGCGGTGATGGCCACGAGCCAGGGCGATTTCATGCCAACGCCGAGCACCCCGATCGCGGGAACCAGCGAAAACCAGAACTTCGCCTTGCCGCGGTTGTCGAAGCCGAAGATCTCGCAACCGATAAAGCCGCAGGCGAGCATGTGGGTAATGATGGTGGAGAATCCGATGGCCAGCATCCCGAATCCAATCAGGATTCGCGAAAACCCTTCCCCGAAGGTTTGGCTGAGCGCGGGGATGACATCGACGATCTCGCGAACCGGCGCGTCCGCAACTTCACCTGGCGCCGGGCCGAGGGTATTTGCCACAGCGGCGGTGACGAAAGTCGTCGTGAAGAGGAAGGGAATGAGCATCCCGGTGATGAGATCGTAGTAGGCGAGTTCCTTGTGGTTTTTCCCCCAGTTCTTGTTGAGCAACGAGTAAGGATATAGAAAGAGCATGTTGATGCCGACGGCGGCGGCGATTCCTCCCACAATGGGTTTCGTGGCGCGTGGGTCGTACCCCCCCGCGAGGACATCCTGCAGAAACGAGATGCCGGTGATCCCGAGGAGGAATTGCTTGAACTGGAATCCCGTGGCGAAGGCGGCGACGGTGAACGCGATGACGATGGACCAGACAAGGATCTTGATGGCCGTCTCGTAGGCCTTCAGCCCGCGCGCACCCGAGACGTAGAGTGCAACGACAGCGGTGGCGGCAATGAGCAATACTGCGCCAATCCCGGCACGCGCGCCGGTAGAGCCGAGCGAGACGCCAAGCCCGCCGGCCAGGGTACCCATGCCGTCCGCGGCCAGGGAGTATTGGGGAAAATGCCAGATAACCGTGGCGACCATGGCGCAAGCGGCCCAGAGAAGCGCCAGGGCGGGGTGTAATCGCTTCCAGAAAACCTCGTAGGTGCGCTCGCCCGTGTGGCAGGTCTGCTTGGCGACGGCCCCCAGCAGGAATACCCCCAGCACAATCGCCATTGGCTGCACCCACAGCAACTTGTATCCGAGCAGGGAGCCGAGCACGACGCACGATGCCATCGAACCGGCGCCGAGGGTCATCGCGCTTTGCATGTAGCCAGGGCCGCTCAGCCGGAAGTACCCCCCGATTCGGCTTATCAACGGCTTCTTCGACAACTCGGCCAGATACGCGTTCTCATCCATGGCTCACCTCTCCGTTCCCGCGGTTTGCGAGGCAGTCTACCATCCGGTTGATGCGGTAACAAACGCGGCGGAGCCCGGGATCGGCGGACTGCGCCGCTTGGGAATTGGATTTTTGTGATTAAATGGGCGACACTATGCGCCCACGGTTGGATTTAACGGGAATAGGCCGCCCCACGCACCGGCCAGAGCCGCAACGGGAACGCGCGCCACGCAGGAGACCAAATCGTTGACTCGAGTACAACTTGCCCGGATGATCGATCATACGCAGGTCCGGGCGAATGCCACTCAAAACGACATCACAGAGCTCTGTGAAGTTGCGGTGAAATGCGGATTTGCATCCGTATCCATCAATCCTGTCTGGACGGCGTTCTGCGCAAAGCGACTGCAAAACACCGGCGTCGGCGTGAATCCAACGGTCGGCTTTCCCCTGGGGGCGAATACGGCGCGCATCAAAGTCGAGGAGGCCCGGGAATGCGTGAGGAACGGCGCTACCGAAATCGATATGGTAATCAACATCGGCGCGTTGAAATCCGGTTTCCCGAGTTTCGTTGAGCGGGAGATCGCGGCGGTTGTCAAGGGCGTGCAGCACGTGCCGGTCAAGGTCATCATTGAAACCAGCTATCTCACCACCGAGGAGAAGATCGCGGCGTGCGAGATGGCGAAGCGATCGGGCGCGGCGTTTGTTAAGACGTCGACGGGGTTTGGCCGCGCCGGCGCCACAGCCGAGGACGTAGCCTTGATGCGGCAGGTCGTTGGCGGCACCTTGGGGATTAAGGCGGCCGGCGGTATCCGATCGTACGCGGATGCGGTGGCGATGATTACGGCAGGCGCCACCCGGATCGGTACCAGCACGGGCGTCTCGATTCTGAAGGAGATGCCGCCCGAAGCCGCACGGGTCTAGGCCTCTCGATCGCGCGCGGCTTGCGAAGCTTCACGCTTCCGCATTCCCCATCATTTCCACGAAGGTGCGGAAGTACACCTGGTCCACTTGAAAACCGAGGTGTTCCTTCATCTCCAACAATGCGTCAAACGACTTCATGGCCCCGCGGTAGCAACGCCGGGTCGTCATGGCGTCAAAGATGTCGGCGATTGTGCTGACCCGAACCAGCGGTGAGATTTGGTCGCCCTTCAGGCCGTCGGGGTACCCGCTTCCATCGAGTTTCTCGTGATGGTGCCGCACCACATCGAGGGCGGCCGGCCCGAGAAGGCCGTGATCGAACAGGATCTCGTATCCGTAGACCGGGTGCATTTTCATGATGCGCCACTGCTCGTCCGTCAGTGGTCCGCGGTGTAACGTGATTGACGGGTCGATCATGCTCTTGCCCACGTCATGAAGTAGGGTACCCTCGCCGAGGTCGCGAAGCGCAGCGACGTCAAAACAGTCGAGATGCTGCGCGAGGGCGATGCTGAAAATACTGACGTTTACGCTGTGGGTGTAGGTATAGTAGTCATACGAGACCAACTGAATCAGGTACTGAAATGCGTGCTGCTCCTGGCTCATGAAGGTGACGGTGCTCGCGACCAGCTCCTTGCTGCGTGCCATTAACTCGCGAGACCGTGGATCTTCCAGAATGTCCGCGACGAGCCCTTGGGCGGAATCGTAAAGGACCTCGCACTTTTCGGACAAAGGCAGCCCCGGGTCGGCAAGAATGGCCTCGATGTGATCGGTAATGTACCGGCGGTACTCCCTCTCTTGTTCGGCGGGGATGTAGACATGGTGATGCCGTTGCTCGACGAGTTTTTCGATGACAACAGGCGTAACGGGCAACCTGCGCTCGCGGTACAGCACAGGTGGCAGGCCGGGCCTCGTCTGGATGTGAATGTCGAACTCAGTTACGGAGTCCATCCGGATGCTGGATAGCGGGATGGCGCGAAAACCCTGCACGCTGCTCGCGGCCATGATGATGCCGATCGCTCCATACGGTTAGCGACCCGAAACCTCCACCCTTGGGCCAGTCTACTCCAAATTCTGTTGGGCGTCAATAGGTTGCAGGGCATGCTGATTCTGGGGCGACAGAGTTCGGAGGATTATCCGTCTGGATTGCCCATCATCGCGACGAAGGAGCGAAAGTAATCTTCGTCCAGATCGCGGCTGATCTCGTCCCGCATGATCCGGAGGGCCTCGAAGGTTCCCATGGCGTTCTTGTAGGACCGCCGAGTAGTCAGGGCGTCAAAGATGTCGGCAATCGTCGAAATCCGCACGAGTGGCGCGATCTGCTTGCCTTTCAAATTGTCCGGGTATCCGCCTCCCCGAATCTTCTCATGATGGTGCCGGACCACGCTGAGGGCCATGTCCGTCAGCGAACCGTGCTCGCGCATGATGTCGTACCCGTGGACGGGATGCATGCGCATGGACTGCCATTGTTCTTCGCTGAGTTTGCCCGTGCAATTGATGATGGACGGGTCGATCATGCTCTTTCCGATATCATGGAGCAGCACGCCTTCTCCGAATTCCTGCAACTCCTGCGGGTCCGTGAAACCAACGCGTTGAGCCAAGGTAACGCTGAACACAAACACGTTTACGCTGTGGGTGTACGTGTAGTAATCGTAAGAAACGAGTTTCAGCAAATGGGAGAATGCCGCCTTTTCGTTGATCATGAATGTGGTGGTGCTTCGCACCAGGTCGCTGCTCCGTTGAATCAGCTCCTTCGACCGCGGTTCCTCCAGGACCTGCGAAACCAGCCCTTGGGCGCAACTGTATAAGACCTGAGACCGTTCTTCGACCGGAACAGATTCGTCGGAAAGCACATTTCCGAGGTTTTCCTCGGCGTACTTCAAGTACGCTCTTTCCTGGTCGGTAGAGACGTAGACGTACTCGTGGCGATTGTCCGCCAGGGCTCCGAGGACGTCGCCGGTAATCGGGAGATTCATCTCCCGAAACAATACGGGCTTCTGCTCGCCAGCGACCGCAATATGGATGTTGAACGACGGGATCGAGTCGAGACGGAGACTCGCGATCGGGATTCGCCGGAATCCCGCTTCGGTGTGCCCCCACCCTGACAAACGCCCAATACTTCCGTGAGTAGTCATGCTTCCCTCAATCACCCCTTGCCACGGGCGAAATCTATCAGTCGAGATGGCGAGTGTCAATTTGTCCGAATCGGGCGTCGCAACGCGGAGCTATACAGACACCCGATCGCGAGGCTCCCCCCCGAAGACGAGTCCCAGGATCTCCTCCACTATCGCGTCCGTGGCGCGCGGATTCGCCAGGGTTCGGGCGGCTGCACCCATACGCTCCAACTGAGCCGGACGGCTGAGGAAATCCCGTATCGCGACGGTCAACCTGTCCGCGGTGCAGTCTGAGTCCTCCAGCAACACCGCCGCGCCTGCGTTGACGAAGGATTGGGCGTTGTGCCACTGGTGATTGTCCGTCGCATGCGGATATGGAACCAATATGGAAGGTTTACCGAGCATGGCGATTTCCGCGGTGGTCGATGCGCCTGCGCGGCTCACGATAATATCCGCCGCGGCGCATGCGCCGGCCATGTCGTCAATGAAGGGAAATACATGAGTCTTGACCGGCGCCTTCTCCGCGATCTCGCGGCCCATGGCGGCGTCCGCTTGCCCGGTCATCCATATGAACTGCGCCTCACCGGCACCGAATCGCATTACGGCCTGCGCCACGGCCTCGTTGATGCGCCGGGCACCCTGGCTCCCGCCGCACACGAGGACAACCGGCACCGCGGGGTCCAAACCAAAAGATTCGCGCGCCGTGCCGGCATCAGGGGGCGATTCAAAGGCCGCGCGCACCGGGTTGCCGACGACTCGGGTCCTCTCTGGAGGATAGGTCCCCTTGGTTTCGGGGAAGCTGAGCAAGACCCGGGTCGCCCGAGCGGCAAGCAAGCGGTTGGCGACACCGAGCAGCCGGTTCTGTTCGTGAATGACAGTGGGAATGCCCATGCGTTGGGCAGCCCACAGGAGCGGCAGCGAAACGTAGCCGCCCACGCCCACGACCACCTGGGGCCGGAACTTGCGAAGATAGGTCCACGCGCGAAAAACCGACCAAACCAGTTTCAGGGCGACCCAGAGCCGGCGGGGAGTGCGCCTGCGGGGCCAACCTTCCACAGAAAGGCTGCGGAAGGGGATGGCCATGGCCGCGCTGACGCGCTCTTCGATTGACCCCCGACATCCAACCCACTGCGCGACCAGAAGTGAATCGCGGTTGTGGATCTCCTCGAGTATGGCCCGCGCGGGGGAAGTGTGCCCGCCTGTCCCGCCACCTGCAATCATGATGCGCATAGTACCGCCTGGGAAATGTTTGCCACGACCGGCGATGGCATTACTTCGCTACTGCGAGTTGCAGCTCGTCGTCGGTTTCGACTGCCTGAACGCCGACGTTGATCAGGATGCCGACCATCGTCAGGTTCACAATTAACGCGCTGCCGCCAGCGCTGATGAAGGGAAGCGCCAAACCCTTTGTCGGCAGCATTCCCGTGGTCACCGCCATGTTGAAGCATGCCTGGACGGTGATCAAGGTGACGATTCCGCTCGCCAAGAGCGAGCCAAACAAATCCCGTGCGCACACGGCGATACGGATCGCCACGATGACAAAGAGGAGAAAGAGCACGACGAGACCGACGCTGCCGATGAGCCCCATTTCCTCGGCCCATACGGCAAAAATGAAGTCCGAATGCGCGTCGGGAAGGTACCGCAGTTTCTGTTCGCTGGCGCCGAGTCCCTGGCCCCAGACACCGCCGCGCGCAAATCCTGCGAGGCTTTCGATCAACTGAAGGCCCTTGTCGGAACGGTGTTTCCAGGGATCCAACCAGGCCTCAATCCGATCGGATCGATAGCCGCTGCCTTTGATAAGCGCGTATACGGCAACCGCGGCCGGAAGACAGGTCGGCAGTACGTGCGCCCAGCGGCCCCCCGCCATCACAATCATGAGCATGGCTACCGAAACCATGACGACCGGAGTCCCCAGATCTTGTTCGAGCAGAACCAGCCCGGCAAACAATCCAACGATCAAAATTGGCGGTAGGAACCCACGCCAGAAGCGGGTCAGGATGGCTTGATTCTCCGACAGCTTCACGGCGAGCAAGATGACCAAGGTTGACTTTGCCAGCTCGGACGGCTGAACGCTGAATCCGAAAATGGAAATCCACCGTTGCCCCCCGCGAACGGCGTCCCCGTGAATCAAGACGGCAATCAACAGCCCGAGCGTAATCAAAACCAGCGGCCACAGTACGATTCGGCTCCGGAAGTTGTGATAGTCGAAACGGGCGGCCACGAACAGTCCCGCCATTCCGATCGCCACGCAAACAAACTGCTTCAGGAAAGGAGGGAAAGCCGGCTCCGCGGCCATACCATCGGGGCTGTAGCTACGAACGGCGCTGGCGCTGTACACCATGAGCATCCCTATGAACACGAGTACCAGAACGACGTTGAATGCAAAGATCGATTCGCGTTTCATGGCGCCAGATCCTCTACGCGTTGGCGGACGCATTCCTTGAACACGCGTCCACGGTGCTCGTAGTTGTCGAACATATCGAAACTCGCGCAAGCCGGAGAAAGCAGCACGATATCGCCCTCCACCGCCAACGACGCGGCGCGCCGAACCGCCTCATCCATGTCGGCACAACGGACCGTCGGGACGAGGTCGCCAAAGGCCGCTTCAATAAGCGGCGCGTCTTCTCCGATAAGGACGAGGTGTTTGACGTGCTGCCGGAGCAAATCCCGGAGAACGCGGTAGTCCGCGCCTTTGCCCTCGCCGCCGGCGATCAGGATGATCGGGCGGCTGAAGCTTTCGAGCGCTACGCGCAAGCTGTCGAGGTTGGTCGATTTGGAATCGTTGTAATACGCGACCCCGCCCCGCTCTGCCACCAACTCGATGCGGTGTTCGACACCACGAAACGCGCGCAAGCTCTCGATGGTCTTGGGCCAATCGAAGCCGCCGGCCCGCATCATGGTCAACGCGGCAAGCACGTTGGCCAGGTTGTGCCGGCCCGGCAAGCATGAATCGGATACGCGTGCAACCGGTTCGCCATCAGAAAGGATGTCGTCTCCCGATACGCTCATTCCCCGATCAACGTGCCTGTCTATGCTGAACCAATAAACGGATGACGCGACACCGGCCGCCATCTCCGCAACGCGCGGGTCATCCGCATTGAGTACCGCGATGTCGCCGGGAATCTGGTTGACGAAGAGGCGCGCCTTGGCTGCCGCGTATCCTTCCAGCGTTCCGTGGCGCGCCAGGTGATCCGGCGTCACGTTGAGCGCGGCGGCGATCCACGGCCGAAAGCTGCGGATGAGTTCCGTCTGGTAACTGCTTGCCTCGAGCACGACGTAGTCGGGTCTCTGTTCGGAAAGCACGACGCTGGAAAAAGGGGTGTCGTTATTCCCCGCAAGCACGACATCGTGACCACATCCTGCTACGAGTGCGCGGAGCAGTTCGGTCGTCGTTGTCTTGCCGTTGGTGCCGGTTACCGCCAGAACGGGCGCCGTATTGAACCACGACGCCAACTCGAGTTCACCGATGAGCCAGGCTCCGCCTGCAAGCGCTTGCTGGATGCAATCGAGTCTTGGCGACACCCCCGGACTGGGCAGGACCCAGGTCGCGCCGGAAAAGGCGTCTGAGGTGTGTCCTCCGCATTCGTAGGCAACACCCAATGCGCGCAGTTCGGCCGTCTGGCCTTCGAGGCGCTCAGCCTGATTGCTGTCGGTCACAAACGGTTCCGCGCCTTCCCGGAGCAGGAGCTTGACGACGGACATGGCGGTTCGCCCCATGCCGACAACCGTGACTTTTTTCCCGCGAAGTTCCATCGTTAGCGCAGCTTCAAGGTTGCGAGACTCATCAACGCGAATACGATCGCGATGATCCAGAATCGGACCGTCACTTTGCTTTCGGACCATCCGAGGAGTTCGAAGTGATGATGGAGCGGGGCCATCTTGAAAACCCGCTTGCCCCGCAGTTTGAACGACGCGACCTGGATGATGACGCTGAGCGCCTCCACCACAAACAGGCCGCCCACGATGACCAAGAGCAGTTCCTGTTTCGTCAGAATGGCCATGGTCCCCAACGCGCCGCCCAGGGCGAGCGACCCGGTATCGCCCATGAAGACCTCGGCCGGGTGCGAATTAAACCACAAAAATCCGAGGCCCGCGCCCAACATGGCGCCGCCGAACACGGTCAGTTCGCTGGCCTCGGGCACGTGGATCAAGTAGAGGTATTGGGACCAGTCGGCGCGACTGACCACGTACGCAATGCCCGTGTACGCCAGCAGCGAAATGATCGAGGCCCCGATAGCGAGGCCATCGAGACCATCGGTCAGGTTCACCGCATTCGACGACCCGACGATGATCATCAATACAAAGAAGACGTAGAGAATCCCCATCGGAATGAGGACCATCTTCAGGCCGGGAATCTCAACTTTGGTGTGCATGTCCGGCGGCGACGATGCGACGAGGTCCGGCAGCGCCGCTTCGACCAGCAGGCGATTCAGCCGGAGCAACTCCCGTTCGGAGAGATTGCTGGGACCGTCGGCGAGCAGATATTCGGCCTCCGGCGTGAGCGCCACGCCAGTCCACGCTTGAGGGTCGTACAAATCGTGCCGCCGCAGCGACGCTTCCAAGCCGTGCAACACATTGGTCCGGGCTTCGTACCCCCACGGCTGGTTTCCGCCGTCTTCGAGCACGAAAGTCCGCGCCGGTTCGGCCATTAAATCGACGAGGCGGTCGGCGGGGGTTTGCGCATTCTCGGGGTCTGCATTGCGGAGCAACTGGCCAAAGCGTTCCCAATCCAGAATGTCGTACGTCGCAAGATAGGTGGCGCTGACGGCAATCGGACTGTAGACGAGATACAGCCCCATCCCGATTCCAACGATCAGTTGCCCGGCCATTTTTGCTTTGGCACTCAGGCCCTGGTTGTGTTTGCGGCGTAGCTTGATGTAGTCGTCGAGGAATCCAACCGCCCCCAGCAACGCCAT
Source organism: Candidatus Hydrogenedentota bacterium (assembly GCA_045863335.1). Lineage (GTDB taxonomy): Bacteria > Hydrogenedentota > Hydrogenedentia > Hydrogenedentales > SLHB01 > JAHDWY01. Next base: position 43,086 of record BTVY01000033.1, on the reverse strand, counting down.
CGCAAGTATCGCCATCAGAAGAAGCCGGTTCGTGAAACGCCCCCAGAACGCGAGCGAGATCAGTGCGGCAAGAATGATCAGCGCGCCGCCCATGGTCGGCGTGCCGGCCTTGCTCTTGTGCAAGGCGTGCAGATCGGCGACGTGTTCCCTGCGGATGTACTGGCCCACTTTGAGCGATCGCAGCAGACGGATTATCGTCGGCCCGATCAACAGGGATACTGCGAACGCGGTGACTGCGGCGCCGCCCGCACGCACCGTATGGTACGTGAACACGTTGAATAGCGACACGTCGGACCGCAAGAGCAGCCCCAGGTAGTACAGCATGGATTTCCTCTAGGTTTCGAACGCGGCCAGGGCTTCGATGACACGCTCCATTCGCATGCCGCGAGAACCTTTGACAAGCAGGATGTCCCCCGGTTTCGAGCTTTGCTGGATGGCCTCCGCCATGGACTGGGGGTCCTGGATTACTTCCGCGTGGGATACGCCGCTAAGCCGCGCGGCCTCGATCATACCAGAGGCATGGTCTCCCTGCGCAAACAGCCGGTGAATCCCGAGACGGCCCGCCAGTTCACCGACTTCGCGGTGTAACGCGTCGGACTGGGGCCCGAGTTCCAGCATGTCGCCCAGGGCGGCAATTCGGGCGCCGTTTCCCGGGCGTTCCGACAGCCCTTCCAGGGCGGCGGCCATACTCGCGGGACTCGCATTGTACGCATCGTCGATGACGTGCAGCGCGCCGATTTGGCGAATCGTGAAACGGCTACGGTTGGCGGCCGCTTCGCGAAGGGGGCCTTCAAAGTCCGTGATTCCGTGGCGCAATCCGACCGCGACAGCGAGCAGCACATTGCTCGCGTGGGCGCGGCACGCCAGCGGCAACCGCAATTCGCCTACGGGATCGACGTGCAGGAGCATCTCGCCGGATTCGTCGAACCGGCAGGACTTGAGTACCACGTCTCCGGAACTGCCGTAGCGGACGCGAGTGCCGGTGAAGGTGCCGGCGGCTTTCACGCACCAGGGGTTGTCTACGTTGACGTAGAACGTCCCGTCCTCGGGGAGACCTTCGACAATTTCGGCCTTGGTAGCGGCTATTGCCTCAATCGTGCCGAATCCGGAAAGATGCGCCGGCGCGACCAGGGTAATCGCCGCTTCCGTCGGTTTGGCTAACTCACACAACTCGCGAATATTGCCGGGGCTCGCCGCGCCCATTTCGATTATGGCGGCATCAGTATCTTCATCGATCTGGAGCAAAGATAACGGGCATCCAATCTCGTTATTGAGGTTGCCTTGCGTTTTGATCACCTTCATGCGCGAACCAAGGACCGCTGCAATGAAGTCCTTCGAAGTAGTTTTTCCGCAGGATCCCGTGATCGCAAAGACGAGCGGTTCGTAGTTGGCGCGATGGGCCGAAGCGAAGGACTGCAAGGCCTTGAGGGGATCATCTACGACGAGGCAGGGCCCCGCGTCATTGGTCCGCGTTGTTACGGCGGCAAGCGCGCCACGGTCGAAGGCCGCCGGCACGAAATCGTTTCCGTCAAAATTCTCGCCGGACAGGGCGAAGAAGACCTGGCCCGGCTGCAGCGTGCGGGTGTCCGTCGAAATCGACGAGAACGTTGCTTCGCCGTTCTTTTGCGGCTCGATACCAAGAAGGGACGCCAATGCATCGATCGTGTATGTCCACGGCATCCTAAGTCTCCTCGAGGATCGCGCGCGCGACCTCGCGGTCGTCGAAATGAATTCGTTTGGTTCCCAAAATCTGGTAATCCTCGTGGCCTTTACCGGCGATCATGACGAGGTCGCCGGGTTTGGCACGAGCGATGGCCTCGCGGATGGCCGTGGCGCGGTCGGTAATGAGGACGTAATCATCATACTTGCGCCGCCCCGCGTGCTGAAGGCCGACTTCGATGTCCAGCAGAATCCGTTCGGGATCTTCGGTGCGCGGATTGTCCGACGTGACGAAGGAAAAGTCGGCGAGTTCCGCTGCGACCTTCCCCATCTTGGGGCGTTTGCCCTTGTCCCGGTCGCCTCCGCAACCGAAGACCAGGATCACCTTGCCGCCGCAAATCTCGCGCGCCGCTTGCAGGACGTTCCGCAGCCCGTCATCGGTGTGCGCGTAGTCGACTACCACCTGGAAGCCTCGATCCGATTCGATGCGCTCGAACCGGCCCGGGACGCTCCTCAACCCGGAAATCCCTTCACAGATGCGCGCGACCGGTATGCCAAGCCCGCCGCAAATGGTCGCGGCGCACAGCGCATTGCTGACGTTGTGGCGTCCCACCAACCCGGTTATGCAGTCTCCCTTTCCCCAAGGCGTCTCCAGTTGAAAGGATGTTTCGGACGCCGCCATGCGGATATTGGCGGCCCGGCAATCGCCAGTTTTGCCGTAGGTGAAGCAACGAACGCGGGAAGCGTTGACGAAGGCTTCCGCGCTGGGGTCGTCGGCATTCGCGACCGTAAAACAACCGTCCCCTTCAATTCGCTCGAATAGCATCAGTTTGGCGCGCAGATAGGCGTTCATGTCCTGGTGATAGTCGAGGTGGTCCTGGGTGAGGTTGGTAAATGCGCCAACCGCGAATCGGATGCCTGCCACGCGCTCCTGTTCGAGCGCGTGTGAACTGACTTCCATCACCGCGTGCGTGTCCCCCGCCACACGCGCTCGTTGAAACAGGCCCGCGAGATCCTCGCCAAACGGCGTCGTATGAGGCGCCGGAGCCACGGAGCCTCCCACGTCGTAACCCAAGGTGCCGAAGCAGGCGGCCCGGTGCCCCGTGTCCCGCAGGATGCGTTGTGTGAGGAGGACGGTGCTGGACTTTCCATTGGTCCCCGTAACGCCGATGACGGTCATGTCTTGTGTCGGGTCGCCCATGAGGGCATGCGCGACAATTCCCAGCGCTTTGCGCGGTTGATCGTGGTGGAAGTAAGGAACGCCGCTCCACTCCGCTGTTCGCAGCCGGTTCCCAATGACGGCAATCGCGCCCGCTTCAACGGCGGCGGACGCAAAATCATGGCCGTCCTGATGCTCGCCGGAAACTGCGACAAAAACCGAGCCGGCCGTGACGCGCCGGGAGTCTTCCGTAATCGACGTAACCGCAACGTCGCGGACCAGGCGCTCTTCACAGTGCAGCAGTCTGGGTAGGTCCTTCAGTCTCATCTTCGATCTCGTCATGCTTTGTGTTGGAGAACACCAAACGGCACCGTTCTACATCCGCAAGCGGGGTACCGGCGGGCGGCTCCTGGGCGACCACCCATCCGCTCCCCTGGGCGTCCCAAGAGAGGCCGAGCGTAGCAAGGGCATTCTTGGCCTGCGATTTGGTAAGCCCGTCAAAACTGGGGAGTCTCGGCGTCGTATCCGGTAGATCCGCTTCCATGGCCAAGAGTTCCGCATTCTCGAAAGCGAGGTCGGCTTCGCTGCGCGTGGCAATCGCGGGCTCGCCCTGCGAGTCGTCAAGTCGCGCAACCAACATGTCCGCGTCGCCTTCTTCCACAGTACCCTCTTCGACGAGATCCTCCATGGGGTCCTCAGGGCATTCGAGCCGGATAAGGGCTTCCCGAACGACCTCCTTGAACACGGGCCCGCAAACATATCCACCCCAATATGGCTTGCTCTGGGGGTTGTGCACGACGATCACGGCGCAAACCCGCGGGTCGGCGATGGGTGCGAATCCAGCAAATACCGCCGTGTGCTGGTCCTCGTAGTACCCTTTACCGTCGGGACGCGCGACCTGTGCGGTCCCGGTCTTTCCGCCGGCGCGATATTCGGCAATCGCGGCACGCGAACCGGTGCCGTGGGCGACCACTTCGTAGCACAGTTCCTGCATGGTCTTCGCGGTCTCTTTCGAGAGCACGCGCGGCCGTTCGCCCGGTTCGTATTGGTAGATTTCCCGGCCTTCGCGGTCAACAACTTCCCGCACCAGATGGGGCTCCACCAGATAACCGCCGTTGGCGATAACCGCAAAAGCCCGGGCTAGTTGGGGCATGGTGACGGCGATCTCCTGGCCCATGGGCAACGAGATGGGAGACAGTTTGGACCAGGTCTTTACCGGCGCGTAGATCCCGCCACTCTCCAACTGGAAGTCGCGGCTGGTTTGTTCTCCAAAGCCGAACCTGCGGATCCACTCGTCCAGGAGCGGGTAGCCGCCTTGCTGCGTAATCATGCCCGCGACTTTGATGATGCCGATGTTGCTTGACTCCGCGAAGACTTCCCGGAACGGAACCACGTTCATCTTGTGGACGTCCGAAATCACCCGGCGGCCGAACGCGCTCCAGCGCCCCCCTTCGCAATCGATAAGCGTCTCGGGCGTCACCAGCCCCAATTCGAGCGCTGCTGAAGCGGTGACGATCTTGAACGCGGACCCCGGTTCGAACACGTCCGTTACCGCGCGGTTCTTCCGTTGTTCGTCCGAGTAATCCCAGAAGGCATTCGGGTCGAAGGCCGGCATGCAGGCGAGCGCCAGTATGGCGCCGGTCTTGGGGTCCATCAGTAGACCCATCGCGCGGGCCGCCTGACAGCGTTCCATCACGGCCATCAGCTCCCGTTCCAGGGCGTGCTGAATGGGTTTGTCGATGGTCAGGATAACATCGTTACCCCCCGCGGGCGGCACGTATTCCAGTGTCAGTGATGCAAGGAGATTGCGGTTGGCGTCCTTGCGCGCGCGATGCACGCCTTCCGTGCTGCGCAAGTAGGAGTCGTAGGCGTGTTCGATTCCCTGCGCCCCCTTGTTCTCCCGATTGACATAGCCCACGACATGCGCCGCGAGCATCTCTTCAGGATAGTATCGAAGGGGTTCGCGCTTGATGCGCAAACCACCGCCGACGAAGGCATTCAAGTCCCCGAGATTCTCGAGTTCGGACTCGGAGAGATACCGCTTGATCGGCACGTCTTGCATTTTCCGCCCGTCTTCGGTTCGACGCGTCAGGCGTTCCAGAACGACGTCCTCGTCCAGATTCAGCTTCGTGCTCAAGCGCTGTGCGGCATCGAACGGATTGGATACGTAACGCGGATCGGCCCAGATCGACGGCGCCTGCCGGTCCCGGGCGAGGATGCGGCCCTCGCGATCGTAGATGCGCCCGCGTGGAATGGTGAGGGGCACGGTTCCGACGTGAGCCTCATCGTTCTTGAGGAACTTCTCGTCCGGCCAGACCTGAAGTTTAATGACGTGAATGATGATGAAGTTGAATGCGATAAGGAATCCCCAAAAAACGAGACGAACCCGCCGGCGGTGTTTGCGCGTCAACGGGAGTTCCGCGTCGGGTCGTGTGCGGTCGTGGGTTGGATCGGTCATGGGATCAGGGCACTCCCGAATCGGTGGCGGCCGCGGGAGGACCGGACGGTTCCGCCGCCGGCAAGCGGGCAATTTCGTAGAACGGCTCTTCTATACGATACTCGCTGCCGGGCGTGACACGCACGACCTCGATTTGGCTGGGTTCAGGTTGGACCAACCCCAGGTCCGGCGCTTGCTCCGAGATTCGGTCGAGTGTCATCAGCTCGTCCGCGCGCTCTTCGAGCCCTTCGATTCGCGCATTGGTCTCCCGTATTTCGCGGCTTAGTTCGGCGGCTTCGTAGTCCCGTTCAAAGATCTGTAATTGCAGCCACGTCTCAAAAAAGAACGCGGAAAACGGCACGAGCAGAACGGGGATCCAAAGGACAGCGCCCACGAGAACGCCGCGTGCGGGACGTGGGTATGATCCCCTAGTCATGGCTCCATGTCTCCGCTGAGTCGCTCGGCGGCGCGTAACCGGGCACTGTGCGCCCGCGGATTCTCGCGCACCTCGTCGGAGTCCGGCGCAACGGGTTTGCGCGTCAGAATGCGCATGCGTGGCGGAATCTCCCGTTTCACCCTCCCGTCGGGATGGAGTTCCCGTTCCGGTCGGCTTTCACGGTTCAGGGCATTCTTCACGATCCGATCTTCTCCGGAATGAAAGGAGATCGCGACCAAACGCCCGCCGGGTTCCAGCATGTCGATGGCCTGATGCACGCCTTCGCTTAAACCTTTGAGTTCATCGTTCACCGCAATTCGCAGCGCCTGAAATACTGTGCGAACCTCTTCAGGAATCCCGCGCACAAAAGAAAGCGATTCTTGCACGGTCCGAACCAGATCCAAGGTCGTGCGGATTCGCCCTTCCCGGGCGCGGGCAGCCAGCAGTTTGGCAATCCGGCGCGCGGGCTTCACGTCCCCATACGAGCGAAGGACGTCCGCCAACTCGTCCGAATCTGTCGATGCCAGATACTCCAAGGCTGTCATTCCTTCGTCAGGATTCATGCGCATGTCGAGGGGGCCGTCGTTCTGTAGCGAAAAACCCCGCTCGGGATCATCAATCTGCATGCTCGACACACCCGCGTCGATCAACACGCCGTGCACCCGGCGTATGCTCAAACCATCCAGAACCGACGCAAGATTCGCGTAGTTTGCGTGAACAACCTGAGCCTGCGGAAAAGGACGCAATCGCGTCCGCGCGAGTTCAACTGCCGCGGGATCGCGGTCCAGCGCGATTAAGCGGCCATCGGCCAGCCGTTGCGCAATCAGCTCGGAGTGGCCTCCTGCGCCCGCCGTGCAGTCGACGTAAACTCCGCCGGGATGCACGTCCAGCCACTTCAGGACCGCGTCGGCCAGTACCGGCGTGTGCGGAACCCGGCCGCTCCCTTTACCCGCACCGGAAGCTGGCGTTATGCCGCCTCCTGATACACGCCCAGGGCCTGGGTTTCGCTCTCGAAGGTGTCGAAGAGCGACTGGACGCCGACCATCCGGAACAGGCGCTGCGTGTAGAGGTTGATGCCCACGAGCTTCATGTCGCCGCCTTGCGCGCGGAGCTTGCGCAGCCGCTCGACCAAAACGCCGACGCCCATGTAACTGATGAACCGAATGCTGCTCAGATTCAAGACCAGCTTGGACCGCCCGTCGTTGATGCATTCATAGAGCGCGGTCCGCAACGCGTCCACTCCGGTTTCGTCAATGTCGCCCTCAAGCCTGAGCACGGTCACCGCACCGATGTCTGTTCGTTCAACATTCATCCTCTGGCCCACCTTTCGCAGTTGCGGCAGCCACCGATTCACCCATCGAGAACAATGGGGCCGCCATATCCTCATATTCCGCATCGTTCGACTCCTGGAACTGGCGCCACGCGTCCTTGTCCCACAGTTCCAGGTGGTCTTCTACACCGATTAGCACCGCTTCTTTGTCGATTCCGGCGTATTCGCGCAAGTGTTGGGGGACTGCCATTCGCCCTTGCCCGTCCGGACGCGCCTCCGCGACGCTGCTGAAGAACATGCGCCGGAAGGGGAGGGTTTTTGCGTCCATGGCGGAATGGCGGCCGGCCTGCTGCCGGATCTTGTTCCACTCGTCGCGGTGGAAGAGAAAGATGGAGTGGTTGTACCCGCGGGCCATGTACCAGATGAGGTGACCTTCATGATCCATGGTTTCACGGATACGGCGCGGGACGGTGATGCGTCCCTTGTCATCCAATTTGGTGACGGCCTCTCCGTAATACACCGAAGGCTCCTTCCGCGAACCCTAACCTACCATTTCTCCCCACTCAACAACCCCACCGTACCACTATCCACCACGGCTGTCAAGAGGAAAATTGTTGGTTCTCGTTTAGATCCAACAGGTTACGAAGATGACCAAATTGCGATATCTTATACAATATGTTGTAGGGGGAGATATGAATTGACAGTTGCGACACAAGATATAGAAAGGCATAAACTAGAAAAACCTGAAATACTGAACGTTTTGTCAGGGGAATTTGGCATGAAAAAAACTAGGATTCGATAGCACCGGGGGAATCAGGTGGGGTGCCGTGGGGCGGAATCCCACGTAGGACGGGAATGATTCCCGTCCAGGAAGTTCTCGGCCACTTTCCTGCATGACCCACGCCTTACGTTTGGAGCGGGTTCACGCAAAGGTAGAAGGGGCGAAAAGCTTGCATCAAACACCGGGGCCTGTCTACATTGCTCGGTCGACGAGGACCCATTGGTCGGGAATCATTCCCGACCTACATGTGGCCCCTCTAATCCCACCAGAAAGTCAGTCTTGTGGTCGTCTTTAGGAGGTCGGACAGTTCTTTGGAGGTGCCTTCGCCGAAGGAGTCGGGGCAGAAATCGCGCAGTTTCTTCACCCATTTCTTGGCGTTGGGCAGGGGCGCGTCGAGTTGGATTGTCACGGTGTCGAACTTGCACCCGCGAAGGCGGAACGGTACCTCGATTTCAAAGTCGCGGAACCATTGCACGATGTCGCGATTGGAAAGCTCCATATCGTTGCCGCGGACAACGAAGGCGCTCATGATGGCGTACTTGTCGTTTGACGGCAGGAGCACGAGAAACCGCGTCATGGGACCGCAGCCGAGGGGCATGCCCGCGTCGAGGAGGTGATAGCCGCGTTCCTCGATGGCAGCCGCGAGCCGGTCGAGCACCTCGTTCACGTCTTTTGCCAGCGTTGCGTACTTTTCGTTGAACTGTCTGGACCAGTGGATGGCCGCGGTCGCAACGTCGGGTTCGGCCTCTCCCCCATCGCCTTTCTGCTCCGGCACGGTGAAACGGAAGGATTTTGCGCCGGGCAACCAATCGATGGGCTCGGGTTCGCAGCCGCAGGCCTCCGCGACTTCGCGAATGGATTCCTGATACGCGGCATGGGCGGCATTCTCGTCCCAATCCAGTACGGCAAGGCAATCGGCGTCTTCAATCCTGCGCGTGGCACCCGCGGCAAGAAGGCGCTTTGCCAAATCGAAGTGTCGGCCCCACACCGCAGCGAGCAGCGGATTCTTCCCGGATTCGGATACCTGATTCACGTCGGCTCCGAATTCGATCAGCAACTCAAGAATCTCCGGCCGCCCGAGATTGGCCGCGTCCATCAGTGGCGATTCCATGCTGGGAAACACGGTGTTCTTTTCTTCGGCGGGAATGGACGCGGATGGATAGGAGAGACTTGGATTGGCGCCCGCTTCCAACAGCATGCGGACCACGCCAGTATGACCGCGCACCACGGCGTTGCGTAGGGGCGCCTGCCCCCACTCGCATACCCGGTCGACTTTCGCGCCGGCATCCAGCAGGGCGCGGACAATGTCATCTCGACCTTCCAGGCACGCGGTCATGAGCGCGGTCGGATGGCCCTTCTTCTTGGTCGCGTCCGCTTTGGCGCCCGCGGCGAGTGCCTTCTTGACGTCCGCTACGTTGCCACTCTCCACGGCCTGGAGCAAGAGTGCATCCTGAAGTTCCTTCGACGAACGATCGACGGTGGCGCCGGTGCGTTCCAGGCGTTCGAGAACCTTGCCGCGGCCGGCTTTTGCGGCGAAATCTACTGCCGTTCTGCCTTCGCCGTTCTCGACCTGTGGATCCACCCCGGCTTCGAGAAGTATGTCGACAATCTTGCTCCGGCCTTTTGCGGCCGCAATCATGAGCGCGGTGGTGCCCTTTGGATACTTGTCGAATATTCCGTGTCGCTTCGTCTTCGGAACCGCGGCATTCGGGTCCGCACCCGCATCGAGCAGGCGCTTCACGAGGTTCTGCGAGTCCTGGGCGACCGCCCACAGAAGCGGTGCGGGAGAATTCTTACCGGTTTCGTTCGGGTCGGCGCCGCGCTCGAGGAGGAATTCCACGGCTTTGGCCTGGTCCATCCAGGTTGCCATGGTGAGGATCGTTTCGCCCTCCGCGTTCCGATGGCGGATGTCGGACCCGGCATCGAGGAGCACCTTCATGACGGCGGTCTGACCGTTCATGGCTGCGGTGCACAACGGAGTTTGCCCGATAAAATCCGTTGCCTTCAGATCGGCGCCGGCGTCAATGAGCATTTTGACAATTTTTGCGTCGCCCACTTCGGTCGCTGTTGCCAAAGGCGTGTATCCGAATTGCTTGTCTTGTTCGTTGACGTTCGCGCCCAATTCGATGAGCCGCTTCACGACGTCCACTCTGCGCGTGAAGATCGCGCCATTGAGCGCGGGCCCGATGGGACACCCTTGGTCCACGAGATACTCAAAGAGATCTGCGTTTCGTCCGCTCGCAGCGAGGGAAACCGCGGTCTGCCCGCCACAAGCCGTCGCGTCATGATCCGCACCCGAAGCGATGAGCATTTCCACGAGTTCCTGACTTCCGCGGTTTACGGCCTCGAGAAGCGGCGGGGCGCCGTCGCCATCGCGGCGGTTCACATCGGCGCCCAGATCGATGAGCCGTTTCACCATGCGCGGCGTCCCAAACCGCACCGCAAAGTCGAATGCGAGCCAGTTCTCAATGTCGGCACGCGCGCCCGCATCGAGCAATAGGTCGACCGTTTCTTCCTGCTGGCCGCAGATCGCAAACATCAAGGCGGTCTGGTCGTCGGAGTCCTGCAAGTCCAAATCCGCGCCCGCCTCGATGAGCATGCGGGTTATCACCGTATTTCCTGCGCTCGCCGCAACCATGAGGACTGTGCTCTTGTTCGGACCGCGCTTGTTAAGGTCGGACTTCTTCGCCCCCGACACGAGCGTCCGAACAAGCTCCTCATTACCGTCGGATACAGCCTGCATCAAGTCCATGCAAAACCCTCCGAATAGAATCGTCACCCGCCTCTGCCGAAGACCCACGGCGGGGAGCATATCGCGAAGTCCGCATTCGACGCCACCTCCTTGAAGCAAGGGTCGTTGAACCGCATACTCACGATATTAAACGGGTCCAGGGCAACCGCATGAACCACTGCGATGAGACAAAAGGGAGTCCCTTTATTTCCGCGACGCTCGTACTCGGCGCCTTCGCCGGTATTCTGGTGTTCATGTGGGTGCTGCCCTCAACCCCACTGGGCCAGTGGCAACGGACGCTTCACTGGAACTACGCCTCGCACGTCGCCTTTCTCATCCTGCCAATCGTGATGATGGCGTTGGCCCGGCGGACTCCAGGCGAGTACGGCCTGCGTTCAAACAACGTCTCGCGGGAGTTGGTCGTGGGCGGCGTTGCTTTTCTCGTGCTGGTCGCCGCGCCGCTCCTCGGCGAAGGCGTGTTTGGCCAACTGCGTCTGAAGCACACGTCCATGGGATTCGTGGTGTCGACAGTATTCTTTCAGATCGTGCTATCCGGATTCGGAGAGGAATTTCTCTTTCGCGGTTTCTTCCAGGGGGAACTGAACCGGGCGCTCGGCCGGCCGTTAAGCTGGGGCAATCTGCGCTTCGGCTGGGGAGTGTTCATCACCGCCGCGTTGTTTGGAATCGGCCATCTGCTGAATCCATTCAATCCGCTGACGGGACAAGTTCAGTTCGATATCACCGCTTTGTTCATGACGGGAATTGCGGGATTGGTCTTCGGATTCGTCCGCGAATACTTCGGAGGCATCCTCGCCGCATCGCTGATCCACGCCGGGTGGGATTTGATTTCATCGTTGTTCGCGCTCGGTGCAGCAGGAAACATAGCAACCGGCGTGGCGATTTTCGGTCTGTGCGTATATCTAACCAATCTCGTCAATTCGTCAGGCGACCCGGCCGAATCCCCGCGCAAGGACAGCGACGACGAGAACACCACCGGGACCACACTCCGTCCGGACTAATCCTTCAACTTCCCCTTCAGCCTTTTCAGTCGTTCCAGCGAGTCCCCGCTCAGCCGGTCTTCAAGGTGGCTGGCGCGGTGCTGGCGGGTCTGGTTGCGGAGCGCGCTGCTGGCGCTTTCGAGGGCCTGATCGATCTCCGTGAGAAAGCTGGCGGGGATCATGGTAAGCCCGCCGAGCCCGCCGACCAGGTTGCGGATGCCGCGGTCGCCGCTCACGACCACGTAATCGCGGCGATTGCGGGCGTCATAGACGATCCGCTCGATAAGCGTGTCGGCCGTATGGTGGCCGGGCGAGAAGATGATCTCGACGTTCGCCGTTCCGCACTCGGGAAGCGACGGTTCCTGGCGACGGCCGCGACCGTCGAAAACAATCTTGGCATGATGGCTGGTCAGACTGCAGTACCGCGCCACGCGGTCGATAAGACTATCCCGCGACGCCTCGAAATTCGTCTGCGTTAGCGGTCGTAGCTGGGGGCATTTGTGAATGACGTTGTACCCGTCGATGAGGTAGATGCTCATGACTCGGAGGCATCGTCGACGTATTCGCGTTCGACTCGTGGGCTGATGCCGGTGAGGATTTCGTAGGGGATCGTGCCCCCACGTTCGGCCAGTTCCTCCGCCGTGATCGATTCTCGGCCGTCAGTTCCAATGAGCGTAACGGTATCACCGACGCTGATGCCGGGCACCTGCGTCACTTCGACGACCGTCTGGTCCATGGAAATGCGGCCACGTACCGCGCACCGTTTCCCCCGGATCAGCACGGACGCTCGATTGGACAGACTATGCTTGTATCCATCGGCATAGCCCACGGGAATCACGGCCACCCGGATTGCGTCACCAGCGGTGAACGTGCGCCCGTACCCAACCGAATCGCCCTTGTTGATGTCCTTCACGAGGATGACCTGCGTTTCCCAGCGCAGGACCGGCCGTAGCGGCGACTCGGCAGGAGGCGAATCGGTTGGCCACACGCCGTAAGTCATGAGCCCCGGCCGCACCATGTCGAGGGCTGCGGCGGGATGTCCGACGACTGCCGCACTATTCGCGGCGTGGGTCATCTCGTAGGGGATGCCCTCTTTCTCGATCAGCTTGAGCACCTGGCGAAACTGGCGAACCTGATTCGCCGTGAAGGGGTCTCGCCCGTTCTCGGCAATAGAAAAGTGGGTGCACACGCCTTCGATGTCGATGTGCGAAATTCTGGTGAGCCGCATCATTTCCGAGACAGCGTCATCCATGGAGAATCCCTGGCGGCCCATGCCAGTGTCGATCTTGCAGTGAAGGGGCACGACCCGGTTGGCACGGCGCGCGAGCTCCCCCACCCGCTCGGCAACCGCGACGTCGGAAATGGTCAGACGCAAGTCGTACTCGACGGCTGCGGACAGCACGTCTTCGGCTGGCTGAACGAGTACGAGAATGGGCGCATCGATCCCCGCGGCGCGCAGTTCCACCGCTTCCTTGACGGTCGCAACGCCGAGCATTTCCGCGCCTTCCACGACGGCGCGACGCGCGATCGGCACGGCGCCGTGACCGTAGGCATTCCCTTTCACGACGGCGATGATGCCGCACTCTTTGGGGATCATGGAACGTACGACGCCCAGATTCCTCCCGTAGGCATTGAGATCGATATACGCGCGGGACGAAGACGGCACCTTCATGCGGAACTTCCCAAATGCAATTGCTTCCAGTTGGCGCGAAGAAACTGGGCGCCGGAATACACGGTGTACGTGGCCACGGCAACGATGGCCCAGTATGAAATCGCGTACAAGTAGCTGTGGTACGTTGAAGCTGACGCCGGCGACCAGGCGACAACCGCATGTTCCGCGACGGTGAAAAAAAGGAACACGAACACGTACACCATCTGAATCACGGCCTTCGCTTTGCCGTAATTGTTCGCGGCAATCACCACGCCTTCACTTGCCGACAGTGACCGGACACCGGTCACCACGAACTCCCGGGCGAGGATGGCAACAACCGTCCATCCGGGGATATGAAGCGCCGGTCCGTCCGGAGACGCCGCCGAGGGGATCGTCATCATCATGACGAATCCGGCGGCGAGCAGGACCTTGTCGGCCACGGGATCGAGCAACTTTCCGAAGTTGGTCACGAGGTTTCGCGCGCGGGCGATTTTCCCATCGTAGTAATCGGTGATCGCGGCCGCGGCAAATACGAGATATCCAATCGCGAACGCGACCCAATGGTGATACGACAAGAGGGCGACGAAGATCGGAACCATGACCACGCGCGCGAGAGTGAGCTGATTGGGCAAGTTCAGCGCGCGACGCGCGTGACCGGTCGCACCCGTTTGCTCTGTTGCTTGCGTAACGATGGGGTCTACTCCCGATTCCTGAACTCACACGGAAGAGCCGCACTTGGTAAAACACCAAACGCAAACTCGATCATACCAGATGCGCGAGTGGGTTGCATGTCGGTTACGTAAACGGAAAGCGTCAGGAGACTACGCCGGATTGAAAGAGGAGACTGATGGAGTGGGAACGGCCCGGCGCACCCTTACGCATGCCCAGAGGTCCTGACCGTTACTCGGAGGCGACCGTTTCTGGAACGTGAAGCTCCTCGGTCGTGCCGGCGAGCGCCCGCTGGTCCGCCGGGTTCGAGTTCGGCCGGACCACCACGGCATAGGCGAACCAGCATAGCCCCAGCACCAGGCACACTGTCCCCCACGCAACAAGTTCGCTTACCCACTTGGGACGCGGCGCACTCTTGACCGGCGCCGGCGTCCGGCGCAGAAACCGGGTCGTGGGCCGTATGCAAGCCTGATACGTATCGACAAACCGATTGGGGCCAATTCCAAGAAATTGGCAGTACGTCTTTAAAAACCCTACAGTATAGCACGCCGACGGCAACCCGTGCACATCTCCCGTCTCCAAGGACTGGATGACATGGATGGGCACTCGGATCTTCCGGTAGACGTCGTCTACGGAATACCCCAACTCCTCTCGGCGCGCGCGTAGCTCTGATCCGGGAAAGGTCGACTCGTTCATGCAACCTCGTCGTTCGGAGCGACACTGACAAGAATTTCTCGTGCCTTACTCCCGCTATGTGGTCCCACGATTCCCCGCATTTCCATCATGTCTATCAATCGCGCAGCTCTAGTATACCCTACTCGGAGCCGTCTTTGCACCATAGAAATTGATGCCTGCCCAGTTTCCAACACAACCCGTACGGCATCGTCGAACAAATCGTCGTCTTGATCCCCTATTTCTTCCAGAGAATCTTTGGATTTCCCGAAATTCGCGATTTCATCGCGATACTGCGGTGGCGCCTGAGTTTTCAGGTACGCAATCAGCCCGTTCATTTCGCCGTCGCTGACGAAGGCCCCCTGGATCCGGTTGGGTTTCGATTGACCGGCCGGCAGATACAGCATGTCGCCCTTGCCGATCAGGCGTTCCGCGCCGATTTCGTCCAAAATGCAGCGGCTATCGACGCGCGAGGACACCTGGAAGGAAATCCGGCAGGGGAAATTGGCCTTGATAACGCCCGTCAACACGTCCACGGACGGGCGCTGCGTGGCGATCACGAGATGGATACCTACTGCGCGAGCCAACTGCGCCAGCCTCGCGATCGCGTCTTCGACTTCCGCCCGCGCGAGCATCATGAGATCGGCCAACTCGTCGATGATGCAGACGATATAGGGGAGCTTGCGAATGGCATCGACGGACTCGCTATTCTCTTCCCCTTCTTCTCCATCCTCGGCGACCATTTCGATCTCGCCGTTTTCCACGCTCTGATTGTAGACTTCAATGTTGCGCACGCGCAGATGCGCGAAGAGCCGGTAGCGTTCCTCCATCTCGACGATGAGCCAATTGAGGGCCGACGCGGCTTTTTTCGGGTCGATTACGACAGGCGTGATCAGGTGCGGGATATCGTTGAAGATTGACAGCTCGACCATCTTCGGGTCGATCAACATCAACTGCAACTCATCGGGAGTGCGCGAGCACAGGAGGCTCGCGAGAAGCGTCTTCACACAGACCGTCTTTCCCGCACCAGTCGCCCCGGCGACGAGTAGGTGCGGCATGGTCGCCAAATCGGCCACCATCACATCGCCCGCGATGTCCTTGCCCAGCGTAAGCGGAAGACACATCTTGGAGCGGGAAAACGTGCGCGACTCCAGCAGCTCGCGAATCACCACCGACTCGCGGTACTTGTTGGGTACCTCGATGCCGACGCGCCCTTTACCGGGAATCGGCGCCTCCACGCGAACGCGATGGGCTTTCAAGGCGAGCGCGATGTCGTCGGCAAGCGATGCGAAACGGCTGACCTTGATGCCGGGCGCAGGCTCGAGTTCATACCGGGTAATTGTCGGACCCCGTGTCACGTCCGTTACCCGGGCTTCAATGCCGAAGGTCTTGAGCGTGTCTTCCAACAACGCGCTCGTGGCGAGCAGATGTTCGCTCCAATCCTCTACCTCAGGCTCGTCGGCCGGGTCGAAAAGGTCGAGGGATGGCCGCATATATCGCTTCGGATAGACATAATTCTCCGGCAATTCGTCTTCAATCGTCTTGCGGCGTGGCAAAGGAGCCGACTTCGCACGCGCGGGCAAGTTGGGCGTCGCTCGCAGCGAACCCTCCTTGGCAATATGTTCCAAGGCCTGCGCCTCGGCTTCGGCCAGCCGCGCCGCCGGATCGTCGCGCTCTTCCGCTTCGTCCGCCGGCTCGGTCAACGACTCGAGTGTGTCGTCCTCGTCGAACGGCGCGGTATTCCGCAACCCGGTGTGAATGCGGATCGGCGAGTCGTCTCGGAACGGCGAAGGCGGCTCCGCGTTATCGTATCCAGAACTCAGCGGCAACTGCTGTGGAACTAGAGGCTCCCGTTCGAGCCGCGGATAAACTTCCGATTCGGCTGCTTCAATCTGTTCCAGGAGTTCCGGGCCTTCCGGTTCAAGGTTCAGCGGTTCCGGCTCGAGATGCGCCGCCCAGGGTCGGCGGCCACGGGTATTCTTGATCGCGGCTCCAAGATGCGACAAAGCGACGGACGTCGCGTGGAGTAACCACAGCGTCACGACCCGCGCTTTGGCCAGTGCGCGAATGAGCAGCAACTCGGTGGAAAGCAGCGTTCCAATCAGGACGAACGTGATGCACACCACGTTCGCGCCGACTACGCCAAATTGTTCCAGGAAGAAGGTGCCAAAGAACCCGCCAATGATGCCCCCGAAATGATCACCGTCCTCATTGGCGGCCATATCAATATGGAGCAGCGCGGACATGGCGAAGGTCAGCACGAGCGCGCCCCCCATGCGGCTTGCGATCCGGTCAAGTGGCCGGTGACGCAACAGGAGGCAACCCCACACACCGGTGATGAAATAGAGGCAGTGCGCGCCGCCGCCCAAGAGCAGGCTTAGAATTCCAGCGACCGTAGCACCGGGCCTGCCGAGCACGTTCGGGGCCTCTGACATCCCGTCGAGAGGACGCCGTACGTCGCTTTGATAGCCATCGGTGACTAGAGCAAGAAAAAGCAGTATAGTGATAGCAATAAGAATGAGGCCAAGAATTTCGCTTCTGCGTGCTCGATAGTCCATGAAGTCCCCGTTCGCCCTTAGTCGGCTCGCAACACTGCCGGATGCCTCAACATATCGCGATTGTAGCAAATAACCAGATTTTGTGCAACAAAATATTGTGCCTCTCTCATCAATGACCTCAGCCTATCGTATACCCAGCATGACACTCCAAATAACCACTACCATATCTTGCGATTGACTATTTGCACCAAAAATACCGCATGTAAATCAATTATACCACGGGTAATTGCATTCCAATCGCCAACCCACGAATCCCCGCGCGAAGTCCGGCTCTTGATGGGTAACCAACCGAAACGCGGCTCGAGAATTCGGACTTGCTGCTATCCCGGCGCTCGCGTTCGTGTTGAGCGCCAGGATCGGGTCCCAGAATCGGAACAGCAGAATTCTCGGTGGTTGACAGCCGCTTGCCTTGGGAGTGTATTGTTCCGTGGCGTCGGGCAACTGCAAGCCGCTCTGGAGCCAAAGGTCATCTGCCATGCAAATGGATCGTACCCAAGAGAAGCAAATGCGAATGGCGGAAGAGCTGCTCTTCTCGGGCCAGCGTCTTCCTAGTTTTGCAAAAGCGCTCTACCACGGAGTCTTTGACGCATCCCGAGTCATGCCTTTCCCACTACCAGACGACGCGGAACGGTCGCGCGTCGAAACCCTGACTCAGCAACTCAACACTTGGGCAGACGAAGCGCTCGATCCGGTCGCCATTGACCGGGAAGCATCAATTCCGGATCAGATCATCGAAGGGCTTGGCGGATTGGGAATCCTGGGCAGCACGATACCGAAGGATTTCGGCGGCTTGTCCCTATCCCAGTTCGGGTATTGCCGCACGGTGGAAGAGATCGCGCGGCGTTGCGCATCCACGGCGCTGTTCGTAAACGCGCATCAGAGCATCGGCATGAAGGCCTTGCTCCTGTTCGGCACGAAAGAACAACAGGAACGGTGGCTTCCTCCGCTTGCCCGTGGCGAAGTGCTCGCCGCGTTCGCCCTGACCGAACCGAACGCGGGTTCGGATGCCGCAGGCATCGAGACACGCGCCGTCTATGATGCCGCCCGCGACGTCTACGTCTTGAACGGCAAGAAGCAGTGGATTACGAACGGGGGTATCGCGGGCATCCTGACGGTCATGGCGCAGACCGAGGTCGAGACCCCGCGGGGACCGGAGGATCGGGTCACCGCGTTTCTGGTCACCCCGGATATGCCGGGCTTCCGTGTAACGGACGCAGCGCTCGAAAAGGTTGGGATGCGCGGCACCAAGACAGCCAAACTCGAGTTCACCGATATGGCGGTGCCGAGCGCGAATATTCTGGGCCCCAAGGGGAGCGGTCTAAAAGTCGCACTGACGGTCCTGGATTTCGGACGCACCACCTTCGGCGCCGGCTGCACCGGCAATTGTAAGGTCATGTTGGCGGACGCTATCGCGCACGCGAATTCACGGTTTCAATTCGAGCGTCCGCTGGCGTCCTTCGGTCTCGTGAAAGAAAAACTGGCGATGATGGCGGCACTGACTTACGCCATGGACGCCGCCACGTATCTGACCGCGGGCCTGCTGGATCGCGGTGAAGACGATTTCATGTTGGAGACCGCGATTCTCAAGGTCTTCGCGAGCGAATGCCAATGGAGAATCTGCTACGACACGATGCAGATCTTCGGCGGACGAAGCTTCTTCACCGACCGCCCCTACGAGCGGATGATGCGCGACGCCCGGCTCAACACCATCGGCGAAGGATCGAACGAAGTGCTTCGCGCCTTCATCGGTGTCGTCGGGTTGCGCGACCCTGCCATGCAGTTGAAGGGAATCGCCGACGCCATGAGCCGGCCTTGGTCGGCGGTGGGACCCGCCATGCGATTCGGGACGACGCTCATGCGCCGCGCACTTCAGCGACCAGCAGTTCCCGTAGACTCTCCAAAACTCCAACGCGAGGGGACCCAACTCGCGCGTTATGTACGCCGGTTTGGCTTCGCCGTGTTGCGTCAGATCGTCCGTCACAAGGAAAACGTCGTCGAACGGCAATTGGACTGCGACCGGCTCGCGACGATTGCTATTGCCCTGTACACGAGCGCGGCGGTGATAAGCCGTTTAGACGCGACGGCCTCGCAACGCGAGTCGTACGAGTGCGACCTGGCGGCGGGAAAACTGTACTGCACACACGCCTTCGGCGAGATTGAACGCGCGCTGAAGGGCCTCGCGTCGAATCACGACGTCGAGATCGAGGCCGTGGCCGATCGATATTCTCGCGCCGCCGCTGACACTGGAAATCAGAATCAATCGGCCCCATAATCGAGTGTGGTCCGTGCAAGGATAACCCGGGATTTGATGACGTGACGTTTTCCGCTGAGACCGATCGCTCTTCACCATTGCGGCGCCTGACCGACGAGATCCTCGATCAGGAAGCGGCCCTGCGTGAAGGCGGCGGACCCTCCGGGCGGGAACGGCAGAAGCGCCTGGGCCGCATGACCGCGCGCGAACGCGTCGCGCAATTGCTGGACCGGCCGGATGCGTTTTTTGAGCTGGGCCTGTGGGCGGCATTCGAGATGTACCCGGACGCAGGAGAGATACCGGCCGCCGGCGTCGTCGCGGGGATTGGGGAGATTCACCAGCGGCCCTGCATGGTTATCGCCAATGACGCGACCGTCAAAGCCGGGGCGTTCCTCCCGCAATCGTGTAAGAAGCTACTTCGCATGCAACGCATCGCGTACGAATGCGCGCTGCCCATCATTTACCTCGTGGACTCAGCGGGCGTCTATCTGCCTATGCAGGACGAGATCTTCCCCGACGAAGACGACTTCGGACGGATCTTCCGCAACAACGCGGTTCTGTCCGCGGCGGGTATCCCCCAGATTGCCGCGATCATGGGCAACTGCATCGCCGGCGGCGCCTATCTGCCCGTGCTGTGCGACACGCTGCTGATGACCGAAGGAAGTGGGTTGTATCTGGCAGGCCCAGCCCTCGTCAAGGCGGCCATCGGCCAGGTCGTCGAAGCGGAAGAACTCGGCGGCGCGGAAATGCACGCGGAAGTCAGCGGAACCATCGACTTCCGGGAGCCCGACGATCCGGCCTGCCTTGCGCGAATTCGCAACCTGGTTGAACTGCTCCCCGCGGAGCGCTGGGGCGGCACGGAACCCTCCGGCATCCGCGAACCCGCCCGCGACCCGATGACCTTGTACGATCTGGTCCGCCCGGACGGCCGCAAAGAATTCGACGTTCTCGATCTGCTCGCCTGCATTGTCGACGCGGACTCACTGTTGGAATTCAAGTCAGAATACGGGCGCACCTTGGTGACGGCCTACGCCAGAATCGGCGGGATGGCGGTTGGTATCGTGGCCAATCAACGTAAACGTTGCGAGTCCGCTACTGAGGGCGTTCAAATCGGCGGCGTCATCTATGCCGACAGCGCCGACAAGGCCGCCCGGTTTGTGATGGACTGCAACCAGAAGGGCCTGCCCATCGTGTTCTTTCAGGACGTGGTAGGCTTCATGGTCGGACGGGACGCCGAGCAGTCCGGCATTATCCGCAGCGGCGCGAAGCTCGTCAGCGCCGTAAGCAACTCCATCGTGCCCAAGATTACGATCGTCTTCGGAGGCTCCTTCGGCGCAGGCAACTACGCGTTATGCGGAAAGGCCTACGATCCGCGTTTCATCTTCGCGTGGCCGAACGCCCGCTACGCGGTCATGGGGGCAGAGCAAGCGTCGGGCACTCTATTTACGATCCTCAAGAAGTCCGCGGAGCGCGACGGCGCCACCCTCGATCACGAAGAACTCGACCGGCTCCGCGAAAAAGTAAAGCAGGGATACGTGGAACAGACCGATATTCGCTACGGCGCGGCCCGCGGTTGGGTGGACGGCATCATCGCTCCGCACACCACGCGCGACGTGCTGATTCAAACATTGGGCTGGGTGTCTCGTACGCCGCCACCGGCCCGGTTTCACACCGGCGTGCTCCAGACATGAGCGACTGCGTACGAATCGGGAATGCCCAAGGATTCTGGGGCGACTCTCCTGACGCCCCCGCGACGCTCCTGTCACAACAGCCAAACCTCGACTACCTGACGCTGGATTACCTCGCCGAGGTGTCGCTCAGCATAATGGCGATGCAACACGAACGGGACTCGTCGCGCGGTTACGCTAGCGATTTTGTGGATGTCGTGCGTTCCCTGGCGCCCGCCTGGCGGGAAGGTTCGCGATGCCGCGTGGTAACCAACGCGGGCGGGTTCAATCCCATCGCATGTGCCCGGGCCTGTGCCGAAGCGCTCCATGAGTTGGGCTGCGAAGATCGGCGAATCGCTGTTGTCCACGGCGACAGCGTATTGGATCAGGTTCGCGCCGTCGCTGACCCCTTCGGCGACTCCTTTCGGAATCTGGAGTCTGGGGCGCCCATCGGAAACGTACTCGGCCAGTTGGTCACGGCAAACGCATATCTCGGCGCGCGGCCCGTAGCCGAGGCCCTGAAGACCGGCGCCGACATCGTCATCGCGGGCCGGGTTGCGGACCCGAGTCTCGTCGTAGGGCCCGCGGCGTTTCATTTCGGCTGGGACTGGAACGACTTTAACCGAATCGCAGGCGCACTGGTCGCGGGGCATGTCATTGAATGCGGCGCCCAGCTTACGGGCGGCATTTCGACAAACTGGATGGATGTGCCTGACCCAGAGACCATTGGCTTTCCCTTCGTGGAACTGTACGAAGACGGAACCTTCGTCGCGACCAAACCTGAGGAAAGCGGCGGATGTGTCACCATGGAAACCGTGAAGGAACAACTCTTCTACGAGATCGCCGACCCCGGACGTTATCTCAGCCCGGACGCCACAGTCTCTCTCCTGAATATCGAGTTGGAAGATGCCGGGTCCAACCGCGTGAGCGTACGCGGTGCGGAGGGCTCTTCACCGACGGACTCGTACAAGGTGAGCGCGACGTACCGCGACGGCTACCGGGCACACGGTACCTTGACCATCTTCGGCAGAAACGCGCTGCTGAAAGCGAAACGCTGCGGCGAGATCGTGCGGAAACGGTTGCTGCTGGCGGGCTACGACTTCGAGCAGTTCGAAGTCGAGTGTCTTGGCGCGGGCGCCTGCGCACCCGGCATGGTGCCGGAACCCGCTCTGCTGGAAACAGTCCTGCGCATCAGCGTCGCCGACCCGCGCAAGGAAGCGGTCGAACGATTCACGCGCGAACTCGCCCCGCTGGTCACCAGCGGACCCCAAGGGACTACAGGCTTCGCCGGCGGACGGCCTTCGGTCACTCCCGTGTTTGGCTATTGGCCGTGTTTGATACCGAAGACCGCAGTCGAACCGCGGGTAGAAGTGGTAGCGGGATAACATGAGCCGCCGCGGAACCGGAAAGGACACAAGGCATATGGGTGAGCGCACCATACGGCTCGGCGACATCGCCCATGCGCGAAGCGGGGACAAGGGCTCCAGCGCGACGCTTGGCGTGTTTGCCTACACAGAAACGGGATACCGGTTCCTATCTGAACATCTGACAGAACCCGTGATGGCTGCGTATTTCCGGCCCATGGGATGCGATTCCGTTGAACGCTACGAGGTGCCGAAATTGCAGACTCTCAATTTCGTGTTGTACGAGATCCTTACCGGGGGTGGCAGCCGTTCGCTGCGAATCGACGCACAGGGCAAGGCGATTGGTCAGATCGCGTTGGAAATGACGCTTGAGATATCTGACGAAATCCTCACCCGATGCGTGCCCGCAAAAGGTCCGATTGAATGAGTCAAGCGTTGGTCCACACGGAAATCCTCAGCCCGGGCGTCATACTCGTCACACTCAACCGGCCGGACAAACGGAATGCGTTGAGCATAAACCTGATGCGATCGCTATGCGATCGGTACGATGCGCTCGAACGGGACGACTCCGTCCGCGTCGCCATCCTGCGCGGGGAAGGTCCGGTCTTTTGTTCCGGTCTCGATTTGGCGGAGGCGCAGAATCTGGAACTGGCTGAGCAGTCGGGTGAACTCGTCGCCCGCATGCTCTTGACCGTACACCGCTCCCGCGTAGTAACTATCGCCACGGTCCACGGCGCGGCCGTGGCGGGAGGCGCGGGTTTGATGACGGCCTGCGATTTCGTCATCGCGGCCGAGGAGACCCGAATCGGTTATCCCGAGGTCCGGCGCGGTTTGGTCGCGAGCCTGGTCTCCTCGTTGCTGCGACGGCAAATCGCAGAGCGATTCGTCCGAGAGCTGCTCGTCTTGGGTGAACTGGTGGACGCGCAACAGGCGTTAGAGATGGGCTTGATCGATCGCGCCGTTCCAAAAGACGAAGTCCTTCCTGTCGCACGCGAATTTGCAGCACATATCCTCAAGGGCGCTCCGGATGCGATCGCACACTCGCGCCGGCTCGTGGATGATCTGTGGCCCCGGCCCCTGGAGGAGGACCTCTCCCGCGCGCTTGCACACCACAAGGAGATCCGGCGTTCCCAAGAAGCGCTCGAAGGCATGCGCGCTTTCCTCGAGAAACGGCTGCCGAAATGGGACCCCGGCGCGTGAGCCGTCAGTACCGCTTGGTCATCTTGCGCTGCATACCAATGCCGGGCGTCAGAAACTCGTCCGTTTCTATCGTCCAACCGATTTTCACGTAGAATGGAATCGCCACGTTCCGGGCGTTGCACCAGAGCAACCGGATCGGCGACCGTTGCGCGAGCACCGCTTCGGACTCGCGCAACAATCGCGCGCCAATTCCGCCGCCACGAACATCCCGCGCGGTCGCCATTCCGCGCAATTGCCATGCGGGCTCGTCTTCCCAGGACCTTTCGAGAAAGGTCGCGCAACCGACGTTGCGATCGCCCACGAACGCGCCCATGTGAAGCGTGGATGGATCGTAGTCACCGGGAAACTCGGGCGAAGTCCTGCCCGTGCCCTGGATGATAACCTCGTTACGCAGATCGATGATCTCCGCCAGACTCGCGGGCCGCACGCATAGGTCCAACGGCGCACTGCGGGGGGTGGCATCTGGGGACATGCGTCGAACCGCCCTGCGCTATGATTTGCCTACGGAGACGGGATGCCGTTCGCGCGCAGAGGTGTAGAGCGAATCGATGACGGCCATGTTGGAAACCGCGTCGTCAATAGTCCAGCGCGGGGCGCCATGGGTTTGACACGCGCGGCCAAAGTCTTCGATTTCAAGACGGTACGTATTCGCGCCGGTTACCGAGATCGTTTCCTCCCGGCCTTCCCGCCGAATCAAAAACTCGGCCGTGTGTTCGCCCGGGAACCAGGGCCGTTGAAGGATGATCACCCCCTCGGTGCCTTCAATCTCCGCGAAGGAACGACCGTACTGTTCGAAGCTGCATTCGAAATGAGCCAATACATTTCCAGGAAACTCCAGCACGCCGATCATGGTGCCGTCCACTCCGGATCGCCGCTCAACGCCGGCTACGCTCAATGGCTCGCACCCCGCGATCAAACGGCTCAAGTTCACGCAGTAACAACCCAAATCCATGAGCGCACCGCCACCCAAATCGCTCCTCCACCGAATATTCTCGCGGTCGGGCAGGCGAAACGTAAAGGCGGAACGAATGGCCATAACGTCACCGATGGAACCTGATTGAATCGTTTCCAGTACGCGGTCGTAGATGGGGTGAAACCGGTACATGAAGGCTTCTGCAACCGGGAGTTGCTTACGCCTTGCCAGTGCGGCAACCTCCCGCGCTTCGGATGCCGTTAGCGTAAACGGCTTTTCGCAAAGCACGGGCAATCCAGCCTCGAGCGCCTTCATAGTCCATTCGGCATGGAGACTGTTGGGCAGGGGATTGTACACGGCGCTGATCTCGCCGGAGTGAAGCATGTCCTCGTACGATCCAAACACCCGGGGTATTCCCAATTCCTTAGCCCACTCGCTGGCACGGGTCCACTCGCGGCTTGCCACCGCCTGGATGCAGTTGTCGGTGGAATCGCCGATTCCTTGAATCAGCGCGCGGCCGATACGCGCGGTTCCCAAGATTCCCCAGCGGACTACACTGCTCATATTCGCCCTTCCACGCAGGTTTGCGCGCGATGCGTGATAGCGTTACTCCACGATTGTAACAGACTCGATGAAATCGAGATTCGGAAATGCCTCCTTGAGATAGGCGTTTCCCTGCGATTGAATACGCCCCTGATCGGGCCGCTCGCCGTATTCGCCGTTTGTTGCGTTCACCACGTCGAACCCTTCGACGACCCGGCCGAGAGGCGCGAAACCCTGACTGTCAAGAAATGCGTTGTCGGCCAGGTTGATGAAAAGCTGCGTGGTTCGCGTGTTTGGACCCGCGGTCGCGAAGGTGAGCGTGCCGGCCGCGTTGGTTTCTTCCACGTCATCGTCGGGAATCGTCGCGCTCCGCCACTCCGCGGCAACATCGGGATCGGCCGGAATGCCGAACTGGATGATGAAGGGCCGCGGCGATTTGACGACCCGGAAAAAGCGAGCGTCTTCGTAGAAGCCTTGACTCACCAGTTCGAAAAGGCGGTCAACCCCGTTGGGGGCCCAAGAGCGGGTGCATTCCACGACAAAGGTACCGTGGGAACAGTTAAAGGCGAGTTTGAACGATTCGGGCGCTTGTTCAGCCATGACAGGGTGTGTACTCCACAAGTTGGATTTGGTTACGGATTGGTACTCGGGTCTTGAGGTTGGGGCGTCTCCGGTTCCGATTCCTCGGTCGTTCCCGCTTCGGAACTGTTCGAAGGCCGTGACTCGTAAAACGCTTGGGGAGATTCCACCAAATAGGCGCGCTTGATGGTGGACAAGTTCGGAAATTGGCTGTCCAGAATTGCGTTCCCCGTCGCCTTAATCTGTGTTTGCAGACTGCTCGGTTCTTCCCCATACCCGGCATAGAAGCTGTCTACGGTTTCCATGCCCGCGCCAATCTCGCCAATCGGGGCGAAACCCATGCGATCCAACTTAATGTTGGAACTCTTCGAACTCAGATTGACAAAAATCTGGGTGGAACGCGAGTTGGGCATGCTGGTCGCAGCAAAACTCACGCGCCCGCGGCTGTTTGACTCGACCACCGGGTCGTCGGGGATGTTGGCGTCCGCCCATTTGGCATTCAGGGCCGGATCTCCCGACAGCCCAAACTGGACGACGAACTCGGGCACGACGCGAAAGACACGGTTGTTGTCGTAGAAACCCGCCTTGACCAGGTCATAGAATCGTTTCGCACCGTGTGGCGCCCAATCCCTGTAGCAGTGAACCAAGAAATCGCCATTGGAACACTCGAAGGCCACGAAAAACTCCTCCGGAACCTCCTCGTCTGGCGCAACCTGCTCGTGCGCGTGCTCATGCTGTTCAACCTCGGCAAGGCGGTCGCTCGCCTGACGCATTTCTTCCAGTTGCTGCGGCAACAACCGGGTGGTCCGAAAATGGTAGACGCCGTAGAGAACCACAATGCCGACGCCAACGGACAAGACATAGGGTAACGCTTTCTTCACGACTGATCTCCTACTTCGCGCTCGTAATGCGCGCAATCGCTACCATGCCGAGACTCCTTCGATTCCCGGCCAGCACCTCGCACTCTGATGTGGGCGATGCCTTGCCGGAAACGGGGGTTGAAGGCCATACTGGCAGCGGAGAGCGATTCCAGTGCCCGAATGGCACTGGTCAACCCTACCAGCTAATCTTCAAGTTCACCGTGGGGAAAGGAGCCCAAAACCTTTAGTTCCTTGCAATGCTTGGATAGGCGGTCGATGGCATGCCGGATTCTCGCCTCGTCCACATGTCCCAGCATATCGATGAAGAATACGTACTCCCATGCGCGTTTCTGAGAGGGCCGCGACTCGATGCGCGTCAGGTTAATTCCCTCTTCCGCCATGGGTTTGAGCAATTCGTACAAGGCCCCTTGATGGTCCGTGATGGAGCACAGTATGGCCGTTTTGTCATTGCCGGTCGGCTTCGCCATATGCCGCGCGATGACAAAAAAACGCGTGAAATTGTTGGGGCTGTCTTCGATCCCGCGGGCAAGAATCTCAATCCCGTACGTTTCGGCCGCCAGCGCGCTCGCGATGGCCGCGGCGCCCGGTTCGTTCGCGGCGATTCGCGCCGCCTCGGCCGTGCTCGCGGTCTCGACCAAGTCTGCCGAAGGCAGATTCGCTTTGAGCCAGTTCCGGCATTGGACGAACGGCTGCACCTTCGAATAGACGTGTTTGATTTCCTCGAGCGGGCTATTGGAAAGGAGGTTCTGCGTCACGTGGAGCATGATTTCGTTGATTATTTTGAGATCCGAAGCCACGAACCGGTCCAGGGTGTCGCTGACGCCGCCACCCATGGCAGTTTCCACAGGCACAACGCCGTAGTCAGCCCGCTTCCGTTCCACCTCGGTGAAGATATCTTCCACCGTTGGAACGGGCAGGTACTCCGAACTGGTGCCAAAAATCTTGAGCGCGGCCATGTGGCTGAACGTGTCTTTGGGGCCCAGAAACGCGATCTCGAGCGGCTTCTCCAGCGCCCGCACGGCACTGATAATCTCGCGGTAAATCGCCTTGATTGCCGAACCGGGAAGCGGTCCCGGGTTCGCGTCCCGCACCTTGTCGAAAATGGCCTTCTCGCGCTCGGGCACGTAGTATTCGGCGTTGTTGGTCCGCTTGATCTCACCGATGGCAAGGGCGCACTGGGCGCGCTCGTTCAAGAGCTTGATGATTTCGTCGTCCAGTCCGTCAATCCTGGCGCGCAGTTCTTCGAGTGTCACCGTCCGTCTCCGTCCAGAATCCTGAGGGGCGCCGCACTGACCATGAATTCCCGGGCCCGGCCCGTTTGGAATCGAATGCGCGCACGCAATTTCGCGCCCGACCCGGAAGTCTGCATGACCGTTCCCTTCCCGAACTTGGCGTGCCACACGCGCGTTCCGACGCGAATGCCCTCCGCGCCCGGCGTCGCGGCCGCAGGCACGCGTGTGGACTGCAGCGCGGCAGCGCGAGGCGGCTCTTCAACGCCAACGAAATCCAGTGCGTCACGGGATATCTCTCCCAAAAACCGGGAAGGATCCCTGTCCGTCGTTTCGCCGAAGAGCGTGCGCGTACGGGCCGCGCATAGCGTGAGCGTCTTCCGCGCGCGCGTCATGGCGACATAGCAGAGACGCCGTTCTTCCTCGACGGCGTCCGCGGATTCAAGGGAACTGGCGTGGGGCAGTAACCCTTCTTCTAAACCTATCAGGTAGACGTGATTAAACTCAAGACCCTTGGCCGAATGACAGGTCATCAACGCCGCCGCGGGCGCGGAATCGTCCCATTCATCGACATCGGAAACGAGGGACAGTTCCTGCAAGAATTCCAGTATGCCGCCCGTGCCCCTTTGGTCGAACTCCGCGCAGGACGAGAGGAATTCTTCCACCATCTCGAGGCGCGTCCGAAAGTCTTGCGCGTCAGACTGGCGCAGGTATTCCCGGTATCCCGTGCGATCGAGGAGCGACTCTACGAGTTGCTTCAGGGGAAGGGACTTGGACTCCAGCGCGAGGTCGTCCATCAGGTGCACGAACTCCGTGATGGCGTTCCGCGCGCGGGCGCTCACGGTCTGGTCGGTCTCCACCTCGCGGAGGAGCTGTTCAAGCGTGGTGCGGCGTTCGGCGGCATACGCATCCAGTTGTTCCAGCGTCGTGGCGCCGATTCCGCGGGGCGGTGTATTGATGATCCGGCGCAACGCGGATTCGTCTGCCGGGTTTGCAAGGGCACGCAGGTACGCCAGTATGTCCTTGATTTCTTTGCGACCGTAGAATTGGACACCGCCCACGATCCGGTAGGCGAGCCCTTTCCGGCGAAACGCCTCTTCCACGAGTCGGGCCTGGCTGTTGGTGCGGTAAAGGACCGCCACCTCCGCCGGGGATATGCCTCGGCGTACGACATCCTCCGCAACGAAAGCGGCCTCCGCGTCGCCAGTTTCGGCGTCGAACATCCGGACGCGGTCGCCGCCCTTCTGATTGGTCCGCAGCGTCTTGCCCAAGCGGTTGATGTTGTTCGATACAACCGCGTTCGCGGCGGACAGGATGGGCGCGGTGCTGCGGTAGTTCTCTTCGAGCCGGACCACGAGCGCGTCGGGGAAGTCCTTCTCGAACTCGAGGATGTTGCGAATGTCGGCGCCCCGCCACGAATAGATCGCCTGGTCCTCGTCGCCGACGACAAAGAGGTTGCCGTGGCCGGACGACAGGCTGCGCGCGATAACGTATTGCGCCCGGTTCGTGTCCTGGTACTCATCGACCAGGACGTACTTGAAGCGGCGCTGATACTTCTCGCGAACCTCCGGATGCTCCTCAAACAATCGAGCGGTCAAAACGAGGAGGTCGTCAAAATCCACCGCGGAATACGATTCGAGCGCGTGATGGTAACGATGCCACCACGACCGATACGCCTCGTGAGGAAGGTCGGAATCCCGGAGCGAATCCGGTTTGGCCAAGTCCTGCTTCAGGCGGCTGATCCAGGAAAGGACCTCCCGGGGGAAGGGTTGAACCTCCGTCGAGGGAAAATCCTTCAGAATCCGCTTCATCAAGGACAACTGATCAGCATCGTCGAAGATGGTGAAGCTTTTGCGCCGTCCTAACTTGTCGAATTCCCGGCGCAGGATGAAGAGGCCGAAGGAGTGGAAGGTCCCAATCCACGCGCCAAAGTCGGATGCCTCCAACCGGGCGGTGATTCGCGACCGCATTTCACCGGCAGCCTTATTCGTAAACGTAAGCGCCAGAATATTTCGCGGGTCCAGCCCCTGCTCTGCTATGAGCCATGCGATACGCTCAACAATCACGCGTGTCTTGCCTGAGCCTGCCCCAGCCAGTACCAGGACAGGACCATCAGGCGCACTCGCGGCGCGGTTTTGGTCGGTATTTAAGATGATCATAGGCGTCACTATTCGCAGTTTACTTAGGCAAGAGAGGCCTAGATCCTACGCGTTAAACCGTCGTAAATCAACGAGTTCATTTGACGCCCCTGTGGGTGCGTGGTATCATCCAAAAGAAGGCTCGTGTTCTCAACACTGGGGAGATCTGTTTCATGAAGACGGCGCGCACATGGGGGTTCACCCTCATCGAACTCCTTGTCGTTATTGCCATTATCGGCATCCTTGCAGGTTTGGTCTCCGTGGCCCTGCCCCGGGCCCTGGAACGCGCAAAGATTGCCGACGTGGAAGCGGACTTCAACGCCATCCGGACCGCCTTGACCCAATACTACACCGAAAATGAAAGTTACCCGCCCGCCTACGGATTCCGGACCTGGCCACCCAATCCACCTGCGGTGAATCCACCGCCAACGCACCACACACAGACCTACATGGCCTACATTGGCCTCTTCGGCGCGCTGGATTTTCACGACCGGTTCA
The DNA here is from genome assembly GCA_045863335.1 of Candidatus Hydrogenedentota bacterium. Lineage (GTDB taxonomy): Bacteria > Hydrogenedentota > Hydrogenedentia > Hydrogenedentales > SLHB01 > JAHDWY01. Next base: position 12,802 of record BTVY01000033.1, on the reverse strand, counting down.
CCCAGAACTACGACGCAAATAACAACAACACCATTGATTTGATGGAATACGTTCCGTACAACGGCGGGGCCGACACCTTTGAGCCGGTCGGCACACTACCAGTTTACACGGGCGGCCTCGGAGTGGTTGGCCGATTGAACCGGGAACCGCGGCCCTATATCTACGCTCCGTACTACTCGAAGCAGATGGATAGATTGAAACGCGTGATTACTGCGGCTGGCGGCCAAGTATGGGACGGGATCGCGTGGAATACCGACTTTGACTCAGAACTCGGGTATCCGCCGCCCCGGTATGACGGGTTCGTCCTGATCAGTGCCGGACCTGAGGAGAACACCCACGGCGTTGCCAGCCCCCCGAACCTGGCCGCCTTTGCCAATCCTGTTCCCACCTATATCTACAATATTCTGGCTCTCCGCGCGGCATATCTGGGAAGCCGCGACGTCAACGAGAATGGGCGCTTGGACTTTGATTTTCGAGCGCGCAGCCGGGAAGGCGAGGCCAATCCGGCTACGTACTCGAATGAATTATATCGTTTACTTCCAGACGGCACCGCAGCAGGCGGCCCGCTCCTCTATCACCAAGCACCATAGGGTGAAACCAGTCTGAAGATCTGTCAGCCTCCTCGGGAAACCGGGGAGGTCTTACTTTTCCATGGAGAGATTGTTCTCGATGGCGACCGCGCCGGTCGATTCGTTCGTGATCCGTTCCTCGCCGATGATCAGGTTTTCGGAGATAATCGCCCGTGCGACATCCGGACCGAGGTAGACCTGCTTCTTGTCCTGGCCGAATTCGCAACCGCGCACGAGAACAGAACCGCCCTCGACCCGAATCGCGTGGGTGTCCTGCTTACGATGGTTCCACTGGAAGAAGGTGCAATCGCTGAAGCCCACCACGCCGGTTCCATCCACCACCGCAATCCGGTTGCAGGGACCCCAGAACGCGCAGTTGTTGAACCGCACGGTACCTTCGTGGGTGTCTTTGACGCGCACCATGGTGGGGTCGGGTCCTTCGAAGGATACGAATTCGCCGTTGGTGATGAGGATGCCGTAAGGCGCGCTGTTCTGCACTTCGACCGCCGTGAAGCAATTGTCCGCGCCGATACCAAGGAAGTTGCCGTTGGTCGCCCCCTTCTCAGTTTCGAGGAACTGGTAGCCCACGTTGTACCCGAAGCAGAAGGTATTGAGGACGTAGTGCCAGTCGGTGCGGCCGAAGATAAACCCTACGCCGTTCTTCATTTGCCACTCATAGATGGGCGTGTTGATGGTCCACCAGGGATTCCAATGGACGTTCTCGATGCGTCCGATATCGTACACGCTGTCCACATAGACGCCGATATGAATGGGCTGGCCGTGGACGTTCCGGACGAGAGCCCGCTGGTTCTGGCTCGCGTCGATGGCGTTGTAGGGATTGAGGAGTTCCACATCAATCACCGCGGGGTTATTGCCGCGCATGGCGATGGTATAGGGATAAGCCACGGGTTCCGGCGCGTCCGGAGCCTGATCGGGGTAGTGGATGCAGACACCTTGCAGCACCGCATTCGTCTGCAACGTGATGAAGGCCGGGCAATCTTCTGACCCGGCATTGGCGCGCGGCAGGAGCACGGAACCGTAGACCGGCTTTTCATCGGACTTGTCCCGGATTCCCGCGTGGGCCGGCGCGTATCCAAAGGTGCCGCGCAAGGTAACCGCTTTGGGGATCGTCAGGGATCCATCAAAGCTGAACTGGCCGACCGGCACGGCCACGACGCCGCCACCCTCGGCCGCCGCGGCATCGAGCGCCTTTTGGAAGGCGATCGTGTTGTCGGTTGTGCCGTCCGGGGTTGCGCCGTACTGCAGGACGTTGATCCCCGCGTCGCCGTCGCGGACGGTAACGTCGATGTTGGGCGTGAGGTGAGTGGTGATACATCCGCTTGCGATGAAGACAAGCAGGACGGACATAGTGACGATGTGGCGCATTTCCCCCTCCAAAATCTGCATTCCGGCTAATCCGGACTCTGCGTTTCTCCAATGACGCGCGGCGCGAGATCCTCTGCCTCCAGCAGCGCCCGATGCCGCCGGGCCGCGGTGGCCATCAGAATGACGACGATAAACACAATGGCGATCCCTTGAAAAAGGGCGAGAGCCGTTTCGAAAAGGCTGGCGCTGTTCCGCAGCAAGATGCCGCTCACACCCATGGACACGGCAATCAGGTAAATGAACGTGACTGCCTTTCGCTGCGAAAACCCGATCCACACCAGGCGGTGGGAAAGATGATCCGGTGCGCAGTGCTCGATCACGTCGCGCAGTGTGCGGGTTTCACCGCGCAAGATGCGCGCGATGATGATGTACGCGAAATCGAAGATGGGAACGCCGAGAATGAGAATGGGAATCGACAACGAAATGACGGGGCTGCGGCCCCACTCGCCCATCACGCCGACGGCCGCCAAGGTATAGCCGAGAAAGAAGCTGCCCGAATCGCCCATGAAAATCCGGGCGGGCTTGAAGTTGTAGATGAGGAAGCCGAGATTCGCGCCGATCAACCCCGACGCCAACAGGCCAAACCAGGAGAGCGACGTTTCCGTGCCCGCCGCCAGAAACGCTTGAACGGCAATGATAAGATACATCCCGGAGACGATCGTCGCGATACCGGCGGCCAGTCCGTCCATGTTGTCGATCCCGTTGAACGCGCTCGTCACGCCGACCACCCAGAGGAGGGTGAGGGCGAGATCGAGGGGATAGATCCCGAATACTTTCAGCAGAACCCCGTACTGGGACATGATGATGGTCACGCCGAGGAGCGTGATGAACTTCAGCGATGCCGGAATGCCCCCGCGAATGTCGTCGACGGCTCCGACAAAGAGACATATCCCGGACCCGAGCAGGACGCCCTTCATGGGATTGTCGCGGTAGTTGGGCAGCAGCACCGCGATAGCGAAGGCGAGGAAGATTACAATGCCTCCGCCCCGGGGCGTGGGCTCATGGTGGATCTTGTTGTCGGCAACGTGATCGAGAATGCGGCTCCGGCGCAGGAAGAAGACGGCCAGCGGCATACCCAGCGCGGAAATGATAAAGGCGGCGCATCCAACCAGGACGTACGTGCGCGGCCAGTATGGAAGACTCTGCAGCATGCCCCTATTCCGCCCTCACCCGTTCACCCCGCCTCACTCGAAGAAACGGCTAACGGAGTCTATCACATGGCGCGCTTCGGCATCGATCAACGACGGGTAGATGGGAAGCGAAAGGCATTCGCGATGCGCCCGTTCCGAGTTGGGATACTCGCCTCCAAGGTAATGGTGCGCGGGGCGGTAGACGGGGCGCTTGGCCTCGATTCCGCTTCGATGGAGGTGGGCCTCCAGCGCATCGCGCCGCTCCGTGCGCAGCACATACCGGAAGAACACGTGGTCCGCCGGGTCGGGGACCGCGACGGGAAGCGTGCGAAAGGCGTCGTGATACGCAAGCGCGATCTCGCGCCGCCGTTCCAGAAAACCTGGGAGCCGCTGCAATTGCGCGCGGCCAATCGCCGCCTGAAGATCCGTCAGCTTGTAGTTGTACCGCCCCACGAAATCGTCGCGATTGTCGTAGTCGCGCCGGTCGCGCACAAACTCCGCGACCCCGGCGTCGTCGGTTAGAATCATCCCTCCTTCGCCGGTCGTGAGCAGCTTTGTTGCATAGAATGAAGCAACGGCAATCTGACCCCTACGTCCCGTCGAGCCGCCAAAGGACTGCGCGATGTCTTCTATCACGGTCCCCTCGGGCATAGGCCCGCGCGCGCCGAAAAGGTGGGCCTGGATAGAAACCCGGCATGACTCCGGCACGGCGCATGAATCGAGGGTCAACGCCTCCCCAATGTCGCAAAGACTTGGTTCGGCGCGTTGCAGCCGGACCGCCGTAATGAGAGACGCGCACCCGTAGGAGGGCACGGCGACCGTCTCACCCACTTCCACTCCCAACGCGCCCAGTGCGAGGTGAAGCGCGCTGGTACCGCTATTCACCGCGACCGCGTACCGGCGCCCGACGACCGCGGCGCACGCATCCTCGAACGCGGCGACTTCGGCCCCTTGGGACAAGTGACCGGACCGGAGCACCCGCGCGGCGGCCTCGACCTCCGCGTCGCCAAGCGTCGTAGCCGAGTGCGGAATGGGCCGCCGAACCGTCTCACTCATCGCGCCACGCTCCCATCGTCTCCCGCCGGCACTTCTCCGAGGAGGATATCGAGCGAAGCGGGACCGCAATTCATCAACAAATCGACGATGGCCAAATCCGGGATGAAGTCGCCGTGGAGTTGGGGATAAACCGGCGCGGACCATTGCTGGATCGCGAGTGTGATGCCGGCTTCATCCAACAGGTCCGCGTCCAGGTATTGGTCCAGCGCGTACGCGCCGCTGTAGTACCGATCCGCGCCGACGGCCCGCAGCAGATTCACGAGCCGCGTGGTTGCTTCGCCGGGCACATTCAACTCCGAGGAGTACACGATTGGCGTGCGGATGTCCAGGGATTGCACGTAGTACTCCAACATATGCCGGTTCAGTTCGTTAAGTCCCTCCCATTCTCGCGCATAAACGTCCGCGAGAAAGGAACGGTGTTCATCGAAATAGGGCGCGCGCGCATAGCTTTGCTGGATCGTCGACCAATGTTTCCGACCCCATCGCGCGGTAGTGTCGATACGAACGGCATCGAGCGTGGAGCCAAGCGGCGCATGAACCGGAACCGTTAATAAGGCGGCGCCTTGCGCAGTCTTGACCTTGTTGCGATTCTGCCAGCCGTTCTTGTTGTACTGGATGTTGTCGAGCACGATGAAGACGTCGCAGCGCGCGATCTTGTCGAAATAGCGTAGCCACGGCAAGTAGTGCAACTGATGTATCCCGGCAAGCATCCCACTCTCCAAACGGCCCACTTCGCGCGATCGTACTACGCTTCCGGCGCGGCTACGGTTCCATAATCTTGACGACGGACTCCGCCGTCATTCCCGTGAGCGCGTCCCGCGCCACGAGTTTGTATACGCCGGGGCGCTCGTTCAGCGCAAGCCGGACGAATCCTTCGCCGAGTCCGCTGCGGCAGATCACGTCCTGACCGTAGTACGCGATCCGCTTTGTCCCTTCGGTTTGTAGTGACAGCAGGTCCACGTGCACCACGTGCGTGGCGGGATCACCCTTGCGTGCCTTGATGCCAAGTGTGAAGGGCAGCCGTTCCCCCGCCGCCACGCTAGGCAAAGCTTGCAGGTCGATGCTGCTTACGCTGTACGGCAAGACCGCGTACAACGCGCTTTCCCCGGATCCAAGGGTCACCGAGTGGTTCCGGTAACGGCTAATGGATCGATCGTTCCTGGCATCGTAATGGGCCACGGCATCGGGCAGAACAATCCGGAGATCCTGCGCGCTCTCACCGGGGTCTGCCAGCAACGCAATGAGCCGGTTCCCATCCAGTTCGTAGGAGAATACTTCGCCGCGGAATCGCGCGCCGGCAGTACCTTCAACTTGAACCGGCCTTTGAATCCCGCACGCCTCGAGCACGGTATCCAAAAGGGTGGCGAGCATGGAAGCGTATTCGCCCGATTCCGGGAGTATATGATTGATCAAGGCCGCGATGCCCGTGCTGCGATGGATCAGCCACACCGGGGTCGTCCCCGCCAGCCCTCCAACGGAAGCCCCAACCGCCTCGACGCCGGAATCCGCCGTCACTCCTCCAAAGCTTCCCGACGCCCGCTTCCCGTCGAGATCGATCTGAATCAGCGCGGCAGACGGGGCGCTTGCGTGCGGAAGGGCTCCGTGGCGGACGCCAAACCGGTCATCCAGCGGAGGCGCGTCGCGCGGAATCCCGTGCTGGTCGTACGCGCCAGGCGATAGATCGGCAATCAGATTCCCCCCATTCCCGTGGAAGGTCCGGACCGCTTCAAGCTCCGCATCGCTCATGGCGCGGACCATGGGGAGGATCAAAACCTTGTAGTCTGAGAGTTTCCCGATTGCTACGTCTTCGGACGTCAGGTAGTCAAACTGATACCCAAGCCGCCGGATTAGCTCGATGAAGTAACTCTCCGCCGTGGGAGAATCGCAGCCGAAGGACGGCTCGGCGTGATTGAGGTAGTAGCTCGACCGGCTGTCGTACACGGCAATGCCGGAAGTTTCCCGGCGCGCTTCATGAAGGAACCGCTGTGTGCCGGACGATAGCCCGTCAACGGCATCGAACAAGTCCGGGGCCTGGTCCACCAGCGTACCGGCCGGACCGATCAATGGCGTATCAACGACATGGTTTCCCGTCGCGATCACCGGCGGCAGCCAGAGCTCGTCCAACCCGTGAAGTGCGGCGTACCAGGGAATCCATCGCATCTTCCCCTCACCTTCATCAGCGCCAAATGAGGGTACAGACAGTCCAAATCTTTGGCCGCCGCTCCGGTAGCTGCGGACGCGCTCTACCACCCGCGGGTCCAGAGGAACAGCGAGCCAATCAACCGCTCGTATCATACGCGGCCAATCGTATCCAGTGAACGCGTTGGCGCCCGGTCTCGCAACGAACCCCGCGGTCAGGCGATTGTCGACTTGACGAATCTGACTGCACCTGTCGGCATGGAAACCGGTGAACACGCCGTCCATAAAGGATCGGAAATCGACCCATTGGTCGAAGGACGCAGAATCCGCAGCCGTGCCATGGTCCGCCTGCGGTGAACCTCCGGAACCATAAACCTCGCGAAGGTACTGCCAGTACGCATCGACTGCGGATGCCGACTGGCACACCGGATCAATCCCTGTCGTCAAGCAGTTCCCTTCTCCGAGCGAAAACCGGTTCGCGCCGGCGAGCCGGACAAAGTCCACTTCAGCGGCGAGACGCTCGGCCTCGACAGCCAACCATGCCGGATCGGTAAAACAGGGTTCGCGGACCGCCCCGCCCACGATGTGCGTTGGCGTGTATTGTGCCACCCGGGGAATCGGCTCAATGCCGGCATCGGCGAGAAAGGCCACGGCGTCAACCGTGCCTTCGGTGTGAGCGCCCGATACACCGGCATCCGCCAGTGCGCGATAGGCGGATCGCGCGTTGTACTCGGCTGACCCGTCGATTGCCGCGACAAGGTTCAGCCGCGACTCGCGATGCGACACCTGGACGGGCACGTGGCGATAGGCGTAGGCCGCGTAGGTGGTATCCCATTCCGTGAAGAGCTCCGCGTCCCGGTCCACGGCAAAGACTTCGACCTTCAACGGCCCACCGATGAGGTCGTCCAGATCGAGACTTCCCTTCACCAACCCCGTCTCCGGTGGCACGCGCACGAACGACTCCGCCACCACGCGCCGCCAGGGGTCCGTCGCCCGTATCAACACCGCGGCCGGGCGCTCGCGAGGCGGCATGGTAAACGAGAGCCCCAGCGTATCCTGTGAAAGCAGCGTGGCGCGGTTGAGCGTGAGGTTGTTGATAACAGGCCATGCCTCGACCACCACGGCCTCCGTGAACCAGTCCACCACTTCGTCCTTGTCGAGGAGCCAGACGTCGAGATAGTACTGGCCGGATCCCGCGACCAGGTAAACGCGCGTGGTGGTTTCCCCTTTCTCCAGCGTCGAGGTAAGAGGCGTCGCAATGACGGGCGAACCCAGCCCCGGACGGCGCACCCGCGTGCGTACGCTGTAACCTTTCGCGGCGGGCCCGTCGAGTTGGACGATGAAGGGCCGGATAAGTTGCCGGCGAATCAGGTCCAGGGCGTCTCCCTCGACTTCGGTATCCAGACCAGCCGGTAATTCGGTTGCGCTGGGGGCGGGAAGCTGCTCCGGCTCCACACGCAGGATGGCCGTGGCGGGATCCCGTCTCGCCGCCCACCGAATGGCGCGTGCCGCAAGCGAAAGATACGTGTCGAAATGCTCCCACTCAGCCTGGAGACCGTAGGTCAGCGACGGTATCAAACAATGCGTTTCCGGCCTGGGTCCGGGAAAGTCGAGTTCCACAACGCGGCCCTCGCCCAGGGAACCCGTCTGTACGAATCCGAGACCGCCGGGCCACTCCGGAGTGAGCTGATGGCCGATGCCTCGCGTGACGATATCGTTGCCCGGCGCCGGTTCGATGGCATCAAAGAACGCCTGGAGTTCCGGAGAAGCGGTCTTGCGATGATGGGCCAGCACCAGACCGGTGCCCCCGCGCACCTTTTCCACCAGAAGATTGAACTCGGCGGTGGGGATGCGGGTCATGTCCACATTGGCAATGACGATGACATCCAAATCCTGACCGAGGGCCGCCCGCAGGGAATCGAGCGTTTCCTGGGTTCCGGGAACCGGAACGGACGCGACATCCTCCGGGGGACCAATCGAGCCTGCATCCCAGAACGGGACCAGCTCGACATCCAGAGAAAGCTGCGTCGCGAGGACCTGGACATCGCGGAGGGTAAACCGGGGGGCTACGACCAGCGCATGGATCGTCCCTGAATCGAGGGGATTCCCCCACGTGACGCCTTCCGCGCTGGTTTCCAGCAATATCTCGGCAAACGCGGGGTTCGATGACTCTCCCGCATCTTTCGAGGATCGGCCCGTGAGCCACGAGAAATCGACGGCGTTTGCCGATAAACAGCATGCGATCAGAACAACTATCACGAATCGGCGAGGAAGAAGTCGGAACACTACCGGGCTCCCGCTTTGAGTTCCAGGGCGTTCAGTCTACGCGAGAGTAAACTCAGATCCAATGGTGGTCGCGATATCGCGCGCGGAGTAAAAACTCTTCGCCTCGAACTTTTCGTATTTCCGTATGAAATAAAACGGGAGGTGTGGTACAGTACGTGGAAGACGCCGTACAGGTGCGAGGTACGCAATGGGTGACGATATGATGATGAGCGGCGACAACCGTTCCCTGCGGCGCGGCAAACGGCGTGCCCCGCGAACGGAAACGTGCCGCCCCTGCCTCGTGTGGCCCAAGGAAGTGCCGGATATGACCTACCAAGGGGTCATAATCAACGTCACGCCGTACGGCATGTGCGTTCGTATGCTGGATTCACTGCCGCAAGGCACGATTGTCATGGTCCAACTGATGCGCGACGAGGAGTTTCGGTATCCTTTGTCCGCCCCCGTGGAAGGCATGATCGTGCGCAACGCGGAGGATGAAGTCGGGTTCATGGATCACGGGGTCCAGTTGCTGCGTAAGGCGCTGGAACGCCCCGCGACGCGGCCGGTGGTTTCACAGGCGCGGCGCCCGGCCTCTTCGCGATCGACGCGAACCCGAATGCATACCATCGATTTGCATGTTACGGACCGGGGCATACGACGAAACGAAAGGTAGGCAACGTGGAAGGCACAAAGATCCTCGTGGTGGACGATGAACCGGATGTAGTCACTCTGATTGCGCGCACGCTCACGACCGAAGGATTCGAGGTAATGAGCGCCTACGACGGAATCAGTGCGCTTGATATCGCGGAGAGCGAGTCGCCGGACTTGATTCTGCTCGACATCATGATGCCCATGATGAGCGGCTACGAAGTTTGCCAGCAAATCAAGGCCAATCCCCGAACCGACGGCATCCCGGTCCTGTGCTTATCGTCCGCCCATACCCCGGATGCGCGCGCGAAGTGCAAGGAGGCGGGCGCGGCGGCCTTGGTACTCAAGCCGTTCACGCCGGCCGAACTGGTCGCCCAAATTCGCCGTCACCTCCCGGCCAACCAGGACGTGTGACGCACTGGTCTCACGCTCCAGGGGCCGAGCCTCCGCTGCCTCGCCCGGCTTCTGTATCCGTTGCCGATCCCGCTCCATTGACCCATTCTCCATACCGCTGGTATACTTCCGCGTTGTAATGGGCGGGGCGTTCCTTCTGGTATCGAGAGCAAACCGATGACGCTTGCAAATCGAATTACCATCGGCCGCCTCGTGCTGGTGCCGGTGTTCGCGGTGCTCATCATGTCTTACACCCGCGAGCAACCCTGGTTCCGGATCGCCGCGCTCGCGACCTTCGGCGTCGCCGCGATTTCGGACGGCATCGACGGGTTCGTTGCCCGCGCCTACAACCAGAAGACGAAACTGGGCGCCGTGCTGGATCCTCTGGCGGACAAGCTCCTCGTGAATACCGCGTTCGTATTCCTCGCGGTCAATGGCGAGCTTCGGACTCCGATTCCCGCGTGGTTTCCGGTGCTGATTCTCAGCCGGGACGCGATCATTGTCATCGGCGCCTATTTGATTAACGAATATTACGGCCCCGTCCGGGCATCACCCCATATCGCGGGCAAGCTGACGACGGCCCTGCAGATGAGTCTGATTATTTCGGTATTGCTGGAATTGCACCCGCGGTTTGTCAACGGCCTGTTGTTCGCGACACTCGCTATTTCCATCGTATCTTTCGCCGTATACCTGTACGCGGGCGTCAAACAGGTCGGCAACGAGGACCAAGCCTGATGCCGCCTTCCACCCGTTTGCCCCTGGTCGCCATCTGCGGCCGGCCCAACGTGGGCAAATCGACCCTGTTCAATCGAATCACCGGGCGCCAGAGCGCCATCGTTCACGGTGAAGTCGGCGTCACCCGCGATCGCGCCTACGGCACCGCCGAGTGGCACGGGCGCGCCTTCCGCATCGTCGACACCGGCGGGATCGTGGACAACCCCACCGATCCCATCACCCACCAGATCCAATCCCAGGTCCGCTCCGCGCTTCAGGACGCGCAGGTGATCGTCTTCGTGGTGGACGGGCAACAGGAGATCACGCGAGGCGACATCGAAATCCGCGACGAGTTGTTCAAATACAGCAAACCCATCGTGCTCGCCGTCAACAAGCTCGACAACGCAAAACTGGAATTGAACCGGACTGACTTCTACGAGTTGGGCCTGGGCGATCCCATGGCGATCTCCTCCGGACACGGCATCGGGATCGACGACCTTATGATAGCCGTCACGGCGCACCTGCCGGAGACTGTCGAGGGAGAGGTGATCGACGACACGGCCATCACGAAGGTGGCTATCGTGGGCAAGCCCAACGTAGGAAAATCCTCATTCCTCAACGCCATCCTGAACGAGGAACGCAGCATCGTTCATGACGTGCCGGGAACCACGCGCGACGCGATCGACGTCGACTTCGTGTGGAAGGAGAAAGAATACCTGCTGATCGACACCGCCGGGCTGCGCAAGAAAGCCGGTATCAAAAAGGAAGTCGAGCGTTTCAGCATCGCCCGGTCCCTGCGCGCCGTGCGCCGGGCCGACGTGTGCCTGCTGCTCATCGACGCCACGGAAGGCATCACGGAACAGGACAAACGCATCGTCAGTTATATCGCGGAAAACGGTGCCGGGATTGTCCTGGTCTGGACGAAATGGGATCTCATCGAGGACAAGGAGGAGAAGTTCAAGCGCCTTGCCGGCGAAATCGAATTGAAAGCGCCGTTCCTGAAATACGTCCCCTATCTCACGATCTCCAACGTGACACGGCAGCGGCTCTTCACTACCTTCGACTTCATCGATCGGGTGAAGGTCGAAGTGGAGAAACGCATTTCCACCCCCGAACTCAATACGTTCATGGAAACCCTGCGCGCCGAGGCCGCGCCCGCGATGCACAAGAAACGGCAGGCGCGCATCAAGTACGCGACCCAGGTAAGCGTCAAGCCGACGACCTTCGTCCTGTTTGTGAATCACAAGAGCCTGTTTCATTTCAGTTATCTGCGGTTCATCGAAAACCGGCTTCGCGAGAAGTTTGGATTCGAAGGCGTTCCAATTAAGATAGAACTGCGCGAAAGCAAACGTGCCGAGGCAGAATAAGGCCTTCCAGTCTGGAATGTGCAAAGGAAAACAAGTAGTTCGATTGCCTGACGTAGCGTGATTCGTGGTGACTGAAATTCGAAATCCGAAGCACGAAATTCGAAACAAATCAAAATGTCAAAATCTCAAATGACCAAAACGAAGGACATAGCGGCCCGCTTCCGGCGTGCGGGCATCTCGCCCGAATTTGCGCAACCACGGGCGGGACGACCGTTCCCCCCGAATGGCCCCACAAACAGACGTCGACACCCGGGCCTCGCGCGGCGCGTTTCACTCATTTGAATTTTGGTCATTCGTGCTTGTTTCGGATTTCGAATTTCGGATTTCGAATTTGGTCCATTCGGCATTGAGGAGTCTTTCGGCCAATGATCGTTGAGACGCTCATCGCGCTCGCACTCTCCTATCTCGCAGGCTCCATCCCCACGGGCCTGTGGCTCGGACTGTGGCTGAAGAAAGTCGACATCCGCGAGCACGGCAGCAAGAACATCGGCGCGACGAACACCCTGCGCGTGCTGGGCAAGGGGCTGGGCGCGGCGGCCCTCGTGGGCGACGCGCTTAAAGGCGCAATCCCGGTGCTCGTATTCGCGCGGCTCAGCGACTGGCCCTACGCGCCGCTGGCCTGCGGTGTCGCGGCCATCATCGGGCACCTGCTGCCCCTCTACATCAAGTTCAAGGGCGGCAAGGGCGTCGCCACCAGCGCCGGCGTCTTCCTGGCCCTGTGCCCGATTCCCACGTTGGTCGCGGTGGCCGTCTTCGTCGCAACCGTCCTGCTCACCCGCATGGCAAGCGCCGCGTCGATCCTGGCGGCCCTGGCCATGACCGTCGTGGTGTATGCAACCCCTCACGACCTTGCGACCGCACCCGGCCATTTGCTTCCCCCGGACTACACGCTGCGGATTGTGGTCACGGTAGTTGCAGTACTTATCGTTTACCGGCACCGATCCAACATCCAACGAATTCTAAAGGGCCAAGAAAACAAAATCTGACTCGCACTCCCCGTAGCGCCCAGTCTGGTATCGGTTGATGCAAAGAAGAACGTCCACAGATTGCACAGATTTTCACAGATTCAGTAACAAAAAATGGCTCCTCACAAGAATCTGTGCACCAATTCGGGCTCGGGTAGCTTTCCCAAGCA
>BTVY01000032.1:0-84590 GCA_045863335.1 Candidatus Hydrogenedentota bacterium | reverse complement strand
ATGAAGCGGTACTCACAGAACTGCACCCCTTTGAAGGGGGATCAAGGGGGATGTTGACTCGTGGCAAGGCATACCACAAATGCACCCTATAGTATGTCAATCTGTTCTTAGCTTGACGTGCATCCCACGCCAGGATTCGGTATGATCCGCATTCCAATTCACGCTGGTCCCCTCTTCCATATCAACCTGGAGTGATTCCATATGTCGTTGGATACCGGTCATCCCGATGTGCAATTTGCCATCGAAGCCGTCCGTCAAGCCGCGCGCGTCGCGAGCGAAGTAGAGCGCGAACTGGTCGATCACACGATTACCAAGAAGGACAAGTCCCCTGTCACGGTTGCTGATTTCGCCGCCCAGGCCCTGGTGGGCTGCTTGCTCGACAAGTCCTATCCAAACGATCCGCTGGTGGCCGAAGAGAATTCGGCACACCTCCGCGAACCGGACAACCGCGAGAATCTGAATAACGTCGTCAAGTTCGTTGGACGTCACCTCGCGTACGCGACACCGGAAACGGTGTGTCAGTGGATCGATCACGGAGGCCAAGATTCCGCGAACCGCTTCTGGACGCTGGACCCTATCGATGGCACCAAGGGTTTCCTCCGCGGCGATCAATACGCCGTCGCTTTGGCACTCATCGTCGATGGAAAGGTGCAGGTCGGTGTCTTGGGCTGTCCCAATCTACGCGACGGATATCAACCGGATCACGAGGGCCCCGGTTCTCTCATCGTGGCCGTGCGCGGTCAGGGAACTTGGACCACGCCGCTTGAGGAGGATGGTCCTTTCGTTCAGCTAACGGTTTCCCCCACAGCCGACGGCAAAGACGCGCGTCTGTTACGCTCCGTGGATGCGGGACACACGAACACCGGCCGCGTCGCCCAATTGGTCGAGGTGCTGGGCGTGCAGGCGGAACCCGTCCTGATGGACAGCCAGGCCAAGTACAGCGTCATGGCCGCCGGCCGCGGCGATCTCTTGTTTCGCCTGCTCACCAAGGCCCAGCCCGACTACAAAGAGAAGATCTGGGATCACGCCGCCGGCTCCCTCGTGATCGAAGAAGCCGGAGGACGTGTCACCGACTTGGTGGGCAACGACCTCGACTTCACCCTCGGCCGTACCCTCGCGAACAACGTCGGAATCGTCGCCTCCAACGGCCATCTCCACGACGCCGCATTAAAGGCCCTGAACCAGGTCTTTCAGGAACAAGCCTGAAGTCGGGTACGCATAGTTCTCACTCCAATGACGCGGATCGTCGCCAACAACCGTATGGAAGCCATTGGAGAATTGTAATGAGTATGATCAGTCTGCGGCTGCCGGAATCGCTGCATCGGCACATACGGCAGCTTGCTAAGAAAGAAAACGTTTCGATCAATCAACTTATCACCTTGGCCGTCGCAGAGAAACTATCTGCCCTGGAAACGGAGGACATGATCGCCGCACGCGCCGCGCGAGGCAGCAAAGCGAAGTTCAAAAAAGCGTTGTCCAAGGTGCCGCGGCAAAACCCCGATCCTGATGACCAAATCTGAATCATGCGATGACGCCCCACAATTGGCCGGGGAATCTCGGGTGATAAATCCCGTCCGCAAGTCTTAAACCTTTGCAAATCGCAAACAACCGTGTCGGGATTGGATGTGTTTGACCGCCGACCGATCTTATGGAACTCTTACCAAAAATTCGTCGGGAGCGCGCGGGTTGTATACCGAGTGCGTATGAATCGTGATGTGGGTCTTGTCGTGCCACGACAGTTCACCCGCGACAATGTGCGGGACCCACTCTGTAGTTACTTCATCAGCATAGCTAGGCCGTACGGTAAACGGACGAACTTTTTCTGTCTCTGACGGAAGCGCCAATGCCTCCACCTGCGCGTATTCTGGCCCTTCGCCCATATCCACTTCTACCAGATCGGTCGGTTTGCCGTATTCTTGGCATAAGAAGTAAACCTTGTCAGCGTCTTCGGCCCACAGGAAAGGGGACAGCAGGTTGTACCAGCCTGCCCGATGATTCTGTTGTTGAGCCGGTAGAAAATAAGCTTGTTCCGCGACAAACGGCGGCGGGTACACTGCCCAGCCAACCTCATCGTCGCTTGGAAACCTCGCGTCCGGATCCATACGGTTCTCTCGTGGACTCTTATGGACGTCGTAACACAGAATAACGGAAGTGGAAACCCAAAGGGGCGCTCGCGATTGTACGTACTTCTCGTATACCCAATACCGCTTAGATGACGAGGGCTTAGGATCGCGACAGCGGATGGTGTCGGTAACTCCTGCCTCGGCCGCATTGATGATGAACAGAAAAGTGGCAGAATCTGGCCTCCCATTCCACGTCGCTTCTACAACTAACTTCGCGTCGTCTGCCCAATGATACTGCAAGGAGCTTTCCGCGACGGGATACATGGGACGAGCGAGTGTCACGTCGCTCGTCGAATTGGTGAGTTGATCGGTAATCTCTAGGATATAGTTACATTGGCCACAACAAGCATCCTTCGCGGGAATCTCGGTCTTGAACTGGACTGAGTAACGGCCTGGCGCATTGTCGGCTACAGTCTGTTCTTGTTCAGACGCATTTGCGGTCAGACACACCAGGAATGCGCAAACCGCGCTCAACCAGATGCATCGCGAAATTCTGCTGATTTCTGCGTTCATCCATTCCATGGTGTTATCTCCTAATCGTCGTTTAGTTTAATCGTCATGGCTTCCCCGATGGCGTCGCATGTAAAGCATGGGCCGACGCCGGTGTAATGGTCCAATTGTCTCGGTCCGACTCCACCTCCCGTATCCGTTACGGTATGCGTGCCGTGCCCATGAACGTAGACTACGTCACCCTCTTCCAAGTCGGTATTCTCATTACCCTTGGCTACGTCACCAATTTGTACAGCATCCCCGAACCTTCCACAGGGCTCGCCAGTAAGTCGCAGCCGCCTAGTATGTGGGGCCGTGCTTCCGCAAAGATACTCAGTCGAGTAGATGTTTCCGGCTGAATCCATACCGCTTCCCGCCGACGCCTGACCGTCGAAAATTGCAGCCAGCCAATGCGGCTTTCCTTGTCTTGAGTTCCACAGCCCCGGAGTGTCGCACAAAGGAATGTATCCGTCACATCCGTTCGCCGTAGTATAGGCGTACCATTCGGTTGCCGTTCCATCACAGAGATCTTCATCCGGTGTGTTATAGCAAGTGTGGTTGTATACACCGAGAACATGGATGGCGAAATCGTATTCGTCGAAACAGGATGAGTCATTTACAACCCATTCTGCACGCATCGTTTCGTATACTCCTTCCGCAAGATTCGGAACATCCAGTGTCTCAGTCAATGCTCCCGAGTTTCTTGTGGCGCTCAGGACCTGATGGGAAGCTTGAGGACCCAGCAATGTCAAAGTTAGAACACCGGTTAAGTTGGCGGGGGCCAATGTGATGCTGATAGATTCTTGCGCTAAGTCCACTGATAAATGGGGACGGTAACCATTTATTGTATCCCCTTCCTCGACGTGACGCCGCACGGGTGAACCCATGCACCCGTAATCCTTTTGTAATACTAGCACTGATGCCCAGAATGCGCAATGCAGTCGTGCGCGGGGTCTTGTTTACCGGCGTTTGCGGCGGACGCGGTCTTTGCTGCCGTGGGGGCGACCGCGGGGGATGGCGCGGACACGGCGGCCCAGGTAGGTCTCCACTTTGCTGAGGAAGGAGTCGCTACCCGAGGGGACGCCGAGTGCGCGTGTACAGGCGCAGCAGGTCCACGGCGGGGCTGGGAACAGCTACAATAAGTGGTTACCCCATCTATTGCCAAGCAAGGATGGAACGCATCGCACTCGTCCCCTGCGGGGTAAGCAACCAGCCGAGCGCCCCAAGATTCGCGATGACCGATGCCCAAAACGCAATCTGAAAGGACAGCTTGCGCGACTTGTGGTGCAAGAGACGCTGGGCGATCAGGGCCCCCGGCCAGCCACCGATTAGTCCAAGCGTAAGCAGGGTACCTTCAGGCGTTCTCCAACGGTTGTTTCGCGCTGCCGCCTTGTCCTTGGCATAGATCAGAACCGCCACGACGCTGGCGCACAGGTACAGGCCAAGCACAAGAGCAGGGAGCTTTCCGGCAAGCACCAGAACTACCACAACGACTATGAGGAGAATGGCTGGTGCCATCGCAACCATTTCTAACACTTGCGCGGCACCGAGCCACGAGCGGTCGCCCGCGAACGCCACGTTTTCGGCGCGCACACGACCCCTACGGTCATGGGCAAGCTCGTACGTCACGGTCTCGTTCCCGACAGGACGTTTCGTCCGATCGGAGAATGCCGTTATGTGGACAAACACCTGAGCACCGCCGCCGTTCGGGGCGATGTAGCCAAACCCTTGATCGTCTTTCCAGACGACTATCCTGCCTTGATAGCGCGTAGCGATCTCCGTGATCGGAAAAACTATAGACAGCAACCATTCATTAACCCGTTGCGAAAGTCCGAGTACGGCTATCGGTAGCATCTCGTCCGGGATGGATGCCGAGTACTACTGGACTTTCACGGTGGATTTCCAGCACAGCATCACGACTCTCCGCCCGGCAACCTGCCGATTCGCTGGTTTCCAGGTGCGAGTGTTGTACCTGCTGGAAATCAGGCTCAGTTACACTCCGCTTCCAGCGGTCCGGCGAGTTCCTTCAGGAAGAACAGGCGCCCGGGCATGGTTGGCATGAAGGTGCTCGGAATCCACGGCGTCGGCTTGTGGTGGAGCGTCGCCCAGAGCGACATGCCCTGCCACATCATGCCGCGGCCCAGCGACCCGTCCGCGCCGCCGATGATCCGGTCTGATTGCAGGAAGAGACCCGGCCCGACCGTGTTCGCTGTCGTCGGCACCAAGGTGGTCCGGCTCTTGAAGCTGGTAATCGCGTTCTGCTCGATGGTCAGCGGATGCAATTGCGCGCCGAGCCGGTATTCGGCTTGCTTCCAGGCATTGACGGATTTGTACTCGGCAGCGAAGTGAGGCTCCCAGAAGGCGATGTGGCACACACGGCCGATCCCGAACACGGTGACCAGTTTTGCGCCCTTCTTCTTGAGCGCGCGGATCTGCTCGCCGTATTTCGGGAGCGCGGATTTCACTGCGAAGTGGCGCTGCGCCTTCGGCACGGTCAGCTTGCCGAGGGGCCCGTAGAAAGCGCCTTCCATGGCGTTCTGAAACGCGCCGGGATCTTTCGCGGGCAGGGTGTTCCCCTTGGCGTCGCTCCACTCGTCCATGTTGAAACCGTGAACGTGCTTGCAGTCCACCCCCCACTCTTTCAGGAAATACACCGCCCAGCGGTACATGCCCATGGGGCCAACAGGAAGGATGAACGCAATGGGCTTCTTCTTCGCCTTCGCCTGGGCGATCTCGTTCGCGATCTCGTGACCCATCATCATGTCGAAATCGGCGAGGGATTCACAGGGGACCGGCTCAAAGGCCTTGTTCCACCACTTCTCCGGCCGCGTGATGGTTTCAGGTTTGCGCGCGCACAAGGCATCCAGCGCGTTCAAGTCCCACCCTTCCGGGAAGAACCCTTCCAGCAGCGAACCTTTGAGCGTAGACATAAGATTGATGGCCATGATGCAAGCTCCTCCTTCGCGTGTGAAATGATTGCTGCATCTTACGCAGAGCGGCCCGCGCGTGTCCAGCGTTCGGCCGGGTTAAGTGGAAATCAGCGGCCGGAACCGGAGCTTGTACCGCGCCAGATTTCGAGCCCCTCGTAAATGTTGGCCATGCCGACGTAGAGGTCGTCGCCGACCGTGAGCATGTTGCGCGCGCCGTAGTTGTAGGGGTCGTTGAAACCGTCGTTCATCAGCGGGAAGAAGTGGTCGCCGTCCGGCGAGCGATAGATGTCGCCCCCCGCCTCCAAAGCCGTACTCAAGGGCGTGGGGCTGCGCTTCAGGTTTTCATCAAGGTTTTCCGTATTTCCATAATCGGAGACCAGGATGAGAAATCCTATGAGTTGAGAGATGGATTCAGGGAAGTAGTCGACAACGTATTGATAGATCGTCGCTTGATCCCAGGTACCAACGTACAGTTCGCCATCGTATTCGGCCAAAGACCAGATGTACGCGTTCAAGCTGCGGTCGAACCCCGGACCGTAACCCGAAATCGAATTCGGCCCCACGACAACTTCCATGTTGTCGTTGGCGTCCAGGCGAATCAGCTCGCCGCCCTTGAACAACTGTCCGGCCGTGCCAGACGTGAATCCCCCGAATACCTGCGTCCCGAAATACAACTTGTCTTTGTACACGAGGCTGGTCGCGGCCGCTTCGTTTGACGGGTCGGATCCCCCGTTCGCCAGCGCCAGCATGGGCGGCTCGTTGTTCGGACCTTCGAGTTTCCAAACCTCAAACCCCGTTTCGAGATTCGCCACGGACGCGTAAAGGTATCCGTTGAACGATGCAAGGGTCCAGATACCCTTGTTGTCCGGATTGCCAAACCCGTCGTTCACGACGTTCCAGACGGACTCGCCGTCGTGCGCCCAGATCTCGCCGGGAGAACCATCGCCAATCTCGCCGCCGGGAATGAAGTTGAAATACAAAATGCCGTTGTGAACGACCATGATGCGGATGCTGCCCTTGCGCGGATCGGACCAGACGATTTCCCAGTCGAAGCGTTCTCCCGAAGGGGAACGCCACAGCGACGGCGTCGTGGACGAGGAACCCGCATAAAGATAATTCGGCTCGCCGTCGCCCTCCGGACGGTATACCTGCAACGCCCGGAACCCGTTGGTCTTGTAAACCGGTCCCAGTTCGTAGTGGCGGATGTCGAGGACACTCTGCCAACTGCGGGGACCCCAGTCCGGGCGGAACCTCCGGATCTCGCCGGGGCGAAGGGGCGGGATGGGAAACTCCCATTGCCCGATCTCATAAAGAACCTGGTCGTCGATCCCATTCCCGGTGGATACATAGACGTGGCCCTCGGGCGCTCCGTCGGGTTGGAAATAGACAAGTCCCCAAGGGTAGTCGTTCAGGTCGATGAGGTTTTCGATGTAGCCGAATCCGTTGCGGTTCACCTGCACAAAGTCGCGCGCCTTCAACCCCGAATCAGTTGCCGGAGGCGGGCATCCGGGAATGAACAAAATAGAAATAGCAATTACAAACGCGCAAAGACTAAACCGAAGCAGGACGGGCATCAACGCACCACGGACGCGCTTCATCGGTCATTCTCCTTGTGAAGAACCCTTCCGCACCGGCAATGAGCCGGATCGGGACTTCGTGGCCGGATGCCGCACCACATCCGGAACCGGCGAAGAGTGATTTGCCGAGGGCCTCGAACCGCCCTCGATGCAGCAATAAGCGCCCTTAATCTATCAACTTTCTAGCGTGCTGCGCAAGTCACATGTAGTGATTGGACTATCGAATCCTCTCTTGTGTTTCGTGAGTAATCCTCCGCCACACGAGAAATACGCAGATCGGCACGACAACCAAGTCGATTGCCACGTGAAAAACACTGAACGGGTTTGGGTGTAAGTAAATAAAGCGATAGATGCCAAGTATACCGCCGATGGTCGGGAATATGGCGCCCGCATACAGGGCAAACCCCGATCTCCCCAGAAGGCCCAGGCCGATGATGAAATAGATCCCGCCGAAGATCGATGCCCCGACGACGGAGTGTTCCGCACCATAAACCGGCAGTTGAACGACATGGGTTACCCCCGAAATCAGCATGAGCGCTGCGGCGACTCGCCGCGAAATTTTCTCTCCTCGCCACCGGTTGGACGGTCTGGACAGTCGCTCTGGCATAGGTACTCTCCGTATGGCATGCAAGCACGTGCAGCGCGTGCAGGTTCTATTCTACAATGTTTCGGCGGAGGACAACATGCATTGCAAATATCTTAGACCAATTGGGCTTACGGCAATTGTCTGGCTTAGTACCGCACTCGGACCGGTCTTCGCACAAGGGATTCTGCCGCCCGGCGACCTCGCCTTTCTCGAAGACCTGACCCGGGACGTAGTGGAAGCTTCACGGGTACGCCCTGGAGAAAAGGTCGGTGCTATCGGACCAAATGTGACGGGCGGTACGGTAATTCGCCCGGGCGGACGAGACTGTTACCCCGCATTCTGGATTCGCGACTATGCCATGTCGCTGGAGTCAGGCATGGTGACGCCGGAGGAGCAGCGGCATATGCTCCTGCTTACGGCTTCCCATCAGCAGGACGGCGAATGGCCGCTGCCGAGCGGGAGCGTCGTGACACCCGGGTCCATCCCAGACCATATCAGCTTCGGCAACAAACCCATCTTCTACCCCGGCACTTTGGAGGACTACGAGGGCCAGGGTGGACCGCGTTGGGGCAAGCTACCCTGTCTCGACGATGCCTTCTTCTTCGTCCACATGGCGACGCAATACGTGGAGGTCACCGGGAACGCGGAGATCCTTCATGAACTGGTCCGAAACAAGTCGTTGCTGACCCGTTTGCAGGAAGCCTATGCCATGCCCCCGTCCCGCCCGGATACCGGTTTGGTGTACGCCGACGAGGAGTCGCGAGGAGTTACGTTCGGCTTTGTGGACACCATCATCCATACAGGCGATCTCCTGTTTTGCTCGCTGCTGAAACTGCGCGCCGCCGAGGAACTCGCTCGATTGGCAACGCAAGTGAACGAACCCGATATCGCGAAACGATACACCAGCGACAGCGCGCGCCTGCGGACTGCGATTGAAGAAACATTCGCGCTGGAAAATGGGTTGTATCGCGCGTCAACCGGGAAGAGCGCGCAGCCGGATGTCTGGGGCACCGCCTTCGGCGTGTACATCGGCGCCTTCTCTCCGGAGCGTACGCGCGCGGCATGCGAGCGTCTTGCCAAGGCCTATCACGACGGAACGCTGGCGTGGCGTGGAAACGTGCGCCACGTGCTCACGACAGATGATTTCAGCGTAACCACGGCATGGGAGTCGACGGACGTGCCGGTGAACCGGTATCAGAACGGCGCGTACTGGGGCACGCCCGTAGGTTGGGTCTGCTACGCCATCGCGCAGGTGGACACCGAGGCTGCGGCGCAATTGGCGGCGGAGTATGTCGCCGAATTGCGGGAAGGCGACTTTCGCAAGGGTCCCGAGTTCGGTTCCCCCTGGGAATGCATGCACCCCGATGACAATCACCGGCAAAACCCCGTCTACATGACGAGTGTCACGTGCCCGCTGGCGGCCTTCCGCCGGATCCAATTCGAACAGACCACCCACTAAGAGACCACGTTGCGGTTTTGCTCCGTTCTGCGTCACAATGGTGTCCACTGCAAGGAGGTCTCTATCATGAAAACGCTTGGACTCTGCTTGGCGCTCACATTCCTGGCCATCCCGGCGATGGCCGCGATTGTCACGAAGAACGTGGAATACCGCGATGGAGATACAGTCCTGGAAGGCTACCTCGCGTACGACGACGCAAGCACGGAAAAGCGGCCCGGGGTGCTTGTCGTGCATGCCTGGATGGGCCTGGGCGACCAGGCGAAAGACAGCGCGCGCAAGCTCGCCGAACTCGGGTACGTCGGCTTTGCCCTGGACATGTACGGCAAGGGGGTGTACGCGAAGGACCGGGATGAAGCGATGCAGCTCTCCGGAGCGCTTAAGGGCGACCGGCCCAAGATGCGCCAACGGGCCTTGGCCGGCCTCAAGGTGCTCCGCGATCACGAACTGGTGGACAAGGATCGCATCGCCGCAATCGGGTATTGCTTTGGCGGAACGACGGTGTTGGAGATAGCCCGGAGCGGCGAACCGATTCAGGGGGTGGTGAGCTTCCATGGCGGGCTCGGAACGCCGACGCCGGAAGATGCAAATAACATCAAGGCGAAGGTGTTGGCACTTCACGGCGCGAACGACCCGGCCGTCCCGCCTGAGGAAGTCTCCGCGTTCATGGATGAAATGCGAAACGCGAACGTGGACTGGCAGATGATCTTCTACGGCGGCGCTGTGCACAGCTTCACGGACCCCGACGCAAATATGGAAGGCATGGCCATGTACCACGAGCCTTCGGCACGTCGATCCTGGGAGGCGATGCGGCAGTTCTTCACGGAGATCTTTGAATAAGCTTTCGCCCACCTTGCGTGGCGCGCTTACAACTCGATGTCTTTCGCGGAATCGACGATGAGCGTGGGCTGATACGGAAACTTCATGACGTCTTCGCGTTTTGTAACACCGCTCAACACGAGGACGGTCTCCATCCCGCTTTGCACGCCCGCGATGATATCGGTGTCCATGCGGTCGCCCACCATCACCGTGTGCTCGGAATGAACGCCCAGATAATTCAACGCCGTGCGCATCATCAGCGGGTTCGGTTTGCCGATGAAGAAGGGGCTCCGTCCGCTGGCCGCTTCGATGAGTGCGGCCATCGCGCCGCACGCCGGTGCCAGCCCCGACTCCGTCGGACCCGACGGATCGGGATTGGTGGCAATGAAATGGGCGCCCGCCGCCACGAGGCGGATCGCTTTCGTGACCAGTTCCAGATTGTACGCGTGCGTTTCGCCGAGCACGACATAATCCGGTTTGTGATCTGTGATGACGTAGCCTGCTTCATGGATCGCGCTCGTCAAACCGCTCTCGCCAATCACAAAAGCCGTTCCTCGATCGCGCTGAGCCTGGAGAAACCGCGCCGTCGCCATGGACGACGTAAAGATCCGTTCGGCAGGAATCTCGAGCCCGATAATCTTTAACCGGTGCGCGAGGTCCCGCGGCGTGTAGAGCGGATTGTTGGTCAACACGAGGAATTCGAGCTGACTCTCGTGCAAGCGCCGAATGAAGGAATCCGCGCCCGGAATCGGCGTACTACCCGCGACGAGGACGCCATCCATATCAATAAGGTAGTTCTTTTTCATGGTGTGCCGTTACGTCTTCCACAAAGAGTCGAAAGGGAGTTGATGAAGAGATCTTGGATCCAGGATATTGTCTAGTATACCAGAATCCAACTGGCGGACTAAATATCCGGTAGTGATTCTCGGACATCTTGCGGAAAAGGAAGCCAAGCAGACCCGGGGAACTAATGTCCACTCAGCCGGGGCATCGTCGGGCTGATCGAATTCACTCACGTACTGGAAACGTCGCGCCTTCTCCGCCCCGGAGGGGCGAAAGATTGTAGCCCAATGTGGAGCGAAGCGGAACGTTGGGTTGGCCGATTCTCTGTGTTCGCGAAGCCCCGGAGGGGCGGTAGAATAGCTGCTCCAGCCTTTGTCACGGCTATCTGATCAACTCGCGATCCTTGAGGCGTCCGAGAATCGGTACCGGCTTCTTAGCTGAAACGCCAGGAGCGCTAGTTCTCCTGCTGCCCAGCGAGCGAAAGCGATTCGAGGCCTTGGCAGTGGATGAGCCGCAGCAACTCCGCCAGCATCTCGCGCTGGTCCGGCCAGAACAAGATTGGCAATTCGTCCAGCGGAAACCATCCCGCATCGGGATGCTTGTCGCCTTCAATCGGGTCGAATTTGACTTCATCAGTCGTGTAGAGAAAACAATGAATGGTCTTCCACTTCGTGCGTTCAAGATTCTGCCGCTGGCGCGCTCCCAACGGCCGGATCAACGTCAATTCGTGAAGCCCTGCCTCCTCCCCCACTTCGCGCCGCGCGGCGGCCTCCATGCTTTCGCCGGCCTCGACGTGGCCCTTCGGCAACACGTAGTGGGGATGGTCTAACTCGGTGATAAGCGCAACGGAAATACGTCCGCCGTCTTGGCGAAGGACTACGCCGCCCGCCGAGGTGACTTCCGCAAGACCGCTCGTGCGTATGTACCAGGAATCGTCTATCATGTGCCGCTGGATCTTGTGATTGGTTTGACCTGCTTCAGGAATGATACGCGCTACGGCGGCGTGCGGTCCAGTCCGCGCGATGGCCAAGCTCGATGCACGAAGGAATACACGTGAACTCCGCGACCCCGCGCGATATATCGAACATCGTCCTGGGCGCGCTGATCGGCGCGCTCGCTCCAGTCTTGTGCCTGGCTCCCTTTGTGACGCGGGCCTTTCATATCGACGATCCCATGTACATCTGGACCGCGCAACATCTGCATGCCAACCCCTTCGACTTCTACGGATTCGACGTCAATTGGGATGGGTTTATCAAATCCGCCGCGCAGGAGAACAAGAATCCACCCCTCGTTTCCTACTACATGGCCGTCGTCGCCGCGTTCACTGGGTGGAGTGAACTTGCGCTGCATGCGGGCTTTCTGATCCCTGCAGCGGCGCTTGGACTCGGCATCTATTTCCTGGCGAAACACTTCTGCAGCCATCCCGTCATCTCCACATTGATTGCGATCTTCACGCCCGCCGTTCTGGTGTCCGGCTCCAGCGTCATGTCGGACGTACCCATGCTGACGCTCTTCGTCTGGGCGATTATCCTCTGGTTGCGCGGGCTGGAATCCGACAACACCAAGTGGTTGTTTGCCGCGGGCTTTGCCATCGCAGCGGCCGCCTTGACCAAGTATTTCGGGATCGCGCTGGTGCCTTTGCTGGCGGTGTATACCGCTTCGCGATTGCGCAAAGCGGGATGGTGGATTGCCGCGCTCGCGGTTCCGGTGTTGGTCATGATCGCGTACGAATGGGTCATGTGGTTTCACTACGGCACCGGCGGTCTCCTGAACGCCGCCGGATACGCGGGGGCCAGCCAGACCCCGGGACGGAGAATGGCGGCGCTTCTCGTGGGGCTGACCTTCACGGGCGGATGCATGTCCCCGATAGTATTCTTCGCGCCGCTCTTTAAGATACGGTATTTGCCCGTCGTCGCGGTGTGCGTATCGGTGATTGTCGTGCTTCTGTTCTCAGCAGCGCCGGCATTTCAGACGATGCTCGCGCAATCCGCCCCCGAACAGTCCTGGTGGATCGCGGTTCAGGCGGCCTTATTCGCTACCGCAGGACTTACCGTCATGATCGTGGTCGCGCTCGACTGGATCGAGAAGCGCGATGCCGATTCAACATTGCTCGTACTGTGGGTCCTCGGCACGTTTGTATTCTCCGTGTTTCTGAACTGGTCTGTGACCTCGCGCACCATCCTGCCCATGGTTCCGCCCGTAGCCATCTTGATCGTGAGGAGGCTGGAGATGCTTCAAGACCGGGGTGAGCGAATCCCCGGCTGGCACTGGTACGCGCCGCTCGTCCCGTCTCTGATCCTCGCATTGGCAGTCGCATGGGCGGACGCGCGCCTCGCCAATTCCGCTCGGGACGCCGCGCAGCGATTCGGCCGGGAGATGGCCCATTACTCCCACAACGTCTACTTCCAGGGCCACTGGGGCTTTCAGTACTACCTGGAAGTCGAGGACGCTGAACCGGTCGCGTACGGCCAGACGGACTTTCGCGCGGGCGACGCCATCATCAACCCCATCAACAACACCAGTGTATGGCCGGTGGACGAATCGTTGATTGCGTCGCGGTTTGCTGGCTCGTTTTCCGGACCTCGATGGATTACCACGATGAGCCGGCCGCTGGGCGCAGGATTCTATACAGACCTGTGGGGACCACTGCCCTTCGCGTTCGGACCCGTGCCGGAGGAACGTTACGTGACCCTTGTATTGAACGGAAGAGGAATTCCCTTTGAAAATGTGGCGTACCATGAGTAGCCAACCATTGCGCCAACGCTCTGGTATCACCATGTTTCTACTCGCTGCGATGGCTGTGGGGGCCATGCTGCGCTGGCATGAATTGGACGCGAGCTTATGGCTCGACGAGGTATTCACACACGAAGGCGCGAGCCGCAGTATCTTCTACGCGTGGAGCCACCGCGCCTATCCCCTCTACTATGTGCTCGCCAATCTCGCGCTACGGTTCGACGATTCCGAGATCGCGCTGCGATTCCCCAGCTTTCTCGCGGGCATTCTTACCATTCCCGCCGTGTACCTGCTGGCGTCGCGTGCTGGCGGCCGTGCTGCTGGGATCGTTGCGGTATTGCTGATGACCTTCAACGCCTATCACATCCGCTACAGCCAGGAGGCCCGCTTCTACGCGCTGGTCATGCTGGGCAGCATTCTCATGGTATGGACGCTGCACCGCGCGCTCACCCGCGGCGAAGCGCGGAACTGGATCGGGTATGCTGTCACCGGGTTCTTCTCGCTCATCGCACAACTCAGTGTAATCCCCTACTTTCTTACGCTGGCAGGAACCGCGGCGCTTTGGCTCGCAGGCGCCGGTGTCACGAAAGGGAGGCAGTGGCCTTGGCGCAAGTTCGCCTGTTTTTCCCTGGCCACAGTCTGCGCGATCAGCGGATTGGCCATCGCGACAACTACCGACAGATCGTTCAGCATCGATATGTTTTCCCTGGAAGCGGAAGAGATGGCGGACGAAAACGAAGAAGGGATTTCCAGCTACTCCTTTCGATTGACGCTGCCGCAATACGCGGGGTACATCGGGGACTTCGCGCCTGTAGAGCCGGGACCTTTCCGCTACGGTCTCGTACTTTTCGCGGTTGTGGGATTCGGCGCCCTGGTCGCGCGCGATCGATGTCTGGCGGCGATCGTCGCCGCCCAGTTTCTAATTCCTCCCATACCATTCTTCATCATGCATTCGAGTCATTGGTACGCATCACGGTATTTCTGTTCCGTACTCCCGTTATACGTTTTACTCATCGCACTCGGGATGGTAACGACGGCGGTATTCGTTGCGCGCACTCTTCGTCAGCAACCATACCGTCAGCAGCGATCGGAGACTGGCGAGCTTGCCAAATCGCCTGTGGCCCAAAGGCTTTCGAGAGCGTCCCTCATCGTATTGACCGCATTCCTGCTGGCGCTGTCTCCCGCGCACGCGCTGGCAATCGCCGACCACTACGAGAAGCGACCGATTTCGGATTGGAAGCAGCTGGCCAACTACATCGCCCAACGATTCCAGCTCGATACGAGCATTGTATTGTTCACGCCGCGCAGTGCCGATGGCCGCGCCAAACCCGCCGGCGTCTTTTCGATACCCCTACACTTCTACCTCCAGCGCAGCCTCCCGAATTACTTCCCTGAAAACCATCATGCCGTACTGGGAACGCTTCGCTACGTGGAAGCCGATACGCCACAGGAGCTGAGACTGCGGATCACCGACGAAACAAATCCCGCGGCCTGGGCCGTGGTGCGCCGAAAGCGCGATCTGCCCAAAGGCTGCGACCGGGTTATCGGCGAGTACGCGGTCGAACCGTGGCGCCGGTTCGGCCGGCTCATGCTTCGCCATACATTGAGTCAACCGACCTAGCGCGACATAGCCGCAACCAAATCCGAAATCCGAAACAAATCCCAAGGTTCCAAGCCCGAAAAACCAAACCGAAGACAAGGAGTATGGCTGAAGCGGACGAATCCATTGGTACCGGACGCTACTTGCGTAGCCCCGGAGGGGCGGAGGGTTATAGCCCAGGGTGAAGCGAGGCACGAGCGGAACCCTGGGTCACTCAACCAACCCGCCGCCACACAACCCCCGAACGGGGGCGGAAGAATCGGCTCGCATGCAGGCGTCTATCAATTGACCACCGAATAAGTCAAGAAAGAGCGACCAGCCAATTGCGAATGTTCTTTATGATGATTGCGTTTTGGGGACCCAGGTAGATCGTCCGGAGTGATCGGTGTGGGCCGCGCAAAGTAGAATGACGCGTCACAACCCGGTCTAACTTTGCGAGAGGTTTCATGGAAGTCATCATTCGTCCTGATGCGGAATCGGCAACGAACCTCGCGGCGCGCGTCATCGCCCGCGAGATCCGGCTCAAACCAAAACTGGTCCTCGGGCTTGCCACGGGGCGAACCATGGAGCGCCTCTACCGCCATCTCGTCGAAACCCACCGGAACGACGACTTGGACTTTTCGTTGCTCACCACATTTAATCTCGATGAATACATCGGGTTGCCGCCGGACCATCCCCAGTCGTACCGCCACTACATGAATCACCATCTCTTCGACCACGTGAACATCGACATCCGAAACACGAATCTCCCCGACGGCATGGCTGGAGACATCGATGCGGAATGCGTCCACTACGAGCAATTAATCCGCGACTGCGGCGGGATCGATCTGCAAGTCCTGGGCATCGGGCGTTCGGGCCACATCGGGTTCAACGAACCCCTATCCGCAATGTTCTCCCGCACACGGGCCAAGGCGCTCACGCCGACCACCATCGAGCAGAACGCTCCGCTCTTCGCCGATCCCAGCGAAATGCCGAAACGGGCCATCACCATGGGCGTCGGAACCATTCTGGATTCCAAACATTGCCTGATGGTCGTGACCGGGGCAGAGAAGGCTTCGGTCATCGCAAAGGCCGTTGAAGGCCCCGTGACAAGCATGATCTCGGCCACGGCGCTTCAACTCCATCCCGACTGCCGCGTCATCGTCGACGAAGCGGCGGCGTCGCAACTGGAAAACAACGAGTACTACCGTTGGATTTTCGAGAACGAACCGGAATGGCAGGAGTTTCAGTAAAGGCGGCGAAAAACCGTAACCCACAGGGGGAACCCACATGTCCGATGATCGCGTGAATGCATTCGAACGTGCGAAAGATCAAGTCACCAAACTCTCCACGGAACCCGACAGCGACGTCAAACTGCGCCTGTACGCCCTGTTCAAACAGGCCACCAAAGGCGACTGCACGGGCGACCGGCCCGGCATGATGGATTTCGTGGGCCGTGCCAAGTACGACGCATGGAATGCCTTGTCCGGCACCAGCCGTGACGACGCCATGGACCAATACACTGCACTCGTAGAAGAGCTGAAGGCGGCCGACGCATGACGTCTCTCGCGTCTCGGGGTTGACCTTGCCTGCCCAAATGAGGAATATAGGCGCGCAACAACGAAGGAGAACGTTTCCATGCCGCCACGTGAAGTTCAGTACGCCGATATGAAGTCGCTTGTGGGCACGGAGATCGGCGAGTCGGATTGGTATGAAGTCACGCAGGAAGAGATCAACGCCTTCGCCAAAGCGACCCATGACGAACAGTGGATTCATGTGGACGTGGAGCGGGCGAAAAAGGAATCCCCTTTCGGCGGGCCCATCGCCCACGGCTACTATACGCTGTCGCTCGTGCCCTACCTCATGGACCAGATCTGGACTGTGAAAGGAATTTCCGCGGCCCTGAACTACGGCCTCAATCGCTTGCGCTTCCCGGCCCCCGTGTTGATCGGCAGCAAGATCCGCCTGCGCGCGAAGCTGAACAGCGCCGATGACGTTCCCGGCGGGGTCCAGGTGGTCATGCTGCTCGCCATGGAAGTGGAAGGCGGCGACAAGCCGGTCTGTGTCGCGGAAGGCGTCTTCCGGTACTACGAGTAGTCTGTCCGCTCACTTCCCGCCGCGCGCGATGAACCCCATGATCAACCGGTCCACCCAGCGCGACGGCAGGATCTCCAGCGCAAGCCGAATTCGGGCGTCCATGCCGACCAAGTAACGCGTCTTCGGACGCCGCGCCGTAAGCGCATGATGCACCGCGCGGACGACCGTGTCGGGCGGGGCAGCCTTTGAGGACATCTTAACCGCGGTCGCGCGCGCCGCAGTCATCTGGGTTCCGTACAGGTCATGCGCCTTCTCGGGAAGTTCGCCGAGCATCCGGTCGGCCAAGGCCAGCGACTTTTCCCAGATGGGCGTCGCGATATCGCCGGGTTCCACCACGGAAACGGGGATATCCCAGGCGCTCAATTCCAGCCGTAGCGCGTCGGTCAAGGCTTCAATCGCGTGTTTTGAGGCCCCATAACCCCCTTGAAACGGCGTCACCGCCTTCCCGTCGATGCTCCCAATCATCACGATTCGGCCTCGGCCCTTCCGGATGAGCGGGAGAAAAGCCTGGGTCACCGCAATCTGTCCAATGACGTTGACCTCAAGTTGATCCCGCAAGCGCTCCAAGGGCAGGAACTCCAGAGGACCCGGAATATCGACACCAGCATTGTTCACCAAGCCCCATAAACCAGATTCACATTCCGCGGAGACCCGCTCCGCCGCACGGGCGATGGAATCCGAATCGGTGACGTCGAGTTGGATGGGGACGATGGCGTTCATCCCCTCAAGCGCGGTAGCCCCCTCCTGGGGGAGGTGAGTTCCAAAAATTCGAAAACCCTCGCGAGCCAGCCGCTCTGCGCAGGCGCGCCCAATCCCGGAGCTTGCACCAGTTATTACGACGGCCTTGCTGGATTCAGCAGACACGCTTCAGCACCTCCACGACACGATCCAATTCCTCGCTCGTATTGTAAAAATGCGGCGAAAAGCGCAAGAACATGTCTCCCGCGCGGTTCTGCCGGCACGAGACCGTGATCCCTTCCTCTTCCAAGGCCTGCGCAACGGGCTTCAATTCTTTGGTCGGATGGCGAACCGTGAGAATTCCGGACGTTGACGACTCGGGGTGATTGTCGGCATGCCCGTAGATTTCGAATCCGAGCGGAAGTAGTCGCTCGACCAATTCACGTCGAAGCTCCAGGATCCGCCCCGCGACCTGGTCGATACCGGCATCTTCCAGAAGCTTCAGGGCCGCCGTCATGCCGATGATGCCCGGCAGGTTCAGCATTCCCGGCTCGTACCCCCGGCCACCCGGCTCGAATTCGATCGTGTCCTGGGCGACGAATTCCGGGGAACGCACGTTCCAACTCCCGAGAAGCGACGGCCGAAGCAGGCCCTGACGCTCTTTTCTGATGTAAACGATACCAGCCCCGGCAGGACCGAGCATCCACTTGTGCGAATCGGCGCTCAGAAAGTCCACATGCTCCACTAACAAGGGAAAAGCGCCCAGCGTTTGAATCGCATCCAGACAAAACAGGACTCCCCGCTCCCGCAATCGACGTCCGATATCATTGACATCGACCCGGTACCCGCTCAGGAAATTGCAGGTCGCCAAAGTGACCAACCGCGTGCGTGGCGTCAGGGCCGCCTCAACCGTCTCCCACGCGATCGCCCCGGGCCGCTCGGGCGCAAGCGCAACCGGCCGGACGCCGCGCCGCTCCAGCTCGGTCCACGGATACACGTTCGCCGGGTAGTCGTCCGGGTAATACACGACCTCATCGCCGGGCTCCCACGGGATGCCGTTCGCCACTAGGCTGAGTCCCAGCGAGGTCGGACCCAGCAACGCGATTTCGTCCGGCGAACACCCCAATACGCGGGCGCTCACCTGCCGCGCCGCAAGGACCTGCCCGTTCGCCCAACCCGTTTCCTGGGCGTGCCGCGACCCGCGGCGGCAGAATTCTTCAATCGCCTCACAGGCGCACCGCGGCAGAGGGCACACCCCCGCATGGGCCAGAAAGACGCGCTCCTGGGTGACAGGAAATTCGTATTTGCGGGTCTCCTCTGAAGCGAGAATCTCCTGGATGGTCACAAGGGCATTCCTCCCTCCAATTCGTGCACGAGGTAAATTTTACTTCACTCAATCCCAATCTAAAAGGAACTTTAAGGAAGACCTAGCAATGAGAGTAACGGCAATGTTTTACAGAACATGACTGCGTCTCACAAATACATTGATGTTTCAATTATGTTTCAAAGGCAATTTATTTGAGTAAAATACCATATATAAACATCAAGCCTTGCCCTAACACCAGATACTACGACAAATCAAATCGCTTGTCCACCGCAACGGTTCAAAAGATCGTTTACAGCCGCGAGTAAACTAAAAATTACCACAATCCAAGCAACTCCAATCGGCCGAGAAACTGTTTGGCCCGCATCGAAGTCGTGTGATACTTCAGAAAATGCTCGCGGCCCGCCCGAGCGATTGTCATGGCTTCATCGGGGTGGGCAAGGTAGTAATCCAACTTCTGTTCCAGCTCCGGCAGGTCGTCAAAAAACACCGCCGACTCCCCATCCACGAAGTCGTGGGGGATCCGGATGGGAGGCCGCTCCGCAAGCAGCATCACACCGTGCGCGGGTAGTTCCCAGTACCGCACCGTATCGTACCCATACCCGAAAATCGACAGGCCCATCCGCGCCCCTTCGAGCGTGGCCCGGTACTCCGCCTGCGAGAAGGTCTGGTCCATGTTCCGCCCCAGCTTCTCGGAGAGCCAGTCCAGGTACAAGGCGCGGGTCCCGAAGATCCGCTTCCCCGCCCAAAACAGGTCGTGGGTCCGCTCCCAGGACACCGATTCAGGCACGAGCCGGTCGGGATAACCAAACGGCAAGGGAAAGCTGTTCTCCCCATACGCGAAACCGGCCAGCATCTCCCGCTTGAAATAGGCGGCCACGGAGGCCCGTCCCAGGTATTCCAGTGCGCTGGACAGAAGACTATGCGGATCGTCCCAAGGGTCGTACACCACCACCGGAACCCAGCCGCCGGCCTCGAGGAAACGCCGGACCGTATCGCGGTAGCTGCGCTGCACGACGTCCGCGAACAGGATCAGATCGAACCGGCCGTCGCGCAGTTCTTCCACCAACTGCTCCGGCGTCCGCGGTTCGCCGGGGTAGTCGAAGACGCAGGGATAGTTCAGGGCCGACTCAGGACGTTGCCCGTGGAGGGTAGGCTTCCAGGGAAACTCAACGACGTTCTCGGCGCCCAACACGGTGCAAAGACCATCGAACAGCGAATCCATGCCGTAGTCGGAATTGTCGTGCGTGATAACCAGAATCCGCGGCTTCGAGCGGGTACCGGACCAGACCTGCGCGGCCTCGACGCCACGCGGCGCGCCCTCGGTATCGTCGAGCGTCTCCAGAAACGCCTGCGCTTCGGACGCATCGCATACATGCGCGATCGATCGCAGTAATCGCCTCGCCAAGTGATCCTGGCCGAAGTGGTGCCAAAGTGCCGCATGGCGCGCATACGGCGCCACCAAACGGGGATGCGCGTGGATCGCAAGCTGAAACTCTTTCCGCGCGAACGACAACAGCGACGCCGCAGCATCTCCGGGTTCCATTTGCAGGATAGCCTCGGACAGCACTCGATGCTTCTCCACGGCCAGCGAAGCGATACTGTCGTCCGAAAGCTCCACCAGTTCCCCAATCGAATCGAGCACGAGAAAGGCGCGCATGGGGAACCCCGCCGCTTCCAGGTCCGCCGCATGCGCGATGGGATCGTAGTCGGTACGGAGCAATGCGAAGGCCCATTGCGTCAGCCCGTTCTCCTCGCACATGCGGCTCCGCGTCGCGAGGAATCCCATGGACTCCAGTTGCGTGAGCAAACCGAGCGGCGGCTCGCCATTGTCCTGCACCGGCTTGGTGATCAAACCGACGGAACCGTGCCGGTCGATATGTTTCAATCCGGCTTCGAGGAGTTCCGTGACGTCGGTCTCATCGCATGGCGGGAGCAGCACGAAGTCAAACACATGTTCGGGGATGGCCACAGGGAACGGCCAATCCACCCGAATCACTTTGGCCGTCCGGGCCGATAAGCGGGACTCGAAGTCGGGGAACATCCTTCCGGCGATGAGGATCTTAGAAGCATACTTCGGCACCAGCCCGGCGCACGCTTCATCATCAAGTAATAGCGGTGTTTGCACGGAACTAAACTTCCCCTCCCCAGGTCGCGTTCGCTCGATGAAACCTTACTTGACACGAATGGACCCCTGCAACCGCGCCGGCGCCGTAAATTCTCCCGCCCAGCCGGAGCCGTTTAAGCATATAAAATACATGGTTTTACATTGGAATAATCCCAGGTCTACTGTTGACTCCGCAGACCCTTTATGAGATACTTTTAATGTCGAAAAACAATAAATGGCGCTATCGACACGCTGCGGAATCAAACGATGGGCCTACAAGTTGGTCAAACGACGGTCCGGAACCTCGACCCCCGGTCGTCGCTCCTGCCCCCTCGGGAGACGACTCCTGGAGCACCGGACAACTCTGCCCAGCAGGTAGGGTTCAGACCCCGCCCCGCCGTCACTTCGGCGAACCCGTTTCAACTTGATGAAGTCCCCGTAAACGACGTCGGTTTCGGCCGCGGTACGATCTCCGTGCCGACAGCCGCCGTCCGCACCATCGACCGCAATCTGGAAGCGGCGGAGCGCGTCATCCCGACGCTGGAGGAGACCCGCGAACAGATCCGCGAACGCATCGCGGAGGTTCAGGAGCAGATCCAGGGGTCGCGCGGCGAGCCGGTCGAGTTGCGCGGATTCGACGTTACCGTTGGCCGGGCGGAAGCCATCGGACAAGCCCGCTCCTTCGTGAACGGCGTGAACCAGGCCGCGCAGACCGCCCTGGCACGTACCCAGGGTGAAGAACCCCCACCGCAGGGACCCCGGCTCGACATCCGCGTCGGCGACGCCACACTACCCCTGCTTCAACAAACCCAAAGCCCCACCTTCGAGTTCTTCGCGTAAACAGCCACGAGGTACTCCAACCTCTACAACCAGCAAGACAACGTTTGTTACGGTAAACCACGCCGCGCTACAGGCACGCTGTTCACAAATTCGAAATCCGAAACAAGCACGATTCGAGGTGCCACGGGCTTCCAGCCCGTGATTCGAGGTGCCATGGGCTTCCAGCCCATGATCTTACACGGGCGGGACGCCCATGCTCCTTCGAAACCTCCGATCTCCCCAAAAGGTAAGCACCGACTCACGCCAATAAGGCCAATTCCAAACAGCGCTCCATCGTTTTCTATAACTAAACTGTTGCTTCTAACTTGATGTTCCGCCCATGATCCTCCACAATACTAGAGCATCGGTCAGCAGCAGCAATTCAGACAGACGGCACCCGCGTGTCTATACGCGCACCCTGCCGTCTGCGGAGGCACTTCTCCATGGGCTACGTACGCGCATTCTCCCTCGTCCTACTCGCATCGCTCGCGGCCATCGCCGACGACTCCGCCATCGGCAAACCCGTCCCCGGCATGGAATTCAAAGACATCCGCTACGTGTCCCGCACCTTGGCGGATTTCGGCGACGCGAAGGCCTACGTCCTCGCCTTCTACTGCAACACCTGCCCCGTCGCCCAACGCTACACGCCCGTCCTCGAATCCCTCCACCAGGAGTTCGCCGAACAAGGCGTGCAGTTCATCGGCATCAACGTCGGCCCCGAAGATTCCATCATGGACATGGCGCGCCACGCCGTCGAGTACCAGATGACCTTCCCCGTCGTGAAGGACGTGGAAGCCTACAGCGCGAAGGCGGTCGGCGCGGAACGCACGCCGGAGGTGGCCGTGCTGGACGCGGACCGGGTCCTCCGCTACCGGGGCCGAATCGACGACCAGTTCCGCGTCAGCGGCGTGCAACCCACGAACGCCCGCGCCGATCTCAAGGAGGCGATCCTGGAAGTCCTCGCAGGCGAAGCGGTCAGCGTGCCCACGACGGCGGTGGAAGGCTGCCTCATCACCTTTCCCGGCGACGCATCCGCCAAGCCCGCGGACGTGACCTTCGCGGAACACGTGGCGCCCATCCTCTATCAGAATTGCGTGGAGTGCCATCGTCCGAACACCGCCGCGCCGTTCTCGTTGATAACCTACGAACAGGCCTCCGGCAAGGCCAGCATGATCGCCGAGGTCGTCCAGGAAGGCCGCATGCCGCCCTGGTACGCCCATCCCGAAGTCGGCGACTTCACCAACGAACGCCTGCTCACGGCATCGGAAAAACGCACCATCGCGCAATGGGTGCGCGGCGGCAAGCAGCCCGGCGATCTGGAGAACCTGCCGGAAGTACCCGAGTTCCCGAACGAGAAATGGGCCATCGGCGAACCCGACCTGGTCCTCTCCGCGAAGGAACCCTTCGACATCCCGGCCACCGGCTACATCCCCTACCAGTACCACACCTTCGACTACATGTTCCCCGAGGACACCTGGGTGGAAGGCATCGAGATCATGCCGAGCAACCCGCGGGTGCTGCATCATTGCAACATGATCTACATGCTGCCGGGCCAGGATTACGACCAGAGCACGAACTTCCTCACGGGGAAAGTGCCGGGCGGCGGACCCGCCGATCTGAAACCGGGCGAGGCCATGCTGATCCGGAAGGGTTCGGTCATCACGCTGCAAATCCACTACGTCACCACCGGCAAACCGGAGCAGGACACCATCTCCGCCGGGTTCCGCTATGCGAAACACCCCATCAAGAAGCGCATCCGCTACATGATTATCAACAACGATGCCCTCGCCATCCCGCCCGGCGCGCCCATGCACCAGGTCACCGCCGAGGACACGCTGGACTGCGACGCGACCCTGCTGGCCATGTTCACCCACATGCATCTGCGCGGACGCGACATGACCTTCCTCGCCCACCTGCCCGACGGCGAGACGCGGCCCCTGTTAAACGTGCCGAATTACAGTTTCGATTGGCAGATGACCTACTACGTCGAGCCCGGCGAACTGAAACTCCCCAAAGGCACCCGCATCGAATGCATCGGCCACTTCGACAACAGCCCCTTCAACCCCTTCAACCCCGACCCCACCGTGACCGTCAAAGAAGGCCCCCAAACCTTCGAAGAAATGATGTACGGCTTCTTCTTCTACACCAACGACAACGAAACCGTCGACATCAAAGTAGACCCCAACACCGGCCAGGAACTGAAGGCAGTCGCAGATGCGACGATCGCAAGCGAGTAACGGAGGGCAGATTGCGGGCAACCGGGGGGGCTGGAGGGCATGCGTATTCGGAGAGTTACGAAATTAGCACTCCGCGAGAATCAATCATGAAGATCCCTCTTGTTCAAACCACATCATCAATCATTAGCTCCGCGGGTCGCAAGGCTACGCGCCAGGCTATTGCTGAGACTGGTGCCGCAGGTAGCGAACAAGGAGTTGAAAGAGATGGTCATCGTTCACGGCATCTATTGTCGAGTGTAGAGCTTCGTAGGCTTCGACACTTATGAAAACTGGGACGCCAGACTCAGTCTCGGCTTCGCCCAAGTCATCAAGCACCCTCATAGCTTCCGCAGCCTCGAATATTTTCGAGCTTAACAGGTCAGAATCGAGGCTACCCAGAAATGACTCAAGCTCGCGGGCCGTGGACTCAGTGAGCCAAACACGCACAAGCCCAGCATCAATGACCTCACCAATTACTGTGAATAGGTAGAGATTTGGGTCATCGGGCGGAGGCACATCGAAGTAAGGTTGGATTTTAGCACCAGCACTAGTGGTCACGGAATACCGTTTCTTGCCAGTCTCCTTTTCATATATCCAGAGATTCTTGCTCTTTTTGCGATTGCCGCCGCCGGATTCCACCCATTTCGCTCGAAAATCATCTGGGTCCGGTGGAAGCATTTCTTCCTCAAAATAAAGAAACTGTCGGAGGCTTTCTTGCCAGAGAAGCCAGCCAGTTCGCATATCGGGTTCGCCGGAGGAAGTAGCTTGCTCGCGGACTCGTTCTCTCCGTTGGGAGATAAGATCAGCATATTGTCGTAGGATGTCCCGCATGGCTTCATTTGGATTACGGGTCGAAGGAATACGGATAGAGCGCGTCGCCGCTGGATGCATCAAGGTTGTGCCACACGCTTCGTCGAGATTCGTCTTGGAGCGGCAGCAAAGCATCTTATGTTCGACGCCAAGCAAGTCGTGCATTACGTCAATATTCAGATTAGACCAGCCCTTGTCAGAAATGCCTTTCGCACGACAATAGACGTCCGCCCAGTCACCTTCTTCCATTTTTCTGCCCATCATATAGGAAACTTTGATGGCAAGAAGAGAATGGACGCGTTCCACTTCTTCGGGTGTGAAAGCTGGCAGCGTTTGCGCGCGTTTCACGATTTACCCCTGGTTCTTACATTGTCAACCAATTCTCGAAATCGCTGAAAGTCGATAGCGCCGGCGTCGGTCTTCAAGGCAGATACAAGCCATTCAGAATAGAGACGCCGATAATCGAACTCATCGTCTCGTTTTACATGAAGGAATCTGGTCGTGTAGCCGTTCTTGCCCCGCAAAGCCGTCTTAATGAAATCAATAACTGCGTGATGATTGTCGCCAGCTGAGAGTATGGGTGAACGTACCTTGGCTTTACGGCAATGAAGAACTAAGTCATAACCCACAGCGTTTTCTGAAACAAACATTTTGAACGTACCGTGTTTCTTATCAAATGTTTGAGTACCTCGAATTTCAAAGCCTGCACGCCGCAGCGCGTTTTGGATGCATTGCCAAGCATCTTTTGAGGAGTTATGAAAGACTACTGTCAGCCATGCACCATCTTTAAGTACTCGCCTGGCTTCTGCAAATGCTGCAGACAGGAGGTTCTCGTAATCAAGGAACCCTTTGCCCTGCACCTTATTGACGATAGCTTCTTCGGTGGTATCCGTAAATCGCGCCAACCAGCTTTCCCATAGAAAGTTCATTTCCGAGTAGTTAATATTACCTCCAAATGGTGGGTCAGTGAAGATATAATCAACGGATTTATCGAGCAGCTGATAAAGAGAGCAGGCTGATTGCACGCTCACGCAAACTTTACGGTCTATCTCTGCGGCCTCACGAAAATACCAGCTGATCGTCTTCGCTTTCCGTTGGAACGCTTTAAAAACGTTTTGCTCATTAATGATTCCAGGAACGTTATAGTTGGCAGTGTTACCACTGCCACCCCAAAACCGAAATTCGCTAAAAAGTGTGACGCGTTTATAAAGCGAAGTCAGAGTAAAGAGTAGTTTTTCGCTAACGGCTCGGTCGGGCCACTCCGATGCCAGTTTCCACAGGTAGGCCATAGCGTAGAGTGCGCGAGGTGTATAACATTTATTAACACTATTCAAACCAGCTGCAATCGGTTGTCTGGTGTTGACCCCATCGCGGAAGGAGTCGGTCGGATACCAAAGGCCAGGTGGAATACCGTTCTCGTTGATGCGTCGGAGGGTTTCCCTGTCGTGCTCATCCAATTCCTCACGGCTCTCTTGTAGTCCAGCCTGGCAACACTTGTAGCCGACTTCAACGGGATAGCGTTTGGTCTTGTGTAGACCGCGTTTGTTTTGAGTGGCTCTGCAAAATGGGCAAGGAAATTTGTTGAGGATTTTACTGTCGCGCACGGAGGACTTTTCATCACGGGCCACATCCCAAAGGACAAATTCCTTTCCACAGGCCGCGCATTCGTAGCCGTAGCTCCAAACCATGTAGAGCATTGGGACAATCTTGCCGCAGCGGCGACAGTGAGTGTCGTAGAGGGACTCTTCGAGATATTCCGCCTGGCGCAACAACTCGTTAACGGCACTCATATATCGAGATTCATCTATGGGTGTGTTCAGGTTGTAAGCGATAAATGCTGCGGCCGGGGACAGGTCCGAAAGTAGTGCAATTCGGTTCAGATCAGTCGCCGCGACTCCGGTCATGCCAGAACCACAAAACGGATCTAAGACAATGTCTCCTGGTCGAGTGTAGTAATCGATAAGAAGTTTGATGCCTTCGGGGGGAACCTTCGTGTGATAGGTATGGGCGTCATACACATATGTGTTTTTGCCGGCCACAATATCCGAATTGAACGGCTTCGGTCTGGACAAAACGCATCGCGTAGGCTGCGTTAAGTCGCCAAAATACGGGTTTGGCCCCAAATGAAGCTGACCCTCGTGCTTCGGCCGGAAAAGTTCGAAACTAAGCTGCTCAGCCTGCAAAATGTCTCAAAGCCTCCACTTGACAGTAGGTACGCTGGTCCCACTCATCCGATAGTAGCGTATCGGGCGCTAAACCTCAATGCCCGCGCTGGAACATAGGTAATCCTCGGCACGGTCCGCCATAACAGCACGAACAAAACATACGGATAGAAGGAATACGAATCACCCACTTCTCCACGCATCCATCTTGCACGATTTTCCGTACTCGGCCCCCTCAAATCTATTGACTTATACGAAGCATTCAATTAGCCTAGGAAGGTAGCCTCTGACACGGGGGAATAACCATGGCGGACTTGAACAAGGCATATGATTTCTTGCTAGCCCGGTCCAAAGACCAAGCAGTTTTCACGAAGACTCAACTCGGCGGGATCGCTGGGTGGACTGGTACGAGTCCAGGAACATACCTAAGCAAACAGCTTAGAAGTGTTATCGAGCGTTTGGGAAAAGGGAAATTCCGAGTCAAGAAGAATTTCATTCACCTACCGCGAGCGGAATTCATCAAGCGTATAAGCCAGAAAGAAATCATCCTTCCTTCGTACACCCGTTGGGCTTTTGCCTATGTTGTCAATTACGAATTTCTACTGCCACTCACGCGAGAAGCGTTGCTCAGGGCTGCACTCGACAAACTTTTCTATAAGGACACTTTGGAGGGGCAAATCCAATTAGTTGGCCTCGAACGGTTTGTCAGTGCTATTCCCAAAAGGACAAGCGAATCAAACGAGCGAATAAATGGGGACAGCAACCATTTATTGCCTTATTCCCGACGGCGCGTCACTTGAGCCCTGACTGAAGCAAGCTTACCGTGCTTTCGACGACACTACGATGCGCCGCTGCGCTCAACATTCCGGCTTCGCGCACCACGATGGAGCCGGCAGCAGTGAACAGCTTTCCAGGACGCGCCACGCTCTCGCGGTCGAGGCCGCCGCTTGAAAACGACGCGGACGATAGGGAAACCGCGGCAGGGTCACCGTAGGGATTGCTTGTGATCTGACAGAGTACCCAGTCCGCGCCGCCGGCATGAGCTAACATGACCGCGGGCCGCAGCTTGGAGGTGGAGAGATCGGAGAATGGGAAGCGAACGAGAACGACTAGCCCTGGTTCAAGTGGGACCACGCGGCCTCTTCCTCGGGACGCTCCCAGTCGGCTGCAAGCGCCGCTTCGCTCAACGACGCGGTCTCGCTGTCCTCCATTTCCAAAATCGTAACGAGAACGCGAGCTCCCGGCGGCAGCGCAACGGGCTCCGTCGTGCGAATATTTCCGTTCTCATCTACCTTGGCTTCGATTGTCCTACGCATACGATGCAGTCTAGCAGTACGCCTCCGCGCCGTCAACGACAAAACTTGGTAATAGTCAGGGATATACAGCCTACGAACTAAGAAATGGAGGGGCATGAATTCAGTCCCCGCGCGCGCGGGGATGACGGAATTGCGACTCCACCAAATTCTTGTGTCCCAACGGGACATTGGGCGCTCAGCCACGCCATGGCGTGGTTGCGGGGCGGTGTCGACAAGACGCCGCCGCGCTACCTGGGGAAACGACGGCGGGGGAATAAATGGGGACATCCATGATAGGTATAAGTCAAGAGGCAAAGCGGGCGGTTTGCCGTTCCGTCGGTTAGGCAATCTTGGGGCGATGAGTAGTCGGTTGCCGGGCGGTGAATTAGGCGGCGTGGCGGGTCTGGTCGACGGCATAGGGGCGTTCTCCACACGAAGCCATTCCGCCCAGTCCCCAGGGACACCGGGCGGCGGAAACCCCTAGTAGAGTATCGGAACTCCCTGTTTTGCGCAAGGGGCGATTTTGATTGCGGTCCCCGCGTGCGCGAGGATGACGTGCGGGTTGCAGGTTGCAGGTTGCAGCTCCGCTTCGGATTTGTGTCCCAACGGGACATTGGGCTCTCAGCCACGCCGTGGCGTGGTTGCCCGGCGATGTCGATACGAGGCCGCCGCGCTACCTGGGGAAACGACGGCGTATCATCGAGCGTCTACGGAAGGGGGGTTCGGCAAGCGTAGCAGATGTAGCGCTGGCGTCCCCGCCTGCAAACCTAAGACAAAACCCGTAAGAATGCAGGCGGGGACGCCTGCGCTACTTTTGACCGATGCCGGTTTAATCGTGGGATCGCCTCTTTCCGTACACGCTCCCAGGAACTACCCCGAAGAGGTTGCGGCCTCAATCCCAAACATACCGTTCATCCCACGCGATCCCGAGTTTGCGAAAGAGCCTGCGCAGTTCGTCCCGGAACGAGAGCTTCCCGTGATGCGTTTCTTGCTCCAGGATCGTCCTAAACAAACTCACAAGTCATACGGATATCGCGTCATCCTGAGCGATTAGCGAAGGATCTCTAGTCAGTTGTGCGTCGATTCCCAAGAGATCCTTCGCTAATCGCTCAGGATGACGCGATGCGAATTTCGCTCCCAGACACACGCGCGTCGAGCATATCGAGCATCCAGCACCATGGCAAAACTCCAAACGTGGCAATTTGTAGCGTCCCGCCTTCCATGGCGGGCGTGGTTTTACCCGGAAATCTGTATCTCCAAGTTACGCCCGGCATGGAAACCGGGCGCTACAGGTCATTTACCGCGGGCTGCCAGCTCAATCGTTGCCACAAAGAGAGCAAAAATTCTCCCCCCCGTCCACGGGGGGAGCTAGAGGGGGGGGGTCTTCCCGGCTCTACCAGACAAAGAGAACCCAACATCCCAGCCACGAAAGAACGCAAAGACCGCAAAAATGACACGACGTTCTATCTCTTGCGTTCTTTGCGTTCCTTCGCGGCATAACGCGACCGAACGAGTACCGCAAATGTCCACCAAAGTGAATGCCGCAATCCCAGGCGCTATTGCCGGGCAACCCAATACTCGGGCTTGCGACGGTGGTGCGCCACCGCCAGAACGCGGAGGTCCCCTGAGTCCAGGAGCCGGTAGTAATCTTGGTAGGGGAAGCGCGATAACACCGCCCGCCGTATGTTCCCACGAACGGGCTGCCCGAGCCGGGGAAACAGGACCAGGAGTTCAAGCACGCGCTGAACTTCCTCGCGGAATTCTCTTCCTAATCCTTGCTCTTCCGTATCGTAACGATCGACCGTCTCTTCGAGTTCCCGGCGCGCGG
This sequence comes from Candidatus Hydrogenedentota bacterium, assembly GCA_045863335.1. Taxonomy (GTDB): domain Bacteria; phylum Hydrogenedentota; class Hydrogenedentia; order Hydrogenedentales; family SLHB01; genus JAHDWY01. The sequence goes on along the minus strand of BTVY01000032.1, from coordinate 54,179 downwards.
CGGGATGGAAGATAGCCCTCGTCATTTCTCCCGGTTTCTCAGTTCGGCAAAGACCTCGTCCGCAGGGATCCCAACGACCGAGCCCGAATCCATCTCTTCATCGCGACGGACCGCCTCCTCTGCCCAGGCGTCCAGCACGTCCCGATCCATTGAAGGCGTATCCACGAGGCTGCGCATCAGCCGCCCCAGCAATTCCGCCCGCGCCTGTTCCGGCAACTGCAGCGCTTCAGCTTCGAGTTGTTTCACCGTCATAGGCATCATCGATCTCCTGGCTCGCTCGCTCTAAATTCCTCACTACAAAGGATATCATATTCTTCCCAGTACCGAATCTCTTTCCCGGGGAACACTCCTCGATTGTGGCCATAACGCTATTCAGCCGAAAAAGGCCCCGACATTCATTCTCTCGCGTTCTCTGCGTTCCTTCGCGGCAAAACGCTTCACATCGTGGATGCTTGACGCAAAAGTATCACTAAAGTATCATTTGTTTATGAAGACCGAACTCGTTACCACGCTGAAGCGGCAGGCGACGCGCCTCCTCGCTGATCTCCGTGACTCCGGGGAGCCGGTTCTCATCACGGAACACGGCAAACCCGCGGCCTACCTGGTCGATGTGGACTCCTATGAGTTCATGCAACACCGGCTCCAGATCCTCGAGGGAATTGCGCGCGGGGAGCGCGCCATCCTCGAAGGGCGCACCTTCTCCCACGCCGAAGCCCGAGACAAGATGAAGAAATGGCTCGCCTGATCTGGACCGAGCCCGCGCTGGCTGATCTGGACGAAATCGCCGAGTACATTGCCCTGGACAACCCCCAGGCCGCGTCACGTTTCGTCGCGAAAGTGTTTGGCAAGGTGGAGCGGCTCCGCCCCCATCCGAAATCCGGCAAGCGGCCGCCCGAACTGACACGGACACACTATCGAGAGATCGTCGTCGCGCCTTGCCGGATCTTCTACCGGGTCGAGAAGCACGACGTGTACATTCTCCACATCATGCGTTCCGAGCGGCTCCTGCGACGGCACTTGCTACAAGAGCGCGAACAGGACAAATGACGGTTTTCACCGGCATACCAGTCGATGGCAGTGCAACACCCCGCGCAATATCCATAGGGAGTACTCCGCCCATGAACACCACGCATACCAACCAAAATCAATCCGCGATCCGCAATCGACAATCCGCAATCGGGATCACCCCCCCTTGAATCGTCAAAAAAGAGAGGGTACACCCCCAGATGTCGATATCGCTCTCTCGCCCGACGCGGTTCGAGAACAACCTGCTACCCCGTATGTTCTTACGCAAAACCAACGCAAACCAACAGCGGCGATTTGGGATCGAAGACCCCCTCCCCACCCCTCCCCGTGGACGGGGAGGGAGTAAGATCCCTGCGTCCCGGATTTCCCATATCGAGCATCCAGCAGCCCATGGCAAAACTCCAAACGTGGCAATTTGTAGCGTCCCGCCTTCCATGGCGGGCGTGGTTTTACCCGGAAATCTGTATCTCCAAGTTACGCCCGGCATGGAAACCGGGCGCTACAGGTCATTTACCGCGGGCTGCCAGCTCAATCGTTGCCACAAAGAGAGCAAAAATTCTCCCCCCCGTCCACGGGGGGAGCTAGAGGGGGGTCTTCACGGCTCTACCCGATACAGAGAATCCAACATCTCAGCCACAAGAGAACGCAAAGACCGCAAAAAGGACACGACATTCTTTCTCTCGCGTTCTTTTGCGTTCCTTCGCGGCAAAACGGTATTTCCAGGATTCCCGGGAGTCAGGTATACTTCAATGAGATTACGCGATCCGCAGCACATGAACGAGGAACCCACAAATGTCCACAAAGGTAAATGTCGTGATCGAACGCGACGACCACGGCTACTTCGCGTACTGTCCCGACCTGCCGGGCTGCCACACGCAGGGAGACACCTTCGAGGAAGCCTTGGCCAACGCGCGCGAAGCGGCCCAGTTGTATTTGGAAACGCTCGATGTTGAAGAGCGGTCGGCCTATCTCAGCAAGGAAGTCATTACCGTCGCCGTTGAGGTGTAGCGCGTGCCAAAGGCTCCCAGACTCACCGCGCCGGAGGCGGAAGCCGTACTCCTCAAAGCCGGCTTCGAACTGGTCCGCACTCGCGGCAGCCACCGCATCTACCGCAAGGGTTCACGGCGTTGCGTTGTCCCCTTTCACGCCGGCAAGGATCTTCACCCCAAAATGGTCAAGCAGATCCTCAGCACCATTGAAGAAGATTGAAACGAGACTTACCAAGCGCCTTTCGGGACAGACCACGCATTACGCGGTATTCCGCCGTCTTCGTTGGCGCCTCTCAGCCACAAAAGAACGCAAAGACCGCAAAAGGCCGCGACGTTCTTTCTCTCGCGTACTTTGCGTTCCTTCGCGGCAAAACGCCACTTCCACATTTCCGAGCAGTCACTGCCGACGGAGCCAAGGCACTGTTACCTAAGGAATCCCCATGATTGTTTTTCGGATTTGGAGCATTGGGATTTGTTTCGGATTTCGTGCTTCGAATTTCGGATTTGGTTGCCGCGCTGGGGCAAAGTCGCCCCCCCGGTTACTCCGTCCCGCTCAAGGTCCCCGTCACGCTAGTCCCCGTGAAGACGCCATAGACGCCGTTGCCCCAGGTCGGTTCGGCGAGGGGGCCGACGGATAGACCGTCGAGCTTCGCGGCGCCGAGGTCTTTGCCGTCCTGCGCGATGCGGAGGTCATCGCCGGTGATGGTGAACCGCAGTTCGGTCGCGCCGTCGGTCCAAGCCACGGGCGCGCTGAGGTGGCCGGGGACGCGCAGGTGGGTGACGGTGCCGTACTCTTTCCAGGCTTCGCTGCCGAGGTAGCCGAACTTCGGCTCCCACTCGCAGGGCCACTTGGCCGACGTGGAAACGAACAGGGTATCGTTCACTGGGACCATGCTGGTCACGCGTTGGCCCCACTGGTTGGCCACGCCGCCCAACGCGCGGGTTTCGTCCTCATAGGGGTGCAACGTCGCGTTGGTCGGTTCGGGGTGAGTGAACATGCGCCGGGCGAGGGTCCACGTATCGGTGTCGCGCTGGTACCGCCACACTTCGCCCCAGGGCCACACGCCCACATAGAGGTCGCCGCCATAAACCACGATGGTCTGCGCCTCGCGCGAACTCGTGCTGACGCCGTCCATCACCGGTGGCCAACCCTCGATCTGCGTCACCGTTTCGCCGTCGAAAGAAAACAGATCGCCGCTGGGATATTGCCCGAGCAGGAGTTGGTCGTAATACGTGAAGCCCGCGTAGACCTGGTAGCTGTACTCCATGCTCCCTTCGACCAGCGTGCGCCATTGGCCATCGCGCAGCGCGTAGACGCCGCCGATGTTGGAACAGGAGATTACCTGATCGCCAAGCTGGCCGTAGGCGTAGGGAAACTCTCCGACCACCGGAACCGTCTCGACCGTCGCTTTCGCGAGATCGACCGGCCCGTCACCGGGTTTCCACGGACAGGCGATCAGCTTGGAGTAGCCTTCCGCGTCAGTCGTGTAGTCGCGGTACCCACCGTCGCCGGGACGATGGATGTGGTAGAAAACAAGATAGCCCTGCGCATAATAGAATCCGGTGTAGTTGCCTTCGGCAGGCGCTTCGAGCACGGTCTCGCCGTCGAGAATCACCGTGCTGCCGTCAAAGGACAACAGGTGCCGCCCGACGCGCGTGTCCACGCGGCTGCGGTCGGGGCTCGGCTGCCAGGTCGCATCCGATTCGCGCCAGACGCGCAGGTCGGGATCGGCGGCGTACACCTGCCCCTCGAAATCGAAGAGATAGGTGCCCGCGAGGTCGTTGGGCCGGGATGTCCGCGTGACTTTGAGATCGCGCGTTGCATCCGTCGGACGCACGAAGAAGTGCGCCGTGTGCCGGTCGTGCCGGAACCGCGTGTTGTAGGCTCCGGCAAATCCGGCGCCCACGACGAATTTCCCGTCGGTCGTTCGCGCCTCGAAAAGGGATCCAAAGTTCTGCCCCCTATCTTCGCCGCGATCCACATTCACGACGACCTCGGTATCGGCCATCGCCCAAGTCGCGCCGATTACCACCAAGGCCACTGCAACACCAATGCGCATAGTAATATCCTCTTAATTCTGATCGCAGGGACACGGAAACCAGCGCCCATTCATCATTCATCACTCCGCATTCATCATTCGGTACGGCGCCGCACCTACCGCCGATCGGGAGCAAGGTCCACGGGCGCGTTATTGTCGGTGTAGACGGTGCCAGTGCGGGGCGCGGCGAGCACGTCGGAAACTTGCGTCAGCCGCTGGGCGAAATTCGGCGGGATGTACTGGCCCTGCTGCTCGAGTTGGGTGACGAGTTGCGCGAAATCCGCGGGGTGGGCGAGCCAGGGCCCCTTCGGCCAGGGCGTGCCGTCGCGGGTGCGGTTCTCGGCGAGGGCGGCCTCAACGATCTTCTGCGCGACAAAGACGGTGTTGTAGCTGGATTTCGCCTCGAACACGTAGACCTGCTGGAACACCTGTTCCAGGGTCGCGAGGATGCCGCGGACGATGTCGTCGTTCTGGCCGCCGTAGGTGCCCATGATGTTGTAGACGAGGCTGCCGCCGTTTTCGATGTGCTCGTAGGCCGTGCGGAAGAACTCAATGGTCGCAAGATGGTACGGCAGATAGGCACCGTTCGGGCCGGAACCGTAGGCGTCCATCACGATCGCGCCGTAGACCGTGCGGGTCCGCTGCAGGAAGGTGCGGCCGTCGGTCGTCACGATGCGGAGCCGCGGGTCTTCGGGCACTTCAAAAAAGCGCTTGGCGACCTTCACGACTTCCGGATCGATTTCGACGGCCTCGATTTTCACGTCGGGATAGTGACGCAAGAACACCTTGGGCCCCGTGCCCCCGCCCAAGCCGACAAACAACACGCGGTCGATGGTGGGGTCCAACACCATAGGCAGATGAAAGTACTCGGTGTATTCAAAACCGCCCGCATAAGGATCGCGGAGGTCCATGGTCGTCTGTGCCGAGTCGTCGAAGAGGAGCTGACGTTCGTTGCCCTCGTCGCGCACGAGGATGTGATGGTACGCGCTGTAATTCTCGAATATGGTTTCCGCATGCGCTGCGGGAACCAGGGCCAGAAACAATGCCGCGGATGTGAGACGACCGCGGCGAATACCCGCCACGACGATAATCGCGAGGCCGGTAAGAGCCAGCACCGCCGAGGTCGCATAGATGGATTCGCGAACCCCCCAGGGGATGAAAGTCATGGCGGCCAGGAGCGCGCCGCAGATACTCCCCGACGTGGAGACAGTAGCGACCCAGCCCGCGCTGGAGCCCACACGTTCCAGGCTCGACACGGCGAGGCGAATGGCCTGCGGCATGACGGTCCCCAACGCAAGTAGCGGAATGAACGTACACACGCCGGCGTAGAACAAAGGCTCCCACCATGCGACCATCTCGCCGGATTTCGGCAGATACTCGTCGACAAGAAACGCCAGCGGCTCCATGAATACGGCCGTCGCGCCCGCGATGATGAGCACGATGCCCAGGGGATACCAGGCCCGGGTCCGGTCGGCGATATAGCCGCCGAGTGAATAGCCGAGCGCTAGACCGGCGAGGCAAATGGAGATCTCAGCGCCCCAGACGTCGAGGGTGCCGCCGACGAAGCGTTGAAGGATGCGGACCGCGAGGAACTCATAGATCATCACCGCGCCACCCGAGATAAACACGATGCACCCCAGCGCGAAGGACGCGGCCCAACGCATGGGAACTTCCGAAGTGGTTGAGGATTGCTGTCGCCCGGCGAGCGTGTCGGCTCCATTCATGATAGGGAGTAGTATACCCGACGAGGCGCAAAGGATGCACGGTGGCTAGGTTTACCCGGAACCGAACGCCCGCTTTGCGCGAGTTACCGCGTCGCGCTGGCGATGGTATCCAGCGGAACGCGCGTGACGTCGTACCCCATCAATTCGTGGGGCGTCTGGCCGGTGTACCCGGTTCCGGTCTTGCCCGAGTAGTAGAGCGAGAGCACCACGCCGCGAACGCCCATATCGATGAGGCGGAAATTGGCGGCCAGGAACTCGGGATACCGGTCAGGATTGGCCATGGCGCGAAGAAGAAATCGGAGCACGAATGAAGGAGCGAAGTAGAGAACGTTGAGAAGGGTTCGAAGACTGGCGCTGTCTTCCGGAGGGGCGTAGGCGAGAACAGAATCGACATGTTCGATACACCCCAGGTCGGTGAATGAGGGAAGCTTTCCGACCCTCGGCACCACCAGATCCCCCATCCGTTCCAGCGCCCTCAATGCCCTCCGATTGAGGAACTCAGACCCACACTTCTCCTGCATCCGCACCCCTCCTTTCCCTCTTGCCCTTGGAAAGATTACCCGCCAGTTTATGTGACAGCGCCATGCAAGTCAAGGCCGGGTTGATTCCGGGAGCAAGTGGGTACACGCTGGTGTCAGCACAGTACAGATTGGGGACACCGTGGATTTGGAAAGTTTCGTCGACAACGGAGGAACGGGGATCGGCGCCGATGGCGCAGCCGCCCATCAGGTGTAGTCCGAAGTAAAGGGGCGATTGGAATATCGATTTAGCGCCCAGACTTTCAAAAAGGTTACGCACCAAGGACAATCCGTCGTCGCGCCGGGCCTCGTCATTGTCTGTCAACACCTTACGAACGCGCAGCCGGCCTCGCCGATCGAGGGACAACTCCCCGGTGGCCTCATCCCGAACGGCTACTTCCACGCACGCGAGATGGCGGTACTTCATCATGAATGCTTGCAAGGGCGCGCCTGCGCCGGCGAACAACATGGCGACGGACACGGGCGGCGCAAACACGTTCTCCAGTTTGTACCCCTTCTTCCGGAGTCCCAAGTCGGCGGACTTGACCGACTGGAAAGCGCCTTTGTGGGCATCCACCGGGTCGTCGAATTCCGCGAAGGTCATGTACTGCGGGTGCATGGAGAACCCCTTGCCCAAAGCGGGCAGACGTTTCCCGAATCCCGAGGCCAGGAGCAGATGCGTGGTGCCGAAGGACCCCGCAGCCAGCACGCAGGCGCCTGCCCGAAGGGATTCCTTGCCGTCGCGACCGGTTCCATGGATGGTGACGCCGTTCCGGTCTGGCTCGATTCTGCCAACGTGGAATTCGGACAGCACTTCGAGTCCCAATGCTTCCGCGCGCGGGATGAAGGTGGCCAACGTGCTTTGTTTCGAGTCGCGGTGGCATCCGCCGAGACACGCCATGCAGTCGTTGCCTTGCTCCGTTGCACAGTGACTTTGTCCGCGTCGCAGCGGAGCCCAGGCAATGCCGAGTCGGTCGAGTCCTTGCGTGAAGAGGTGCGCATTGCGATTGCGGCGATCCTCGGGGATGGATTGGAGCGACAATTCCGATTCAATCGTCTCGTAGTGCGGGGCCATGGCGTCAGCGGTGAGGAAGTCGATGCCCGACGCGGCGCGCCAATCGTCCCAAGCCAGGTCATCAAACCGGTCGAGCAGGGCCTGGTTGACGACCGATCCGCCGCCGACGCATTTCCCGCGCAGAAAACCCATCATGCAACGGGAGTCGAACTCGATACCTCCGCCCCAAAATAACTGCGCCGAATAATCTGCTTCGTTGCGGGGAAAGGTGCCGGCCGAGTAGCGTTTGCCGGCCTCGATAAGCAGGGTCTGCGCACCGGCCTTCTGCAAATAGTAGGCCAGCACGCCGCCCGACGTACCGGAACCAACCACGGCAAAATCGTAGATACGAGCCTCTCCCCTGCCCATATCGCGTTCCCCCCTTTGGAGCTGTGGACTACAACTTGTTCTTCTTGACGTGCGCCTCGAGTTTCATGCCGACCTGGATCGTCTTGAGCAACCACAAGGTCCCGCCGTCGTACACGGCGTCCAGCAACTTGCTGAAGAGCGAGTACTTTTCTTTCGTGTACGGAAACCAGTGCGGTTCGTATTTCGAACCTGAATCGATCATGATGCTTTTGATATTGGAGAAACTATGGAGCCCGTGCGGGCCTTTGTACCGGCCGAAACCGCTCTCCTTGGTCCCTCCGAAAGGCAGCGCGGAATTGCCTTGTGTGGCGAGCACGTTGTTAATGGAAACGTTGCCCGTTTCGATGGCTCGGGCAACCCGTGTGGCGCGGTCAATGTCTTTAGACCAGACGCTGGCACTGAGTCCGTACGGGGAATCGTTCGCAAGACGAACGGCCTCGTCTTCGGTTTTGAACGGCTGTACGGTCAACACCGGGCCAAAGGTCTCCTCGTGGGCGATCTTCATCTCGTCGGTGATGTCCGTGATCAAGGTAGGTGGAAAGTCCTGGGCGTCTTCGGTGCGCGTGCCGCCCGTGTGTATGGTGGCGCCTTTGGCCTTGGCGTCGTTGACTTGATCCTCGACCTTCTCAATTTGGAATCGGGCCGTCATGGAACCCACATCCAGGTCGCCGGCATCGGGCCGGCCCCGATCGCGTGACGGATGGGACAGCTTTTCAATCTTCTGTTTCAATGCCTCGACGAATTGCGGATAAACGCGTTCATGCACGAAAAGCCGCTCGACGGAGGTGCAAGTCTGGCCGCTGTTCGTCATGGCGCCCCACACGGCACCCGCCGCGGTGCGGTCGATATCGGCGTCGTCGAAGACCACCATGGGATCTTTCCCGCCCAGTTCCAGTTCGACGGGGATGAGGTGTTTTGCGGCCTGCTCCATGATCTGGCGGCCGGCGCGGGTGCTGCCCGTGAACAGGATTTTCGCGGGACGCTGATCGATGAGTTTGCGGCCGGTCTCTTTCCCGCCGTAGACGACCTGCACGGCATCCTTCATGAAACCGCTCTTCTCAATGATCTCTTCGATGAGTCCCTTGAGGGGCGTCCACTCGGACGGCTTGAAGACGATCGAGTTCCCCGCTACGAAGGCCGTGATCATGGGGATCATGGCGAGGTTCAGCGGATAGTTCCACGGGGAGATAATCAGAACGGGCCCGATCGGCTCGTAGTAGATCTTCGATTTCTTTGGCCAGAGAATGACCGGAGTCGGCACTTTCGCATCAGCGAGATGGCGTTCGGCGTGTTTGTCGTAGTAGTCGATGATGTCGAGCACCGTGAACACTTCCGACACCAACGCATCGGTCCGGGCCTTGCCGGTTTCCTGCACGACGCGGTCGACGATCATCTCCTTGTTGTCGAGGAAGAATCGTTTGAGTTTGAGGGTCTCGTCCAACCGCTCTCGCACGGACATACCGCGGACCTTCGCGAAGGCTTGGCGCGCTTCCTGAAACGCACGTTCGATATCCACATCGGAGGGTTCGGGAAGCGTATAGAGAACGTTCCCCGTTCGTGGATCGCGCACGACGATCTCCGAGGTTGCGGTACCGGTCTGCATGGGAATCGTAGGATTGACAGCAACCTGATCTGGCATGGGGATGGCCACCTCTCGTTGGACCCGCCGCAGTGGGTCGATTTGCCCGCAGCAACCTTCCCGTTCACTATAGCAGAGGGTCAGAAACGTGACAAGGACTCATGAATCGCCTCGGTCACTTGTCGCGAGAGGTACGCAAACCCATCTCCGCGAAAGGTATAGGCTCGAACGCAGGCAGCGCGGAGAACGCTTGGGCATTCTCCTGAAGTCCAAAGTTCTGCTGGGCCATGTCTACAAAACCGGGATCTTCCGCGGTAACATAGTTGTCGTGCTCGTCCCAATTGCCGTTGATGAATTCGTCGCACCGGACGACGAGGTTGCGGGCCGCGCGGTTGAGCCGGGGCCGATCGTTGCGCTCCATGAATCCCACGAGGCCGGGATACTTCGTGGTGTACGGCGGCTGCGTAATATCGACATCCTGGAGCAGTACCTGTTGCCACAGTGGCGCGGCCACGTAGTCCCACCACCGGTTATCATCCCAGGGTGCGGCGCCAATGGCGCGCTTGCAGTCCACGAAAATATTGTTGATCACGTCATTGTCATGGCCACCGTGCACGAAGACCGCGCCAAAATTTCCTCCGGCCGCCTTGTAGAACACATTGCCGATTACCGTTTGTCCCCCGGAGCCATCGTCGAAATAGATAGCGCAGCTTCCATGGGTCAGCGCGCTTCCGATATGGTGCCAGTAGTTGTGGCGGATGATCGTGCCGCGCATGGACGGGTTGCGGCCCATATAGAAGGCGCCGCTGTCATCGGTCTCCATGCCAGAGTGGTGAATCTCGTTGAACTCGATGAGATGGTCGTTACCGCCGAGGCCGATGGCCTGATGCGGAGCGTCGTGGAGCAGGTTATGCGTCACCTGAATGCCGACGCCGTCCATGTGGATATTATAGGCGTGCGTACGCTGCCGCCGCGATATCCGCCAGATGTGGTTGTCGTCGATCACATGATTGCAGGGCGTCAGTGTCTTGCGGTCGCCGCCGCTCACGCGCAGCCCCGCAGTTCCTGTATCGTAAATGTCGCAACCGGCGACGGTATGTCGTGTGCCGCCGTTGATGACGATTCCATCTTGCCCTGTATTGCGGACGGTGCACGACTGGATCGTGATGCCCTCCCCATCCTTCACGTCGATGCCGGTGCCGACGCAGGTCTCGACGGTGAGTCCTTCCAGCCGTACATGCGAAACGTTGTCGAGGGCAATCACTGGTCCAGCCAGCGTCGACAGGACGATATCCGCCCCAGACATGTCGCCGGGAGGCCAGAAGTAGAGTTGTCCGCCTGCCCGGTCAATGAAGTATTCGCCGGGCTGATCCAGTTCTTCGAGCAGGTTCGTGGCGTAGTAGCGGCGTGGGGCCGGGTTGCCACTGCCAAGCCCGTAGTGGTGCTGCTCGCTCAAGGTAATCCGGTGGTTCTCCGTATCAATCGCGCCGACCTTGATCGTCTCCGCGCTCCAGTCGAAACACCAGTAGCCGTGTAGCCAGACTTCCGGCGCGGAACCCCATCGCTCCGGCCGGTCGCCGCTGTATTCGAATACGCCCAATTTGTCGGAGGAGTGGTTGCGCCACGGGGCCGGGCCGCTATCGACGATCGACGCGATGGTGGCCCAGTCATCGTTGGGCCAGCGGGCGAGGGTCATACGCGCGCCGTTGAAGAAGAGTTCGGGTAACGGAGGCGCATTCTCGAACCGGTTGGGAAAGGCGCCGAGATCCGTGATGCCGGAGGCCTCCAGGTCGAAGTTCATCACGTGGCCTCCGGCTTCGGGAACGAGTCGATCCACGAGCGCCGCGCCGGTGATCGGTTGAAACCCTTCCGGATTCAAATAGCGGCCTCCGAGCAAGACCACGCCCCGCGCGGTGGCCTTGTACTCGACAGGCGCTTCGAGACTACCCCCATCGTCGGCCGTCAAACTCCATGATTCGGAGACGTGGTACCGTCCTGGCTGGACGAGAATCGTTATCGGCCGTGGCACCCAATCGGATTGTTGCCGCAATTCGCGTACGGCGTCCCGCGTGCCATGAAACGTCGCGAGCGGCGAATCCTGCGTACCCGGATTCGTATCAGCCCCATCCGGTGCGATGTGTAAAACGGTTGCGTTCGCGGTTGCTGAAATCCCAAGAAACAAGAACGCAGTAAACACGGAAACTCGCATAGGACCCCCAAACGGTAAGTAGACATTAGCTCATGGCGCATTCTTGATAGTATTGTGACGCTACGTGGAATGCTTCCGCAAATCCGTGGCCGGTTCAGGGTATGATATACTTATCCAAGTTATAAGGGAGGTAATGTCGTGTCTTACCGAGGTCATGTCAAAGGGGGCGTGGTGGTCCTTGACCAAGCAGCCGTTCTTCCGGAAGGTACGGCGGTGAACGTGATTCCCATCCGTGGGGAACAAAGAGATCACCATCCGGACGTTCAGAAGTTTGGCGGTATTATTGAATCCGCGCGAACTGCCGATCGGCAGGAAGAGTATGTGGCTCATCTCCGCAAGAAACACCAATGAAAGTACTACTGGACGTCAATGTCTTGCTGGACTTCCTGCAGCGAAGGGAACCGCATTTCGAGGACGCCGCGTCAGTTCTTGATGCAATTCTGTACAAGAACGTCGAGGGAGTTCTCCCGGCCCACGCCGTTACGATCATATCGTATTTTCTCGAACGAGACCTCAAGCCGCAAGAGGTCAAGAACACCATCGAGTGGCTATTGCGTTCATTCATAATTGCGGCTTGCGACTTTCAGATACTGACCTTGGCGACAGCGTCGACAATGAGTGATTTTGAAGATGCCGTGGTTGCCGTGTCGGCAAAAACCGCGGGTTGTGACTACGTGGTTACTCGTAATGTCGCAGACTTCACCGAATCGCCCGTGAAAGCGATCGACCCTCGCACGTTCCTCAATGGTCGGGATTGCACGTAATCATGCCGATACAGACGAACCAGGTAATGAGCCGCAGGAGCGTCTTCCCCTCACTGCAATCGCCGGTTCCAGCCCGGCTCCGTGGGATGGAGCGATTTCACGTCTGTTGTCAGCGAAATACCACTGTTTTGCAGCATCTGCTTGAACTCTATCCCGGGTAGCCGATCAAGACATTCTATCGTAATCTGATACCGCTTATTGCGAATGGCGTCATCCTCTCCTGCATTGGCGGCATCGCGCAGGGCTTGGGCTTCTTTTCGGATTTCAGCGAAGGCATCCCGCCAGAAGGACGCGCCGTACTGCCGTTCGCACTCGCTCAGGATGTACGCGTGAATGCGGTCCACCTGATTTGCGGGGACATCGGAAGGAAGTACGAATCCCGCCGCGACGTACCGTTGATAGGTACTCGCCTGGCCCTGATACGTTTCAGTCCAGTGTTGAACGAATACCGGATTGCTTGCGACCGCCTGCGAGGCGTGCATGCCGATGCTCCACCCCATCATTTCCCAGCCGAATTGGGCTTTCGTCGCAGCGACGAAGTTGTGGGCCATCTCCTCGATGTATCCCGAAACGTGAGGCACGCTATGTAGCGTCCACTCGGAATGCCGGTCCAGTTGCAGGTTCGTGTCGTCGTAGTAGATGGCGCAGTTGCTCGTACCGCCAAAGGCCTCTCTGCTGCCTTCCGGAAAATTGTAGACCACGATAACAAACTCGGTGTCTACCCCGACGATACCGCGCAGAACGTCGTAGGCGTTCACGAGGTACCGGAAGACGACGTTCGCGGCCTCTTCCCGAGACTTCGGCGCGAACATCCAGACGCGGTCGCTCTTCAGCAGGCAGGCGGGCTGGCCAATCGCGGTTTCGAAGGACGGCAAATCAACGTATTTCAGCGACGGATTCAGTCCCGACGGCGTGGCGGCTTCCGAGGCGGACGGCGGACGGCTTCCTTCATTGCCAATGGCCCGTGCAATCTCATCTGCCGTCTGGCTGTGGCCGTTCGCGTTGGCGTAGTCGAAGGGCGTCATCCCGTGGTCGTCCCTGACGCCGGGATCGGCTCCCGCGTTGATCAGGGCTGACACGGTTCCCACGTGGCCATTTGCCGCGGCCCAGTGCAACGGCGACTTACCCTCTTCGTCGAGCGCGTTGACATTCTCGCCCTGGCCCATCAACGCTTCCACGCTGCTGAGTCGCCCGTCACGGGCCATCTCATGCAACGGCGTTGTTGTGCGCGTCGACCCGTCGTTCGATTCAGGATTGCAGCACAGGTTAGTAAGAAGCGGAATTCCGATTACCAGAGCAACCGTTGAGCGTGAAAGGTTGCTTCGCACTGTGGCTCCCATGGCCGATTTCCCCCCGGTGGCGCTCGAGATGCCCGCGCATAACGGTAGCAAAAACACGACTACAGAAACACCTGTCCTTCGCCCCGGTAGGTAGGATATTCAGCCACGACCGCGCCGCCTTGTATGGCCAGGAGCAAGTTAAAGCGTTCGCACATCTCCCCTGCCTTCGCGTAGCGCATGAAGATCGGGTCGCCCAGGTTGAGCGTTTCCGGCCCTTCGTATCGGACGGGGGTCTGGACTTCGCCGGCGCCTTCCAGGGGAAGCAACGCGGCGCCCTCCGGTAGAAACGGCTGGGGCGCCTTATTGGCGCCGGTACCGGAGGCGACGTAACCGCCGCCGTGGCAGGTATAGATGCCGGGGGCGGGTTTTCGCGTGATCTCAACGGCGTACCCCACAGCGGGCAGATGCCGGCATGACTGATACCAGTCAAACAAGAGTGGCGCAAAGAAACCGGAGCCTACGGTGACTTCGGTCAAGCACTCCTCTTCAATGGACGTCTCGACGCTCCCTGTGCCGCCGCCGTTGACGAACTCCAATTCGATACCTTCATCACGAATCGCCTGCACGATGTCCGCGCGGCGTTTACGAAAGTCCGCGAGGGATCGCCGCTTCAGAAACCGGATGAACGCATTCTTGACTCCCTGGCCGGGAGCGTTGTCGGGCAGTCCCGCGATTTGCGCTTCATATCCCATCACCCCCGCAAGGCGCACGTTCTTGGCCGCGGCGATACGACGGGACAACTCGATTACGTCAACCGGCGTCCGTAACGGTGACCTGCGGACGCCGAAGTAGAGTCCGGGAAACTCGGTCGCCAGGTCAATATCGATGCAGACCGGCACTTCGACGGCGTGGTCGCGTCCCAGCTTGTCGAGGAGCTGCACGTGCTCAAAGCAGTCGACCATGCATACGATGCGTTTGCCGCGCTGCAGCTCTTCACAAAGACGCGCATCCTCGGCTTCGTGAACCACGGGGTAGGCAATCAGAATATCGTCGAACCCTTGCTGGCTCAGGAACACGGCTTCCCGCGCGCTGTAGGCCATGATACCCTCGTACGGCGCGCCGGTGGCCAGGATGCGCTCCATAAGCGGGACACAACGAATGGATTTGGACGCGACGCGAATGCGCCGGCCTTGGGATCGAGCCGCGATGTCGCGGGCGTTCTGGTCGAATCGATCGAGGTCCACGTAGGCCAGCGGCATGACACGCCCGGCAATGGCCGAACGGTAGTATGTGTATGGACTCTCCAAGTGCGCGCCAATCCTTTCTTTCAGGTGGTAGGCCCTCATTTTCCATGGCGATGATTGAGCGATCAACTCGTTCGTTTTCCGCAGCAAACCAGGCTGCCGCGGTTCGACGAGCGAACAGTTGGAATCATCTCAATGGGCTGCGCATAATAGTCGGGCTGCAAGATGTGGATTTCGCACGGTTACAGGTGTTGCTCTTCGGGAAGGTATCGCCCAGGGAAACTTGGGCGATCCAACGCATGGAGGTGTCCGCGTTGCCGCACAACAGCTTTGTAACCACGACCCATGGCCTTCGCCGTTCGAGCCCGCCCATGATCCTGTTTGAGAAATCGAAGCGGCTGGGAATCTGGAACCCGAGCGAGCTTGACTTCACCCAGGATCGCAAGGACTGGCCGAATCTGACCGAGGTGGAACGCGACGCAATCCTCATGCTCACGGCGCTGTTCGTGGGCGGCGAGGAAGCGGTGACACTGGATCTGCTGCCGCTGATTCATACGATCGCCCAGGATGGACGGGTGGAGGAGGAAATCTATCTCACGGCCTTCCTTTGGGAGGAAGCGAAACACACGGACTTTTTCGCGCGCTTCGTAACGGAAGTTGCGGGACAAGACTGTGACCTGTCGCATTACCATCAGGAGAATTATCGCGCGATCTTTTACGAGGCCCTGCCGGCGGCGATGGAGGCCCTCAAGACCGATACGTCACACGCGGCCTTGGCGCGCGCGTCCGCGACCTACAATCTCGTGGTCGAAGGCATCATTGCCGAGACGGGCTACCATGCTTATTTTCTGGCGCTGGACAAGAAGGGCATCCTGCCGGGCACGCGCAAAGGCGTGTCGCTGGTCAAGCGCGACGAGGCCCGGCATCTCGCATATGGCATTTATCTGCTGTCGCGGCTCATGTCGGAGGATCCGGGCATGTGGGATGTCGTGCAGGAGACAATGAACGAGTTGCTGCCTAAGGTCATGGGGCTGATTCACGAGACGTTCACGCGGTATGAGGAGCCTCCGTTCGGGGAGTCGGAGGAGACCTTCGCCGCCTTTGCCATGGGACAGTTTCAAAAGCGCCTGGATCGGTTGCAGCGCGCCCGGGGTATGTCGGCGGTAGAGGTGGAACAGATGACCGCCGAGATCATCGATGCGGACGATGCGTAGGCCCTAGAGACCGTAATGATGCAAGAAAAGTTCCACACCTTCCTGGCCCAGCCAGAGGATGCCGCCGTAGTATGCAATACAGGGCAGCGCCGCGATATAGCCGAGCAGCACGAATAATCCGTCACGCTCCAGGAGGCCGAGGCCCGTGATGAAGATGGGCAGGGCGACGACGGTATTGCTGAACGGCACCGGCAGCGGTACGGGCAAGGCCAACAGGAGTGCCAACAGAAGTATGTATATGGCATGGCACCGGCGAAGCCAGAGCATGTTCGTCAACACAAGTATTCTCGGCCG
Organism: Candidatus Hydrogenedentota bacterium; assembly: GCA_045863335.1. Classification (GTDB taxonomy): domain Bacteria; phylum Hydrogenedentota; class Hydrogenedentia; order Hydrogenedentales; family SLHB01; genus JAHDWY01. Next base: position 37,876 of record BTVY01000032.1, on the reverse strand, counting down.
GAGGAAGCTTTCGAGCATTTTGGCGACGCCAATCAATCGGCGAAGGATGCCGTGGAAGCGTTGCGAGGAGATGCTGCGTTCGCGCAGGAACCGAGGCAACCATGGCTTCTTGCCGAGGGCCAAATAGAGGCCGAGTAACGCAAGGACCAGACCAAAGGGGCCTCCGAGAAACGGGGGCGCAATGGGTAGACTCAACGGAAAACTGAACAATACGATCATTAACGCGTGGCCACGCACCGGAAACGGCTCCAGGATCTCTCCGAGACGCACTTCTTCGGCGTCGGCTTTGGCGAGCAACGCGCGGAGTTCCGCGGAGAGCGTTTCTGTAGGTGTGACCACGTGGATGACTGCCTCGACCCAGGAAGCGGGGATTATGCCTGAACCACAAGCACCGAGCAAACATCGGCCTCACCTGCTGGGGCGCAGTTTAGTCAGCGAAACACAAGGAGAGAACCGGAATGGCGGGTACACAAATCAACTTACTTCAAGTGCAATTGACGTTTTGCCGGGATGAAACCTTGCGCATCGCGGAGAACGTTCCGGAGTCGCACCGGCTCAAGCAATTGCTGGATGGCAAAGCGCACCCCATGTGGCTGATCGGGCATCTCACCAACACGGTCAACACCGTCGTGGTTCGTTGGACCCTTGGCGAGCGGCTGGATATGCCAAAAGGGTTTGGCCGCAGGTTTGCGCCGGACTTCGCGGGCGGTCTCCCGATCACAGGCAAAGCGGAAGACTATCCGGAATGGGACGAGGTGGTGTCGCTATACAGGCTGGTCATGACGACTGGGATCGAGGGCATAGGCAAACTATCCGACGAAAACTTGCCCAACCCGCTGCCGGGCGAGGTGCCGGATCAACTGCGCGGTTTCTTCAGCAGTATCGGCCGTTCGTTAAGCATCATGGTATCCCACGATTCGTATCATCGCGGCCAGATTGGAATGCTTTCCAAGCTTCCGGAGTAAATCAGTCCGCGTCGTAGATTTGAACCCGCGTCCAGTACGTGGAGAAGTTCTCCACAAAGGCGTGATGGATTTCGTGGTCCTGGTAAATATCGTGGCCGGGAATGTCGTCCAGTACCACGGTGAGCGCCAGGTCATAGCTCCGATCCAGCACCGGGCGGTCCGGCGTTGCCGCTGGGGTACCCACGTGCATTTCCTTGACGGTTTCGATGGCGCGCAAGGATTCCACTCCTTGGCGAAACGCCGCGCGTTCGTCGTCTGACAAGTTGTCCCGCAGCCAAAAGTAGACGCTGTGTACGAGCATACCGGTTTCCCTTGATTCAAAGACGGTGGTTTGGGAGAAACCAGAGCGTACCTCAAAATCGGTATTCGCAGCAACTATGGAGCCCTAATGAGGATGGATACATTGAAGCCGAATGCCGGGGAGAATAGACTCGGGTCCGAATTATCCTCGCTTAGAGCCGGGCCACCAGCAGGAGTAGATTCCAATGATGAAGTATAGAGCCGGAGCGCTCGCACTGTTTGTTCTGTCGAGTTCCGGCCTTGCGGCGCCGCTCTACCGGCCCGCCCAGGAGTACCGCACCACGACCGCGGCCTCGTACGAGGTCGGCATTCAGAAGAATGGGCGCATTGACGTTACGCTGCCCACGGGCGATCCGGTGTTCATGAACGTCTACCCCATGGTCTGGTTTGACGGCGAGACCGCTCCGGAGCCCATGCGGACCGATGGCCGCCATACCGCACGAGAGGAAGTGAACGACCGGTTGGGCAAGGGCCAGGGCGTGGTCATGGACTACAAGGAGTGCAAGTGGAGCCATCGGGTCTATCCTACGGAACCCTATTTCACCGTCCAACTGGCGTATACCAACACGACGAAGGAACCGGTACGCGTTCGCGCGTTGATCCCCTGGGCTACCGGGAACACAGGCGGATTCGGGAAGAACGCGTTGGATGGGTTTTCTCTCGGCATCAAGACGCCGGACAGCACGACGCTCGAAGGCGGCAAGCAGTTCCCGGGCGACACGACCATGCCGGGACTCGTGCAGGGACCGGTAACCGCCATGTGGAACCTGGCTACGCACAATCCGGTAACGGGCCGATCGCTTATTGCGGGATTCCTGAGCCACAACAGCGCCTACACGCAGATCGAACTGGCCAGTCCGGTCAGTAGCGTCGAGGGCGAAGTGGACCGCTTCGAGTCGTTCACGGCGCAGTGCATCTATGATCCACCCGCGGTCGTCGCACCGGGCGAAACGCTGGTGTCGGAGCCGCTGTACCTCGCCGTAACGGAAACCAATCCGTTGGAAGGGTTGGAGCGATTCGGCAAGGCCATGGCCCTGGCGAATAACGTCGATCCCGCCAAACCACCCATTCCCCATGGGTGGGATTCGTGGAGCACGTCGTTCCGAACAGACATCGATGAAGAACGGATGCTGGCGAATCTGGAGTTCTTGAGCGCGCATCTTCGGCGTTACGGATGGGATCACTTCGCAATCGACGATGGCTGGCAGATCGCCAATGGCGACTGGGAACCCAATCTCGAACGGTTTCCAAGCGGAATGAAGGCGATGGCCGACCGCATCCATGACAAAGGAATGACGGCGGGACTCTGGATAGCGCCATTCAAAGTGGACCTTGATTCCCAGCTTGCCAAAGCGCATCCGGAATGGCTGGCGTCGCCCAATGCGGTGGGCCGCATGGTGGTGGGCGAAGAAGAGCGAATTCTCGACATAACCGCGCCGGGTGCCTACGAGTTTGTGCGGGATACGGCGAGAAAAATCGGGAATGAGTGGGGATTTGATGCGTTGGTCGAAGTGGATTTTCCGTACTACCTGACACTTGCGGATACGTACTCCAACACCGACATGACCCGTGTGGAAATCATGCGACTGGGAATGGAAGCGATTCGAGAAGGGCTGGGCGACCGCAAATTCGTGATGACCACGGCCCCGCTGCCGATCAACGGGACGTTCGCCCAAGGCATGAGGCTCGGCATCGACTGCGCCCCCGTCTGGCGTAAGACACCCGGGCATTGGGCATGGGGCTGTGTCGACACGCTCACCAATGCGGCAAGGCGCTACTATTTCACGCCCTGGATGTGGAGCCCGGATCAGGACTGCGCGTTCTTCAACGTGGCTTCGACGCGAGATCGCTGGGACGTAACGGATCAGCCGGCGTTGACCCGAGATCAGAGTATTGCGTGGCTCACGGGGGCGGCCTTGACCGGTGGAGCCATAAAAGTCGGCAACCAGTTCACCGAACTTGGCGATGACCAGGTCGACGTGCTGCGGCGCCTCCTCCCCACGCTGCACCGCCCCGCGCGCCCGGTCGATCTGTTCACCAGCGAGAATCCCCGAATCTGGTCGTTACCGATTCACAACGAGATTGGCGAGTGGGCTATCGTTGGCCTGTTCAATTGGGACGAATCGGCGGCGCAAACCATCGACGTGAACTTCGACGATCTCGGTCTGGCGCGCGACCGGTACTACACCGTGTACGGGTTCTGGGAAGAAACCTACTACGGGACCGCGTCGAACCAGTTATCCGTATCGGTGCCTGCGGGTAGTGTGCGATTGCTGGGGCTGCGCCCCTACGAAGATCGTCCCATGTTCCTTGCCACGGACCGGCACTATTCCCAGGGCGCGACAGACTTTCGCGCGCTCGAATGGGATGAAACGTCGCGGACCTTGCGAGGGTCATTTGAAGGAGTGGCGGATACACCGTACTCGTTGCGCGTACTGGTACCGGAACCCTTTGCGATGAAGCGTTGCACCGTGTCTAGCAGGCAGCCAACGACGCGAATGGATGAGCGCGTCCTGGTCATGCAGTTCACGTGCGACGTCGAAGGGCCGGTGGAGTGGACTGTCGAGTTTTAGGGGGCCAAGTTTTCTCGGGTAATGCGGTGAATCTCCCACGCGATTGCGCTGTTCACGATGCCTGATGGAGGCAGAATGGGAATGTCGTACCCCTCCACCGTCACACAAGCGTCTGGCCAGGACCACATGGGGTCGATCCAGATCACGCCCGAATCGTCCACGAAGTCGCGGTCGCGAAGAATATCGACGTACAAGACCCGCGCATTCGCTGCGCGTCCCGCATCCAGTAGCCCGCGAGGCGGGTGTTGATACCCGATATGGATCAGCACATCGCCTTTGTTATAGGCGCCACTGGGCGGCTGTAGATTCGTGAACCCAGAGTTCCAAACTCCAGCCGTGAAGTCTTCGCCAATCACGGTCTTGCCGACCTCGTCCGGAACGAAATGTCCCATGCAGTACATGAAGACCTGATGACCACCGCTCAAGGCTTCCGCCGCCCACGTACCCGCCGTAGCGAAGTTGCGCCGATTCTCGACATTTGCCCTGCGCAGGATGCCGTTGACCGCGTCTGCGTACTGATTGCCGAGGGCGCTGGCATCGATGGGTTTGACGTCATGCGGTTCGTGCCAGAAGATCCCCTCGCGCTGAAACTTATATATCCGGGGATATCCGCCCGGGAGACCAATGGTCTCGTACATGACCGGCATCTTGCCCAGGCGGGTCAAGGCGGACACGAGCTCCGCAGTGAATATCCATCCGGGAATGACGTTGCCTAAGGTTGGCGAGATTTCCGCATCCGCCGCAGGGTTTGCGAACCACGGCATGGAATCGTTGGGACGTCGCGCGCCGAATCCGACGATGAAGGCACCGGATTCCAGAACGGAGGCGGGAAGCTCCACCCCCTCAACCTGCGCGAACAAGACCACATCACCGGCCGCAGGTGTTGCGTCGCCGAGATTCTTGATAAGCATCATGCCGCCTGCGCGCCCCGACAGCTCGCTTACCCAGGCTGAATGGCCCGCCGCCCAAAGTGCCCCGCCCTCTGCCAATCGTTTTGCCGCACTATCGGCGGGCGATTGCATGGCGGGGATCTGCTGCCTGCACGCATCCACTGCGTTCGCAGTCCGCTCAAGGTAGGATAGCTCCGCGCCGGTGTTGACGGACATCACCATCAAAAGTGCAGCGAATGAAATCATAAAATGCTCCTGCTAAAGGCGGATGAACAGATCGCTCAACGTTCGATCGTGATGCGTTTCGTCTCGGGAAACTCGTGCTGAATCCGTTCGATTAGTTCCTCGATGGATTGTTTGTTCCGGGAGAGAATATCGAAGGTCATATCCGCGCGCTTTCCCTCTTCTTCGCTGACGCGCAATCGCGCCGCCATGACGATGTAGCCCTGTTGCTCAATGAATTTTTCCAAATCGGTAATCCGCCGGCTGCCGCCCGCGACGCGAACACTCAGCGCATACTGAACCTGAGCGGGTAACAGTCCACCGATGCGTTCCAGCAGCAGGACCGACAGAAGCGTGAAGGCGGTGGAGATGACCGCCAGCGTGTAGTAGCCCACGCCGATGGCAAGGCCGAGCACGGCGACAAACCACAGCATGGCAGCAGTTGTAAGGCCGCGGTGAATGCTACCCACGTTAATGATCGTGCCGGCGCCGATGAACCCGATGCCGGTCACCACCCCCGCGGCGATACGTCCCCGGTCCAGCCAGATGGGCGCGCCGGAACGATTCCATTCAGCGGCCAAGATGTCGGAAACGATCATGGCCAAGGTCGCCCCTAAACAGACAACCACATGCGTCCGCAACCCGGCCGCACGGCCCTTGCGCTCGCGTTCAAGACCCAGGGCGCCGGAAAGAACGATCGCCAGGGCGAACTTTCCACAATACAACAGGATGTCGGAAGAAGAATCCATAGCATTGTCACCTACTCGATTCGCGCCTTGGCGGCAAGCGTCCACTCAACCGGCCATGGCTAGCGCAGAATCGTCTCAAATCCATCCGGTTCGTCCGGTGCCGGGACATCACCGATCCGGGCGCGCCGCGGCTCCAACTCCGACGCGGAGGCGCCGCGCTTCTCCGCCTCGTCCAGATAGCGCTGCGCCGCAGCGAAGTTCTCACTACCGATCGCCACGTCAGCCAGAAGCAACCATGCTCTCGGACTGTCGGGATACGTCTCTGCCGCCTCTTCCAAATACGGGGTCGCCGTGGCGGGCAGGTTCATCGACAGGGCGATCTCGGCAAGTGTGACCAAGGGCAAGGATACGTCGGGCGCTCTGCCGGCCGCTGCTTCAAGGTAGGTTCGCGCACCCGTCCAACGGCCGGCGGCGGCACAACGCTGTGCGAGCTGCACCCATCCCGACGGGGCGCCTGGTTCGGGAGCGGGCGCCTTCGGCCATTCTGACAGGAATCGTGGCTCGTCGTTCACCATGGCGCGAACCGCGCCCTGTAACACCCACGAATCCAGGTCATCCGGATTCTGGCGGAGCAAACGCGCCAATACATACGATGCTTGTAGCAGCATGCCTCGGCCCATCAGTACTTCGGCGTGCAGTCGGAGCCCGTCCGCACTGGAGGGGTCGGTGTCGAGAATCTGCCGGGCCCGCCGGTCGGCGTCGGAAAGCACGTTCCGCGTGCGCCGCACAACCTCCAATTGCTGCGTCGCGGGCGTATATTCACTCGCTTCTACCACGGCGGTCAACTCTTCCTCAGCGGCTTCGAGGTCTCCAATGCTGGTCAACAACACAGCGAACTGCGTGCGCATCTCTGGCGGAAGGGGACCTAGTTCTTCTGCCCGCCGAAAGTAATCAATGGCAAGCAATCGATCGCTCATGTTCCCCGCGATAGTGGCGTTGGCGGTGAGCGCCATGGCGAGCTGGGACGTGTGCCCAAAGTCGACGGGGTCGAGCCAGAGTGCTTGCCGAAACCGCTCCTGCGCAATCTCGACCCGCCCCCTGAAACTTGCGCATTGTCCGAGCCGATCGAGGGTCGCCGGGTTATCCGGATTCGCGTCGGAAGCGGCAATCAACGTCTCCTCAGCCAGGGAGAACAGTTGCATCGATTCCTCCCGGCGCGCGGAAGCGGCCGGACCTTGCCCTTCTTGTGCGAGAAGCGCCGATTCCTGGTATGCCTGCGTGGCCTGGTCGAATAAGACTTCCCCCAGGCGTTCCAACGGCAAGGGATTGTTTGGATTCTTCGCACCGGCATCTTCCCACAGCGATTGAGGCGACTGCCACACGCGGTTTCTCAGGTAGGTTCCCGATCCGGCCGCGATGAGCAACACGACCGCGGCGCTGACTGCGGCGATTTGGGTAGCCCGTCGGGCGGACGCTTTCGCAACGAGCCACGGGACAACCAGCACGATTCCACATAGCGGAAAGTACAGGGCCCGCTCCGAGAAGGGATTGGCGGCGGTAAAGGAGAACGTCGCGGCGACAAGTCCCGCGGTAAACCAGAGCAATGCAATACCCGTCACCGAGCGGAACCCAACAAGCACGATGGCCGCAACCACAAGCACGAGGCCATTCATTACCGACAGACCGACATGGACAGTCTGGTCCTCGAGGAAACTGCGGGCCCCATGCGGCGGGAGATTGTGATCGGGAGTAAGCCCTACGGGACTTAGTGTCTTCTCTATGCCGCGCATGAACGCCAAGGCGCGGTCCGCGTTGGTGGCTTGAGGAGCGTCGCCAACCAACTGGTCAAACTGCGCGTGGTCATTCAACGAGGCAATCCAGGACACCAGAAGCAAACCTGCAAGGGCCCAGTACGCTCCGTGCACGGTGGGCCAGCGAAACGCGCCTATGCCGCGCTGCACCCAATCGATTGCAAACACCAATAGAGGAATGAGCAGCGCGACAGGGCTACAGTACCACGCGCCAATCATGGCCAGTAGGGACATAGCGATCGATCCGATCCGTGGTCTTTCCACTGCCGATGTACCGCGCATGAAGAAAACTACCGCCGCCAGCGTGAAGAATGCCGCCATCAATTCCGCCCGGCCAACGGCGTAGTTCACGGACTCCGTCGTCAGCGGGTTCAGCGCGACGAACAATCCCGCAAGCATGGAGACTGGTTCCGGGATTCCTTCCGGCATGAGGCGCCGGCAAATGAGGTAAACCATCAACGCGTTGAGCGCGTGTAGAAAGATATTGACGATGTGGAACGGGACAGGGCTGTCGCCGGAGATGGCCCAGTTGACGGCGTAGGTCAGCATGGGCAACGGCGAGGACGGCTCTACATCGAGAGCTTGTGGAACGGTGGCCACGCTGTGGGCGTGGGGGTTATCGACGATGACCCGCTGGTCCAGATAGTGAAAGGGTATTCCGAAGGCGTTGGAGTACGCAATGAGTCCCGCCACCACGATAAGAAAACCGGCGATCCAGACCTGGGCGGTATCGATGCCCTGCATGCCTTCTATCACCGGCCGGGATAGCTGTCGATCAAGCGCTTCATCCCCCGTGCTTTCCGGCGCCGCGATGTCGCTCTCATTCAAGATGCCATCGGGCTTCTTTTCCTCGTAACTATCGATGTCGTCGCGTGGTTCCTCGGCCACTGGTGCTGTCCTTTGCTGCTCAGGTTACCGGGCGAAATTCGACGCGCGCGCCCGTAGACTGCGCAGTATAGTCCAATTCGGTAGTGGGATAAAACGCGTCAGCGAAGCCTACCGCACCCCGGCGCGACGCGCTGTCAGGAACAGAAGCGTCGCCGCGATGCACAGTGAAATCCCGGCGATCGTCGCGAGTCCAGGCGACCGTTGGCGCATACGGAGAACAGCCAGGTCCGCCGACGTGTGGCGGTTCGCGTGTTGTTGTACCTGCCAGCCATCAAGATTGAGCGCAGTTTCGGGACCAAGGTCAAGCATTTCCGGTTGTTCCTGCCCAGGTCTGTAGATGGCCGCTCGATACGAGACCTTTGCAGGCTGGACACGCGCTTCGAACCGTACGACTGAGGATCCTAATTGCACCGGGCTGTTTTCAGGGACCGCGAGCTCGCGATCGCGGCCTTCGAGTGCGACCTCGAACTGAGAGGATGCGTCTGGTTTGACGGCAGTAGCCGACGGCTGAACGTCATCAAGACGAAGCCGCAGTCCGGCGTCCGACCACGTTTCACCGCGATCCAGGGCGGCCGGTTTGCCACGCGTGCCATGCATAGCGGGAAACACGGTGGATCGCCCAGGCTCCCACGCGATGACATGTAAAACGCGCGGCATTTCCGGCAGGTTCTCGTAACGGACCGGGAAGCCAGGAACGGTCTCGTTGGCAGGCACCCACCGGCGTTCGACACCTTCCGAGTTTTCAAGGGCCACTTCGATTGCGGAAGTCGTTCCGCCCGGACCAGCGTGCGTATCATCCCGTTGAAGCAACACGACGCTGGACCCATCGGCCGTAACAAGACCGGAACCGGGTTGGAACGTCGTTAGCCATTCTCCCTGCTCTTCCGAAATGATCCCCCACCGGGCGACGCTCCGTCCCCGGCCCTCGTTCAGTGCTTGTTCACTATCGTCCTCAGAAGCCGCCCAACGAAAATGCAGCGCCGTTTCCTGATTCGCCCGAACCCATGCGCCGTCGGGCACGAAGTAGGTATTCCCGGCGGCGCCCGCTGATTCGTCGCCGGCGAAAAGCGTCAGTTCCGCCATGGGTGGATTGCCCGGCGCATGTACAAGCCCCGACCATGGGCGGACCGCTCCCATCGTGAATTCTTCACCACCAATCGACACGTTCTGGCCGGATTCGACGGGCACGCGCGTTTCGCTGTCCGGGCCGGAGACCACAAGCGGACCACCCACCTCGCGGTCCGCCTCCAGGTTCGCGCCGGCGATAGCGATCGCAAAGGGCAGCGACGCGACATCGTAATATCGATCGGCATCAATCCAGCCTCTAGCGTCATCGGGATTGGCGAAGGGGATCTCGCGGCCGGGCACGTGTTTTCGGAGCGAATTTCGATTCATACGAAAGGGTGAAGGCGTGGCGACGGCGATCGCTTCGGCGGAACCCGTGCGGATGCGTATCTCTCCGGCAAATTCAAAAAGCCGCCCGTACGCGACACAGAGGAGTCCCGCAACCAGGAGTAATGTTGCGAACACTATACGAAGTTTCGATCTTATCATTGCGAACCATCGACATTGTGTGCGTGGCTGTGGAGGTGTGGTCGCGCTACTTCGCCGAAACTTCCGACGGCTGGGGTGACTCTTCCGTCGAGGTCGAGGTCACGATTTCCGTGAGGCTCGCCGTAAAGGTGTACAAGACGGGGACAACGACGAGTGTCAGAATCGTTGCGAATGCCAGGCCAAAGATGACAGCCACGGCCATGGAACCCCACCACTGGCTCGACTCCCCGCCAAAGGTCCAGTGGAACTCGCGGAAATCAAAGCTAATCCCCAATGCCATCGGTACTAGCCCGAGAATCGTGGTGATTGCCGTAAGCATCACCGGCCGGAACCGCGTGATACCCGCCTCCACCACCGCGTCCTCGACGGAGTGGCCCAAGGCTCGCATCTGATTGATGAAATCGATCAGCACGATGGCATTGTTCACGACGACCCCGGCAAGACTGATTACGCCGATCCCCGTCATGAGAATGCCGAAGGGCATGTCGAACACAAACAGGCCGAGGAAAACCCCGGCAAGCGAGAGCACGACCGAACTCACAATAATGAATGGTTGCAGGATGGAATTGAACTGGGCCACAAGCACCAACGTAATCAGAAGCACCGCCGCCACGAATGCACGCGACAGAAAGGCTTCGGTTTCCTCGGTATCCTCGTTTTCCCCCGTGTACTCGACGGTGTACCCTGCGGGGAGTGTAAAACTCGCCATCGTCTCGCGCACGTCATCCAGCACTTCCTGGCCCAAGGAGCCAGCCTCGATGTCCGCGGACACGGTCACGGTACGGCGGCGATCGATTCGCGTGATGCTTCCCAGCCCCGCGCCTTGCTCGACATGGGCAACCACGGACATGGGAATCGCTTCGCCGCGGAGGTTGATCAACTTCATGGATTCGATGTTCGACAGGTCTTCCCGAAACGCTTGCGGGAATCGAACGACGACGTCGTACTCTTCGTCGCCCTCCCGGTAGTCGCCGGCCTTGCGTCCGTCCACCGCGGTTTGAACGGTGACTCCAATGAGGGAAGTATTGAGACCCGTCTTCCACGCCTGCTGGCGGTCAACGATCACACGGACCTCCGGCTTCCCCTTGTTATAGTCGTCGCGGAGGTCAACCAGGTTCGGAACGTCCTTGATGTGGGCGCGAATATCCTTGGCCAACTGGGCGAGCGTATCGAAATCGTCGCCGCTGATCTCGATATTGATAGGGGGACCGGTCGGCGGCCCCATGTCCATCTTCTTGATGCGAACCTCCGCGCCGGTGACGCTCGCCAAGTCTTTTCGCACTTGCTCGACGATGGTGCTGGGCATAACCGTGCAGTCTTCCAGCTTGGGGAAGTCCAGCGTCACGCGGCTGAGATGCGTCGTGTTTGCGCGGTTCTCCCCGTAGAGGCTGACACCTTGGGAACCGACGTTCGCGATCACGTGCTCGAGATTATCACGGTACGGTTCGAGCACGTCCTCCACCAGCTTGACGTACGCATCCGAGGTGGCGAGGTTCGTTCCTTCCGGACACTCGATGTCGATGTCCGCCTGAGGCGGCTCAATCGTCGGCGTGAACTCAAATTCGGCATGCGTAAAGAACTCGAAGGTGATAACGACCAGTCCCACCACGGCAATGGTCACCGTGACGGCGCGCCACCGTATCGCCTGGTGAAGAATGGCGGCGTAGCTGTGCAGGATGGGATGGCGCTTGATCCGGCCGTCTTTTCGGACGGCAACCTTGGCGCGCATGAACCGCCCGGCCAGGGCCGGATTGACGATGAGCCCCACGAACAAAGATGACATGAGCGCCAGCGTCACGGTGAGGGGCAGATACACCATGAACTTGCCCCAAATGCCGGGCCAGAAAAACATGGGGGCGAAGGCCGCGACGGTGGTGAGCGTCGATCCGATAATGGGCCACGCGACTTCGTCAACGCCTTTCTTTGCGGCGGCCACACGGTCGAGCCCAAGCTGCATGTGGCGGTAGATGTTCTCGACCACCACGATCCCGTTATCGACCAACATGCCCAAGGCGAGGGTCAGGCTGAACAGCACCACCATGTTCAACGTCACGCCGGACATGTAGAGCACGAAGAAGGTAATCAACATGGAAATGGGAATCGCGAGCGCGACGAACAGGGCGTTGGTGAACCCCAGAAAGATGAAGATCACCGCCAACACCAGGATGAGACCGCTCAAGATGCTGTTCTCGAGTTCGTTCACCATGTCGCGGACGAAGACGGACTCGTCCCAGGTGAGCGCGATGTCGATCCCCTGCGGCAGGCCGTCCTGAAGTTCCTCAAACATCGCGTTGACCTGGTCGGCAATGCGAATGATGTTCTCGCCGGAACGCTTGGAGATTGCCAGGGTGACCGCTGGATTGGCGTCCACACGCGAGAGGCTATCCAGTTCTTTGAAGGCATCCTTGATCGATGCGATGTCCCGGAGATGCACGGTGCCCTCCGGTCCGACGCGCACGACAAGGTTTGCCAATTCCTCGGGCGTGCTGATTTCGCCGGGCGTGCGCATGAGAAACTTGGCTTCGCCGAGATCCATGGAACCGCCGGGGGTGTTGACGTTCTCGAGTCGCGTCACCTCGACGAGGTCGGTGAGCGGAATGTTGTACTCGGCGACGCGATCCGGATCGACCTCAATCTGAATTTCGCGTTCCACGCCGCCGATGAGCTGCACGTCGAGCACACCGGGAATCGCCTCGATCCGGTCCTCCAATTCTTCCGCGATCTCATTCAGCACCGGCAACCCCACACTCCCCGTCAACGACATCAACATGATGGGAATCTCCCCCAGGTTGATCTCGTTGATGAGAGGATCATCCGCATCTTCGGGCAAGTCGGACTTGGCAAGATCCACTTTGTCGCGCACGCGTTGCAGGGCGTCTTCAATCACCGTGTCCGGCTGAAACTCGATCACGATCGTGGAGACGCCCTCCACGCTTGTCGACGTGATTTCCTTCACGTCGGAGAGCCCCGTAAGTTTCCGTTCAATCGGAACGGTCACCAGGGACTCCATGTCCTCCGGGGTAACGCCCTCGTAGGTGACCGTCACATTGATGAAAGGAACGATGACTTCGGGGTTCGATTCCCGCGGGAGCACGGCGTAGCTGTACACGCCGGCGATGGTAATGATGATGAGCAACACGATGATCGTGGTGCTGCGGTCTACGGCAAGATTCGCAATTCTCACTGGATGGTTTCTTGAACTTTAACCGGTTCGCCGGGACGAACGTCGCGCTGCCCCACGACGATTAAACGATCGCCCGGCTTGAGTCCCGCGGTAATTTGGATGTCGTTCCCCTGGACGATTCCGATCTCGATGGGTTGCAGCGCTGCGATGCCGTCCCGTTCCAAGAAAACGTACCGGCTATCGTCGAGCAACATGGCAGAGAACACCGGAATCACGATCGAATCCGGATAGACGTTCCGAATCAACTCGGCCCGCGCGATCATCCCCGGCATGAGGCATCCGTCGGGGTTCTCGAGGGCGATTTCGGCAGTAAAGGTGTGGGTGGCCAGGTCTGCCGTTGGAGAAATAATATGGATGGTGCCCTCGAACACCCGGTCTGGGTAGGCATCCAACCGGACAGATACGGCGTCTCCGATCTCGAAATGGGGAATGTCACGTTCGGGAATGCCTACATTGACTTTGACTTTGTGGACTTGCACGAGCCGGGCCATTGGCTGGCCCGTATCCACAAACTCGTCTTGATCTTGAAACACGCGGTCGACAAGGCCATCGAAAGGCGCCTCGATGGTGCTCTTCTCGACCTGGATCTGAGTGGCTCGAAGGCTGGCAGATGCGACGTCACGATTGGCCACGGCGCTGTCTTCGTCTTGCCGCGTGCTGGCTCCCCGTTCCAGCAATCGTTGGACGCGGTCATACTCCTGCGTCGCCAGGCGCGCCTGTGCCTCGGCCTGCCCGAGAGCAGCGCGCAAGGCTTCGCTGTCGACGCGGAACAACTCCTGCCCTTTCGTCACGGATTCGCCGCTTTCAATCCCCTTCCAATCGACGCGGCCGGAGGTCTCGGCCGCGATGGTGACGTCTTCCCAGGGATGGACCGTACCGGTGAGGTTCAGGATATCTTTGAGTTCCTGCGCTTCGAGAACGCGAACCTTGACGTTGGGGACGCGCTCGGCGGAATTGACGGTATTGCTGGCCTCCGCTTCGTCCGTTCCGGGCCGCGGCGCCAGAATGATGAAAGCCCCCGCGACAACGATCCCCAAACAGACAACGGCGCTAATCAGTGCCTTATTCATGGCCCCACTCCAGTAAATACACTTCGCGCACCCCTGACCGCGGCATACTGCAGCGGTCGAAGTTGCGGCGCGCTACTCGACAGCACCGGGACCGGTTACCCGTTTTCGGGCGCCATCGAGGAAGATGTCCACAATCGTCTCCCCCAGTTCCTTGGAGAGTTCCATATGCGGGCGGTTGATCTTGGTCATGATGTGCATGTCCATCATACCGCAGAACGTCATGGCGAGAGAATCGGGATCGTGGCCAGCGAAGTCGCCGGATTCCACGCCTTCCTGCATGATGCTCTTGATCCGTGTGAACCGGGACTCCCACAACGCGTCCTTATCGAGCTTCGGCGCTTGGTGGCGCGGCGCGAAGAACGTGTGAAATATGAGCCTCACGACGGTGGGCGAACCCTCCGCGTGTTCGAAAATGTTCCAAATCAGAACCTTGAGCCGCTCGCGATAGCCGACGACGCCTACCTGGACGCGATCCATGTCTTCCACAAGTTCCGCAAACCAAGTCTCGACGAGGCGGCGAAACAAGTGTTCCTTATTCTCGAAATAGTAATAGAGCACGGGCCGCGTAACCCCTGCGCGTTCAATGATTTCCCGGATACTCGTGCCTTCGTACCCTTTTTCGGAAAACAGGCCCAAGGCGCTGGCCAAGAGTCGTTTCTCCGCTTCATTGGCGGTACTGACTTCATCCGGGATCCGGTCCATTTTTGCGGGCATGTTCACTCCACCGACGCCGGTTTTCACTCAGCGCAATATCATAGTGGGCCAGAGCCTCTCCTGTCAACGCGCTAAAAACATGGGTTATCGAGAGTATACACGATTCGAGGGTACCGATGTGACGACCGGGAGCAATCTCTCCTGTGCGGTGGAAAACGGAGTGATTCCGGGGATACTTTGAATGGCGTACGCGCGGTGCGTATTATGTGGGTGCCAGTCCGGCAACTCAGGTATTCGGGCCAAAGGACTGGTCGCTTCAGCGCGTAACGGTGCTCGGGGGAGTATCGGAACCGGTATGGCCGGCAATGGCCGGTGTCTCGCCGGGAATCGCGCGCAGTAAACGCATGGGGGAATCCGCGATGTCGAAGTCCAGGAAACGCTTGTTCATAACCATTCTGGTCCTAATACTGGTCGTACTTTTGTTGCCCCTTTCCAATCTCCTGGTTTCCAAGCCGGAGACGACCTCCATTTCCGCAATCGAAGCCCATGACGAGGCCTTTGTGCAGGCTAGGGACGTACTCTCGCAGAAGTGTGCGGACTGCCACAGCGAGGATTATGTGCTTCCCATGTACGCCTTCATCCCTGGCGTCCGCGGCCTTCTCGAGAAGGATATTCAGACCGGGCTCGCGTACATGGATATGGCCTCAGCCCTGCAATCGGAGGAAGGCCAGCCGGTATCGGAAGCCGCACTGGCAAAGCTAGAACAGTCGCTTTCCGACGGGTCCATGCCGCCCAAACCTTACCTCGCCCTTCATTGGAACGGAGCGCTCTCGGAGTCCGACCGGGATGCGGTCGTATCCTGGATTCACTCCGTTCGCAGTAGCCACTACGCGACCGGCACGGCGGCTGCCGAGTTTGCCAGTAGCATGATTCAGCCGGTGCCGGACTCGGTCGAGGCCGACCCGGCGAAAGTCGCGCTCGGTAACAAGCTGTTCCACGATACGCGGCTTTCGGGAGACAACACGGTCTCGTGCGCAAGTTGTCACGCGCTGGATAAGGGCGGCACGGATCGCTTGCAGTTCTCGGTCGGCGTCGGCGATGCGGTGGGTGGCATTAACTCGCCCACGGTGTTCAACGCGGGTCTGTGCTTCGTGCAGTTCTGGGACGGACGCGCGGCCGACTTGCGCGAACAGGCAGACGGGCCGGTCAACAATCCCATTGAGATGGCGTGCAACTGGGAAGAGGTGTGTACCAAGCTCAACCAGGACGCGGCGTTCATCGCGGAATTCAACGCGGTCTATCCTGAGGGACCATCGAAAGATACGATGATCGACGCCATCGCGACCTTCGAGAGCACGCTGGTCACGCCAAACAGCAAGTTCGACCGATATCTGAAGGGCGACGCCGAGGCGTTGAACGCGCAGGAACTCGAAGGGTATCACACGTTCCAGCAGTTCGGCTGCGCGACCTGCCACGTCGGCAAGTCGATGGGTGGTCAGTCCTTTGAGAAAATGGGCCGCAAAAAGGATTACTTCGCGGGCCGGGAATTGACGGACGCGGATAAGGGGCGCTTCAACGTGACGAAGGACGAAGCGGACTTGCACAAGTTCAGAACCCCGACCCTTCGCAACATCGCCCTGACCGCGCCTTACCTGCACGATGGGTCGACGAGCGATCTGGGCGAAGTCATTCAAATCATGGCGGAGTACCAGATGGGCCGCTCGATGAGCCCGCAGCAGGTGGCCGCGGTCGAGGCATTCCTCAACGCGCAGACCGGCGAGTACCAGGGCGCTCTCTTGCAGTAACCGGAATACTACGGGCGGGTCGTGACGGCACGGCCCGCCCTTTTCATTTTTCCGGTTGAAACTGCACGTCGTGCAGGCGCTTGTACAAGCCGCCGAGCGCGATGAGTTCGTGGTGGGTTCCCTCCTCCACGATCCGCCCTTGATCCAGGACCAGAATCCGGTCCGCACGGCGCACGGTCGACAAGCGGTGGGCGATGACGAGGGTCGTCCGTCCCACGATGTTCTCTTCGATGGCCTGCTGAATGGCGCGCTCGCTTTCGGAATCGAGGCTGGAGGTGGCTTCGTCAAGGATAAGAATGGCGGGGTCCTTGAGAACGGCGCGCGCAATGGCCAGGCGCTGGCGCTGTCCGCCGGACAAGGAGCCGCCGGATTCGGTGAGGATGGTGCCGTAGCCCCGGGGCAACTGCTGGACAAAATCCTCGGCGTGGGCCGCGCGTGCGGCAGCGGATACCTGCTCGGCGCTGAACCGGTCCGAGCCGAAGGCGATGTTCTCTGAGACGGATTCGTTGAAGAGGATCGACTCCTGCGTGACGATGCTGATCTGATCGCGGAGACTGCGGAAACTCGCATCGCGGATGTCCACGCCGTCGATGGCGATCGCGCCGCCCTTCACGTCGTAGAACCGCGGGATGAGCTTGGCGATGGTCGTCTTCCCGGAACCGCTGAAGCCCACGAGCGCGACCATTTCGCCCTTCCGGATCTCGAAAGTCACGCCGGACAGCACCTCGCGTTCGTCGTCGTAACCGAATCGGACGTCGTCAAACCGGATCGCCTCGCGCAGCCGCGGTATTGTGATGGCGTCCGGCCGTTCCTCGATATCGGGCTTTAAGTCGACATATTCGAGGACGCGTTCGGCGCTGGCGGCGCTGGCCTGGATCATGTTGTTGATCATCGACAGCCGCATGATGGGATCGAGCAAGGCGGCAAGCGCGCCGACCAGGATAACCAGCGAACCGCTGTCCATCTGCGCGGACGTGACCGCGCGCTCTCCGACGAAGAGGAACAGCACGAGTCCGAGTACGAGCAGCAGTTGCGTGATGGGGACAATGGTGGCGTCGGCGCGCACCATCTTCTTGAGCTGATGCCGGAGATCACCGAGGTGCCCCTCGACGCGGTCAATCTGATGGTCCTCCATGGAAAACCCTTTGACGACGGGCATGCCGCGCACGGTTTCCGTGACGGTTCCGGCGAGGCTGGCGACGTTTTCCAGGGAGCGGCGCGCGCGCTTCTTCACTTCCCGGCCGATACGGAAGATGGCATAGATCATCGGGGGAAACACGAGCGCCGTCAGGAGGGTCAGTTGCCAGTTTACGGCGAGCGCGAGCCCGATGCAGAACAGCGCGCGGATGGGTTCGCTGAACACGCGCACGAAGACGTTGGTGAGTCCGCGGTTCACCATGAAGGCGTCGTTGGTGAAGCGCGACACGATCTCGCCAGTCGTGTGGCGCTCGAAGAATAGGAGGGACAGATCGATCACGTTGCGAAACATCTCGCGCACGAGCCGGATCGTGATGGATACGCCGAGAAGCCCGGCTGTATAGCCCTGCACGAACCGGGCGAGCCCTCCGGCCACGGCGAAGAACAGGAGTCCGACACTGAGGACGACCAGCGCGGAGCTGCGTTGTTCGCGCATGCGGGTGACGGTGGACCACACGGCGTCATCGAGATTCGCCGGCGCCCAACCGGCGTGATCCTCGAGAAACGCGCCGGCGGTCTGAATCTGCTCGACGACTCGTCCCACCTGGGCATCGACTGCCTGCGGTTCGCCGAATACGACGCGCACGACAATGCCGATGGTCACGATCATGCCGCTGAAACAGGCGCCGGAGATGATGGCAAACAAAAGGGACGTGAGCAGGAGTTTCCGGTAGTTCCACGCGTACCCGATAAGGCGGGGATAGACCTTCCACGCATTCCGCGCGGCTTCCTTCCCCGCGCGATCCTCGAAGCTGGAGACGGCGCGCACGTTCAGCATGGGTCACTCATCGGAAGGCGGGCTGGAAAAGTCTTTTCGCAGCTTCTCCAGCGCGGAGATGAAGTCTTCGGTCATGGGGAACTCGCCCGGATACGCCATGAACCGGATGCCCTGGCGGTGGAGCGGCACCACCCAGCCGCCGGGCAATTTGTACTTGCCGGGGTGCTCGATGAACCAGGGCAGTTGCGTCGTAAAATCTTCGGCGACGTCAATTCCATCTTCTTCAAGCACCTCGGCGAGGTCGGTGCGCAGTGCGTACAACGTGTCGGATCCCGCCGTGCCGGATCCGGCGGGCACCGGGATATCACCCTCAAGCGATTCGCTGCGTTCGAGGCGTTCGCGGTAGACGCGCAGCAAGGTAAGTCCTTCCGCTTCGTTCGTGACCGCATGGCCGAGGTAATAGATTCCGGGCGTCTCGATGATGTGGTGCATGGTGAAGGCGCGGTAACCGTCGAGATAACTGAGCAGGAGTGCCGCGTCTTCGTCAACCTTCATAGCCGTGACGCGCCCATCCACGAGATAGCCGGGGTGTCCGAAATCAGGATCGGGCATGAGGACTGGCTCGTCGTCGTTCACGGGAGGCAAATGACCGTCGTGGTGTTCGGCGCTCATGGTCGCTGCGAGGCCGAGGCTCGTTATGGCATAGGCGCCATCGATCCGATCCTCAACGTCCGATCGCGCCTGGATTCCGGTTCGCACGAGCAGGATGCTGATGACCGCCAACGCGACAACGGCAAACGTATACTTCGACGACCATGGCGCATAGAAGAACGCTTGCCTGCGTTCTGTCGTGTCTGTATGTCCCTGCGCCTGCGCCATGCTACACCTTGATGAGAATGCGTTTGCGGTCCAGGAAGATCGTGATGACGCCGAGGAACGCGATCGGCAGCACACCCACCAGCAGCAGTGTCCAGTAGGGCGATGCGTTCAGGAAATCGCGGTCCAGCATTCCGAGGTATTTGTCGACCACGATAGACGCGAGCACGAACACGAGCAGCAGGTTGCGCCCCAGCGAACTGAGCAGTGGGAAATGGATGCCGAGCGAATCGAACCCAAAGGTCATCGTCAGCATGAGCCCGGAGATGCCGACGGCGAACAGGGCCAGCGACGCCGTGACGTCGTGATGATGGGCCGGTTGCAGCCAGTCGAGGCAGTAACACGCCCCCAGCGTATAGAACGACGCGGTCGCGACGCGCGTGCGGAAAGCCGCCGCGAACCCGTCGGGATGGGTCCACACCCACTGCGCGAAACAGGTGGCAATGACCGCGATGGCGGCGAGTCCCATCGCGCCGAATGGGAAGGGCAACAGGTTTAGGGGTCCATCGAGGAATCCATAGTGATGGAAGAAGGGCGACGCGTGGAGCACGGCATGCGCCGCGAGCATCGTCAGTCCGAACAGAAACCGGTGGTTCGCATTGCGGATCAGGGTCATGGTCAGGTACGCCGCGAACGCGCCAATGGCGAGCTTGGCGAGGGTGCCTTCGTAGAACACCTCCACCCAGTCAATCGAGTGGCGCGTCGGGTATTCGACGACCGCTTCCAATCCCGACAAGGCGAACAACAGCACGACGCGCCGCGCGCCGTACAGCGCCGCGGAGAAACTTCCCCGCTTCTCGATACGGCTCGTGAACGCGAGGTACGCCACAAACCCCATGACGAACATGAAGATCTGCTGGCCCACGTCGATGATCGTGATGAGGGGCGTCGCGCCCTGGTAGTACTTGTACCCGTGGTTCAGAAAGGTCGGCCCCAACTGGGGATATCCGAGGATCGGATCGCCCGACACGCGATACGTGATGATCGCGAAGATATACATGATCGACACGATCCCGCGGCTCTGATCCAGCCACTCGTATCGCGCATGCAACTTCTGACTCGGCGACGCATCGGTCATCGAAAGACGTACGACTCCCCCGCAATAGCGGAAAACCAACCCCAAGTTGGACGCGGCAGAGTATAGTCGGACGGGGGATTGACGTGCAAAGGCGGTCAGCCGAGGGTGGTCCTACGATGAATGGCTCGACGCGATGATACTGGTCGCTCACTCTTCTTTGCGAACGTTCACCCGCAGTTCCTCCAACTCGGACTTGACCGTCCATCCCTCATCAGCATGCCAGGTAGCGTGACGCATGAAGGGGTGTGCGCTCGTATCGTCGTGGGCGAACGGTTCGGAGAATACTTTCTCATCAAAGACCTTGCCCAACGAAAAATCCTGACGTTTCAGCAGCCGCGGATTCGGCGCAAACTCAAACGTATACCCCCAAAGAGGACCCGTCGACGTTGACCCAACGAGCATGTCGGCTATGTCCGTAGGTTCTTCCGTTTCGGTTCCCTTTGCTGTTTCAACCGACACACCCGTACACTTCTGGGTCGCCGTTACGGCTTCCGGTGTGAAAATGAGGCCATGCGAAACCGGAAACAGATGTGACTCCACGATGTCGAGCGGCCAGAGCCGCGCCAGCTCGTCATAATCTTCTTCGTCCCAGAGCCGCTGAATAGAGAACACGTCCCCATTGTCGAAGGTGTATGTGAACCCATCGGCGACAATATTGGCGAGCGTCTTGTCACCGTCTGTAGCCGTTACGTGAAAGACGTGCCGGGACTCGATGGAGAAACCGATCTGAAATGTGCTTCCGAGCTTGGGATAGCCGATTCGCTCGAACGACGGGTCGTCGGTTCGTTCTACGATCTCGACGTTGAGTTTGCCCTCGACGGGACAACTCCCCCACTCGCTCTTGACCAGATCGAGCCACGCCTTCTCCGCGCGTTGGTTCTCGCCCCAGCTAAAACGATCTCCCCAGCCACGTCCCGAATCGCAGCCTTGGACTGAAACGATCGCGACGATCGTGGCGCAGATAAGAGCCGCTCGACATCTTCGCATTGGGAGAACCTCAGTGGTCTATGAATCTGGGTGCGAGTCCTATAATACTAATCCGAATGCATAAGCACAACGATTCGCTGACGGCGAGTCGAGACGTATAACGCTTTCAGCGTAACTATCGGAATGGGAGTCGGTACCCAGGCTAGGCTCTCCCGCTGGTCGAGCCAAGCCTGGGCTGTGAGTATGATGACCCGTTGGGTCAAAAGACCTTCATTTGGTTGGACAATGCCTTCTTGACGAAAGATGCCTATTGTGCATGTTTGCAAAGATGCCAGAACTCCACTGTGCGCCTATCCGCGAAGGTCGTGAAATTCCAGGGAAGTTCATTCTTTCGCCCCCATTCGGGGGCTGCGCGGTGGTTGTGGTCACGTGACCCGGGGTTCCGCTCGTGCCTCGCTCCACCCCGGGCTACATTCGAGTCGCCCCATCCTGGGCTGCCGTGGGCAACCGTCCTTGTGTTGGAGGTTGTTGTTCCCGGCTCGGCAGACGTGTTTTGGTCATTCGAATTTCGGTCATTTGTAATTGTTTAGCCGATTGGCAAAGCGTTTTTCACGCCCCACCGTCACCCCCGCGCAGGCGGGGGTCCATCTTTGTTGGCGGTATGGTAAGGCGCGGCTGCGGACCGGTTGTCCGTCGCGCGTGGTTAACCGAAGATGGGTCCCCGCCTGCGCGGGGATGACGATGTGGGGAAAATTGCGCAGGTCTCGGCGTTTCGATGAATGCCACGCTATTCGGCTAAACAGTTACGGTCATTTGAATTCATTTCGGATTTCGTGCTTCGAGAATCGAATTTGGTCGTGGCTATGCCGCGCTGGGCGAAAAGTATGATGGCCCGTTGGGCCAAAGGACCTTCATCTGGTTGGACAATGCCTTCTTGACGAAAGATGCCTATTGTGTATGTTTGGAAAGATGCCGGAACTCCTTTCGCTGCTGCGGGTTTGATCGCTTACAGCATACCGAAAGCATCCCGATGTCTTCTTTACCAACCCTATCCCGCTCAAGACTCACCAACAGGAAAAGGGCTCAAGCCACCACCTGTGCACTTAGTATTAGAATCAGGGGTCATTCAATTGGTGCTACCTTTCTCTGGCCGCATAAGATTCCACTGGCCCAACGGGCCTGAATACTCATAGCCCAGGCTTGGCTCGACCGCCGGGAGAGCCTAGCCTGGGTAACGGGTCCATCACCTTGATCCTTACGCTGAAGGCGTTAAACAAGCGGATTCGCTCCGGGAGCGCGGGTTTTCCAACCCGCGACGCCAATCGTTCATTGGGTAGAAAACCGCACGAGATCGGATTGCTCAACTTGGGCATTCACGGATTGGGACGTGGGTCTACCACATCGGAATCGTTGGCGAAGAAGCGGGTTGGAAAACCCGCTCTCCTAAGGGCGTCGCTTCTTGGTTATCCGTGCGGTCCTGTGGCGAATCCGCGCAAGGTTTTGCAAAAACCACGCCAATTCTGCGACAATCCAGCTTCTATTCCTGGGGCGTGCGCGGCGCGGGATGTGCGCATAACTGCCCTTCTTTCAACCGGCTAACATGATGTGTGTGGAGAAGTTTCGTGAGAAGTGACGATATACGGGCGAGTTTTCTGGAGTTCTTTCGCGAGCGCGGGCATACCGTCGAGCGCAGCGACAAACTCGTGCCGGGCAACGACCCGACGCTGTTGTTCACCAGCGCGGGCATGGTGCAGTTCAAGCCCTACTACACCGGCGAGGTTCCGGTGCCGTACCGGCGCGCGGCGACGTCGCAGAAGTGCCTGCGCGCGGGCGGCAAGGCGAACGACCTCGACGAGGTCGGCAAGACGGCCCGTCACTTGACCTTCTTCGAGATGCTCGGGAACTTCTCCTTCGGCGACTACTTCAAGAAGGAATCCATCGCGTGGGGCTGGGAGTACTCGACGGACGTGCTCAAGATCCCCGGCGAGAAAATCTGGATCTCCGTATTCGAGGACGACGACGAAGCCTACGAAATCTGGGAGAAGGAAATCGGCATTCCGTCATCGCGCATCGTGCGGCTCGGGGCGAAAGAAAACTTCTGGGGTCCGGCGGGCGACACCGGCGCCTGCGGCCCGTGCTCGGAAATGCACTACGACCGCGGCGAAGCCTGGGGTTGCGGACGGCCGGACTGCGCGCCGGGTTGCGAAGAGTGCGAGCGCTACCTCGAATACTGGAACCACGTGTTTCCCCAGTTCGACCAGCAGCCCGACGGGTCGCGTCCGCCGTTGAAGAATCGCGGCATCGACACGGGCATGGGACTCGAACGGCTCGCGGCCCTCTTGCAAGACGTGGAGACCGTGTTCGATACGGACGGCATCTTCTCCATCATCGAAACCACCCAGACGCTGACGAAAACGAAGTACAAGGACAACCCGACACCGTTCCGCGTCATCGCGGATCACGCGCGAGCCCTGGCGTTTCTCATCGCCGACGGCGTGCTGCCCGGCAACGAGGGTCGCGGCTACGTGGAGCGGCGACTGCTGCGACGCGCGGCGCGCTTCGGGCGCGAACTGGGTCTGGAGAAACCATTCATTCATCAGGTCGTGCAAACCGTCGTCGATACGATGGGCCAGCACTATCCTGAGTTGCCCGAAAACCGCACGCAGATCGAAAAGATCATCCTCATCGAAGAGCAGCGCTTCCAGAGCACGCTCGCGCGCGGGATGGATTTGCTGGAAGAGGCCTTCCAGAAACTCGATGCCGGCGGGTCGAAAGTCGTCCCCGGCGACGAGTTGTTTCGCCTGCACGACACCTACGGGTTCCCGCTGGACCTCGCAACGGACATCGCCACCGACCGCGGATACCAGATCGACCGGGAAGGGTTTGACGCCGCGATGAAGCGTCAGCGCGAACAGGCGCGGAGCGCGTGGGCCGGCAGCGGAGAACAGGCTTTGTCGCCCGTGTACCGCGTCACCCACGACAAGGCAGGCGACACGAAGTTCGTGGGATACGAGTCGCTCCGGTCCACGTCGAACGTGCTCGCGATCGTTCGCGACGGCAAACAGGTCAAGTCGCTGGAGCTGGATCAGGAAGGCGAAGTCATTCTCGACACGACCCCGTTCTACGCCGAATCCGGCGGTCAAATCGGCGACACCGGCACGCTGGACAGCGCGAACGGCAGCGCCCACGTGTCCACGGCGAAGGCATTGGTCGGCAAGATGACCGTCCATTTCGTGCGCGTTACGATGGGCAGCATTTCCGTCGGCGACACCGTCGAAGCGCAGGTCGACGTGCGTGCGCGCGCGGCCACGCAGTGCCACCACACGGCGACGCACTTGTTGCAGGCGGCCTTGCAGAACGTCCTGGGCGACCACGTGCACCAGGCGGGCTCGCTCGTGACGCCGGAGCGCTTGCGATTCGACTTCACCCACTTCGAAGGCATCGACAGCGAACGGCTCATGGACATCGAACGCATGGTGAACGACTTCATCCGCACCGATACGCCGATTTCCATTTCCAACATGGCGTTGACCGAAGCCCGTGCCGCGGGGGCCATGGCCTTGTTCGGCGAGAAGTACGCGGACGTCGTGCGCGTCGTGAAGGCGGGCGACATCAGCATGGAACTCTGCGGCGGCACCCACGTGCCGGCGACGGGCGTGATTGGGTGCTTCAAGATTCTGAGCGAATCGTCCATCTCGGCGGGCGTGCGCCGCATCGAAGCCGTGTGCGCGGAACAGTGCATCGACGTGCTCCAATCCCGCGAACGCAGCTTGTTGCAGACGGCGCAACTTCTCAACGCCAGCACGGATCAATTGGAGACGCGGGTCAAGGCCCTGATGGAAGAGAACCGGCGGCTCCAACGGGAAGTGGCGAAGTGGAAACAGAACGCCGCGACCGGTGGGTCTGTGGACTACGCGTCGCAGATTCAGGAGATGAACGGCCTCAAGTATCTGGCCGCGGAGATCGACGGCCAGGGCGCCGAAGGCTTGCGCCTCGTCATGGACAAGCTCCGCGAGCGCGTGCCCTCCGGCGTGGTCGTGCTCGGCAGCGGGTCGGAAGGCAAGGCGTCGCTTTGCGTCGCTGTGTCAAAAGATCTCACGGGCAAGATTAAGGCCGGCGATATCGTGAAGCGGCTCGCGCCCATCGTGGGCGGCGGCGGCGGAGGCCGGCCCGACATGGCCCAGGCCGGCGGCAAGCAGCCGGAAAAGGTGGGCGAAGCGATTCGGATGGCGCCGGACGTCATCAAGGAGTTGATCGGCTAGTGTAGCGATTTTGAAATTCGTTTCATTTTTCCGTACCGGCATCTGAGGGAACATCCTCTAAATCCCCCTTCAAAGGGGGACTTTGAGCAACAAGTCATACAAGATCTCTGAGAAGGAACTTAGGGTTCAGGACACTAGCTATGATCGAAGGACGCATTATGGGATTGGACGTGGGCGACGTGCGTACGGGCGTCGCCATGAGCGATCCCCTCGGGATTATCGCGCAGGCCCATAGCACCATTGACGCGACCGATCCCGAGAAGGCTGCCGATGCGATTCGAGACCTTGTCGAAAAAGAGGGCGTCATTGAGATCGTTGTAGGCATCCCGTTGAATCAACATGGCGAACGCGGTCCTCAGGCCGAGAAGGTCATGGCGTTTGTTGATTTGCTGCGGGGCAAAGTCTCCATCGAGATATGCACGCTCGACGAGCGATTCACGACGGCGGGCGTGCAGCGTTCGCTGATTTCGGCGGGTGTGAAACGGAAAAGCCGGAAACAGGTGGTCGACAAGCTTGCCGCGCAACAGATCCTGCAAACCCACATGGACCGCCGTGGCCGCACCGCGCCGCGTCAGGACGGATGAGCGAAGCCGCGCCACAGGAAACCGCGCCACCGCGCCGCCGATCCTGCGCAAGGACTCTCCTGCGACTTACCGTGTACTCCCTGGTTCTGCTCCTTCTGCTAACCGCTGGCGCCGCGTTGGGGGCCTACATGATTTTTGATCACGTGACCCGTCCCAGCGTTGGCGGCGAGGCCGTGCGCGTCGAGATTCCCGAAGGCGTCACCGGCGCCCAGGCCGGCGACATCCTGTACCGGCAGGACCTGGTCGAACATCCCCTCTTCTTTCGTCTCGCCATTCGTTTAGACCACTCGGGGAAGAGCATCAAGCACGGGACCTACGATTTGCAGCAAGGGTTGTCGCCAACGCAACTGCTCCAGCGCCTGCAGGAAGGCCCGGACATCACGGTGTCGGAGTATAAGCTCACCATTCCCGAAGGCCTCACCCTCAAGCAGATGGCGCAACTGTTCCCCGATCCGGACGCGTTTCTTGCGGCGGCAACCGATTCTGCTCGCGTTGCCTCACTCGGTATCGCGGCGAGTTCGCTCGAAGGCTTTCTCATGCCCGACACTTACTTCTTCGACGAGCAACCCGAAGAGACGCAGGTGGTGGATCGGATGGTCGAACATTTCAATGATACTTACGAGAAGACCGTTGCCGCGATACCAGAAGCCGCGGGACGCGACCTTATGGAAGTCGTTACCGTGGCCTCCCTCGTGGAAGAGGAATCGCGGGTGGACGAAGAACGGCCCATCGTGGCCGCAGTCGTGTACAATCGATTGCAGCGCGGCATGCCGTTGGATATGGACTCCACGCTTCAGTATGCGCTGGACAAGTACGGCCAGCGTTTGCTCGACCGTGATAAAGAGGTCGAATCTCCGTACAATACCTATCGCAACGCAGGGCTGCCGCCGGGACCCATATCGAATCCCGGCGCCGCTGCGCTGAGGGCCGCGCTGGCCCCGGCCGACGTGGATTACCTGTACTTCGTTTCCAACGCCGACGGAAAGACGCACACGTTCAGCGCCACCTTGGCGGAACACAACAGGGCCGTGGCGCGCTACCGCCGTGAAATTGCGGAGCAGCGCCGTGAACTCCAGCAGGAACAACATGCCGAGCACGAAGAAGAGCAAGAAGCACCCACTCTTACCCCGTAAACGGTTGATGGTTGCGGTCACGAATCACGTCGATTACGAATTGAAGTGCGCGCGCGATTATGGACTCGGCTGCGAGATCCAGATCTTCGGTCTGCCCGAGTACCTCTCGAAGGATTCGACTGCGGCGTTGCAGCGCATGATGAAGCGGCTCGAATCGATCAAGGGTCCTGTCGGCTGTCACGGCCCATTCATTGACATGACGCACTACAGTTCCGATCCCGAGATCATGGAAGTGTGCCGCGTCCGCTATCTCCAGGCCTTCGATATTGCCGAAGCGCTCGGCGCGGAATACCTCCTCTTTCATAGTCAATACAATCCCATCATCCGCGTGCCCGTGTACCAGTCGATGTACCATGAGTACAGCGTGCGGTTCTGGCCGGAGATCGTCGAAGAAGCGGAACATCGCAAGATTCCGGTGTACGTGGAAAACATGTTCGACGATACGCCGGACCCCATGTGCCGCGTGGTGGAAAAGCTGGATTCTCCGTGGTTCAAGCTCTGTCTGGACGTAGCCCATGCCGAGATTCACTCCGATCTCGACATTGGCGCGTGGATCGACGCGTTCGGCGATAACCTCCGGCACATCCATCTGAACGATTGCCATGGCGTGCTTGACGACCATCTTGGCCTCGGCCAAGGCGTTCTCGACCTCCCGCGGGCACTCTCCAAACTGGCCGGCACGGGGCTCCCCTTGACGTACGCGCTGGAGACCGGCAAGAACACCGTTGCAAGTCTGCGATACCTGAGAATCGCCAAGCTGCAATAACCGCCGCCTTCCTAAGGAGGAGAAAGCGACGCATGCCCGACGATCAGTTCCTTCACGACCTGCTGCTCGGACTCATGATCGGGATGCCCTGCGTGGGGATACTCAATTGCCTCTGGTTTGGCAATGAACTTCGCAGCTATCTCGCGACTTCGCCCCGCATCGCAACGTGGCAGGATATGGAGCGCTTCAAACGAATCGTGTCCAGTCAGATGTACGCCGCCCTCGCGCAGATCGGGTTTCTGATCATTCCCTATCCGGCGCTTGGAATCGGCTTGTACGTGAATGTATTGCAGCTCGCGGAGGTGTTCTACATCTTCGTGCCTTCGGCAGTGCTTCTGGTAGCGGGAATCATCTTCAAGAGGATTGAAGCACGGGCCAAACACTTGCCGGTCACCAGTGAGTTTGCCGCCGAATACGAGCACGTCATCAACACCTGGATGAAGAAACCGTTTCCAGACTGGTGAAACGTCAGTCTTGGCGCTCTGGAGTTTCCCTTGCCGCGGGCGCATCCAGCGTTTTCCGGACTATCTTGCACAGCGAATCCGGCGTGAAAGGTTTCTGGATGAACGTGGCCTTCTTGCCGACCGGACCTTGAAACAGCGCGGCCGTGCCCGTGTACCCGGACATAAAGACGACGCGAACTTCCGGGCGCAAGCGGCGCACCGTCTCGGCGACTTCAGTGCCCGATATTCCGGGAACAACGATATCGGTAAGCAAGAGGTGTATCGTGTCCGGGTAGGATTCAGCGACCCGAACCGCGCCGTCGCCGGTTCGAGATTCGAGAACAGTGTATCCCCGAGTGACGAGAACACGCTTCGTCAAGGTTCGAACGCCGTCGTCGTCTTCCACGAGTAAAATGGTCTCATCGCCGCGAATCGGCACTTGCTTCGTCGGCGCCTCGACCGCATTGAGGGCGTCCTCGTCGACGCGCGGAAGATAGACTTTGAAGGTGGTGCCTTTACCGACCTCCGAATAAACGGTGACGTTTCCGCCACTCTGCTTCACGATACCGTAAACCGTGGATAGACCGAGACCGGTTCCTTTTCCCTCCGGTTTCGTGGTGAAGAAAGGCTCAAATATCCTTGCTTTCGTGGCCGAATCCATTCCGCACCCGCTATCGCTAATCGCGATAGACACGTAGGGGCCCGGCAGGACGTTCAGGTTTTCGCGGGCATAGTTCGGACCGAGATCGATATCGCAGGTTTCAATCGCGAACCGCCCGCCACGAGGCATGGCATCGCGCGCATTCACCGCCAAATTGATGATGACCTGCTCCAACTGCCCGGCATCCGCTTTGACCTTGCCCACGTTCTCGGCAAGTATCGTAACGAAATCAATGTTTTCGCCGATGAGTCGCCGCAGCATTTTCTCCAGTTCGCGGATCGTGTAGTTCACATCGAGCACGACCGGCTGCAATACTTGACGCCGGCTGAACGCCAGGAGTTGGCGGGTCAACGCGGTTGCCCGCTCGCCGGCTTTGCGCACCATCATCAGATCTTCGCTCACGGGGTGATCCTCGCCAAGCGTTGTCATGGCGAGATCGGCGTACCCCAGAATCGCAGACAGCAGGTTATTGAAATCGTGCGCGACCCCGCCCGCGAGTTGGCCGATGGCCTCCATTTTCTGGGCTTGGAGGAACTGACCTTCGAGATCGCGCAGGGCGGTTTCGTCAATGAGGTACCCGCGGATTTCCGTCAGATTGCCATGAATGTCACAGGAGCGGACGAAATTGCCGATAACCCACAGCTCCCTGCTTTCCAGGGTGCGCATCTGCAACCGGTGGTGCAGGAGCCGTTCTTCTTTTCGCAGCAGGCGGACGACTTCGTGCCAGTTTCCCGCGTCCACAAACAGATCGTCGATTCCGATTGCGCGCGCCTGCTCGACTGACTCCAAACCGAAAATCGCAAGAAAGGCCGGATTGCAGTCTCCGATACTACCATCCACCGACAGCATGACGTTGGCGGATATATCGTCCTCGAAGAACCGGCGGTACCGGGTTTCCAGTTGCCGGTTGCGCGCCTCGGCGACACGGAGTGTCGTGATATCGTGATGACAGACAATACAGCCTCCGTCCGGGCTGTCCATAGGGGAAACCGTCATCTGAAACCAGGCTTCGGACAGACCGGGCCTGACGACCCGGTATTCCTGCGCGAAGAGCTCCCGGCGACCTTCCAGGACATCGCGGATCCCTTTGTGATCGATGGGCGGATCCTCCTGCGGATCCGTGGCCGTCGCTAAGATGCCGATATAGTCCTCTCCAATTTGAACGTCAGTCGACCCGACGGGATTTGGACCAGCACAGTACTGGCGCCACGCGTAATTCACAGTAACGATGCGGCCCTCGCCGTCCAGCGCGGCGATTCGTGCGGGCATGGACCGAAGTATCCCCTGGAGCAGCGCTTCGTGCTCCTCCAGGGCCAACTCCGCCTGGCGACTCACGCGTTCCCGCTCGCGTCGTTCCAACGCGGCGCGCACCGCGGGACCCAACCGCAGCAACTGGTCTTTCAGTACGTAGTCGTTCACGCCAAGACGCATACAACGAACGGCGGTCACCTCGTCGATGGACGCGGTAACAACGATAAAGGGCACGTCCGGGCGAACCGCGCGCACCAGCTCGAATGCTTCGATCCCATTGATGTCCGGGAGACTGAAGTCGGAGAGGACGATGTCCGGCTCCAGTTCACTCAGGGCGCGCTCGAAGTCATCGCGGTTGGTGACATGCACATGGCGCACATCAAGACCGTCATTGCGAAGTGCGCGAAGCACGAGCTCGGCGTCGGTGGACACATCCTCCAGCAACAGCACGTGGAGGGGAATGGCAGAACTACCGCTCGCCATGAAACGCGCTCCCCATGAATGATGCGGAACGGCGCTGCTTGACCCGTCGCATCACGATACCGGCCCGCCGTTTGCGTGCGTCGCATTCGATTGCGCGGGAAGCGTGAAGTAAAACGTGGCCCCCTGGCCTCGTTCAGCGGCGGCCCAGACCCTTCCGCCATGGCGGCGGATAATGTTGTGAACGAGGGCAAGGCCTACGCCCGACCCTTCGTACTCCTCCCGTCGATGGAGCCGCTGAAACACCTTGAAGAGCTTGTCCGCGTGGCGCATATCAAAGCCGCAGCCCTTGTCTTCAACATAGTACACAACGGCTCCGTTCTCTCTGCGCGCGCCCACGTGAATGCGCGGCGATTCGGCGTCACGCGAGAACTTGACCGCGTTGGACAGGAGGTTCACAAGGACCTGCCGGAGCAGGTTTGCGTCGCCACGGGCCGTCGGCAGATCGTCAATGGCGACTTCGGCCGCGGCAATGGGGTTGGCGGCAGACACCTCCTTCCACGCTTGTTCGGCAATCTCTTGCATGTCTACCTTCTTGAGCGTGAGCGGCTGCCTGCCGAGTCGCGAAAACTCCAGCAAATCACGAATCAACTTCTCCATATCCTCCGCGCTGGAACGCACCACACCCAACAACCGACGTCCCTCGTCATCCAAGGCATGCCGATGATCTTCGAGAAGCATTTGGGAGTACCCCTCAATCGCGCGCAACGGCATCCGCAAATCGTGGGATACCGAATAGGAAAACGCTTCCAATTGCTTGTTGCTCGCCTCGAGTTGTGCGTTGACCAAGGCAAAAGCGGTGTTGCTGTCCTGCAATGCCCGCTCCATCCTCCGCCGCGCCGACAGGTCCCGGTGAATGGAAACACCCGAAATCGCCGCCCAAATGAAAGCAACCAGCCATCCACAGGTGACCAGTGTGAAGGTTCGTACGCCTTCCACAAGGGCGTTTTCGTTGAGTTCGGCAAGAAGACTGCGTTCTTCTTCTTCGAACGCGTGGATGAGTTCGACGGATTCCCGCATCAGCCGGGTGCCTTCGCCGGAGACAACCAACGCGCTTACCTGAGGGGCGCCCCCCAGGTTACGGGCCTCGATCATGGTATTCATGAATGCAATCTTGTCGTGAACCTTCGGCGTGAGAAGCGCAAGGCGTTCCGTCTGGGCGGGATGCTCCTTCGTTAATCCGCTCAGTTCTTCCAACCGCGCCATAATTGCGTCGTATGTATCCGTATAACCATCAAGCGACGACTCAGCATCTCCGAGCGCGAAGCCGCGAACTTGGCTTTCCAGACGGAGAAGCTGGATGTGGAGATCTTCAATGCCACGCAGGACTTCGTACGCGTGGTCCAGCAACTGGGCGCTCTGATAAAGTTGCCACCCACTCCAGCAGGCAGTGCTTCCCAAGGCGACCATGAACGCGACACCAATCGCAAAACCAACGGTAACTTTGCGTTCGGTGGTCATGATTTCCACCTCATGCCCGCGTCCAGAAAACATATCCCTTTAAGGGTGGTGGATTCCGAGATGACGACCATAGGGAAATCGCGGCCAGACACAGCACACTTTATCAAGACCACCTACCCCAACCGATGCGAGCTTAACCAGAAGCAAACGATTCTCAACCGGCATTGACATCCGCTCTCCGTCGTGCGCGGAGGAGCGGCAATCGAACCGCGAATCATGAGCCAGCCAGAACCAGACTACTGGCCTCTGTGCTATATGTCAAGTATTTCCGGCTCTATCGAAGTAATCGCGGCGCAAAATCAATTAAATCACGAAACGGATCGGAGGTTTACATGACCGGGACACAAGGTTTTCCTTCTTAGTTCCAGCGGATCAGTGTCAAGGGATGTGATAGTAAGCCGGACCAAAGATGCGCGACGTCCACTCCCGGCCCGATTCCCAGTCGATTTGCGCACACTCCCAACCCGAGTAGAGCGATACCGCGAGCAACACCAGAAGAAATGCCCAATGCCATCGTTTGCGCAGTCGGTCGAGGAGTGGAGCACCCATGAGCAGTAGAATGGGCATCGCACCAATGAACCACCGAAATCCGTAGGATTCGCCCCCGTAGTTGTTTGTCCTCGATACGTAGTAATACACGAGGAACAAAAACCCGGCGCCACCGAGTAAGATCGCGGTACGCCAAGCCTGACGCGGGCGCCGAAGGGCAGCAACGGCCCCCGCCACTCCTGCGAGCAGCACAGGATAGAGGGAGAAGATTCCCGCGCGACCGATCAAGATGTGAAAGAGGTAGGCTAGTTTCGGCTCGCTGAGCGCATCGATGCCCATGGGATGGCGCCAGTAGGCGTTCTCAAAGAAGTAGGTTTCCTTGCGAACTTGCACGGGGAGCGGACTCCCGGTGACGGAAAACATGATGGCGAAATGAACCGCGAGAACGCTGCCGGCGCTCACGCCCACCCAGAGTACCGTCCTCCCGGGAAACCGTATCAGGAGCGGAAAGCCGGCGAGGGCGACGAACACAGCCATCGGCAGATCGATTGTGGCGGTCAACGCGCCCGCGAGTCCAAAAGCCATGAATCGCCAGGGTTTCGGCGCGTGCAAGCCACCTGCAAGGCCCAAGGCGAAGTAAATGGCCACGACCAACAACCCGGCGGCAGGCACATGGTTGCTCAGCTTCCCGCTGAACCCCCAGAACTGCGTCCCAAACGCCAGGGCAATCAGGAGGTAGACGCGGACGGCGGGCCGAATGGACAAGAGCGTCATCGTCTTGCAGAAGAACACCAGGGTCAGGAGATAGGCGCCCCCGACCAATGTCAGCGTCATGACGAATACAATGCGGGGCAAGTCCGGCTCGTCGTTGAGATCCCACCCCGCCAGCGACCGCATTACAAGGTATTCGCCGGTCATGATAAGGGGGAGCATGGGCGGTTTGCTCGAGATGATACGGCCGCCGCGTATCACGCCGTCGGCAATTTCACCCCGGACCATGACCTTGTCGATGGTCTGCGACTCGAAGGGGTTTGGAGTCGATCCATCAGGGTTGTCGATAAACCAGGAGCCGTACGCCGTGAGGCTGTAGACGCTGGCGAGCCGGCTTACGGCGTGGTCACCTTTGACCCCGTCGCTCGCTTCCCAAAGGGCGAGCAACGCGGCCGCCACGATAATAAGGCGCTCCAGGTACCCCCATCGCCGCGCCACACTGTCCCCCACGCCGGTCATCGCGGAGTCCGGCCGCTAGTAAACCTGGCCTGCAACCGATTGCGCGCATCGTGCCGGTCGTCGCTTTGAAGCACCCGCTCGATATGTCGCGTATGCCAGCGCGCCATGGCCGAGCCTCACCGGCCCGTGATGGAGGACCAAGCACGCTGGAACCAGTTGCCGTCCGTCTCCTCTTCGGCGACCGTGCGCTCGACTTCTTCCTGCGCAGGCACCCATTCGCCGTTCACGAGTTCTTCCGTTCGTTCCGCGACAAACAGACTGCCCACGCGAACCCAGCGCTGGCTGCGAAGTTCAAAGGTTATCGTCTCCGTGCCGGTGTCTCTGAGGAAGTTTGAATCAGCCGAGGCTTCGTCGCGTTTCCGATGGAGTCGCGTTGCGAAGCGTTGCTTGCTGACTTCGACCTGGCCGACGTAGGGTACGGTTCTTGACTCTTTCTCCTGGATGTCCACCGTCAGGTTCGACGCGCCTTCCGGATAGAGGGAGTATTCCTTGTAGTAGTAGGGGTTCCGCTTGATGACCTGGCCTCGACCTTCCTCACCGCCCGTCTGACGGATGTATTCGCCCGCCAAGTTCCGCAATTCCGCTTCGCGCGTCTCCTTGGAAACGGTCTCGGATACCATGGCCGGCGCAGCGTCGCTGCCTCCGCCACCGAAACGCGAGCACGACGGCGCCACCAGGAGGACGCAGAGCAGTACGGATGAATACAGGATCGGTTTAGATTTCATCATGAGTGTCGAAGGGCTCCTATCCCACATTTTTCACCGCCCGGACGTGCTTCATCGATACCCGATTTCCCGGGAGGCGGTGACCCCGTCGCGGGTAACGTTTCATGCGCAACTGGTTTTGAATCGTTCGTAAGCGGCGACAATGATACTGAACAAGCGGGCGAATCTTACCACAGAGCGGATTAGGGATTCACGGAATGTGGCACACGCGCCGGACCGGCGGCATCCCGCGTGCGAATCGACATTCTTACGGGGAGGTAATCTGGGTGTTCGCGCCCACGGAGTACGTCAGCAGCCGGTCCTGGCGCAAGGTATCGCGCACCTGGACGGAATTCCCCCGAATGTCGACCACTTCAAACCGATCCTGCACCAAATCTCCGCGGCGTACCGTTATGCTGGACCCCGTTTCGGTCTGCCCGGACCGCGGACTAAGCTGAAACGTGGCGGTATCTCCCTGCACGTTACGCAGAACCATGCGATATGCAAAAGTGTCTGCGTCTACTTCTTCCTTCATCTCCGCGAGGGCGGGATCGATCCGGAACGCCTGGTTCGCCAGCCGGGACGCGTGCGCAAGGTCGTCTTCGCTCCACTGGTCCGGATACTGGGCGGACCGAATGAGTTCGATCACCCGACCGCGCGCTTTCTCCAGGATGGCGCGGTTCTCGGGGTGCTCTTCCTTCCGCAGCGCGTTCACCGCCTCCTGCAAGGTTGCGAGGGGATCCTGATTCTGTTCCAGCATGGCTGCCGCGGGGTTTCGAAGCAACCGTTCAGGGAGTTCCGGTTCCCGGTTGATATACGCGATGACCTGGCCGCCCCCGATGTAAAGGAGGACAATCGCCGCGACCAGGCCGGCAAACACGCCGACCTTCTTGATCCAAGAAGGCTGCTGCTGGATTGCGGGCCGGGAGTATGAGGGCGGCGACGATGGCAGGACGATGGACGCGAGCGCCTGGCTACGCTCGTCGAGTTCGGGCATACTCGGGTCTCTCGCCGGAGCGTTCGAGTCCGTCTTACTCTTCTTGCTGCCGATGCCGAAAATGGACCGCTTGGCGGTGGCATCTTCCGGGGGATTGCTCTTGAATTCCGTCTCGGATCGGAAGGCCTCCATGGCTTCCATGACGCTGCTGGACGGCGCATAGTGCTTGATGGTTTCACCGCCGAGATCGTCGATGGTAAGAGAGCGCGTTTCGTCGCGTGGCCGGCCTACGCTCTCCCCGCAGAATCTGCACTTGACCGCGAGGACGCTGATCTCCATGCGGCAACTCGGGCAGAGCCGCATCTTCTCGTTGTTTCTGGGACCGCCGGAATCCACTGTAAGAATCTCCTGACTCGCCGAAGGTCGCCCTCGACACCTGCGCCTGCGTTCGTGTATCGCTTTACACGAGATCCTCTCGTGCCATTCTACACCATTCGGTAAATTGCACAACGGGCTCGCACCCGGGAGCGCGCGCCCCTGCTAACCATCATCAATTCAATACCTTACCGCGCGCACGCCGCCCCGATTCTGCCTGTAACATGCTTATAGTACCGGAGTTCCCCCAAAAAAACAAGCGATTCTTTCGCAAACTAGTAACTCTCTATATACGCTTAATTCCGTTTAATGTGCAAAAGTTGCAGGCCGTAATCTGCTACCCGCGACCCAGCACATCCAAGGTTTCGGCCACCGCGCAATCCAGTGCATCCGAGCTACTGGACGATTCAGGCGCTGGTTCCGTACACCCGCATTCCGCGCACTTGAAGGCTCTTCCGGACACACCGTAGGCGTCCCGAACCTGGTAAAGCTTCTGGACCTCGTCGCGTTCGAGCCGGCGAACTCTCCCCAAGAGGTGGGCCGTCAGCAGCGTTTCCGCTGCATGCTCGATCTTTTCCATCTTGTGGAGCGCATCAATTACACTCACTCCAATCGTCAAGGCCCCGTGGCGGTCCATGAGTACTGCGTCACACTGGCGAATGAGTTCACGGATAACTTTGCCGCCTTCCGGGGTGGCCGGGGTGGCATACTCGGTGGTAGGCACGCCTCCGATGGTATACACGACCTCGGGCAGGACGCAGTCGGCGAGGGACACCCCCGCCAGCGTAAACCCAATAGCCTTAGGCGGATGGGCGTGCACGACGGCGCTCATCTCGGGGCGCTCCTCGTAGGCCGCCAAATGGGTAAAGAACTCGGAAGTGACCTTTCCCTCGCCCGCGATCTTGTTGCCCTTGCCGTCGGCGATAACGAGGTCTCGGGGATGCATGTATCCCTTGGAGACACCGCTGGGCGTGCACAAATACCGATTGGGACCCAAGCGCGCGCTGATATTCCCGTCCGTGGCGGCGACGAGGTTCTTCTCGTAAAGCCGCCGTCCCGCCTCGCAAATCACCTTGCGAAGTTCCAGTTCTGTCATCAATCCGCCAACTCCACGTGGTCCACGATACCGACTATAGTACTCCGCACCGGCGCTTCGGGTTCATTGAACATGTGCCGCGCGGAACTGCCTTCTTGCATTAACAGTACCAAATCTCCCACCCCGGCTTGAACCCGGTCCACCGCGACGAAGGGGGCGCCCTGCTCTTGGCGCTCGAGGTTTACATGTTTCACCATGAACGTCTTTTGCCCCTCGTAGAAAGGGTGCTTCTGGGTGGCGATAACCTGAGCGACGACACGGGCAAGTTTCACGTGACGGGGCCTTCCTGGGTCAGTGCCCGGTGCATCGTGCGCATTAACCAGCCGCTGGTAGTTCCATAAAGGGCACCCAAAAGAAACCATTGAATTCCGCCGACGACTAGGATGTAGAGAACAAAAAGCGGTGGTGAATACGTCAATGGGAGTTCAACGTGGACAAAAATCAAGGGGAAATCGACTGCCATTAAGAATAGGTCAGGCCAACCAAACGCGTCGGGCGCCAGGATCGTACCGTCCAACACGAGAATCAAGATAGACAATGTATGCACTATCACTGGTGTCCGGTTAAAAGTTGAATAATTCCAACTGGTTACAGGCTTGGTGC
>BTVY01000031.1:0-94206 GCA_045863335.1 Candidatus Hydrogenedentota bacterium | reverse complement strand
GGTTCCGCTCGTGCCTCGCTCCACCCTGGGCTACAATCCTCCGCCCCTCCGGGGCTAATACGGCAAAACGCAAGCGCTGGACTACGACCTGCTTCCATAGGACGGGGAACGCACCACTGCCCATCCACCAGACCCATCAATCTGCGATGCTGAAGTTTTCCCAGAAGTGCCTGAACCTCGACAACGCCTGTTGATAGTCCGAGTAGGCTTTCTTCTCGTTGGCCTCGCCTTCGTCGCTGCCGTCGTTTCGTTCGCGCGCCAGTTCGTATTCGAGCTTCTCGATCAGGTACTTCTGCTTATGGATTGTGCCGTCGATGATGCCAAGGCGGTTGGGCAGTCCAAGATTCAGCGTCTCCCAATCCGAAGTGTCGATGCCCTCCAGTTCCGGCACGTCATCGCTGAGGACGTTCTTGTTTTCACGTCGGCGAAGTCGCTCAACCAGATTGGCGAAATCCACCACAGCGGTCCGCAGACTTTCGATACTGTCCAACGCCCGCTCGTGTTCGAAACGTTGCTCGTAGGTATAGGCCGTGGGTTCACCCTGAACTTCACTAAGTTCGAGGTCGTCTTCCAGCGGATGAGCCGAGTACTCTCCCGAAAACGTGTAGCTTCTTGTGTATTCGCCTTGGCCGTCCACCTTCGTGATAGCCTGCGTATCGCCCCAAGAGTCGCGCCCCGTGATTATCCAGACGCGACTTTCGCCGTCCGTTTCGGTGGCCGGAACAACAAATGCGTGGATGAGGTTTTCCCCGTGCTGGTGAAGGGACTCGTATTCTTTCGTTTTCTCCTTCATATCTATGAAGACGAAACCATTAATGACACCATCCCTTTCATTGAGAATCACCACCCAATCGTCCGCAAACAGGAATTGATTTCCCACGTACCAATGGGGGTTCTCCGTAATCGCAAACAGCTCCGTCCCATCGGAGGAGTAAATCTCGATTCGGTCAGCATCCGTAAAATGCGTTGCAATCTTCGGCGGACGATACCCGCGGTAAATCAACGCATAGTCGTCGTTGTGAAAAACCTTGTCCTCGACATACAGACTATTCTCCTGGCCGTACGTCCTCGGGCTGAGCTCAATCTTCTTGATGACCTCCCCCTGGTCCGAAAACGCAACGTGCCGGTCAGTCACCTCGATTGTGGCGTGGGAGACGAACGCAGGCAAAGCAAACGGGATCAATGCAAAAATTGGGGTGCGCAATCTCATGGCGGACCTCCTTCGGTTGATTCGACGGAGTGCTGCGGGGCCCGAATACTAACGGTGCTTCCCACATGACCGACGGCAAACGCCTACGTAATCCTTCTGTATTAGGAAGCAGCCCTGTAATTCTTATTATTCCTTTCTGCTCCTGTAGGTTCCATCTGATCGAGATACTGAGCCGGTTCCAGCCGCCCGGCGTCTTCCTCAACGCCGAACGCTTGTGCAACATCCCGCGCCAAACTTATGGGGAGAACTTCGCCCATGCCAACCAATCCCAGACACGCCGCGACCCTACTCCCCCTTGAATCGTCAAAAGAACAGGGGTGCACCCCTCCCCAATCTCAGTCACCACCGCGCCGCGGTGTCCTTTCAGCGCACGACCCGCAATAGATATAATGCGACCAACCTCATGAGCGCCCAAAGAACGGCGCTAATGTAACTCCCCCTTCGAAGGGGGATAAAGGGGGATGTTCTTCAAGAACGGCAGCTGTTGCGAGTTGGGGACCCGACGGTTAGGAAGACTCGGGACACGCCGCCGCCGCAGGCATCGCGAGAGAAAGGCAAGACCCGAACCATGGCAGAAAAACTACAGGCGGCCAAGTGGGGCGCGCAGGCGCACTTGGGCGAAGTCGGCAAGTTGCCGGTATCGTTTCCGCGGACGATGGGACCGAACGCGCTCAAGTACGTGCAGGAGGTCGTCGATTCCGGGTTGACGGCCGACATGATGGGGCGCTTCGAGAAGGCCTTCGCTGAGGCGCTGGGGGTGAAGCATTGCATCGGGACGCCGGGATGCACGCCGGCGCTGCACGTGCTCGCCCTGGCCTCGGGTATGGAAGCGGGCGACGAGATCATCGTGAGTCCGATCACGGATTACGGGACGGTGCAAGGCTTCCTCGCCGAAGGGATCATCCCTATCTTCGCGGACACGGAACCGGGTACGATCAATTTCGGCCCCGCCACCATCGAGCCGTGCATCACGGACCGCACGCGCGCAATCCTCTGTGTCCACATGACGGGCCTCATGAACGACATGGACGGCATCAACGCGCTCGCGAAGAAGCATGGTTTAAAGGTGTACGAAGACGTATGCCAAGCGGTCTTCGGCGAGTACAAGGGGCGTATCGCGGGCACGCTGGGCGACGCCGCGTGTTTCTCCTTTGACGCCGAGAAGACGATGGGGTCCGACACCGGCGGTTGTCTCGTCACCAACGACACGGAGTTGTACGAACGCGCGCGCTATTTGGGACAAAGCCGCGGCGCGGTCATGCAGCCCCACTTCGGCCGGCTTCACGCGGACGTGGGCTACGCCTACCGCATGCCCGGCTGCACGGCGGCGATTTGCCTGGCGCAACTGGAGATCGTGCGGGAACAGGTCACTCACCGCGATGCAATGGTACGGCTGCTCTACCAGAAGCTCGGCGAGATTCCGGGCATCGCGCCGCTACCCATTCCTGAATCGACGAACGTCTATTCCTGCTGGATGGCGGGATTCAATATCGACGCGGACGCGTTTGCGTGCAGCACGGAAGATTTCGCAAACCAGCTCGCCGAGGCAGGCATTCCCGGCGCGGGCATGGGCGAGTATTACCTCATGCCGGCGGCGCTGACTTGTCTGCACAAAAAGATTGCGGACAAGCGGTTCCCCTATACTATGCCGCCTGCATCGCGGGAGTACACGTATTCGGCGGAGAGTTGCCCGACGGCGACGGAGTTTTTGAAAACCTTCATCCGCTGGTCGACCTTCTGTGAAAAGTATCAACCGGAACACTGCGAACTGGCCGCAAGCATCGTGGCCGAAGTCGCGGACAAGAACAGGGTGT
Organism: Candidatus Hydrogenedentota bacterium; assembly: GCA_045863335.1. GTDB lineage: Bacteria > Hydrogenedentota > Hydrogenedentia > Hydrogenedentales > SLHB01 > JAHDWY01. Next base: position 91,182 of record BTVY01000031.1, on the reverse strand, counting down.
AGTGGTATGCGAATCGGTGTAGTCGACGTCGACACGTCTCATCCCCAGAACTGGATTCCCATCGAGCGCGAACTTGGGCACGAAGTCGTGGGACTTTGGGACGGCGGCGCGGTGCATTCCGCGGAATACGTCAAGAAGTTCGCGGAGGACCACAATATCCCCACCGTATACCCTTCGCTCGAAGCGATGGTGCCCGAGGTCGACTGCGCGATCATCCACGGCTGCGACTGGGATACGCATATCGCCAAGGCGCGGCCCTTCGTGGAAGCGGGTAAGTCCGTGCTGCTCGACAAGCCGGTTGCGGGAAACATCGATGATATCGGCCAGATTGTGGAATGGGTAAGTAAAGGCGCGCGCATCAGCGGCGGGTCGTCGTTGCGATTCTGCTACGAAACGCGCGACTGGCTGGCCATCCCCGAGGACGAGCGCGGAACGCCGCACACCGTCATTTGCGGATGCGGCGTCGACGAGTACAACTACGGTATCCACGCGTACGCCCTGCTAAGCGGCATCCTCGGACCCGGCATCGCAACGGTCCGCCACCTGAGTCAGGGCGTACAACGGCGCATCGAAGTCACGTGGGGAAACGGCGCAGTCGGCATCCTCGTCATCGGAAAGATGGACGGATGGATCCCCTTCCACGCGGACATCATCACGAACAAGGGCGTCACCCAATTCGTCGTCGATTCGGCCAACCTGTATCGCGCGCTGCTGGAGTGCGTTCTGCCCTACCTGGCCGGGGACGCCGCGGAACCGCCCGTACCTATCGAAGCACTGGTCGAACCGGAACTTTGCGCCTTGGCGGCGAAACTGTCGTGGACGAATGGCAACAAGGCCGTACCCATGCACCATCTCGCGAAGGCGAGGGTATCCTATGACGGCGCCGCGTTCGCGAAAGAATACGCCGCCGCGCGGGGTACGAAGTAACGCGACACGACTCTACCCGGCGCACTCAACGCGGTGCTCGGCCTTCTTTCCGCTGACCAGTTCGGTCACCGTCATCTCCCAATTCCCCGGCGCGTCGTTGATCGCGGGAACGAATCGGAACGCGCAGACCCCGTCGCGGGTCGTTGTGTATCGGGACCATTCGGATTCGCCGCCGCGCGGATTGCGTACCTCGACGCGCAGCGGATGCGCGCTCTTGAAGGGACTTCCGGATGCGCCCAGAACTTCAACAGTCAGATCCACGGGTTGTCCCGCTGTGGCGCTTTCCGGACCGGTGATCCGCACGCTGCCGATGGCTTCCGGCAGGGAGGCGATCAGCTTGCCTCTTGCGGCGGGGATATCGAGTGCGAATCGCGCCCAGCCGCCCGACGTTTCGTATGCGATTTCCTCGCGCTGGAGCATGTCGTACAGGACAGGCCGCCCCGTCACGTCAATGCTGACCTGCGCGGTCTGGCGGACGCCGAGTTCGAAGCGCAGTTTCCACTCACCAAACCGCGGACCGTAGGTCCGGTCGTCGTTGACGAAGAAGTGGTAGCGCGCGTCTCCGGCGTCGAGCGAATTCGTCAACACTCGCGGGCTTTCCGAAGCGGCCGTCCGCGCAACGCCGGCCAACAGCGCCGCCAGTTCCGACGAGTAGCCTTCCATCATGGTCCGCATCTCCTCGGCCGTCATGGCATCGCCCTCGGCAAGCGATCTGCCGTCCACCTTCTGCAACGGGGCGAAATCGAAACTCGTGCGTTGCGTGCCGGGGATGTCGGCGCGCAAGGCGTCGGCGATGACCGTACCGCCGGCCTCCGCGAAGACCTTGATGCGGTCGTACATCGACTGGGTCAAGGTGTCCGCCCGCGGCAACACGAGCACGCGGTATCGCTCCAACGCCCCCTCCGCGATGTCTTCGTCGAGGAGCACATCGAAGGGCACATGGTTCATCATCAACAGCGATGCAAACGGCAGGGTCTGTTCGTTTGGATACCCGGGCAGATTCGGACTCGCCGAAAACCACGTCGACGCCGCCGACATGAGCAACGCTACCTCTGGTTGAACGCGTGTACTCGCGCGGATCGCCGGACCGAATGGTTTGACCAGTTCGTCGCAGGTCTGTCCGATCGCGTCGAAAGTCTCCGGCGACGCGTAGCTGGGGTCCAAGGTTGGATTGTCGGGCGACAGCGCGCCCGCCGAGTAATAACACAGGATGTCCGGACGCTGCGACATGACGAGCCACGTCGCCTGACGCGCGTAGTCCGGCCCCGCCGTGAAGTAGGGATCGCCGCCGGAGAAATCCTGGCTCATGTCCGCGGTCGACTCGTCCAGCGCGATCGCATAGCGGCCGTAGACGAAGAGCGTGATGTCCTGCTGCACGAGTTGCTGCGCAGGCCGGGCTGCGGCTTGCAGGTAGGTCGTGTAACAGAGGCGTTTAATGTCGGGATGCCCGTAGGTCCACGTGGCGATGCAGTCAAGTCCTTTCGCCGCGTTGCGCACCGGCGCCAGGCGGTACGGCTCGTGCCAGGTGATTGCGTCGGGCCGGTACTCGTCCACGACCGCGCCCTGCGCAAGGTTTACGACGGCGGTGCCATGACCCCGCTGCCACCACCATTGGAGAAAGCGGTAGTGCGGCTCATCGTCCGGGATGACGCCATCGACGATCACGTCCGCCGGAATCGGCATGGGACGTCCGCTCTCATCGATGTACTCACGGACGTCGAGACCGATCTCGTTCTGCGCGTCCTGAATCGCCGCATCATTGAGGCAGAATGGCGTCTGCCACTCCGAGTTGAGCATGACGTGCCGAAGGCCGGGATACTCCGCCCAGGCTTGCATACTGCGCCTCGTGACGTCGACGGCATGATCGATGACGGCTGGTTCGAGCGGATAGACCTTGTCGCCGCGCGTGCCGTTGGGAAGCAGCACAAGATTGGGTTCGTCTTTCGTGAGCGATTCCGAATCCAGCGTCCGGAAATACAAACCCAGGTCGAAGTCGAGCCGCGTAGCCTCGTCGAAGGCACGGCCGTAACTCCGCACGATCGAGTCGTCCGGTTCGAATGGGTCCTTTGGCGACTGTATAAATGCCCCCGTAAATCCGCGCTGCTGCCACCAGGGGAAGTCCATGCCCGCGCCGCCGCCCCAGCGCCAGACGGGGATACGTTCCGCGTCATGAAGCGCCGCGACGGTTATTGGCAAGAACGCCTCCTCTCCCTCACCGGTCCGCGCGCGCACGAGATACTCGCCGGAACGAAGCAACGTCGAGTCGAACTGATACTCCGCCTTATTGTCACGTACCGCCACGTTCTCGCTCAACCATCCGTTCACGTCGATGTGTACCGGGGACGACCCGGGAGCATTGATTCGAACCGTGACCGTTTCGCCTCGTTCAAAGGCCGTCCGGTGGGACGGTAAACTCAACGTCAGTTCCGCACGTACCGCAAAGGCGCAGAACGCGAGCGCGGCGGTCAGTATCGGCAGTCGCGCAATTCTCATAGTTACCCCCTACTTGCGGATGATGGCCGCCGACCAGTCTTTCGCGATCCGCAGTTCCGTATATGTTGCGCCATCGATCGTCACCATTGGCGCATCGAAGTCCTCCACCTCGCGGCCCGCATCGTCGAAGACGTGGACTTCGTGTTCCGACGCGTCGCCCCACCCGAAGAGTCCGCTCTTGTTGGTGATGATGCGTTCCTTGCCGATGAGGTAGCCCTCGTGCAGTTCCAGCGGCGTGATGGGAAACATGTACCGCGTCAGGTGGGGATGCGTGGGAATCACGGTCATGTCGTTATACCAATGATAAACGCAGCCGTAGTCCAGCGCGGCCAGCATCGTGCGGTAGGCGTCGAGTTCGCTGCGTTCCGTCAGGTGATCGCCGAGGGCGATGGGCGAATAGAGATGAGCCTTGGTGCAGTGCGTGATGCTCCCCGTCTCGACGAAGCATGGGAACTGCAGGCTCACCATGGCCTGCGTGTACGGCGCACCATTGCCGATGAGCGGCCCCGCCGCGAGGATGCGTTTGGCGAGGCCCAACCGCCAGGATTCGGTCAACAATGTAACCGAGGACTTCAACCGCGTGACCTTCATGGTCGAGGGATCGATGTCGCCGGTGTATCCGTCCCAGGGCTCGCCGTAGTGATAAGTCCAGCGGCTGTACTCGTGTTCGTCCCAATACACTCCTTCTGCGCCGATGTCTTCGAGGATCACGTCGACATTCTTCGCGATCTCCGGGCCGTAGGAGTTGGTATCTAAAGGCAAGTAGATCTTGTGTACTGCTTCGCCGTAGTCCGCCTGCGTTCCGTCGGGCCGCAGGAGTCGCGCATCAGCAAAACGATCGGGTCCGTCTTCCGTCACGTCGATGAAGCAGTGGAAGTAGACGAGATTTTGAATCCCCGGCACGAGTTCGCGGCGGCGCGCAAAGGCGTTGCGGTAGTTGTCGTGGTTGATGCGCTGGAAGGCCGTCCCGTGGGGATACTGGCCGTTGTACCGCGGGTAGTCGATGGATGCGCAGGCGTACGTCGCGTCCTTGAAGCGGATGAAGTTCGTGGTCTGCTCGTCGGACCATTCGTCGGTCAGCGGACCCGCCCGGAAGAAGGCAAAGCCGCCGTCGATGAGGAAGTTCGCGCCGACGAGTGGACGCGCCGCATTGAGAAAGCGCCAGTAATCCGGCGTATCGGCGGGCACGATCGCCCATTCCGCGGTGTAGGCGGCTCCGGGTTGCAAGACGAAGTTGTTGTCCGCGAGACCCACCATGCCGTCGACGCCGTAGTTGGCGGCATGCACGCGCATGACATCGCTCAACGGCAGCAGTCCGATTCCCGTCGTCTCGGTCGACGCAAAGGTCGTCGGGTTACCCGGTTCGTTGGTGGTTCCGCTCAACGCCGCCTGTTCGAGACCCGAGAGCCACAGGCCTTTCATGCGGGCATCCAGCGCGACCTCGTGGCGTTGCATGATCGGCAGGTTCTCGTTCGTTTGATTCGAGAACGTATCGCGCACGATGACCGCGCCGTCCCTGATTTCCATGGCGCGGTTAAATGCAAAGTAGTCGTTGGAGCCATGAACCCATTCCGGTTTGGGCGTGGAGAATCGCGATGCCACTTCATAGGAGTCATCGCCTACTGTAATGCGGATCACGCCCTCCCCCACATTCTTGGCTTCAAACGCGACTGGTTTCGACGCGGGCGAGTATCGATTCAGCGGACCGGCCGGAGGACCGGCCTTGGCGGCCGCGGCAGGCTGCGGCGGGCGGAACAACAGCTTGCCATCGGCCACGACGAGCGGATTGTCGACGGACTCGGCGGCGGCGTTTTCGATGCGCAGCGTGTTCTCGCCGATGCGGACCAGATCGGACACGATCAATTCGAATTCGCAGGCGCTGATGCCGTCGAGCAACCCGTAGTGGTTGTCGGAGTCCGGGCTTTCGAAGTCGGGACTGTAGTACGTGGAGAACCGGTCGCCCGCGGCCAGGGAGTACACATCGCCTCCGCGCGACTTGGCGCGGAGCGGTTTGTTGACGAGGCGATCGCTGTCGATGACTTCGTCGTTGACGTACACGCGTAAGGCCGGGGTATGTCCGGCGACGCGTTCGGTCTGCATGCGCGCCTTCAGCGCGAGGATCGCTTCTTTGCCCGGGGGAACTTCGTCGACCGCAAAAGCGAAGTCCTGCGTCGCGCCCTGTGCAAGTTCGGAGTCGTCGAATACGGGTAGTTCCTGTGCGGCAGGCTTGGCGACGCCGTCGGTTCCCGCCAGCGCGGCCAGCCGCAGGCGGGAGCGCGTATGCTCCCACGCGTCTGCGGAGGCGGTCATCAGGACTTCCTGCGCGGGTTCGGGACTGTCGGTATCGGACAAGCCGACCTCCACGCGCAGGGTCATTCCGTCGCTCGGCTCCACACCAAGCAGCGCCCAGGGCAGCGCGACTTCAATTACGTATCCGCGTTCGGTTCGTTCGGATGCGATTAACGCGCCTTGCGCTGGGCCGGTTTGGGGTTGATAGACGAACACCTCGGGCGCGGTGTCCAGCAACGCGTCTCCGGTCTGCCCGAAGTTTCCAGGGCTGGCGGCGATCTGAAACTGGCCTTCACCAAAGGCGGTGCGGTCTGGTTCGGTATCCGGAAAAACGTCGAGATAGATTTCGATGTGGTCGCCCTTCCACAACGAATCGCCGCGCTGGGTCTGGCGCACGGTCTCGTCGGTGACTTCAGCGGCGATGAACAGGTACTCGTGCCGCCAGGCCAGGTGTACCGTCCCACTCAGATCATTGGCGTCGCTCCACATGCCCGCGCCCCAAACCACCTGCTCCACGTTGCTCAGGGGGATGGCGTTCGGCACCGAACTCCAGTCTCCGAGATCGCCGTCAACGGCGATAGGCGGATCGGGTTTCAACGGAACGCCGAGGATTTCCTGGGCATGGACCGAAATTGCAGCGGATACGCAGACAAAGACAAGAAGACAGGTTCTCAGTAGCATGGCGATAACCCCGGATTAGAGGAATCTGTAGCTGGGGTTAACCATAGCAATTGGACATGGCCAAGGGCGAATGACTAGAGGGACTGCAGGGACAACAGGGACCGGACGGCCAGCAGGAACAGCAGAATGGCCACGGCTTTTCGTAGGTTATTGAACAGACATCTTAGGTCCCATTGGTCCTATTCGTCCTATACGTCCTATTCCCCACCGCGGATACACCGCCTCACGCCAGAATCGGCTTAATCACTTCCCCCGCCACGTCCGTGAGCCGATAACGGCGGCCGTTGTGTTCGTAGGTGAGACGCGTGTGGTCGATGCCAAGGCGGTCGAGGATGGTCGCGTGGAGATCGTGGACACTCACGCGGTCGACTTCGGCGCGGTAGCCGACCTCGTCGGTTTCGCCGTGGCTCACGCCGCCTTTGATGCCGCCGCCCGCCATCCACATGAGGAATCCGTCCGGGTTGTGGTCGCGGCCAATGCTGCCTTGCGATACCGGTAGACGCCCGAACTCGCCGCCCCAGACGATCAGCGTCTCGTCGAGCAGCCCGCGTTGCTTGAGATCGGCGATCAGACCCGCCATGGGCACGTCTGTCTCCGCGCAATGCATGTCGTGGTTTACTTTGAGTCCATAGTGGGCATCCCAGCTCTCTTGCTGATGGCCGCCGCCACTGTAAACCTGCACGAAACGCACGCCCCGCTCGACGAGCCGCCGCGCGATGAGCAGTTGGGTGCCGAAGTATCTGGTTTCGTCCTTGTCCATGCCGTAGAGACGTTTGGTGTGTTCCGATTCCGCCGACAAATCGACCGCTTCCGGCGCTTCCATCTGCATGCGGAAGGCCAGCTCGTAGCTTTCGATGCGGGCCAAGAGGTCCGCTTCGCCGGGGTGCTCGGCTGCGTGAACGGCGTTGAGTTCTCCCAGGAGATCAAGCTGCGCGCGCTGGTCGTCTGACGTCATGCCTCGCTGCGGATTGAGATTAAGGATGGGCGTTCCCGATGAGCGGAACGGAGTCGCCTGATAGGTGCTCGGGAGAAATCCCGCGCCCCAGTTTTGCGGTCCGCCGATGGGGCCGCCGCGCGGGTCGTACATGACCACGTAACCGGGCAGGCTGTTGTTTTCCGAGCCGAGTCCGTAACACAGCCACGAGCCCATGCTGGGAAACCCGACGCGCGTCATCCCGGTGTTCATTTGGAACAAAGCGGGTGCGTGATTGTTGCTCTCGCAATAGCAGGACTTGATGAAGGCGATATCGTCCACGCAATTCGCCAGGGCGGGATACTTCTCCGACACCCAGGCGCCGCTTTCGCCGTACTGCTTGAATGCGTACGGCGACTTCATCAAAGGCCCCGGATTGGGGTTGAAGGTGTCCAGTTCGCCTTTCCAGTCGAGCTTCTTGCCGTCGTGCTTGTCGAGGTCCGGTTTGTAATCGAAAAGATCGACAGCGCTCGGCCCCCCGTACATGAAGAGAAAGATGACCGACTTCGCCTTGCCGGGGAAGTGCGGCTGGAGCAGACTCGGCGCGGCGGTTTCGGCGCTCGCGAGCATGCCGTGGGATTCCAACAGCCCCGCAAGACCGAGCATGCCGAATCCGGCGCCGCAGCGCTTCAGAAAGTCGCGGCGATTGGAGACCGCTTCGCTGCGGCCAAAGTCGCAACACCGTGGCGCTTGCTCAGGTCCGGTTGAATGAGATTGCCACATCGGTCAGCTCCATTCAGTTCACGTAGACGAATTCATTGAGACTCAGCAAGGTCTGGCACAGGTCGATCAACGCGCGGCGCTCGGGTCCGGGATCGGATTCCGGCTCGCGTTCGCGATAGCGATTGGTTTGTTCTTCGAGAAACGAGGCGCATCGGGCCAGTTCAGAATCCTTGGGGCTCCTGCCCAGCGTCAGGTGGAATGCGGTACGAATGCATTCGTTCGCGTTCTCCGGCGCTTCGTCGATCAGCCGCGCCGCAAGGTGCCCGGCCTGTTCGTTGACGAATCGGCTGTTTAGCAGCGCCAGCGACTGCGTCGGCGTGGTCGTGGGAATGCGGCGTCCGCAACTGCTGGTCGTGTCCGGCATGTCGAAGGCTTCCATCATGGGAAAGCGCGCGGAACGGCGGATGAAGATGTAGACACTGCGCCGCCATGTCTCGGGACCGTCGACCACATCCACCGGCCACTTGCCCGTCGACCCCGTCGCGATCGCGTCGGGATGAACGTACGGAAACACGCCCGGACCGTACATTTCGCGATTGATGCAATCGCTCACGGCGAGCATGGCGTCGCGCACGGCCTCAGCTTCGAGGCGAACGGGACGCCGGTGCCAGAGTAGACGGTTGTCGGGATCGATGGCGGCCTTGGCGGCGTCGTATGCATTCGATTGGCGGTAGGTGCTGCTGAGCACGATGCAGCGGTGAATCGCCTTGAGATTCCAATCGCGGCGAATCAATTCGGAGGCCAGCCAGTCGAGCAACTCGGGATGAGAAGGCCGGTCGCCTTGCATGCCGAAATCGTTGGGGGTGCGCACAATGCCGTGGCCGAAATGGTGGTGCCACAACCGGTTCACGATAACGCGCGCGGTCAAGCGGCCCGCGCCTTGATCGACATCGGTCAACCATTCCGCGAGCGCGCGGCGGCGGAAGGTCGTCGTGGCGTTTTCGGGCTTCCATACGGCTGGCTGAAACGAGTCCGCTTGTCCACCGGGCAGCACGGTGAGAAACCCGAGTTCGATCGTCTCCTGCTTGGCATTGGGATCGCCGCGCGCGAGGAGATAACTTTCGACTGGTTCCGCGCCCGCGTCGGTCAACGCGAGCGCCTTCGGCGGCGCCACCGGTTTGTTGGATTCCATTTCCGTGACCGCGGCCACCAGCTCGTCCCAATGCGCCTGGCTGGATTCACCGAGTGATGCGCGTAACTCTTCGTCGGAAACAGCCAACGCTTTCGCGTGAGTCTCAAGCAGCTTATTTTGCGCTTCGTTCTTGTCGTCCAGCGGCGCGAGCAATAGCGCTTTTTCGTCGTCGCCGATTGGAAGCGCTTCGATCTTCGCAATCCGAATTGGCTCGCGCAGCGGCGCGGCAAAGGCGGTCAGTGCGTCGACCGCAGTCCTATGCTGCACGTCCCACGCCGCTTGCTCCTCCTGGTACTTCTCCGTGGCATCCCGCGAAGTGAGATAGGCGTCGTGCCGCTTGGACGATGTGAACGCGGATAGCATGCGGTAGTAGTCGCGTTGCGGAATGGGGTCATACTTATGATCGTGGCACCGCGCGCAGGACACGGTCAACCCCAGAAAGGCCGAGCCCGTCGTGCTGAGCACGTCGTCCAACTCGTCGTAGCGATTCTTCTCATTTTCCTGGTTCGAGATCGTCGGGCCGCTCGTGCAGAAGCCGGTCGCGGCAATGGCTGAAGGATTGTCGGGCTCGTACTCGTCGCCCGCGATCTGCCATTGCACGAACTGGTCGTACGGCAGGTCTTCGTTGAGCGCGCGGATGACGAAGTCGCGGTAGTGATAGGCGGTGGGACGTTCCACATCAAATTCGTAGCCGCCGCTGTCCGCGTAGCGGGCCACGTCGAGCCAATGGCGCGCCCAGCGCTCGCCGTACCGGGGATCATCGAGCAGTTGATCGACCAGCTTCTCGTAGGCTTGCGGGTCGGGATCGTCGATGAAAGTCTCGACCGCTTCCGGGTCCGGCGGCAACCCAATCAGATCGAAATACACGCGCCGAATGAGCGTGCGGCGATCAGCTTCCGCCGCGGGTCCGATCCCCGCGGCTTCCTGCGCTGCGAGTATGAAGCGATCGACAGGCGTGCGCACCCAACTCTCGTTGCCTACGGTTGGCGGCTGGGCTTCGGACAACGGCGCGAAGGACCAGAAGGCCCGATCCGCATCGGTCACGCGCAGCTCATCCGTTTCAGCGTTGGCGGCGACTTCTACCGCGCCGAATGGAGCGCCTGCATCGATCCACGCTTCCAACACCGCAATCGCATCCGCCGGAAGCGGGTCGGTCTTGTGCGGCATGGCGGGTTCCTGCTCGTGCCGAACCAGCCGCATCAACAAGCTCTCGGCGGCGTTTCCGGAAACAATGGCGGGGCCGCTATCGCCCCCTTGCAACAACGCATCGCGCGAAGTCAGGTCGAGACCGGCGCGCGTCTTGCCGGGTTGGTGGCAGGAGAAGCAGTGCTCCGAAAGAATCGGCTCGACGCGTTGTGTAAACAGCGCGGATTCGGCAGAAGATTCGCTCTCGTCGCGAAGCTCCGCAACGAAATCGAGGACCGCTTCGAGGGTTTGGATGCGTTGTTCAACGCTGGTTGAGGGAACATCCTGCGCGAAGGCATTCAACAGGAACGAAAGACCAACCGTTCCCCAAATGCTCACACGTAAACAGGACGCGGACAGACCTCGCGCCCCTATCGCCCTTGCAGCCATGCGCATGCGATAAGTGTGAGGCAATACCCCATCAAAATCAAGAGTCGCCTAGTCCGACAACAACCTTTGCAGCGAGCCAAGCAGCACTTTCTCGACCGAGGGCGCGGTACGGGACACATAGAGTCCCGTTTCGTATCCACCTTCGCCGTAGGAAACGGTGGTGCCGATGTAGCCCGGGCCGTAGTCGCCATAGGCCGCCATGCAGACGGGATGTTCCGGGAGCATGGCTTGCGAGGCGAGTTGGTATTCAATGAAAAGCTCGCCCGGCATGTGCACGATGTGGGCGGGACCCAGTTGGAGCAACGCAATGTCGATCTTCTTTCCGGCTTCATGCCGTTCCAACACCGCGACTTCGCGGGCGGCTCGAATGCGCGTGTTGTCGTCAAGCGCTTGATCCGCGAGCCGCGCGCGCTCGTCTTCGAGCGTCACTTCCTCGCGCGGCGGCAGCACCACGCTATCGACCGTCCACTGAATATCCGCGGCGGACAACGGTGTCTTCGTCGTAGCATCCCAAGCCCGTTTCATACCATCGGCGAGACGCCCGGCCAGGACAGGACGGTTCTCGGGGGAGCCGTCGTTCCATTTGCCCGCCGTCACGTTGCCGCCCGCGCCGTTGAAATGGATGTGCTTTACGCCGGGCAGCGCTTCCTCGCGCATGGACCGCGCCATCCCCGGGAAGTCCGCGCTGACCGCGCCTTGCCCATAGTGACTCTGCGGATGGGTTGCGTAGTACGTCATCACGACGAGCGGTTCGTCGCCGTTCCAGAAGCTGACCGCTTTCACCATGGGGTCGATCGTCCCCACGGGGAAAGCGCGCACTTCCGGGTCTTTCGTCGCCGTCCAGCGCGTGTGCAGAACTTTTCCGTCTGGACCCAGTACCCGCCTGTTCGATGCTACGTTCTCTACTTCCGCCGTCCCGACGCCGACGTGCGTGACGGGGGTAGTCTGGTTCATGGCCTCGCGAACGGCTTCGGCCGTGCGTTCGATGCACTCGCGCGCGAACGGGACGTTGAACGTACGGCCGCCCATACCCTGTTCATCGGTGAGCGCTTCCGTGTCGAAATCGCAGAACGGCGCGTCGTGCTGATGCAAGGTATGAACCGCAACGCGCGACGCATCCGTGCCTGCGGCTTCGGCCAACGCGTTGCGCCACTCGTCATGGCCGCTGTTAGCAATGCCGACCCAGTCCACCGCGCACAGCACGATGGGCTGTTGGCCTTCGGGCAAAATGATGACGCCGCGGGCCGTCAAAGGGTCGGTCACGACCTGCGCGGGCAAGACGCCGCCGCCGCACAACGGCGAGCCGAGCGGCGGAGTCACATCGACCTGATAGGTCGCAATGGCAACGTCCTGTGAAAATGCGCAGGGCGCAAGCGCAGAGACGAGAATGGCGATTGCCAGGATTCTACTGAACATGGATAGGTACCTCGTATTGCTGCGGGTTCAGTCGATCAAGTCTATCATGCTGCGTCCGGAATTGCCTCCCCTGTGGCGGGATGCGCGGCAATGAAGTCTTTCACGTGCCGCAACAACTCGGGCCCGAGCGCGGTGAGATGGTTGGCCCCTTCGATATGAATGACTTGATGATTGCTCATGACGCCGGTCATGCGATCGACTCCGGCGCGAAGCGGATCGTCCGTCCCTACTACGGTGAGCGTGGGAACAGTATTCGCGCGCAAGGCTTCCTCCGGGACTGCAATCGCATCAAGGCTGCGGATAGCCGCTGCGAGAGCCAAAACGTCGTTCTCTGCATTCAGCTTGCGGTTACTCAGCCACGTTGCGACCGGTCCCAGCCCCTGACCTTCCGGGTCAAGCATGGTGAAAAGGGGGCTGAAATCGCCGTTCTCCTCTAACGATCCGGCAAGGGTGTCGCTGAAGTCACCGCTATCGACCGGAAGTTCCCAGCCTGCACCGCAGGGGGCCGCACAGATCGCACGCTCAGGGTAAGTCGTAAGAAACTTCAGCGCGATGAATCCGCCCATGGAATAGCCGACGATGTGGGCCTTTTCAATCTTGAGATGATCCATGAGCCGAATCACGTCATCGACCATCATCATGCCGTAGGCATCCACATCGTGAGGTTTGTCGCTAAGGCCATGGCCGCGATTGTCCAGCGCGATCACGCGATAGTCCTCCGCCAACCCCTGCGTGATTCCCGGCACGCGCCAATTCAGATCGGCATTGGCCGCGAAGCCGTGAATGAGTATCACGGGCTCGCCGGCTCCCTCGTCGGTGAAGTGGATGCGGACGCCTTTTGAATCGAAATACTGGCCCACCACCCGGCGCTCGACCCGAATGGCGAGCCACACGAGGAGCCCAGCGACGACGAGGACCAGCAGCACGGTAACCACGGCGATTTTGCGTTTCATGAATGGGCAATCCTCGGCCGAGGGTCAAATATGAACCGGCCGCCACCGAATCCTGAATCCGATGGCGGCGTCGATACGAGATTACATGCGAGCCGCTTCAAGCCCGAGCTTCGCGGCCGTTTGCACCGGCGCTTCCTCATCGGTCGAGGCCAGCGCCGTATAGATCTTGAGTGCGCTATTCTTATCTCCAGACGCGAGCAGGTCTTCCGCGACCAGCAGTTGCGCATTCGATACGGCGCGTTCCAGGGACGGATCGACGTTGCCCTTGAGCTTATCGAGCGCTTTCGCGGCGTCCGAACCGCCTATCTTGCCCAAGGCCGCGATGGCGCATTCCGCGACAACGGCGTCGTCGCCCGTGGCGCGCGCAGCCAGCGGCTCGACCGCGGCGGCCGTGCGCCGGTCGGCCAGAGAATTGATAATCCCAGGAACCGCAGATGCCGCGGCCTTGTCCAATGCTTCGAGCAAGACCGCATCGGCCTTCGCGCCCGGCATACGTTGGATCGCGTAGCGCGCCATGTCTGCCGTTTGCGCATCGAGCAGCAGCGGCGCGAGGGCGGGCAGGTTCTCCTCCGATCCGATGACGGCAAGCTGGCGGCAAACAAACTGCTTCCCGTCCTTAGTCGCATTGCCTTCCAGAATTCCCGCCAGCGCGAATGCGACGCCCCGGCGATTCAGTTCGGAATCCAAATTCATGCGAACCCACTCTTCCGCCACCAGCAGAGGCACGCGGGTCTGTCCGTATTCGTATGATGCGATCGTCTGCAGCAGCTCTTCGGCGGTCATCGCCGCCGGTGCGGCAAAAGACGCCGCGCCCGCCAGCGCCGCCGTTGCAATTCCATTCGGTGTCATTAGCTATCTCCTTGCGCGGCGCAAACCGCGCCGGTTCTCACGCTCTAGATGTGCCAGTTGCCGCGCATTGCGCGTTTCAGTTTGCGCGCGGCCGTGGGATCGTTGGGGAAGGTCTCCGCCGCGGGATCCCAGTTCACTTCACGGCCCAGTTGCATCGCGATGTTTCCGAGATGGGCGATGGTGATCGCGCGATGGGCCGCATGAATCGGCGCCACGCACTGTTCCCGGCTGCGCACACAGTCGAAGAAGTTCTGCGCGTGGTTCTCGCTCTTGTACAGCCGCGTCTCGTTTTCGCCCACGGCTTCGTCAAGGATGGAGGCAGGATTGGCTTCGATCGTATCGCCGCGATCGACGTATAGCTCGCCTTCGGTACCAATGAACCGCGTACCCATAGGGAAGGTCGCCGAGTCCGCGACCAATAGCGTGAATCCGTCAGGCGCAACAGGGCTCGCGCCGGGTGCGAACTTGCATTCGAGATTGTAGTTGATGGCCGCGTCGTACAATCCGTCGCGCGGAAACACGCCGACGGCCTTGACCGAGACGGGGCCGGTGTTCTCGGTTCCCATGCCCCAGTTTGCGATGTCGCAATGGTGCGCGGCCCAGTCGGTCAACTGCCCGCCCGAGTAGTCGAGAATCCAGCGGAAATCCCAGTGGCACCGTTTTTCCGTGTAGGGTGCGTCCGGCGCGGGCCCAAGCCAGAAGTCGTAGTCGAACCCGTCCGGGATGGGCATTGCCGGTTGCGTCTCGATGGAATGTCCCGTGGGCAGCCCGACCTGCACGGTGTGCACGTTGCCGATGCGGCCGTTCCGCACGAGTTCGCATCCCTTGCGGAAGTTTTCTTTGGAGCGCTGCCAACTGCCGGTCTGCCACACGACGCCGTAGCGATGCACCGCTTCGACCATGGCCTTGCCTTCGTGGATCGTCAGCGCCAAAGGCTTCTCCGCGTAGATGTCCAGGCCCTTCTTCGCGCACGCGATGGCCGGGATGGAGTGCCAATGGTCCGGTACGGCGATGGACACGGCATCCAGATCATCGCGTTCGAGAAACTCCCGGAAATCGTTGTACCCGGCGCAGTCTTTATTGCCGTAGGTTTCGTTGATGATGTTCTGCGCGTTCTCGCGGTGGCCGCGATCGACGTCGCATACGGCAACAAACTGCGCCTTCGGAAAATTCAGGAATCCCTTCATGTTTCCCGTGCCCTGGCTGCCCACGCCGATGCATCCCATGACGATCCGGTTGCTCGGCGCGACGGATGCGCCAAGGCCCAGCGCGGACGATGGGATTATCATCGGCGCGGCCACGGCCGCGCTTGTCGCTGCCGCCGTGCGCTTGAGGAAATCGCGTCGGCTCAGCGCCGAAGCGTCCGCCCCGCTTTGATTCGATCTCAACTTCTTCATTCGCTCACCCCCTCCCTCGTTCATCAAGATTCAATTCCCGCTCATCTCCCCAAGCATACCGAATTCGTAATTCATAATTCTTAATTGCGTCAGTGCTCGCTCGCGCCGCGAATCTCCGGCAAGAGCCAGACCTCATTGTTCAAAGACTGGAGAAAGGCCATGAGGTCCAACAATTCCTGTTGGGTTAACCCGACATCCAACCCGTCCGGCATAACCGACACCAGCGAAGGCGCCATGTTCCGAATCTCGGACCGCGGAATCCGCACCTCTTCGTCGGCAGCGGTCTTGAGCGTGATCGCTTCTTGGGTCTCGCGCCCAATCACCCCCGAAAAGGTCTCCCATTCGGTATCCACTGTATACGGTTCGTACGGCGGAACGAAACTCGCGCTCGGGAACAAAAGCGCCTCCAGCAGATCATGACCGGAGCGCACCGCGCCGATCGAAGTCAAGTCCGGCCCGAGATGCCCTCCCTCTTCGCCCACGGCGTGGCAAGTGCTGCACGCGACCTTGTCGCCGAAGAAGATGCGGCGGCCCCGCCCCACGTCGCCCGTGCCCAACAGCGGCTCCAGCGTCAGCAGACGTTCGATGCGGGCCTTTTCCTCGGCTTCGGCCTGCGCGCGCAAGGGGCCCGCGGCTTCTTGCACCGGTTCCGGATACGTATGAAGCAGATCATCCACACCGCCGGGAATGAGATTGGGATTGATGGGCGCGTGTTCGAGACTCGCGACCAGCGCAAAGCCTACCGACGCGTCCTCGCTCTTCCGGAACGCATCGAGCAGCGCGGAGAAGGTCAGCGCGTCGGCATTCGGCAAGTAGTCCTGCGCAAGCAAACGGAGTTGGTCGACGCTCAGATCCGCGTTGGCAAGATCCTTACCCGCGGCAAGGCGCACGGCGGGTTCCGTGTCGGCGCTGAGACAAGAGAGCAGCATCTCGAACTGCGATTTGCCGAGTTGCGGGTTGCGTTGAATGACGGTCCCGAGGGCGTTCACCCGCAGCGCCATCGGTTGGGCGGGATCGTTGGCGATGGTTTCGAGGCGCTCGTCGAACTGGGTCAGCGTGCGGCTGCGGATAAGGTTCGCCGCGCGCCAGCGCAATTGCTCGTCCGCAGCGTCGAGGTTGGCGCCAATCGCAGCAACCCAAGACTCGGGCAGTTCGCTGAGCGTCGCCGCATCGAGCACATCAAATAGGAACAGCCGCCGCGAAGGATCGACTGTTGCGTCGCCCAACATGCCGGCCACGAGTTCCTGGACCGCCGCGTCGCCCGCGTAGGCCAGGAGTATTTCCTTTAAGGACTGCGCGGACGTAGGCTCAAAACTTTCGCCGCGCAACTGGTCCTCAAGAAACGCAATCACCACATCCGACCAATCAGGATGCCGCGACGCAACCCAGAGTCCCGTTTTCCGCATGGCTTCATCGCCGGAAGCCAGGAAGGGAACGACGTCGTCCTTCGACAGCAGCGGACTGTTGAGCTGGTCGAGCACGATCAGTGCGGCCCGTTGTACCGCGGGCGCATCGTGTTTCAACGCCTCCGCAGCCGGGGCGTCCTGCGCCAACGCGATTGCGCCGTAAATGAGACCATGTTCCTCGAAGCGATCGGCGGCATTTGCGCAAGCTGCGAGCAGGTTCGGCGCAGCGTCTGCCGCTCCGATACGCCCCAGCGCCAGCGCGGCTTCACGACGCACGCCAGGGTCGGCATCCTTGAGCAGCGCGATCAATGGAGCCGCAGCTTCTGCGTCACGATTCATCGCGAGCGCGTGCGCCGCGGCCATACGCACTTCGTAGGAGGCATCACTCAAAGCATCGCGCATCGCTGCAAGCGCATCGTTGGTAGCGATGCGGCTCAGCGCCCGCACCGCGCCGGTCTTCGCCCTCGCAGACGAGCTGTCGCGCATCAACTTGGACAGCGGTTTCACGGAATCCTCACCGTTCGCGACGAGCAGTTCCAGCGCGCGCGCCCGGACGCGAGGCCGCGCGTCTTCGAGATACGCGGCCAGTTTCGCGGGACGCGACTTGTCCAAACCTTCGCGCTTGCCCCAGGGATCGTCAATCCGTTGCGCATCGTCCTTTCGGATGCGGTATATGGCGCCGCGAATCTCCGGTTTCGCCACGCGCGAAATGGGACACGCGTCCACGTACCACGCGCCGGTGTCGGACACCAGCAAACTGCCATCGGCGTCTTCCTCCACGTCGGTGGGATGGAAGTCGGAACTCGACGAGGTCATGAAGTCGGCGTCCTCCGTGCGGTAGGTTCCCGATTCGCGGTGCACGATGTGCCGCTGCACGCGGTGGGGATTGAAATGCGCGCTGAACAAGTTGCCTTCAAACTCCGGCCCCCACGCCTCGCTCTGATACAGCGCCAGCCCCGAAGGCGCGATCCGCGCGAACTTCGTCATCACCGGCATGAGGTCTCCCGTGCGCACAAACTCGGACACGGACTCGTGGTACTTGGGATATGCCCCGCCTTCAACGAAGTGCAGCAACGCGTCGCGCTGGCCGTTCTTCGGGTCGGTGAAGTAGGTCATGGTGCCGAACATATCGCCGCTATCGGTCCACACCAGTTCGACGGGATTGTCAAACCCACCGCCCGCGACGCGTTCGAGGCCGGTCCCGTCCGGACGGCAACGCCAGATCCTTGGCGCGAGACCTTCAAGCAGGTCGCCTTCTTTCGTGGTGATCTTGTAGCCGTGGCGACCGTGGGTCAGGTACAACCAGCCGTCGGGACCCAGGAATGGCCCGTGCAGGCTGGCGGTGTTGAATACGTTCCATCCGGTGAGCAGCACTTCGCGCTCGTCGGCGACGCCGTCGCCATCGGTGTCGCGGAAGCGGAAGAAATCCGGCGGGGACGCAACGTATACATTCCCCTGATGCCACAACACGCCCATGGGTAGACTGAGCTTGTCGGCGTACACCGTTCGCGTGTCAAAGACGCCGTCGTCGTTGGTGTCCTCCAGCATGAGGATCACACATTCCGGCGCTTCCACCATCTCCTTACCCGAGATATCCTTCCCTGACGACTCCGCGATGAATAACCGCCCGCGGTCATCGAGGGTGATCAGCATGGGATACGAACTCAGCTCCGGTCCCGCGGCTACTTCCACGTGGAAACCTTCGGGGACCGAGATCGTGTCAAGCATCGAAGGGGGATCGGCGAAAGCGATAGTCGAGGCGGAGAATAGACATAGAGAAACGATTCGGGGGAGATCAAACGTCTTCAAAGCCAAAGCTCCTGGTGTTGACGAAGAACGAAGCAGCCAAGCGCGACCGATGAATGGGACTAAGCTAAACGGATACCGCACGCCAAATTCAAGCGTAGGGCCTGGGTTTTCGCCGTCAGCGCATGTCACGCATGAAACTCATGATGAATCCCCGCGTTCGCGAGGATCCATCTTTCACCAAAGACCGCGTGCATACTAATTGCCACGCCTTCCCACGGACGACCCACGTTCGCACCCGCACCGTCATCCTCGCGAACGCGGGGAACCATCTTCAAAACTTGGTGGGGAACATCGGCACTATCGAGTGATTCCACATCCACATGCTACCGGAATAACTGAAGAACATCCCCCTTGATCCCCCTTCAAAGGGGGAATTGTTCGCAACGCTTCGCGTTGCGTTTTCGAGGAGTTGCCACTACCCAGTATCGGAGCAAAGCCTGCCTTTCAAGACCTCAAGTTCACGCATGCAAATTCCCCCTTCGAAGGGGGATCAAGGGGGATGTTCTTAAGTCACTGTCCTTTCGCGTTCTTTGCGGTCTTTCGCGGCAATTGATTCTTACTTGCCTTCATCCAATCGCGCGGTTGAGGAAGTTCCGCGTGATCCGATCGACCCGCGCATCTGGCCCGTGCGGCCGGCCGTTGTGCGAGTACGGCAGCATGTGCCCCGGCGGACTGCTCAACCCCTGCGCCCAGTAAATGGTCGACGCGTTGAACACCCAGTTGCCTTTCGGACCCGGATACAAGGTCGCGGTCCAATGGCCGATTTCTTCCGCGCCGTTGATCGCGTCGCCTTCGGCGATGACCTTCAACCCCTCGATCGGCGCGGGTTCGCCGTGGAATTCCCACCCCACGATCCCCGGGATGCGGTCGCCGTTCTTCATGCCGGTGCCTTCGAACAGCCAGCAGGTGTCGTCCGACACAATCCAATCGCCGGACCCGTTGAACGGGATAATCGTCCGCGCGCCGATGAGGTCGCGCTCGTCCGGCCCTTCCATTGGGAACGGACCCATAATCGCCGCTTCCTTTTCGCTCATGCCGCCGAAGCAACCCTCACGCGTGAAGGTGCGGTGCGGTTGTCCCGTCGAACTCGGCGACAAGGGCGCGACGAAGCAGCAGGTGTTACCCGAGAGAAACGCCACGTTCACGCCCGCGTCGATGCCGGCCTTCACGTGGTTGAACTGTTCGAGACTCCAGTATTCGTCGTGGCCGACGGAGATGAAGGCTTTCCCGCGCGTCACGCAAGCCGGATCGGCATGCACGTCCGTGTTGGAGCAATAGGTCACGTCGTACCCCTCGCGCTCCAACCAATACGCCAGCGGAAACTCCCACAACAGGAATTCGCCGGACCCCTGCGACAAGGGCGCGTCGATGATCTGACAATACTTGCCGTAGGGCCGGTCGTAGCTCACGCGGATGCCGGGTTTCAGCGCCCAGATGGTCTCTTCGTTGTCGTACAGCGAATAGTTGTCGGGCCAGCGGTTGTAGGCCTGCCACGTGTTGTCGCTGCATTGAAACACCACGTCGGCTTTCCGGTCGTCGCGGACGATGAAGATGATGTAACTCTCGCAGCGCCCCTCGACGAGCTTGAGCTTGCCGAGGTACACCCCGCTCACCCAGTCCTCGGGAATGGTGATCGTCGCGCAGGGTGTCCACCGGCACTCGCGCAGGCGTTCCTCCCCCACGGGCGGGTCTTCTTGCGCCACGCCCTCGAAGGGTCCCAGCGCCATCACGTGCCGCGCGCCCGCGCCGCCGTAATACCCCATGCGGTAGAGATCGATCGTGAACGGCTTCGCCGGCCTCGTGCTGACCATGATGTCCAGCGACTCCCCCGCGCGCAGGCTCGCCCGCGACACGTACCCCTCGATCCACGGACAGCGGTACTGCGTCGCCGGATCCACCCGCGTATACGTCAACTGCCAGTCCGTCGCCCCCGGCTTCGCGTTCTCCTTACGAATCACCTCCCGCCGCGCCGCGTCCGCCATCTCACCGCCTCCCATCCCCGAACTCAACGCCGACGCAATCCCCGCCGCCGCCGTAGCCTTCAACACCGTCCGCCGGGATAATTCGCTCATTGGGGAAATGCCTCTTGCGTTTCACGGAAGCAACGCGTCCGTGGACAAATGCCATGCACCCACTACGGCCTCGCAGCAGGCCGTACGCCAAGACGAGCGTTGTAACACGAACGGGCAGGAGGGTTCCATTGGAGGAATCAATCGGCTTTTGGGCAATCCAGCGGAACGTCTTCCCCATCAGGCCAATGTGGTAGACTATTCTCAAGGCATTGCTCGGCCCTAGTCCTGGAGATACTTGCCGCTGAGGCGATGGCGGGAAAAAACATGAAGGCTAAGACAAAAATCGATGATGATTTACGGGCCGAATACGATTTTGACTATTCAAAGGCTGTCCGCGGCAAGTATCACAAACGCATTTTGAAAGAGGGTGCGAATGTCGTCATGCTTGAACCCGACGTTGCCGAGGCATTCTCTGATTCCGCAGCGGTGAATGATGCACTACGATCATTGCTTGATTCGACAAAAACACATCGCCCAACGAAGAAATCCAGCGAACGGTCTGTTCACCGCCGCTGATTCAGGCGGTACGGCGATTTGGGGCCCGGAGTGCGCGTCGAGTCAGAGGAGTTGGACATGTTTGGTGCTGATGTCTTGACATTCCAGGAGTTTAAGATGGGCGATCCTCTGCCATTAGCCACGCTACACAATGCGGTGCTGGAATTCCTCCGGGAGCGCGACGATATCGTTGTCTTCGGCGCTCAAGCGGTTAACGCGTATGTGAATGAACCCCGCATGACACAAGCTCTTGATTTGCTGTCAACGCGCGCCGATGAGGCCGCCGAAGACTTATGCGATTATCTGCGGCAGCGGTTCCGCATCGCCGTGCGTATCCGGCGCGTCGCGGACGGACGCGGCTTGCGGCTGTTTCAGGTGCGGAAAGCCGGTAACCGTCACCTGGTGGACCTGCGGCGCGTCGATACCTTGCCGGAATCGAAACGCGTTGCCGGTGTGCTGGTGATGGCACCCGCCGCGTTGATCGCCAGCAAAGTGCTCGCCTATCAGAAACGGCGTGGGCAGCCCAAATCCGGTACCGATTGGCGCGACCTCGCGATGTTGTTGCTGACCTTTCCCGACCTCAAGTGTGACGCCGGCCCCGTCGTCGAGCACCTACACGCTGCAGGCGCCACCCCCGAAGCGCTTGCCGTGTGGCAAGAACTGGTCGCCCAAGAGATACGACCGCCCGAAGAAGACGACGGCTATTAAGCTGACCGGAGACATAGGGGGCTGTGCCTCGGGCGGACGATTCGGACAGACCTAGCAAACACACCCCATCCCCGACTACCAATTCGTAATCCATAATTCGTAATTCATAATTGGTTCCTTCCTTCCGCCGCCGTCGCCTTCAACACCGTCCGCCGGGATAGTTCGCTCATTTGGGAAATGCCTCCAGAACACCGGGTGTGATTTGCCGGTGAGGAATTCCGTTCATTCCGACCTTGCAGCCGCGCATCGCGCGGAGGCATATTTTGTAGCATGGATGGAAAAGCGGTTTCCATTGGCCATCGAGTTACATATGCCTACTGGATATACCCATTGGATATTCGCTCGTGCGAGTCCCAACTTGATTCCACGGGTTAGGCCGAACTGAACGCAACACGCAGAACCTTTTCCGAGTCCACGCACACTCAGGTTAGTCGTAGTATAAAATGGCGGGTGTGGCAGCCGGACTCTAAGAAGTGTGGACGAGACACCTATGACCGGTTCCGTTGACAACGAGATAAACGAGATACGGATGAATAAGCCCCACGTCGTCATTTTGGGTGCTGGCGCGAGCAAGGCGGCGTTTCCTAGTGGCGACAGGAACGGCAAATGCGTTCCGCTGATGAATGAACTCGTTGAAGCGGTTGAACTGGGAGGACTCCTATCCGAAGCAAACGTAGAATCACCGACTTGTGACTTCGAGTCGATGTACGATGAAATGTCCTCCAACGATGAATTAAGAGATATTCGGGAAAGAATCGATAACTCGATTTACAGCTACTTCTGCGGCTTAGAGTTTCCTGATACGCCTACCTTATACGATTACCTGTTGCTCTCCCTCCGAAAGAAAGATGTTGTCGCAACATTCAACTGGGATCCCTTCCTTGTACACGCGTATCGCAGGAACGCCGGGAAATTTGACCTGCCTCGGCTTCTGTTCCTCCACGGCAACGTTGCTGTGGGCTTCTGTTGGGCGGACCGAGTAGCAGGGTTCCACGACACTCGATGCAGCAAGTGTGGCGAGCCACTCGCACGGACAAGGTTGCTCTACCCGGTGAGCCGGAAGAATTACCGAGAGGACATCTTCATTTCAGAACAATGGGGTGAGCTTGAGAAGAAACTACGCTCAGCATTTATGATCACGGTTTTTGGCTACTCTGCCCCCGAGTCAGATCTGGCCGCGAAAGATTTGATGAGGACTGCGTGGGGCAATCCCGACCAAAGAAGGATGGAACAAACCGAGATTATCGACGTTAAGTCCGTCCAGGTTTTGGAGAAAACTTGGCGGCCATTCATTTGCTCTCACCACTACGAGACACACTCGAGCTTCTTTGATTCATGGATAGCAAATCATCCTCGAAGGACAGGCGAAGCATACCTCAACCAATACTGGGAGATCAGATACATCGACAAGAATCCGGTTCCTCGGAATTTCTCACTTCCTGAACTATGGGCATGGTATGAACGCTTTACGCCTGCGGAGTTGGTTGGGGAAGATGGGTGAAGTTCAGGGGGAGAAATCGGGGACGAACGACGAATTTCCGTTCTTTTGATGGGCACCAAGATTCAATCAGTGAAGTCCGGCAAAAATATTGAAGGGTTAAGACCTTGCTTTGCAGCTTAAGCACTCCAATGGGAGAGTGCTCCGTGAACCAGAGCGGCGCCTCATTCCGAGCTACGTAGGAAACGATCGGAAATGGGAGGAAAAGATGGAGAATTGCTATACAGAGAGAATCTGCGTTTGCAGTTTCATATACACTGTATGAGCTGTGCTGTGTGTCACTCAGCACCCCAAATTGGTCGCAACAGATCGGAACTCTAATGACCCTCTTCAAATCCAAAGCATTACCGGTCGTTATCGAAGACATAGCGACTTCACTTGACCGAGCCAGTAACAACGCAACGACCGCCCTTTCCCTTTTACACGCGTTTGTACGCATCGATCCTTCAAACCTCGACCTTGATTCTTTCTTGACCGACCTATCGCGCGACGTCTTTCGACTGCGTGAAGATTGCTATCCGCCCCCAAACGCTACAAACGCCGTTACAAGTCTCGGCAACGTAGAAACCACTAAAGCCGGATACTGGCCGGTCTATGCCTATCTTTTCGCCTTGCTTCCTGTCCTTGTCGAGCGTCCGCGTGTCGGCGGCACTCGATGGACTGCAGACGAATACCGGCAGCTTAAAATCGCTTGTCTCAATCGCTGGGCAGACGCTCACGATGACAGTGACAACGTTTCAATTATGGACGGCTACAATCGCATGCTCGCCGCCGAACAATCATGGTTCAAGAGAACTGAGAAACTTGCGGCTGCAAGCGAGTGGTGTCTAACGACTGCTGTCGATCAGATTGAACGCTCCTTTCCTCGGCAAGATGGAGCCGTCCGCACCAAAGGCTTTCGGTATGCCATCGAAGAGTTTGTTAGCTCGCTATATTCCGCATTTAGATCCGATTTGGCTGAATACTGGATGGGAGTCGGCAGTTTTGGCTTTCTTGCTTCAGATCCCGCGCCACTTCCGTCACATTTTGATAGAGAATAAGGGCGACCCCAAAAGGCTACAAATTCTCGCCTTATTGACGGCCGCGGTTCTTCAATCGGTGCAAATCGGTGCAATCTGTGGACCACAAAGCATCAATATCCCGCACTTTCAGCGCTTCGATTTCGGGGCGTTCCCGTACCCAGGCCGCCGCTTCGCTTTGGCCTGGGCTGGTATGTTGGCGGACTTTCAGTCCTAAGTTTCGGAACGGGTAGGTATCGCGAATAGCAGCGGTCAACGATGCGTTACCATTGTTGCTAGATTTGGCGAAAACAACCCAGCGCCCGACGGAGAAATTCAGCGGACGTTCTACTTCCCGCGGCTGATTTCGGCTGCACGGCTCGAGGATGTGGAGGACAATACCATGACTAAATTGCATACGCCGCAAATCGTCTCCCGCGATCGATGGGAGCAGGCTCGCGCTGAACTGCTGGTCCGCGAGAAGGCGCACGCGCGCGCCGGTGACGAATTGGCCGCGGCCCGGCGGCGTCTGCCGATGACGGAAATGCCACCGCTTACGGTCGTAGGCGCGGAGGGCGCGGTCCCGCTGCACGATGTGTTTGAGGGCCGGCGCATGTTGATCGTCTATCACTTCATGTGGAAGAAAAAGGGTGCGCCGCACCACCAGCAGTGTGAGGGTTGCACGCATACGCAGGCGGCGATGAACCCCGCCGTTTGCGCCTATCTGGCCGATCGCGACGTCACCTACGCCGTCTTCAGCAGCGGCCCCTGGGAGGAAATTGCCGCCTACCGGGACTTCATGGGTTGGACGACGCCGTGGTATTCGACCGCCGGTTCGGCGGACGTGCTGGCGACCCGAGACGGTGGCGACCTGCGTTGCTACCTCCGGGACGGCGATCGGGTGTTTCAAACCTATGAAACGACGATGCGCGGAATCGAGGCGATGATGCCCACGCTGCTGTTGCTCGACCTGACAGCCTACGGCCGGCAGGAAACCTGGGAAGACTCGCCCGGCGGCATTCCGCAGGTCGAAGCCGGAGCGTGGTGGCGCCGCGACGGACGGCCCATCGCGCAGTGGACACGCACCAACGTACCGGTAGAAAAGGAATCCGGTTGCTGCGCGCAAGAGAAGGAATGACGCCTAGGGTCCAAGTGGTAGGAGACCCAGAGGGTCGCTCTTGCGAAGCGGATGTCCTGGACGGTCTCGCGCGGCTTGTTCTTCCTCACGTTCGACGGCCTCGTCGTAGCGCTCCCGAAATCCCTCGTCGATGCGGTCCGGCGGCAAGGATTCTAACAGTGCGGCAAACTCCTCCCCGCGCGTGACAAGTTCGTCTTTGTTTATGAGCCGCCCCCATTCGAACTCATCCGCAACGATGCGGTGGACCTGTGCGAAGTAGGCAACAAACGGTTCTGCGCGAACGCGCTCCGGTGCATCCGTGCGGAGTATTCGCATTGCCAACTCGATTTCTCCGTTGAGGTAGATGACCAGGCTGCGGCAACGCGACTGGGCCGTGTAGGGCGCGTCTTCCGTCAGACCGAAGGCCATACGTTGGGTATGGAAACGTACGCGGACCGCGATGCGTTCAAAGGCTCTGTCCAAACCTTTTGGCGCGAGTTGTCGGTCTTCCCGGATTAACTTCTCCTGTTCCTCGGTGATCGTTTTGGCTCGTTCCCGCTGCTCTTGATGGCGGCGCCGGTCCCCCTTCCAACCCTCGACCGCCTGTCCGAGCAGGTAGCCGCCGAAACAGCCCGGCATCGCGGCTGCGAGTAGGACGAGGACTAGCAAGCGCATGTGCCGCCGATTGCAGGTCATTAACCTTCAACCCCCAAGAGATCCTTGTTCCGTCGTCTCCTATTGTACACCCAGACCGAGGTTTTCCAAATGGGATCTGCCGAACACCATCCCAAGATTGGGGACTACGATCGCCCGTCATCTAAGCGCTAGCGAAGGATCGCTAAGCAGTTGGATGGCGACGTGATGAGATCCTTCGCTAGCGCTCAGGATGACGCGCACGAAATCTTTATCGGTGCAAATCGGTGGAATCGGTGGACCACAAAGCGCCGCTGTTCCGCACCTTCAGCGCTTCTATATCGGGGGTCCCGGTACCCAGGGCGTCGCGTTGCTTTGCCCTGGGCTAGGGTTGTGGCGGACTTTCAGTCCTGAGTCTGGGAATGTCCGGGCATTGCGGTTTCAACCCGCGTTCATCTGCGCCCATCTACGCCCATCTACGCCCATCTGCAGACCAGCCGGTAGCGAGAGTGCAGTCAAGTCGGCGCTATGATTGGTGTTGGGTGGCCGTCGCGCCATGAGGTAGACTTACGCCATGCGACCGCTTCGGTATTCCATTAACGTCACGTTGGACGGGTGCTGCGATCATCGGGCCGGGTCCACGGACGAAGAATTGCATCGTTACTGGGCCGAGAGCCTCGCGCGAGCTGATGCCCTCCTGTTCGGTAGGGTGATTTACGAGATGATGGAGGAAGCGTGGCGGCCCTTTGCGGAGACGGGCCTGAGGCCGGATTGGATGGAACCGTGGATGGAACCTTTCGCTCAAACGATCCACGCGGCCAAGAAGTACGTCGTGTCGAGCACCCTGGACCGGGTCGACTGGAACGCAGAACTTGTGCGCGGGGATCTGGGGAAGGCCGTTCAGCAGCTCAAAGAGGAGCCGGGTAAGGGACTGTTCGTGGGAGGCGTAACGCTGCCGCTGGCCCTG
This sequence comes from Candidatus Hydrogenedentota bacterium, assembly GCA_045863335.1. Taxonomy (GTDB): domain Bacteria; phylum Hydrogenedentota; class Hydrogenedentia; order Hydrogenedentales; family SLHB01; genus JAHDWY01. Next base: position 64,071 of record BTVY01000031.1, on the reverse strand, counting down.
GCGGAACTGGGACTGATCGATGAGTACGAGTTCGTGGTGCACCCCAGGCTGGCAGGCCATGGGCCGACCTTGTTCGCGGGGCTGTCGAAGCCTCTCGACCTGAAGCTCGTGGACCGGACGGAGTTTGCCTCGGGCGCGGTCGCGATGCGGTACGAGCCGAAAAGGTAGCGGAGCCTCAGCGTGCCGGCCATTCGTCGGTCCATCCATCGATGCGCGCTGCTGACAACCAACCAAACCCTCGCATTGACCGCCCCCGACTGACAGTCCGCTACATATCAGCTCTGGCCAGAGCACAGCGTCGGCCTGCAATCGAATCACATGCAACAGCCCGGTCTGGATCTATAAGGAAAACTCCGCCCATGACAGAGTATCCAATCAGCGCCATCGGCTCACTGAGCCGACAGCAGGAATCCGCAACCCGAGAAAGGGGCACCCCCTTGAACCGTCAAAAAAGAAAGGGGGTGCACCCCATCGCCGTCGCGCCTGCACCTTTTGCGAAGTTCATGTAAACTGCTACACACTTGAGGGTTACCGGGACAATGCAAGAATTCCGCAATCCGCAATCCGCAATCCGCAATCCGCAATCGAATCCCCCCCTTGAACCGTCAAAATGAAATTGGGTGCACCCCCGTGCCGCGTATTCTCTCCATCCCCGTGCTCCCCGTGACCCCGTGGTCAATTCTTGTCGTTGGCACACCACGGAGTTAAGGGGCGCGAAGACGTCCGGCGTGGAAGCCGGACGCTACAGACGCGGGCGCGCTCGGAACGGCGCGGCGGTTCTCAAATCGCGGTTTCTCTGCTATAGTGCCTATCAGCTTGCAAGGCCCACGGGAGGGAATACCCATGAAGCATGTCAAGCGTCTTACCCGGGACTCCATTCCGGCGTCCGCGATCTTCATCATCGAGATCGAAACCAAGAGCGAGTGCAAGACCATCCCCGAGAGCGAACAGGACGCCTGCAAGGACACCGTCAAGGACGGCGGGATCTACTCCTACGTCATCTTGTAGATCGTTGCGAACGAGTCGAGAACCGTAACCGATCATGATTCCGCGGGAATGGGTGCGGTCGTTTCGACAGGCGTGATCACGCGCCTTTCGCCGGGTTCGACCTGCTCCGCGGTGGGCCACTCGCCGGCCAGCGCGCGGTGCAACGCACGGCGCAGATCGTTGACGATGGCAAGCATGGCGGGAAGAAACAGCAGCGTCAGCAGTGTGGAGAAGGCGACGCCGGCCGCGATGGACACGGCCATGGGAATGACGACCTGGGCCTGCAAGTCGCGTTCGAGAATGAGCGGCGTGAGGCCGATGCAGGTGCTCGCGGTGGTGAGGAAGATGGCGCGGAAGCGCCGCACGCCGCCCTGGCATACGGCTTCGGCAAACGGGGTGCCGTGGGCCAGCAGGTTGTTCACGCATTCCGTCAGCACGATGGAGTCGTTCACGACTACCCCCGCCAGGGCCACGATTCCAAACAGGCTCAGGAACGTCACGGGGATTCCCAATGCCAGATGCCCGAAGATGGCGCCGACGATGCCGAAGGGAACGATGAGCAGGATCACGAGCGGCTGGATGTAGGACCGGAACACCGTTGCGAGGATCGTATAAATCCCGAGCAGCGCGACGAGGAATCCGTTCTTGAGCCCCGCGAGGGTCTCTTGGTTACTCTCCTCGACCCCTTCGACGGTCCACAGAATCTGCCCGTAGCGCGCGGCGAGATCATCGAGATATCCCTTGCTCAGTTCGGCAATGATGTCACTGGGATTCGCGCGGGTCACATCGGCCGACGCGGTTACCGCGATGCGGCGGAGCCCGTTGCTTCCCTTGATGGACGCGACACCCTCGGCGAGTTCCACGTCCGCCACCGAGCGAATCGGCACTTCCATGCCGCTCGCGGTGCGGATGCGGATCTGGTCCAGCTCCGCGAGGGTTTGCCGCTCGTCCTCAGGGTACCGCACGCGTACGCGCATGTCGTCGCGGCCGCGTTGCAGGCGGATGGCCTCGTCGCCGTAATAACCCGCGTAGAGTTGGCGCGCGACATCGTCGAGCGTGAGACCAAGGGTATGCGCCTCGGGCTTCAGATGGACGCGCAGTTCTTTCCGGCCCGAACGGAAATCATCGGCCACCTGAAACACGCCGTCGTATTCGCGGAGCTTTGCCTTTAGTTCTTCGGCGGCGGCGCGCAAGGCGTCGAGGTTCTTGCCCTGAAGCCAGATTTCGATGGGCGGCCCGTCCATACCGACCTGTTCCTCGACGAAGGACTGCTGCACCGCGCCGGGTATGGCGCCAACCTCTTTTTCCCACGCCGCGGCCAGTTCCTGCGAGTGGATGCCGCGCTTCGAGGTGCCGAGCATTTCGACGATCACGCGACCCATATGGGGCGAGAAGTCATAGACGTTTGTATAGATGTTGCGAATGAGCGGTTCGCCACTGACCGTAGCGGTTCGCTCGGCGAGCTGTTGGAAAGCTTCGCGGGTCCGGTCAATCGCGTCGCGCGTGACTTCCGGCGAGGTTCCCGCCGGAAACTCGACAAGCGCGCGGAGGGTGTTCCCATCAACCGGCGGCCAGAACACGATCCGCACGACTTTGCCGCCGACCAGGCCCACGGTCACAAGCACGACCGCGAGCGAGACACACGCCGTGACATACCGATGGCGTACGACGACCCGCACGATGGGCGCGTAGACGCGCTCGGCGAACCGCTCCAGCGCGTGGCTGGTGTATTCGTGAATCCGCAGGACCCGAGCGCGCCAATGGTCCGGAGCGTTGCGACGCGGCTTTGGTTCGGGAAGATGGTTCAGGTGAGCGGGCAGCAGGAAGAGGCACTCGACGAGCGACACCAGCAGGGCGGATATCACGACAACCGGCATGATGACGATAATCCTGCCCAGGATACCCGGGACAAATGCGAGGGGCAGAAACGCGGCGATGGTCGTCAGCACGGCAGCCAGCACGGGCGCGCTCATCTCGAATACGCCGTTGACCGCCGCTTGCAGGGCGGTCTGGCCTTGCTGCCGGTGCACGAAGATGGCCTCACCGACGACAATCGCATCGTCCACGATGATGCCGAGCACAATGATGAACGTGATCAGCGAAATCTGGTTGATGGTCTGCCCCATGGCCCACATGAGAATGAGGGCGCCGCTGAGTGAAATGGGAATGCCCATGGCGATCCAGAAACTCAGCCGGGTATTCAGAAAGAACCAGAGGATGAGCACTACGAGGACCAGTCCGACGATGCCATTGCGCACGAGCAAATCCAACTGACCGCGGACGAACTCGGAATCGTCGAAGCACGGTTCCACGTGAAGCTGCGGCGGAAGCGTGGCGCTTTCCTTTGCCGCGAACTCGTGCACCCGCTCGGCAATATCCAGCGCGTCTTCACCGGGCGCTTTCATCACCTCGACGATGACACAGGGGTGGCCGTTGAACGACGTGTACGCGGGTTTCTCGACGAAGCCGTCCTGAATCGTCGCGATTTTGTCGAGCGTAATCAGTTCACCATCCATGGACGACCGAACGACGATGCTGGCGAACTCGCGCCCCGTATATTTGCGGCCCATCATGCGGATGCGGATGTCCTCGCCCTCGGTTTGAACGGTGCCAGCGGGGAGGTTGAGGCTGCCCCGGCGCAGGGCATTGCCGACCTCTTCGAGGGTGAGTCCATATTCGAGAAGCTTGGATTTCGAGATCTCGATGGCGATTTCATAGGGCCGCGTGCCGCCCACTTCCACGAGCGATACGCCATCGGTCCGCTGCAGCCGGTCGCGCACGTCCTCGGCCCATTCCTTGAGCTGACGTTCCGGTACATCGCCGTACAAGGCCAGCGCGATGACCAACTCGTCATCCTTGATCTCGGAAACGCGGGGCCGTTCGACGCGCACGGGAAAGGTATCGATGGTGTCGATGGCGTTCTGCACTTCGTCTTTGACTTCGTTCAGGTCGAAGCCTTCGGCCACCTCGATCTCCACCGTCGCGTGGCCTTCCCAGGATCCCGTCGTATACTGTTTGATCCCTTCCAACCCGTCGATGGCCGCCTCGATGCGTTGCGAGACCCCCTCCTCCACTTCTTCCGGGTCGGCGCCGGGGAAGGGGACCTCCACCAAGATCATGTTGATGTCGAACTGCGGCATGCTTTCGCGCACGAGGTTGGTAGCGGCGAGCATTCCCACCACTACAATTATCACGAGGACCACGTTGGCCAGGACGTTATGACCGACGACGGCCGTGAGGATGGTTCTCATTGCGCGGGATCCGGAAGAACGGTGACATCGAGCAACGAATGGTCGAGGGGCTTTATGAGCCGGGATGTTACGACCAGGTCGCCCGGTTCGAGTCCGCCGGAAACGTAGGCGAAAGAATCATGCTGGCGCCGCACTTCGACTGCGGCCGTTTTGAGGCGATTCTCAACGGCGAGGAACACGGTGTTGTCGATACTCACCGCGCTTTGCGGTAGTGTGAAGACATCCTCCATGGCCTGGCCTGGGATCTCGACGCGGCAAAACATGCCTTCGACCAGAGGCAAACGGGCGCTGCTGTCCTGATGGTCCATGCCGGAGACACGTACGACGACGGTCAACGTTCGCGAGGTCTCGTCAAAGGATTCCACGCGGTCCAGGATGCCCGTCCAGGGTGCCGCGCGTTCGTCTTCGGTCCAGTAGACAGCACACTCCACAGGCTCGGGATCGCCAAACCACATGGCTTCGTTGCCGGCAGATGGGTTGCGAAACCGAAGCCAACGTCGCGCGTCCCGGCTATCGAGCGGCACCGGAATTTCCAGCACGGAATCATCCGCTAACTCGACGGCGTCCACGCTTTCGACAGCGTATTGGTCCTTTTCAATCGACCGTTCTTTAACGCGCGCATTGAAGGGGCAAAGGACGCGGGTCTTCTCGAGATTGAGCCGGGCGAGATCCAGACGCGAGCGGGCGGAATCGAGAGCGCATTGCGCTTCGTCGATCCGGATCGGATAAAGCCCAAGCTGATGCGCGAGCTTATCGACGTCATCGCGGGCGGCCACATACTCCGCTTCCGCGGCGTCCACGCCCGTCCGGGTTCCCACGTCCTCGGCGAACAACTCCTTGAGCCGTTCGAACTGGGCGAGGGCGATATCGCGGGCGCGCTGCAGCGACTCCAGCCGCGCCTGCTCGTTCTTCGACTCCTCCCGGAGCCTGGAGACGGCGGCTTCGAGTTGGGCGACGGTGCCTTCGGCGTCCGCGACCAGCGCCTTGTACGGCTGGTCGTCGATCTCGAAGAGCGGCTCCCCTGCGGGCACCCGCCCGCCGGCGATGAGGTTGGGGTGGATGGATACGACGCGCCCCGAGACTTCCGGCGCGATTCGGACGGTCTTTCGGACGTGGACTTGCCCGTGCCCCTCGATGACGACGGGGATTTGCGCCGGGTGCACGCGCAGGGCTTCCACACGCAGCGCGCTTTCTGTCTCCTGAATAGCGGAGGAAGCTTTCGAGTTCTGCATCGATAGTAACAGCAACATGACCCCGGTTCCGCCGATCAATGCGACAACCGCGATCAGCACTGGCAGGTTGAAAATGCGCCGCACACTGCGTCCTCCCATTACCCCTCAAGACCCCGAGGCGGGCTTGCCCCTTCTCGTCCTGTGGGATGCGCGGGGGCGGTCAATGGTTTAGTGCGGCGTTTCGAGAGGCCCAGTCCGGGTGAACCGGGGGTTGACGTATGCTATAGTTCGCGGTTCACTTGAAAGTCTGGAACGATATGAAACGCATCATCCAAATCCTTGCCGGAATCGCGGTTGCCGCATTGCTCACTTGGCTGCTTTTCCGGGGTGTCGAGTGGCGGGAGCTGTACGCTTCCCTCACCAAAATGCACTGGGGCTGGCTGCTGGCGGCGCAGATTCCCATTTGGGCCAGTTTCTGGATTCGCATCGTCCGTTGGAAGTACATCGTGCGCGCCGTCCATCCGGCCACATTTCGGAGCATGTTCAGCGCCACCCAACTCGCATTCCTGGTCAACTTCACAATCGGGCTTCGGCTCGGTGAGTTCGTGCGTCCGCTGGTCCTGGCCCGGTTGAGCAAGATGTCCTTCTCCAAAGGCCTCGCCGTATGCGCGCTGGACCGGGTCACCGACCTGATCGGGCTGATGGCCGTGATGCTGGTTGCGGTAATCGCGTATCGCCCCGAGAGCGATATCGTGCTGCCCTCCGGAATCTTCGGTATCGAGAATCCGCCAACCATCCCGAAAACACTGGTGGTCGCGGGAGGCGAGGGCACGACGGTAATGCTCTTCGCGATCCTGGTGACGCTGGTTGTCTTGTATTGGAAGCAGGAACTGGTGCTTCGACTGACCGGATCCGTGCTGGGTCTGGTGTCAAAGAGGCTTGCCGATTGGGCCTGCCATCTATTTCAACAGTTTGCGGACGGGCTCCATGTCTTTCGATCGGTAGGCGACATGATCAAATCGCTGTCATTTACGGCGCTGACCTGGACCGCTTTTCTTCTCAGCTACACCTTTCTCATGGAAGCCTTTGAGATGGACTGGCCCTGGTACGCGCCGTTCGTCGTGCAAACGGTGTTGGCGTTCTTCGTGAGCGCGCCGGGCGTCCCGGGCATGCTGGGCCAGTTCCATATCCCCATCGTCGGCGGGCTGCTCATGACGGTGCCGAATGTGACACTTCCCGACGCGGTAGCCCTGGCCATCGTGGCCCACGTCTCCAACATGATTCCCATCCTCATCCTGGGGCTGTACTCGCTGTACCGGGAGGGATTTGGCTTTGGCGAGCTGAGCGGCAGCGCGGTAGAAGAGGCGGAGGAGTTGACGGAGACCAGCACCTCCGACCGGCCCGCCCTTGTCGACTCCGATTAGCGGATTCCACGCGCAAAAAGGGCGTTGGAACTATTGTTCCAACGCCCTGATATCGACTGGTCCGCTTGCAGTTGCGGTTAGTTGGCAGACGCGTGTTTGGTCAGATACGCAGCGACGCCGTCTGCGGTCGCCAGCATGCCATCTTCCCCTTGCTTCCAATTCGCCGGGCAGACTTCGCCGTGCTTTTCGTGGAACTGAAGGGCATCGAGCAGACGAAGGGCCTCGTCGACGTTGCGGCCCAGCGGAAGGTCATTGATGAGCGCATGGCGAACGACGCCGTCCCGGTCGATGAGGAACAGGCCTCGCAACGCAACGCCCGCGTCGGTAAGCAACACGCCGTACTGTTCCGCGATCTTCTTGGTCAGGTCGGCGACCAGCGGGTACTGGATATTTCCGATTCCGCCCTTGTTGACGGGCGTATTCTTCCAAGCAAGGTGGGTGAAGTGCGAGTCTACGGAAACTCCGATGACTTCGCAGTTGCGCTTCTTGAACTCGCCGAGCTTCTTGTCAAAGGCGATGATCTCCGACGGGCACACGAACGTGAAGTCCAAGGGATAGAAGAACACGACGGCATACTTTCCACCGCGCAGTTCCGTGAGGGACTTTTCCGCGAACGAGTTGTCCGGCATGACCGTCTGCGACTTGAAATCCGGCGCCGGTTTTGTCACCAAGGTAGGCATAGCTGTTTCTCCTTACTGCCGATTGATATTACTTTCCTTGCACATTTGTTTAATGGGTTTCCCTGGTTCAGTGGGAACTCGCGGACCGAGTACCTGCACCGCAGGACGAAATTTGCCTGCTTGAACGGGAAGGATCCCCCATGATCGCGGCGCTACGCGGAGGTCGTTTCGCGCCGCCCCTTCAAGTGCTTGAAGGGGCCTTCGGGATGCCGGCCGATCGGATTGGTTGGCCGAGTTCCCGAAGGAATTCAGTGCCCATAGTATCCCCTCGGATGCCCAGCCTTGTCAAGGCGAAGTCATACCGGACGGGATCCTCTGGGACGACAGCACGAAACGCTTCCGTCACCTCCAGGGCAGTCCGCATATCCGCCGCGTTGCGGCGGGTCAGCCCCAGCGCACGTGAAATCCGGTGCATGTGCGTGTCCAGCGGTACGATGAGGCGGGCGGCGCTGATGTGTTCCCAGCCGCCGGGGTCGACGGAATCCTTACGAATCATCCAGCGGAGGAACAAGTGGAGCCGCTTGCAGGCGCTGCCGCGCCGGGGATCGGGCAGAAGGTAGTTGGCGGGTAAACGGCTGAACGACGCCAACTCATGGACAAACCGCTCCAACGCCGGCAGAACCGTTTCGTGTTCCGCGTGGTCCCCGGTGAGGAATAGCGCCTCCAAGCTTCCGTGAGTTTCCCGGCATTGCTTAATTCCCAGGAGCAGATCGACAAGCTCTGCATCCGCGACGTAGCGATGCCGGAATCCGGCGAAGGTTCGCTCGAGTTTCCGCCGCGTGGCGATGTCCAAAAATTCAGCAGGTGCGGGCATTCGATCGAGCACGCTGGCAACGCTGCGAAGAATCTGGCGGACGTTGCCGAAGGCCAGGCAAGACGCTATCATGCCGACGACTTCGCGGTCCGCGGCTTCGGGGTAACCGCTGAGGAACTGCAAGGGATCGGGTGAGATGTACTCCGGCCGATTGAGCCGACCGTAGAGCGCTTCCAGCCGATCGTGGAGATTACAACCGGAAACCAAGGTAGTTTTGCGAACGACAGCCATTGGTATAGGACGTCTCCTGGGGTTCGCGCCGTGCGAGCAAGGTTGTTAGAATGATGCCCCATCGGTGGGACTGGATGAAAGGGCGACTGCAATGGCCGAATCCCCAAAGCGCTACATCGTTGTCACGGGTGCGTCGACTGGCATCGGTTACGCGGCGGCGTTACGGCTTGCGGACCGCGGCTTTCATGTATTCGCGGGGGTGCGCAAGGAGGCCGACGGCGCGGCACTGGAATCGCAGCGGCCGGGGCAGATTTCTTCGCTGCTCGTTGACGTAACGAACGCGGAACAAATCGCCCGTGCGGCCGATCGCGTGACGGATGAAGCCGGGGACTGCGGCCTTAACGGGTTGCTGAACAACGCGGGCGTTAGCATCAACGGCCCATTGGAGTTCCTGCCTATCGAGGATCTCCGCCGTCAACTGGAAATCAATGTTGTCGGGCAGATCGCGGTGACGCAAGCCTTTCTCCCGCTCATCCGCAAGGCGCAGGGAAGAATCGTCAACATCGGTTCGATTGCGGGCCGCATGTCCATGGCCATGGGCGGACCGTACAGCGCGTCGAAGTTCGCGATGGAAGCGCTGACCGACTCGCTGCGGATGGAATTGCGATCATGGGGGATCGAGGTCGTCATTATTGAACCGGGCGCCATCCATACGCCCATCTGGGAGAAGTCATTGGGTGCGGCGGAGGAACGCATTGCGAAGCTTCCGCCGCAGACGCGCGAGTATTACGGGACGCTCATCAAGAAGGCAAAAAAGGCAGCTCTGTTGAGTGCGGGCAAGGCGCTACCGGTCGACGAGGTTTCGCGCGTGGTCGAGCACGCGTTCTGTTCGCCGCGGCCGCGCACGCGATACGTCGTGGGACGCGACGCCAAGATACAGTGCCTGTTGACCTACCTGCCGGATCGGTGGCGCGACCGGATCATCCTCAAGTATCTCGACAGTTGCGTCTGATCGCCACGCACGGGCAGCCAAATCCGAAATTCGAAGCACGAAATCCGAAATAAACTCGAATGACCAAAACCTGAAAGGAATTGCTTGCGTTTTGGTCTTCCGCGCGAGGGTGCCTGGCGGGTTGTTTCCCCGTGATTTAGACTCGAAAACGGCGCGAAAACATGGTACCGTTCCCCTCGCTGTACCCGGTGCAAACGGAGTCTACCAATGAAAGTTACGTCTTCATACACGGGAAGTGTGTCCCGTCCACTTGAACAGGAAATCACCTGGCGGCACGCGATGAACTTCGCCGCGGGCGTGGACGACAACAACCCCTGGTATTTTCACGATGAACGCGAGGAAGGCATCATCGCGCCGCCCATGCTGAGCGTGGCGCTGACGTGGCCGTTTGGAAAAGATGCGGACCAGTATTGGGACGCGGACAAGTTTCCGTTGGAGTTGCTGGTCCGGCAAGTGCATTACACGGAGACCATCGAGTTTCATCGCGTCATGCGGCCCGGAGACAGGCTGACCATCGTGGCGGATCTCGCGTCGGTCATGCCCCATCGCGCGGGGACGTTTCTCACGATACGCTGTCGCGCGACGGACTCCAGCGGCGAGCCGGTGTTTACCGAATACGCGGGGTCCCTGTTGCGCGGTGTGAAGTGCACGGACAAGGGAGCGGGCGCGGAGAATGTTCCTGAAGTTCCGAAGCTGGACAGCAACGGGCCGCCGTTGTGGGAAGAGAATCTGCACGTTCATCCACTGGCAGCGCATGTGTACGACGGGTGCGCGGATATCTTCAACCCCATTCACACATCAACCAAGTTCGCGAAGTTTGTCGGACTGCCCGGCACCATCGTGCATGGAACCTGCACGTTGTCCTGGGCCTTGCGCGATATCGTCAATCGCGAAGCCGGCGGGGACCCGCGACGGTTGAAGCGGGTCAGTTGCCGGTTCTCGGGGATGGTCAAGCCGGATACGAATATCACGTTGCGTCTGCTTGGCAAAATCGAGAACGACGCCATGGATCAGGCCTTCTTCGAAATCGAAAATGCCGACGGCAAAAACGCGATCAGCGATGGGTACGTCGAACTGCGCAAGGACGGGAGCTGAGTCGTGCCGGATTCATCCCTCACGTGGCACTACGTGGAGCACTGGGCGGAACGTTGCCCATACCGGGAGGCCATTGCCTTCGGCGGTGAACGGCGCGACTACGGCTGGCTCAGGGATCAGATGGACCTGGTCGCGAAGGCCTTTCTCGAAGCAGGCGTGGAGAAGGGAGACCGAGTTGGACTGCTGTCCATGGCGCGACCGGAGTTCCTGACCACGTACATGGCCGCGAACAAGGTGGGCGCCATGTGGTTTGGCTTGTCGCCCAAGTTCCGGCTGGACGAGCTTCGCTTCATCATCGCGGACTGTAAACCCACGGTGCTGGTGGCGGTCCGTTCCTATCTCGACCGTGACTTCGGCGAAGATTTGACTGCCCTGGCACGTGAGTTTTCTTTTCTCAAAAAGATCCTCGTCATCGGCGATCCCGTCGAGGGCACGGAATCGTTCGAGTCGTACGTCATGAAGCCGCGACCAGAGTTCAATGAGGCGCTAACGAAGCGCGCCGAAGAGGTCGCGCCCGAGGACGAAGCGCTGCTCATGTACACGTCCGGTTCGACGGGAAAGCCAAAGGGGGTCGTCCATACCCATGCCAGTATTCTGGCGAATCTGGCCGTGCAAGCACGCGCGTTCGGCATGGGTGAAGGCGTGCGGGGATTGCTCCACTTCCCCATCAATCACGTGGCCGCGGATGTGGAGATCGGGTATGCCTGCGTGTACGCGGGCGGAACTTGCGTGATGATGGAACGTTTCGACCCGGCGGCGACGTTGGAAACCGTCGCGCGCGAGCGGGTCCACGTCTTCGGGCAAGTCCCCGCCATGTTCCTGATGGAGTTCGGGGTGCCCACGTTTCCTGAAACGGACTGGAGCCATGTGACCGCGTTCATCTGGTCCGGTTCCGCGGCCCCGGCGTTGGTGGTTGATGTGTTGACCGCTATCGCCGAGAAAGCGGGCGCGAACGTGTTGACCGGCTATGGCACGACGGAGATGTGCGGGTTCGTCACCTATACCATCCCCGGCGACAGCAAGGAACGGCTGCTACACAGCGCGGGCAAGTGCGCGCCGGAGTTTGAACTCCGGATCGTCGATGACCACCGGCAGCCCTTGCCGTCGGGCAAGATTGGCGAGATCGCCGTGCGCGGACCCTTCCTCATGAAGGGCTACTACAACCGGCCCGACTTGACGGCGGAGGTGATGGACGCGGAGGGTTGGTACTACTCCGGCGATCTGGCGTCCATGGATGCGGACGGCTACATCCACATCGCGGGGCGCAAGTCCGAGATGTTCATCAGCGGAGGAGAGAACGTCTATCCCCGCGAGATCGAGGATGCGATCGAATCTTATCCCGGCGTGCTGATGGCGGCCGTCATCGCCGCGCCCGACCCGACGTTCCAGGAAGTCGGCCACGCCTATGTCATGCCCTACCCAGGCCGCGAAATCGATGCCGCCGCCCTCGCCGCCCACTGCCGCGAACGCCTCGCGAACTACAAAGTGCCCAAGCGCTTTGAGGTGAGTTCGAACCTGCCCATGTTGCCGACAGGCAAGATCGACAAACGGGCACTCAAAGGCGCATAGTGCTGACGTTTCGAGTTTAGTCGCGACGGGGAACCGCGATGAGAGAAATCCTGTTCGATATTGAGAAAGTTTCGAATCGGAGCTATCTGGCAAGGGCCTTTGGCATTGATATTTTCGCCGAGGCTTCCAGCCTGGACGAACTGTACGAAGAAGTCGGTGAAGCCGTCCAGTGCCATTTCGAGGAAGACGAACTACCTCAGCGGATTCGTTTCTTTTCATCATCCCCCCGCACGAATCGCCCAAAAGGAAAATGGCGAGTCCGTACGGCGGTCTTGTGGGCAAAGCTCAACGAGTACGGGTGCGAAGTCGATCGCGATACCGATCGGTACGTTCGGGTCATAGTTAAGGGCTCGGCTGGTGTCCGTCGAGTGACTTTTCCCAAGAATGGACCAAAGAGATTTGGATCGTTTACCGATATACTCGACGCAATTGAGGGCCACCGATCCGAACCGGTGGCAGAACCAGGAGGGGGTTTCACGAACTAACCAAGTTTCACGGCGCGACTTCTCCCCCACCTCGGTCCATACGCCGACCTTCCACTTCTCGAACCTTCTCTACTTGCCGGTGTCCAAGGCAGCAGATACACCGGAACGCCTTTGGGCGGATGGGAAGGAATCAGCTATGAAAACGAAGCTACTTGTGGCAATCGGCCTATGTGCGCTGGTCGTGGGCGCGTGCGGTAAAGGGTACCGGGAAGCGGCGGACACGTACGCATCTGAAGCTCCTGCAGCAATGGCCGAACTGGAGATGCGGGGGCGTAACGTTGCCGGAAAGCAGCAGGAGGCAGGTGCGATGGGCGCTTCGGACGAGGCGGCGGCGGCTGGGGATGCCTCGGGGGTTGGCGGGCTGGACGTGCTGGCGCGGAGCAAACCGGACCGCTATCTCATCAAAAACGCGACGGTCGTCATCGAGACGGAGGACGCTCGCGCGGCGACGGAACAGCTCACGGCGGCGTTGGCGCAAGTGGATGGTTACGTGTCGGATCTGCGGGAGTCGGTGAACGCGTATGGCAAGCGCACGGTAATCATGCAGGTTCGGATTCCGTCGGATCGTTTCGATCAATCCATGATGCAGGTGGAGACGCTGGGCAAGGTGTTGAACAAACAGGTCAACACGCAGGACGTGACCGAGCAGTACGTGGACACGGAGGCGCGTTCGCGGAATCTGAAGCGGACGGAAGAGCGCCTGCTCGACCACCTCAGCCGGGCGGGCGTGCTGGAAGAAGTGCTGCGCGTCGAGCAGGAGCTGACGCGTATCCGCGAGGAGATCGAGCGGCTGGAAGGGCAACTGCGGTTCCTGGCCGACCGGGTCGCCTATTCGACCATTTCAATCACCTTGCAGGAAGCGGCGAAATCCGAGCCGGTCGTGCCGGCCCAATCCTTCAGCACGGGCAAAGTGTTCTCCGAAGCGATTCGGTCCCTGGTCGGATTCGGGCAGGCCATCTGGACGAAGGTGATCTGGATCCTGGTCTGGAGCCCGGTATGGTTGCTGCCGGTGCTGGCGGCGTACTTCGGCTATCGCCGTTGGCGGAAGCAGCAGGCGGCGTCGTAGACCGATCGGACGATGAAGGAGCCTAGTACATGGAGAGTCAGCCACACCGAGAGCGTGGCTGACTCGTTTTTCTATATCGCCGATACAGGGCATCCCCATCCGCAATTGGTCGCGAAGGTCGGCAGACCGCAGACTTGCGCGCCAGCCCTGCCGCCCCCATTCGGGGGCTGTATGGTGGGGGGGGGCCGGGTGACCCAAGGTTCCGCTCGTGCCTCGCTCCACCTTGGGCTACATTCGAGTCGCCCCATCCGGGGCTACCGTGGCACCCGTCCTCGTGTTGGCCGTTGTTGTCCTCGACCCGGCTGAAGTGTTTTCCTCATTCGGATTTCGGTCATTTGAATTTGTTTCCGATTTCGTGCTTCGAGATTCGAATTTGGTTGCGGCTGTGCCGCGCTGGGCTGTCCTGTTACACCCTTTCGGGGTCATGAAAAACGAACCGATTGCAGAAACTCAGGAAATAGCGATGCCGAGGCGCGTGGCTGTTCCCTTTCTCTGCGGCGCGTTACGGGTCGAAGCGAAGCGTGGCGAAATGCTCCGGGACATGGAAGTTGAGTTCGCGGCCTATGGGGGCCCAGGAGGCCCAGTGGGGATGGGAACTGCCGTCGGCGCATTTGTAGAAGTTGCCGCGCCAGGTCTGGCCGGAAACGTTTCCCAAGGGGCCGACGTAATGCTCGAAAAGGCTGAAGGGGATGGAGTACTCGACGCGCCATTCGACGGGGTCTACGATCTCTTCCTCGATCGGGGCGTTCAGGGAATGAAAGGCGACGACTTCGGAACCTAATTCGGATGGCACATTAACGAACTTCTCGAAGCCGGTCTCGGTGCGCCGGGCGTCCTCGATGTACTTAAGCAGCAGTACCCCGCCGCAGTTCATTTCGAAGTTGAAGTATCCGGCGTCGCGCCGGGGTTGGACGAAGAACTCGACGCAGGCGTCTTCGTAGACGTGCCCTTGATATTCGGTGGCGAGGCATTGCACGAATTGGTCGTATACGCGGAAAATCAGATAGAGGCCTTCGTCGTCGTAGAGCAGCTTGACCCGGGTATCGGGGTGATGATTGCTGCCTTCCGGCCGGAATAGGTTGATGTGCGCCGTGTCCGCGTGCGACCAGACCTCGCTGTCCCAGTCGCCGTCCAGACCGGGCCGCGCCATGGCCCGGCGAATCCGGTAGGTTCGCTCCCCATTCCCCATCGCAAGTCCCCTCCCGCGAGATAAGGAACGCGGGGCGGCATCCTGCTGGACGCCGCCCCGTGTTAGATACAGTCCTCTGTAGCTCCTAACGCCACAGTTACGAACGGATCTCCTTGACAAGAATCTCCATTTTGGTCATACCTAGGGCATGTCCAACTATGGCGTCAGGAATCGTACTCGGACTACTCATAGATGGACCACCTCCTTTCCGACGCCGCTGACGTATCCCGGCCACTCCCCATCGAGTGCCTTCGCCGCCACGTGTCTCACTGAATATACCTTACCCTATGCGCACCGGATTCGCAAAGGAAAATTTCGTGATGTTTTCCTGATCGCGTCGCGTTTCCGGCATCATTCTGATTCGCCATGCTCTGCGCCGGAAAGAAAACTACGGGTAGTCTGAAATGTCCAAAATAACGAACAGCAGCCCGCGACGCACCCTCGCGCTTCTAATAATTGGCACGCTGGTAGTCGGCGGATCGCTCGCCTACCTCCGCTATTTCGCGACGTTTCGATTCTGGTTCCCGCCGCCGGTGGGCGATGGACCGGCCGGACCAGCCGTGGCGCGCGAGCCGTTTGAATCGACCTGGACGGACAGGCCGGTGGTGCTCCTCGGGCTTGGCGACAGCGTGACGGCGGGATTCGGCGCGGACCCGGGCCTCTCGTATTTCGAGCGGCTCGTGCAGAATCCGCCGGGCGAGTTCGAGGACATGGAGGGTATATGCCTGAACGCCGTGTTCCCTCAACTCAAGCCAATGAATATCTCCGTCTCCGGGTCTACGTCGCTGGAGCATTGGTCCGAGCAGATTGAACCCCTGGAAACGTTTCCGCCCGACACCTATGGGATCGTGGTGGTGACTACCGGTGGAAACGACCTCATTCATTGGTATGGCCGGGGCGAGTCTAAGGAAGGCGCGATGTATGGAGCGACCATGGATCAAGCGCGACCGTGGATCGAAAACTTTCGCGCACGTTTGGACCGCATGCTGGCGAAAGTAGAGGCGGCCTTTCCCGGCGGGTGTCAGATCTTCCTGGCGAACATCTACGACCCCTCGGATGGAGTTGGGAATCCGGCTGCGGCGGGACTTCCTCCCTGGCCGGATCTGCTCGCCATCCATGAAGCCTACAACAGCGTCATTGCCGGCGCGACGGTCCGGCATGACAACGTGCATCTAGTCGACATCCGCGGTCCGTTCCTCGGACACGGCGTGCATTGTATCCAATGGTGGCGCGAGCATTACCGGCCGGAGGACCCGCACTATTGGTATTTCACCAACCTTGAAGATCCCAATAATCGGGGCTACGATGCATTGCGACGCTTATTTCTGAACGAGATAGCGGCGGTACTGGCACCCCGGGAGGGGGTTCCGGGACCGTTTCAAGGTGTGGAGAATGGTGCAGCCGATGGTGGCGAATGAATTCGAAATCCGAAACACGAAATCCGAAACAAATTCGAAGGACCAAAATTCAAAAAGGACTGTCCCGCCATATCTGGATAAGGTTCCGTAGCCGAAGTCTTTTGGCGGCTATTGATTTTAGCTGGAGTTTACGTTGAGCAAGAAACGATACGACCTCAGTGGCGATGGTAAGCCTTTGAGTGACAACCCTTTCGGTTCGCTGGCCGACCTGAATGCGGGTCTTCCGCAGCAGCCGGAACCGGAAACCAGTCCGGTCGGGGCGGAAAAGTCTGCGGGTCCTCGGTTTCGCGTTGAAAATACGCGGAAGGGTGGCCTGCCGGTGTTCGTTGAACGGCGTGCGAAAGGCAAGGTGGTCACGGTGGTGCGCAATGTATCCGGCGATGCCGAGCACCTGCTTAAGTCCTTGAAGAAACGATGCGGAGCCGGGGGTGTTCTCCGGGATGGGGACGTGGAGATCCAGGGCGACCACCGGGCTTCGATTGAGGCGTTCTTGCGGGATAGTTAGGCGTAGATCCCGGCGCAAAAGAATTTTGCGGAATCGCGCAGCTGTTCCGTGTACAATATCCTCTCTGCGCTTTCCGGTCCCCGGACGGGACAACCAGTCGAGTATGTGCAGCTACACCAAACCCAGAAGGAGTCTACCGTGAAGAATCTGTTGACATTAGCCGTGCTTGCGGCCGTCATTTTGGCACCGGTCGCCGCGTTTGCCGCCGAAGGCGACAAAGAAGAGGCGAAGCCGGCGCCCATCAAGCTGGAAACCGAAGCCCAAAAGGTTTCGTATGTTATCGGATCGCAGATTGGCACCAGCATCAAGTCGGACGGCATCGAAATTGATATGGACGCCTTTGTTCGCGGACTGACCGATGCGCGTGCGGGCCGGGAACTGGCCATGACCCAGGAAGAAATGCAGCAGGCGATGACGACGTTCCGCGAGCAAATGATGGCGAAGATGCAGGCTGAGCGCGCGGAAGCCGGCGCAAAAGCCGGCGCGGAAGGCGCCAAGTTTCTTGCCGAGAACGCCGAGAAGCCGGGCGTGAAGACCACCGAGTCGGGCCTGCAGTATGTCGTCGTGGAAGAAGGTGACGGCGCGACGCCGGAAGCGAGTGACGTGGTGCGGACCCACTACCGCGGCACGTTGATTGACGGCACCGAATTTGACAGCTCCTATGCGCGCGGCGAACCGGCCGAGTTTCCCGTCAATGGCGTCATCGCAGGCTGGACGGAGGCGTTGCAGTTGATGCAGGTGGGCGACAAGTGGAAGCTGTTTATTCCGTCGGACTTGGCCTACGGCGAGCGCGGCGCGGGCCAGGACATTCCGCCGAACGCGACGCTTATTTTCGACATCGAGCTGCTCGAGGTCGTTGAAGACAGCAGCATCGCAATTCCGCAGGAATAGCGAACAGACAATGATTTGTGAAGGCGCCGGAAGGCAAGGGTCTTCCGGCGCTTCTTGCTGTAGTGGAGTACTTTTTTGGTGGGACTGATCCGACCGATCGGTCGGATCGGTCCGAGTGGGCATATCGACAGGAACAAAACTTGCCGGAGAGCCCGCAACGCGCTACCCTATTTTGTTGCAAGGTATTGTACTGGCCAACGCGGAGCTATCGGCCATGGCGATTCACTCGGAAATCCTCGATCTTGTCAACGCGACCCCTTTCGTCGACACCCATGAGCACTTGTGGGAGGAGCGGACGCGTCTGTCCGCGCTGGCGGAACCGGGCCAGCACCCGATGCCGAGCGACTTGGGTATCCTCTTCTATCATTATGCGGACTCCGACCTGGTATCGGCAGGACTTTCGGCGGAGGATCGAAAGAAGATGGTCGATCCGATGACCGACGTGCACGAGAAGTGGCGATTGATTGGCCCCATCTATGCGCGAACGCGTCATACCGGGTATTTGCAGAACGTGCGGGAATCCTTGCGCCTCATGTTCGGCGAGGACGACATCACAGACGACAACTACGCGCGCATCTCGGATCTGATTCGCGGCCAGATCGCGCCCGGGTATTTCAAGCGGCTGCTGCGGGATGTATCGAAGATTGAACATACGCAGGTCAACAGCTTCGAAGACCCGGTGTTCAATGAGACGGAGTATCCCGATCTGCTTTGCCAGGACCTGAGCTTCGTGGGGATGAGTTCGGGATTGAATATTGAGCCCTACGCGAAAAAGGCGAACCGGGAAGTCGGCTCGCTGCAGGACTGGCATGAGATTATCGACTGGGTGTTTGAGACGTATGGACCCCGCGCCATTGCCATCAAGAATCAGAGCGCCTATGCGCGAAGGCTGGATTATGATGACGTACCGGCGAACGACGCGGCACCGTTGTTCGCCCGGCATATTCGGGATGCCAAGGGTTCCGCCGAGTTTGAGAAGAAGGCGATTCAGGACCACTTGTTCCACTACTGCATCCGCAAGGCGGTCGATTACAACCTGCCGGTGAAGCTGCACACGGGGTATTACGCAGGGAACAACCACATGCCCTTGCATCGCGTGGGCGCGAACGTTGGAGACTTGTGCCCCATCATCAAGGCGCATCCGGATGCGAAGTTCATCATCATGCATATCTCGTATCCGTATCAGGACGAGGCGATTGCGCTGGCCAAGCACTACCCGAACGCGTATGTGGACATGTGCTGGGCCTGGATTATCAATCCCCTCGCGAGTGTTCGGTTTACGAAGGAATTCTTGATGGCCGCGCCGCACACGAAGCTCTTGACATTCGGCGGGGACTACGGTCCGGTGGAAATGGTGCCGGGCCACGCGGCAATCGCGCGGAAAGGGTTGGCGCAGGCAGTCAGCGAATTGATCTCGGACGGGTGGGTAAACGACGGCGAAGTGCCCGCGTTGGTGGATCGCATTATGCGCGGGAACGCCCACGAGATTTTCGATTATGAAGGCACCCTGGCGGCATGGAATTCGCCGGCCGCGTAACGAAATTTGGCAGGCGGGACGCCTGCGGCACGATTCTTACAGGAGAGGTAATGGCGACCGTTTCGGAAAAGACCACGTCCCTTCGCGACGTGTTGTATAACGAGATTCTGCCGGGTGTGGAGAAGCCGTCCCGCTACATGGGAACGGAGTTGAATTCGACGCACAAGGACCCGGCGGAAATCGATCTGCGAGTCGCGCTTGTGTTTCCCGACCTTTACGACTTGGGGCTCGGGAATCTGGGCATCCTCATTCTGTACGCGATCCTGAACAAGCTGCCCTGGTGCTGGTGCGAGCGGGGCTATACCCCCGCGCCGGACATGGAAGCGGCGCTCCGCAAGCGCGGGCTCCCGGCGTTCACGAACGAGTCGAAAGACGCTCTCGGCGCGATGGATCTGATTGGGTTCACGCTGCAGACGGAGTTGAACTACGCGAACATCCTGAATTTGCTCGATCTTTCCGGAATTCCGTTGCGTACGGAGCACCGCGACGATTCGCATCCGCTCACGATGGCGGGTGGACCTTCGGTGTTCAATCCGGAACCGCTGGCGCCATTTATCGACTTCTTTGTTATCGGCGATGGCGAGGATGTGATCGTTGAAATCGCGGAAGTCCTCCGCGCGATGAAAGACGAACCGCGGCGAACGAAGCTCGAAGCGCTGGCGAAACTGGAAGGGATCTATGTTCCGGAGTTGTATCCCTTTGAGACGATGCCAGACGGGCGCATTCTGCCGAAGGAGGACGCGCCGAAGATCGTGAAGCGCACCTTGCAGGATTTGGACGGCGCGACCTTTCCAACAAACTACATCGTGCCGTACACGCAACAGGTCCACGACCGTGTCGGGCTGGAGGTGTTGCGCGGCTGCACCCAAGGGTGCCGGTTCTGTCAGGCGGGCATGGTGACGCGGCCCGTGCGCGAGCGTTCCATTGAGAAAGTGGACGAATTGATGGAGCGCACCCTGGACGCGACGGGGTATGAGGAAGTTTCGCTGGTTTCATTGTCGACTTGCGATTTTTCGCGGCCGCGCATGCTCGTCGAGCAAGCGGCGAAGCGCGCAGCGGAGAGCAATGTCAGCGTGTCGCTGCCATCGCTTCGTCTGGATTCCTTTTCCGTGGAACTCGCCGATATGGTGGCAGGCGTCCGGCGCAGCGGCCTGACCTTCGCGCCGGAAGCGGCCACGCCGCGGCTGCGCGCGGTTATCAACAAGTGGATCCCCGACGAAGACCTGCTGAACATGTCCTCGGAGGCGTACGGGCGCGGCTGGAACCACGTGAAAACCTATTTCATGATCGGGTTGCCCACGGAGCGCGACGAGGATGTGGAAGCCATCGTCGACCTATGTCTGCGGACCTTGAAGCTGGGACGCACGATCAATCCCCGGGCCAAGGTAAACACGGGCGTTTCAACCTTTGTGCCCAAGCCGTTCACCCCGTTCCAATGGGCTGAGCAGATCACGCTGGAAGAGGCGTACCGGCGTCAGGGCATTCTGGAGAAGGGATTCCGGGGCAACGGCGCGATCAAGTTTGGCAAGCACGAGCCGGAGATCACGTTCATCGAAGGTCTGCTGACCCGGGCCGACCGCCGGGGCGCCGACTTGCTGGAGGCCGCGTGGCGGAATGGGGCGCGCCTCGAATCCTGGGGCGAGCACCTGAACTTCAAGGCGTGGCTCGATGCGATCGAGCAGACGAACTACGACGTGGACGACGCGCTACGCGCGCGCGACCTCGACGAGCGGTTGCCGTGGGACCACATCGACATGCTGATTCCCAAGAAGTGGTTCCAGGAAGACTGGCAGCGGGCCATGGAGCTGAAGCACGCACAGGATTGCCGGGCGGGCAAGTGCCATCTCTGCGGCGTGATCTACCGCGAGCGGGAACTGTGCAAGCACATGCTCAAGCGGCAGAAACAGGGCCGCATCGAGGAGCAAAACTGGAAGCCCACTCCCTTGCCTGAGTACCAGGAGCCGGAGGCCGTGCAGCGCCTGCGATTCCGCATCGGGCGCAACGGCGAAGCGCGATTTCTTTCGCATCTGGAATTGGTCAATTCCTGGGTGCGCACGTTGCGGCGCGCGCGGACGCCCATCTCCTATTCGCAGGGGTTCCATGCCCACCCGAAATTGTCCTTCGCGACCGCTCCGCCCGTGGGCGAGGAATCCAGGGGCGACTACATGGACATCGTGTTGAAGGAGCGCGTGGATCCCGAGGACCTGTTGCGGCGGATCCAGGCGACGCTGCCGGAAGGCATCCGGGCCTATCAGGTCGAAGAAGTGCCGCTCAAGGCCCCGGCCCTGATGGCATGCACGACAGGGTTTGCCTACACGTTGTTTGCTTCCGGCGATCCTGACGCCCTCCGGGAGCGAATCGATGCCGTAAACGGCGCGCCCGAGATCATCGTGGAACGCGACGGCAAGGCAAAGAAGGCTCGCGGCAGAAAAGGGCGCGCGCCGAAGATGGAGGTCGATATCCGCCCCATGATACGCCGTTTGGAGTTGGCCGAGGCGAGCGAGCATCAGGCGACGATCGAACTCGAGATTGAGTTGGTCGGTGGCCGCTCTGTGCGCATGCGCGAAATCCTGCCGCTGCTGGGTCTCGACGCGCAGTCGACGAGAGTGCTCAAGCGTGAGACGTTTCTTGCGAGCAATCCGGCGCCAGCGAGCGAAGCGGTAACCGCATAGCATCCCGTTAGCGGACGATTCGAAAAAGGGGGTAATCATGGTTCGAGTCATGGTCTGTGTCTTCTTGTTCGCTGCTACGGCCCTCGCCACGCTTCAGGAATCCATCGACGCGAACCCGGGACAACTGGTCGAGGTGCCGCCCGGCGAGATTCACATCGACCGGCCGCTGCGGATCACCACGCCGGGGTCGGGCCTGTTTGGCCAGGGTACGATCGTGCAGGACAACCCGGAGGCCAACATCCTCGAGATCGCGGGAACCGAAGACATCCGCATCGAGGGCATCACGTTGACCCGCGCGGAGGGCAAGCAGGATTCCAACCGGCACGCGATCCATATCGGGAACTCGGAACGCGTCGATTTGCGAGGCATTCGCGTCATCGACAACCGCAGCACGGCGGGGACCGTCTATTTCGAGAACAGCCGGTCCAGCAGCATGCGGGACAGCACCGTCATCAACTACAAACGGGTAGGTGTCGACGACCGGACAGCGAGCGAACTCTACGGTTACGCGTTCCGGGTGATCGATGGGACGGGCATTGTCGTCAACGGATCGACGGATATCAGCATTCAGGACAACCAGGTGGTAGAGCGAAACATCTTTCCCACGAAGGAGTTCAAGGAAGAGCACAACCTTGGCCAACTCACAGACGGCGCACATCCCACGAAGAAGGGCCGGCTCGCGCCCAAAGGAGATTACGCAAACAACTGGCATCAGGGTTCGGCCATTGTCGTGACCTCGCCGGAGAAGACCTCGCATGTGTTGGTGGAAGGAAACCTGATCGAGAACGCGGCACAGGGAATTGACATCCACGCGGACTCCGTGACTTGCGCCAACAATGTGATCGACCACGCATTTGTCGGAATCAAATGCATGCACGGATCACGCAACGTCATCATCATGGGGAACAACGTATCTCATATGGATCTTTGGGGACTCATCATGATGCCCGGGACCGCGTCGCATCCCGCGGAGGCGGCCACGGATACGGAGCCTGCGCGGGGCGCCAATTTTACGCGCGGGAACATCATCGCGAACAACATTTTTTCGGATTTTGGATTTGGCTACGAGTACTTCAACTGGGAAGGCTCCCGCGGCGGCGTCATCAGCCTTGAATCGGGGCAACTGCCGGAGAATCCGATCATGACGGACGTGTTGATCCAGGGGAACATCGTCTATGACACCGGGCGCGATCAGGTGCTGGAGGACGGACAGCCGGTAACGATCGAACCGCGGTATGAGTACGCCGTCTTCATCACGCCCGAGCCCCGTCCTGAGGGACTGGTTTTTCGAGACAATATCTTTCATTCCGGCCGGGGCGGCATATCGAATATCCCTTTATCTCATTGACTTGCGTAGGGCGAACCGGGTTCATTCCTTGACACGCTTCGTCTGCGTTCGATAGAATTCCGATCTAAGGCGGCATAGCCAAGTTGGTAAGGCAGAGGCCTGCAAAGCCTCCATTCCCCGGTTCGAGTCCGGGTGCCGCCTCCATATTGATTTTTAACTACCACCGCGTGGCGCGGGTGAATCGGTCGGATTGCCCAAATCACGTGCGGCCATGGTGTTGTTGGTTCGCGCTTTTGGGCGAGTGGTGGAATGGCATACACGGCGGACTTAAAATCCGCTGCCCCAACGGGCTTGAGGGTTCGAGTCCCTCCTCGCCCACCATGAAACCAGCCGGAACCTTCCCACCGGAGAGAGGTGCAGCGGGTGGCGACGATCCTGATCGTAGACGACGACGAACGGGCCAGCCAGTTGGTTCGGGATCACTTGGTCAAGAGCGGCCACGAGTGCACCGTCCAACGCTCCGGTCAGAACGTCTTGGAGACGATCCAGAACAAGAAGCATGACTTGCTCGTGCTGGACGTCATGCTCCCGCACACATCCGGTTTCGAAATTTGCCGTCAGATTCGGCGCGACCCGGAGCTGTACACCCTTCCGATTTTGTTCCTTTCCGCGATGAACAACGAAGAAGAGGTGTTCCACGGACTGGCGCAAGGCGCGGACGATTACGTCGCCAAGCCGTTCGACGCGGGGAACGTACTGCAACGGATCGAGGCGCTGCTGCGGATTGGCTCCGGCGGCACAGGAGTGGACGAACTCACTTCGCTCCCTTCGGCGGACGCCACGAAGCGGGAGATCCAACGGCAGATCAGTTTACGCAAGGGGTTTGCGCTGGCGCATTGCGAGTTGCTGTATGTGCGGGAGTTTGGCCGGAAGTACGGCGCGGAAGCCCGGACCAAGGCGGTGCGGCATTTGGGGCGAGCGCTTGCCCGGTGCACCGAAGAACTCAAGGATGAAGAAATCTTCGTGGGCCACATGGGCGGTGGTCACTTCATGGTAATCATGTCGCCCAAACGCATCCAGGCGTTCAGCCGCTGGGCGCGCAAGGTTTGGCTGGCCCAGATTGAAAAGTTGTATATGGCGACGACGGGAAGCCCGAAGCCGAAAACGTCCGCCGACGAGGCGGAAAAACAGTTGGACGTGATGTTCTGCATTACGCAACACGATCCCAAGGAAACGGTCACGCCCCAACAGATCTTTGAAGTGCTGTCCCAAATTCGCCATATGGCGATGACCTCTTCGGAGGGGGGCGTTTTCGCCGACCGGCGGGCGGGAATCGAGTAATGGCAGCCTGTGCCAACTTGACTTCGTGGGACTTCATTTCGTATGCTTTTGCGACACGTGCCGAGGTAGCTCAGTTGGTAGAGCAGCGGACTGAAAATCCGCGTGTCGCCAGTTCGATTCTGGCCCTTGGCACCATTTTTCTTGCTGGATTAGCTCAGTTGGTAGAGCGCATCACTCGTAATGATGAGGTCCGGGGTTCGACTCCCCGATCCAGCTCCATCTGATTTAATGGTCCTTGCGGAAGGAATCGTTTGAGGGGGTTTTTGTGGGCCTGCCTTCCGTAAGGGTTTTGTTGAGTAACCGCGTGCGGTGAAGGGGTGAGCCCGGAAACCGCGCTGTTCACAGGACGAAGTCTCCGACCCGATGGAAATGAAACAATCCTACAGCACGTCCGAAGTGGCGAAGTACTGCCATGTTACGGCAGACACGATCCGCAAATGGGCCGAAGCCGGCCGCATTCACGTGTTCAAAACGCCGGGCGGTCATCGCCGCATTCGCCGTGAGGATCTGATTCAGTTCCTGCGGGAGAACAACATCCCCATTCACGGGGACTTGAACTCGGCCGGGTTGCGCGTCCTGGTCATCGACAGTGAACCTTCCGTAGTGGCCGTCGTGCGCCGTTTCCTGGAGCGTTCGCGGGGCAACTTCCAGATTGAAGGCGCATTGGATGGGTTTGACGCTGGCCGCCAGGTATCGGCGTTCCTTCCCGACGTGGTATTCCTGGATCTCCGGCTGCCAGGCGTGGACGGACTGGATGTGTGCCGGCGGATTAAGGAGTTGCCGGACCTTCCGAATGTGCGCATTGTTGCGATTGCCGCCCCTGAGGATCGGGATCTTGCGGCGCGCGCGTTGGAATACGGCGCAGCCGTCACACTTGGCAAGCCTTTCACGCCGGACGATCTTCGGCGCGTCCTTGCCCGGGTCGGGATCGAGGTCAGTTAGACGCTGCGACAGGACGCCCCACTATATATAAGGGGTATCCGGGACCGATGCACTGCATGTTCCGCAAAATTCAGCGTTCGAAGATTTCGCTTCCTTGACAACCCCAAACCGCTATGCTAGACTCCGGCTAACCTCTGGTCCGTCGGGGGTGTGGAAATGGATAACGAGAAAGGAGGTCTTCCGCTATGTTCTTTTTGCTGTGGTTGGTGTGGTGGTTCTTCTGGGCGTTCGTCGGTGCGGGTCTTGGTTTGCCCGATCTGCTGTTTGTTCAGCCCAACTAAGTACAAGAAACTTTGATACGCGATTCCGGCGGGTGTGCCCAGCATGCCCGCTTTCTTTTTTTTGCCGCGGAGGTCCTTAATCCAGTGCTGGACCGGCAAGGAGTTCGAGCGGGTGGCATACAGGAAGCCCGGTGCCTTCCCGCAGTTGAATTGCGCAGACGCTGCTTTCGGTAACAATCGCGTCCACGCCTGCCTCTAGAAACAAGGCGCAAAGCGATTCACCCGCTGCCTTGGACAAGTCGTACCCAAGGGGGCCGGCCTTCAGCCCAAACGTTCCTCCCATGCCGCAACAGGTTCCCGTTTCGACGAGGGTTACATCCGCTCCGCGACGGCGAAGCCATTCCTGCGCTTCGCATCCGGAACCGAGGGGCCGCTGGTGACAGGACACGTGAAAGCCGAAGCGCTTGCCTCGCACGCGGGCGTCGAGAGCGGCCGAATCGCCCTCGCGTAAACTCAGATAGGCGAACAGCTCGTACGAACGGTCCGAGACGAGCACGGATTTTCGGCTGTGGTTCAACAGCTTGGGATACGTCTCGCGGAGGCAGTAGGCGGCGGTGGGTTCGATGGCGATAATGTCGCAGCCCTGTTCCGCATAGGGCGCGAAGCGGGCCACGTTGTACGCGGCGACTTCCCGGGCCCGATCGAGGTCGCCGTAGGCGACGTAGGGATAGCCGCTCGACTTCTGTTCGGGGAGCACGACTTCACAGCCCAAAGCCTCGAGCCGTTCTACGACCGCCATCCCGAGATCGGGCCGGTTGTAGTTGGCAAACACGTCAACGAAGAAAGCAACGCGATGGGCAGCGCCCTCATTGCGGGGAGTTCTCCGCGAGAACCAGCGGGTGAACGACTCCTTGGCAAAGGGTGGGAGATTCCTTCGTTCATCAACGCCAAGGATACTGGCCATCGCCTTCCGGGCGAGCGAGTTCTTGAGGGTCCGATTTGCGAGAGGAGCAAGCGCGCTACTGAGGCGTGCAAAATCGTCTGCCGCCATCATGGTTTGTTCCGAGCGGGAATATCCGTGGACGCGGGCGTCGCGGTGTTTGACCTCCGCGATCATCATGGGCATGTCGATCTTGGCGGGGCAAATCTCCTTGCACAGTCCGCAGGAGATGCACAACGCCGCAAAATCTCCCGCCTTCTCCAGTCCGTGGACGCCTGCGGTCCAGGGGATGCCGATGGGTCCGGGATAGATGTAGCCGAAGGTGTGGCCGCCAACGACGCTGTACGTGGGGCAAATGTTCATGCAGGCGCCGCAGCGGATGCAGTTCAAGGCTTCTCGCATGCCGGGGTCGTCCCGCATCGCGGCGCGGCCGTTGTCCAGGATGATGATATGGGACTCGCGCGGCGCTTTGCCTTCACCCTCTCCGAGAGGCGAGCGGCCGCCCATCCAGGTCACGTAGGTCGTCGGCAATTGGCCGGAGGCGCTGACCGGATGGGCCAGGACGAGTTCCAGGGCATCTTCAAAGGTATCGACAATCTTCTCAACACCCATGACGCAGACGTGGCAATCCCCGATGCTGGACACAAGGCGGCCGTTGCCTTCGTTCGTTTCGATGACGATGGCGCCCGATTCGGCGACACCGATATTGGCGCCGGTCATTCCGATGTCCGCGTTTAAAAAGATCGGCCGCAGGTAGGCGCGTACGACTTTCATGATGGACGGGATGTCGGGCGGGATGGTTTGTCCGGTTTCCTTCGCGAAGATATCAGCGACGTCGGCGGCCATTTTGTGGACGGATGGAAACACGAGGTGGTAGGGACGCTCGTGGGCCAGTTGCAGGATAAGTTCGCCCAAGTCGGTTTCCACCACTCTTAGCCCGGCGTCGAGCAGCGGGTCGTTGATGTCGATCTCCTCGGTGGTGAGCGACTTGGACTTCGCCACGGACCTGGCGTTTCGCGCGCGCGCCAGTTCGAGCACGTAGTCAATGGCAGCAGCGCCATCCCTGGCCAGAAAGACCTTTGCGCCGCGTTCGCGGGCTTTTGCGACGAACTTCTCCAGCAGCGATTCCTGCTGTTCGGTGCAGCGATCTTTGATGGCTTTGACCCGATTGCGAAACTCAAGCCCATCGGGAAGCGCAGAAACTGCGCGGGAGCGGTTGTCGCGGCCGCGTTGCATGCACCGGTTCAGGGCACGGCTCCGGTCGGGGTTTTCGAGGGCATCCGCGATCTTGGTGTACAGGGCTTTGTTGCGTTGGCTGGCCACGCGCCTACTGCTCCCCATCCGCGATGACAATCGCGTGCGCGATCTCGGGTCCGTGAACGCCGAGGGTGAGCTTCAGTTCAATATCGCCAGTACGGCTGGGTCCGGAGATGAAGGAGACGGTGCAACCGCCGCCGTGGGCATTGAAGATCTCCCGAAGACGCGGGGCGGCGTCTTCGAAGCGGGGGACGATGTCACGGGCGCGCACGATGCCGATGTGCGTTCGCGGCAGACTGGATACCAGCCTGACAGCGTCGTTCGTGGCGATCTCGACAAGGGTACCGCTTTGGGCGATGGCGAAATCAGCGCCGGTAATTCCAGCGGACGCGCGGTCGATTCGCCCGGGAAGTTCGACTGATGGAAACGGTCCGGAATCGCAGTCGATGCCGGCGTCCGCCAGCCCGCGCACAACGGGGTCTACCAAGTCCCCCGGAAGTCCGGCCATCGCTGCGAGCGTGACGCCCGCCTCACGGAGGATATCTGCCGCCTTTGCTCCGGCCTCCGCAGGGTTGTGAACCACGTGAGCGAGACCAGCCAGCACGTGGTACCGCTCGGCGAACGAAGTCACAACATCTTGGTAGTCTAGATCATTCATTGGCGCGTGCATTATACGCGCGCGAACGGGTATCGAAACAACACCCGGCAACCGCCGTTTGACTGACCGTTCGAAGGCTTCTATACTGCTGTCGCCCCATCGTTTTGGCGGGTATGGGGCAGCGGAAGGGTTTCGACATATGCATGAGGGCACCGTGTAGTAGTTGTATTTTGACTTGGAGTTTGCGTGATGTTGGAAGGGAGTGTACTCGTCCTGAACAAGAGTTGGACGGCGGTTCATATTGCCCCCGTCCGGCGCGCACTCTCCCTGCTCTATCTCGGCGCGGCCCGGGCAGTGCACCCGCACGACTATTCGCTTCACGACTTTGAGGACTGGATGGTCCTATCGCAGAATGGATTGGGCGGGCGGTACATCCATACGCCGACGACGCGCATTCGGGTTCCGGAGGTGGTGCTGTTGACGTTGTTCAACGGATTCATCCGGCACGAGGTGCGGTTCTCGCGCCACAGCATCTTCGAACGGGACGCGGGGGTTTGCCAGTACTGCGGCAAGCATTTCCCGAAGTCTCAACTTACTTTAGACCACGTGTTGCCGCAGTCGCGAGGCGGCGGTGAAACGTGGGAGAACCTGGTGATCGCGTGCCTCCAGTGCAACGTGCGCAAGGGCAACCGCACGCCGGACGAGGCAGGCATGCCGCTGCTGAAGCGGCCGGTGAAGCCGGCCTGGATGCCCCATTTCGGTGCGCGGGTCCCCGAGGAGCAGTTGGTGGTCTGGCAGCGGTTCGTGGATGCGAGCCGTTGGGGCAGCGCAGGCAAGAAAGCGGTATCGAGCGCGTCTTAGCGTAAGGCGCCGGTCACCCGTCGCCATACGGTGCAGAGGCAAGTAGATGAGCGAGTACGCGTTCGCCGACGTTATCCTTCCGATCCCCCTTGACCGGCCCTTCACCTACCGGATTCCGCCTTCCCTTCGTCACCGGGCCTGTGTGGGCATGCGGGCTATTGCCCCCTTTCAGAAGCGGATTGAAACCGGAACCATTGTGGGTCTGCAGGCGGATTCCGAGCAGGAAGGCGTGCGCGATCTCATCGATTTTCCGGATGAAGGCCCCATCTACTCCCAGGAACTGCTCGATCTGTGCCAATGGATGGCGGAGTACTACTGTTGCTCCTGGGGGGAGGCGCTGCAGAGCGCGGTGCCCGCCGGGATCGCGGTTCGCACGAAGGTCCGGTACGTGTTGCAGCACGATCAGATTGCGGCGGGACGCTATACGGATCGGCAGCGGGCCGTTATCGCTGAACTGCACCGGCGCGGGCCGCTTACGGAAAAGCAGTTGGCGAAGTCCGTCGGCGCGACCGCGCTGAGCAACACGTTGCGGGCGCTCGTGAATCGCGGGCTGTTGCGAGCCGAGGCCATGGCCGTCTCGGGTGGGGTTTCCGCTCAGACCGAAACGTATGTGCAATTGATTGAAGAGGCCATTCCTGCCGAGGAGGAACTTGCCCGCCTTCAGCGCAAGGCGCCCAAGCAGGCGGCAATCTATCTCGATCTGCTGAACGGTGAACCGGAGCGGCTGGCGACGCATCTTTACGAGAAACACGGGGGCAACGCGGCGATCATCCGGCAATTGGAAGCACGGGGATTGGTCGCGCGCGTGGAGCGGGAGTACTACCGGACGCCCGAATACAACGGGCACGGCGGCTCGAAGCACGAACTCAACCGCGAGCAGCAAGCCGCGTACGACGCGATTGCGGCGGCCGTACGCGAGAGGCAGTTTCAAACGTTTCTGTTGCAGGGAATCACCGGCAGTGGCAAGACAGAAGTCTATCTTCAGGCCATCGAGTACGTGTTGGCTCAGGGACGGGACGCCATCATCCTGGTTCCGGAGATCTCACTCACGCCGCAAACCGTCGGGCGATTCAAGGCCCGGTTCTCGACGGACATCGCGGTCCTTCATAGCGGGCTGGGCGCGGGTGAACGGTTCGACGAATGGCGCAGGGCGCATCGCGGAGAAGTGCGGATTGTGGTGGGTGCGCGCTCGGCGATCTTCGCGCCGCTCCCGAATGTGGGAATTATCG
Source organism: Candidatus Hydrogenedentota bacterium (assembly GCA_045863335.1). Lineage (GTDB taxonomy): Bacteria > Hydrogenedentota > Hydrogenedentia > Hydrogenedentales > SLHB01 > JAHDWY01. Next base: position 33,456 of record BTVY01000031.1, on the reverse strand, counting down.
TCGTCGACGAAGAGCACGACTCGTCGTATAAGCAGTCCGAATCGCCGCGGTACCATGCGCGGGACGTAGCCATCGTGCGCGCGCAACGCAACAATGCCGTCTGCGTTCTGGGGTCGGCGACACCGTCGATTGAATCGGCATACAACGCCGATCGCGGGAAATCGGCGCGTCTCGTACTGAGCGAACGGGCGACTCGGGCGAAATTGCCCGAGGTCGATCTTATCGATATGCGGGTCGAAACACGGGAAACCGGTCCGAATGCGATCCTGTCTAGGCGCCTCGAGGAAGCCGTGCTATCTCGCGTGGACGCCGGCGAGCAGGTGCTGCTGCTCCTGAACCGGCGGGGGTTTGCGCCGTTCGTATTGTGTCCTCAGTGCGGCTGGGTGGCGGGATGCCCCGACTGCCAGGTCACGCTGACGTATCACACAAAGGGGGCGTTCCTGAGCTGTCACTACTGCAACGGCCGCCGCCAGGTTCCGTTGGTCTGCGACGAGTGCCACTTCAATCCCCTGCTCTTCCTAGGGACGGGCACGCAGCGGGTTGAGGACTACCTGATGCGCGCGTTTCCGAACGCGCGGGTGGAACGCATGGACGCGGACACGACCTCCGGCAAGGGCGGGCACGCGAAGATTCTTGGGCGATTAGCCGAAGGCGAAATTGACATCCTCATCGGCACGCAGATGATCGCGAAAGGTCACGACTACCCGGGTGTGACGCTGGTGGGAGTGATCAATGCGGATACGGGATTGAGTCTGCCGGATTTTCGCGCGGCCGAGTCGACGTTTCAATTGCTGACGCAAGTGGCGGGCCGGGCGGGCCGAGGCGAACGGCCGGGGCAGGTGTTGATTCAGACCTATCGGCCTTACCACTATGCGATGGCAACTGCGGCGCAGCACGATTACGCCGGTTTCTACGCGCGCGAGATCCGGGAGCGCGAGACGGCGTTGTATCCGCCGTTTCGGCGCATGGCGAACCTCATGGTCGAATGCGAGGACCCCGAGGAGGCAGGGCGAATGGCGGGCGTCCTCCTCCGAATGGTCCGGACCGCCATCGAAGATCTGGGATACCAGGGAATCGAGATACTCGGGCCATCACCTGCGACGGTGCGGCGCGTGAAAAAGAAGTACCGCTGGAACCTGGGCCTGCTGTCGAAGAGCGCGAAACGGATCAATGTCTTGTGCCGCAGCGTGCGCGACACCTTCAACGCAGAGGCAAGTACGAAGACCCGGCTTAAGGTGGACCTGGATCCCTACGGGTCCTATTGAATTCAAGCGGCTACTGGTTTGTGTGGTCGCGCTTGCGCGCGCCTTCTTGCGCGGCGGCGATCTGCGAGCGCTTTGTTTCGAGGCGGTGCAGGTCCAGCGCTTCTTCGATTAGGCGAAAGACCCGGAGCAAGCCGCGGCGGCAGGTTTGGAGCGCCTTGCGCTGTTCCGCGTTGACTTCGCCGAGTTCCTCGTCAAGCATCATTTCCACATAACCCGCCACGGCGGACAAGGGGGAGCGCATGTTGCGCGAGATGGAAGCGAGGAAGTTCGTTTTCAATCGCTCGACCTGGCGCAGCTCGCTGTTGAGGCGCTCCAACTGGATGTTGGCGAGACGCGTGGCCTCTTGCAGCTCTTTTCGGTTGGTTACATCACGAACTATTGCGACAAAGTAACGCGTATTGTCCCGGTTGTACGACCGCACGACCATCTCGGCGGAACGCTCTTCCCCTTCCGCATTCACAAAAACCTCTTCGCTTTGCCCCTCGCCGCGCACGCGCAAATGGGCGAACTTGTTCGCGAGGGTCCCATCATCGAACAGAAATGCCCGAACGCGCCTTCCAACGAGTTGTTCGTGCGGGACCATGAGGAATTCCGCAGCCCGCTGGTTCGTCTCTGTAATGAACTCGTTCTCGTCGAACACAATGATCGGATCGCCGGCGGAATTCAGAATGGTCCGGAGCGTGGCTTCTGAGGACGCCAACTGGGCGGTCTGCCGGGAGGACACCTCCTCAGCCACGCGCAGCCGCTCCGAAAGCACGGCGACCAGCCATCCAATGACGAATATATAAACGATCTTGACGATCAGGATTCCGGGCTCTTCGGCGAGGCCGGCGCGCCATGCTTCCCACAGCACGGCCAAGGTGTAGCTCGCAGCGCATAGGCTGGACACAAACAAGACGCGCCAGTACCTTCGATCGTACGCGCTAAACGCGATGATAAGGGCGAAGTACAGCAAGTATCCGGCTGTCGTGTCCGCGCCTGTCAAGACAACGATGGCGGACACTTCGAAGAAACTAATAAGGAAGTTGGCCCGCGTGAACAAGAGGTCGTAGCGCTTCTTCCACAACACCGTGTGAATAAAGCCGTGGTGGACCAGGAGGATTATCGAGATTATTGCGATATCGGCTGCATTGCCTTTCGCATAGCCCAAACCGACGAGCGAGAGCAGCAGTATGTAAAGGAAGTAGCGGATCGCCAGCCCCATGCGTTCGATGATGACCGGGATCGCGACGCGGGCGGCCTCGTTCATTTGGACTCCCGGGCCGCTGCGTAGACGGCGTTGCGGGGCAATCCGAGTTCGCTCGACAGCAAGCGTACGGCGTCCCGGCGCGACAGGTTCTCGGACTGCATCAGGGACTCGACCATCTCCCGGATTTCTTCGGCGGACCGTGCCGGTTTGGAGGACGCGCCGGAAGGAAAATGGAGAAGGATCACGCACTCGCCACGGGGCGGATTGTCCGCGTAGTGGATGGCCAATTCATCGAGGGTCCCGCGCCGGGATTCCTCATGCACCTTGGTCAGTTCGCGGGCCACACAGGCCTCCGTTCCCTGAGGGGCATGTCGCGCCATAACCGACAGCGTTTCGGTCAGCCGGTTGGCTGCTTCGAAGAAAACGTGAGTACCGGAGGACCGGGCACCTTCCGCCATGACCGATTCCGCCGCGCGCGACTTGCGCGGGAAGAACCCCTGAAAGGTGAACCGGTCGGTGGGAAGGCCGCTCACAGACAAGGCGGCGAGTACCGCGGATGGACCGGGCACGGCCAGGACCGGGAGGTTGGCGTCCTGCACGGCACGGACCAGCCGAAAACCGGGATCGGAGACAAGAGGCGTGCCCGCATCGGTTACGAGGGCGACATCTTTCCCCGCGCGAATCTCGGCCACGAGGGAATCGGTCTTCGTTTGTTCGTTGTGATCGTGGTAGCTGGTCAGCGGCGTGTCAATCTCGAAGTGCGCCAGGAGACGGCGCGTATGGCGGGTGTCTTCGGCGGCGACAAGGTCCGCCGCGCGCAGTACGTCGACAGCACGCGGCGACATGTCCTTCAGATTACCGATGGGTGTCGCGACCACGAACAATCGTCCGGATGACATGACCACCTCATTTGCGGGACGTCTTCGTCAGCGCAGGACGTAGCCTGAATCGGCGTGGTATTCCTGCAGCGAACGAACCGTCCCGGCGCCTTGGCGCATGGCGCGGATGCCTAGTATGGCCGCGCGGGCCGCCGCGAGTGTCGTCATGGTCGGAAGCCCCCGCTCCAACGCGGTGCGCCGAATCGCGCGTTCGTCCGACTTGGATTCTACACCCATGGGCGTGTTGATGATCCAGTCGATATCGCCGTTGATCATGCGGTCGACCACGTGTGGGCGGCGTTCACCGACTTTGTACACTTCTTCTACGGCGATGCCCTGTTCCCGAAGCCGGGCCGCAGTTCCTTCGGTGGCGATGATCCGGAATCCCAGATCTTCGAGTTCCTTCGCCAAGCCGCCCATCAACTGTTTGTCGCGATCGTTGAGACTGAGAAACACGCTTCCTTCCGTGGGAACGCGGTTACCCGCGGCGATCTGGCTCTTGGCGTAGGCCATTCCCATCGTCGTGTCGATCCCCATGACTTCCCCGGTGCTCCGCATTTCGGGCCCCAGCAGGATATCGACGCCCGGGAACTTGATGAAGGGAAGCACAACTTCTTTCGCGCTCACGGAATTGGGTTCGGGGTCCTCCGTCACGCCCAACTCGCGCAAGGTCTTGCCGGCCATGACGCGGGCCGCAATCTTCGCCAGCGGCAGGCCCGTGGCTTTGCTCACAAACGGCACGGTACGCGACGCTCGCGGATTGACCTCGAGAATGTAGATTTGGTCGTCGAGGACGGCGTACTGAATGTTCATGAGGCCGATGACTTGCAGTTCACGGGCGAGGGCGCGGGTCTGCTCTTTGAGGCGCTCTACGATCTCCGGGTCGAGATCGTAGGGCGGCAGGATGCACGCGCTGTCGCCGGAATGCACACCGGCCTCTTCAATGTGCTGCATAACGCCGGCGACGATTACATCCTGGCCGTCCGAGAGGGCGTCAACATCGATCTCGATGGCGCCTTCGACGAACTTGTCGATGAGAATCGGGTGCTCGGGCGACGCTTCGACGGCATGGGTCATGTAGCGGTCGAGGGCCGTGTGGTCGTAGACGATTTCCATAGCGCGGCCGCCGAGCACGAATGAGGGCCTCACGACGACAGGGAAGCCGATGTTGTCCGCGATGGCGTGGGCCTCGTCCGTTGACGTCGCGGTTTCGTTTTCGGGCTGCAGGAGATCGAGTTTCTGGACGAGTTCGCGGAATTCCTTGCGATCTTCGGCGCGGGCGATGCTCGAAGGCGACGTGCCGATGATGGGAACACCTGCTTTCTCCAAAGCCTGTGCGAGATTGAGCGGCGTCTGGCCGCCGAACTGCACGATCACGCCTTTGGGCTTTTCGCGGTCGTAGATGTTCAGCACGTCTTCCAGCGTGACGGGCTCGAAGTAGAGGCGGTCCGACGTGTCGTAGTCGGTGGAGACGGTCTCCGGGTTGCTGTTGACCATGATGGTCTCGAACCCGTCGTCCTTGAGCGCGAATGCGGCGTGGACGCAGCAATAGTCGAACTCGATGCCCTGGCCGATTCGGTTTGGACCGCCGCCGAGGATCATGATCTTCTCTTTGTCGGTGGGCCGGACTTCGTCCTCGTCACTGTAGGTGGAGTAGTAATAGGGCGTGTAGGCTTCGAACTCCGCTGCGCAGGTGTCGACCAGCTTGTAGGTCGTCACGACGCCATGCTTTTTGCGCAGTTCGCGCACGGCGAGCGGGTCCATCTTCCACATGTAGCCCAACTGGTTGTCGGAGAATCCGAGTTCCTTGGCGTGCCGCAGGATTGACGCGTCGGCGGGGTCCGCGGCGGCGATGTTCTTCTCTTCCTCGACGATCTCGCGGATGTTCCGCAGGAACCAGGGATCGATCATGGTTGCGGAGAAGATCTCTTCGACCGTGGCCCCGGCGCGGAAGGCCCGCGCGATCTGGAGGATGCGATCCGGCACGGGGGTCTGGATCGACTTGAGCAGGGCTTCCTTCTCGGCAGGTGAGTGCGGGTCGCCTGTGAAGGTCTTGTCCTTGCCGTCGCAACCCAGGCCGAACCGGCCGATTTCGAGGGAGCGGAGTCCCTTTTGGAGAGACTCCTTGAAGGTGCGGCCGATGCTCATGGCTTCGCCGACGCTCTTCATCTGTACGGTCAGCTCCGGGCTGGAGCCGGGGAATTTCTCAAAGGCCCAGCGCGGGATCTTGGTGACGCAATAGTCGATGGTGGGTTCGAACGATGCGGGCGTTTCGCGCGTGATGTCGTTCGGGATTTCGTCCAGGCTATATCCCACGGCGAGCTTGGCCGCGATCTTCGCAATGGGGAAACCGGTCGCTTTGGAGGCGAGGGCCGAGCTACGGGAAACACGCGGGTTCATTTCGATGACGACCATCCGTCCCGTATCAGGGTCCACGGCGAACTGGATGTTAGAGCCGCCGGTCTCGACGCCGATCTCGCGGATGATGCGGATCGATGCGTCCCGCATGACCTGGTATTCCTTGTCGGTCAGCGTTTGCGCCGGGGCCACCGTGATGCTGTCGCCGGTGTGAACGCCCATGGGATCCAGGTTCTCTATGGAACAGATGATGACGACGTTGTCGCGGAGGTCGCGCATGACCTCGAGTTCGTACTCTTTCCAGCCGAGAACCGACTCTTCGACAAGGACTTCGGTCACGGGACTGGCTTCCAATCCCCATTGGACGACGCGGTCGTATTCGTCCTTGTTGAAGCATACACCTGCGCCGCTGCCGCCGAGCGTGAAGGCAGGGCGGATGATGGCCTTGTAACCCAGTTCGGCACCGAAGGCGCGGGCTTCGTCCAGCGATCGAACGACGAGACTTCGCGGAACCTCGAGTCCGCAACTCACGATGGCTTCTTTGAAGAGGCCGCGGTCTTCCGCTTTTTGGATGGCGGGGAGTTTGGCGCCGATGAGTTCGCACCCGTACTTGTCCAGCACGCCGGACTCCGCGAGTTGCACGGCCAGGTTCAGCGCAGTCTGGCCACCCACGGTGGGAAGCAACGCATCGGGCCTTTCGCGGTCGATAATCCGTTCCAGAACATCGACCGTGAGGGGTTCGATGTAGGTGCGGTCGGCGGTTTCGGGGTCGGTCATGATCGTGGCAGGGTTGCTGTTGACCAGAACGACTTCAAATCCTTCTTCGCGCAGGGCCTTGCACGCCTGGGTCCCGGAATAGTCAAACTCGCACGCTTGCCCAATCACGATCGGGCCGGACCCTATGATGAAAATCTTGTGTATGTCGGTTCGTTTCGGCATGGACCCTCAACATCCTCGTAACGCCGTTATCGGAACGCAGGCCATGCGCACCGGCGCCGGCTACCCCAACGCAGCGACTGTAAGTACGCCCTCTTTTCAGCGGGTGATTTCTAGGACTTCGAATTCTATTGCGCCGGCGGGGACGTTGGCCACGGCCACTTCACCGACGGACTTGCCCAGCAACGCCTCCCCCACGGGCGAACGCACGGAGATCTTGCCGTGCTCCATGTCCGCTTCCACGGGACTGACCAGGGTGTAGCTGAACTCCTTCTTCGACTTCTTGTTCAGCACGCGGACGGTGGCTCCGAGGTAGACTTTGCTGGTGTCAATTTCCTGGTCATCAATCGTAACCGCGCGGGCGACCTTGTCTTCCAGGTCGCGAATGCGCGCGTGCAACATAGCTTGCTCTTCTTTCGCGGCGTGGTAGTCCGCGTTCTCGCGCAGGTCGCCGAACCCGCGGGCATGCTCGATGATGGCCGCGACTTCCATGCGGCGCGCCTTGCATGCGGCGAGTTCTTCCTTCAACTTAACGAGGCCATCCTCGCTTACGTACAGTTTATCCATCCGAACTGTCGATTCCCTGGGGTTTGGCAGCTCCGCCGCCACGCGTGATCCTTCCCCGGGGGTTCGGGGGAGGCGTTGATCAATCCGCTTTCGGAGCGGGATTATAGCAGACGGAGGAGTGAGTTCCCAGTTCGGCGGCGCATCAGGTTAGAGGTCAGGTTGTGGCGCGGGGTCCACACTGACAACACCTTACAGAATCGCGGATTTTGTGGAATTCGCTACCCGTGGTACAATCCGATTCGGGACCAAGGTTCGGGAGAGTGCGATGGACGCGATATTTACCCACATCCAGGATCACATGGTGGAATATGGCGTTGGGGCCGTATTTGTGCTGGCTACGCTCTACTTCACCCGGCAGTGGACCTTGCCCGTGATCCAATGGGCGCTTGAATTGTGTGTTTACACGGCCATCTTCCACATCGCATTGCATTACGTTGTGGCCGTGGCTACTTGGTTCAATTACGAATCCCAAATGAAAATGCTCAAGGATGAGCGTGTGAGTGCCGGCTGGCAAACCCCGTTGATTGAATTCTGGAACCAGGAACTGTATAAGCCCTCGTGGATTTTCTGGTTCGAAGTCGCATTCGTGGTCGTCGCCTTTGCGTTGATGGTCCGGCTCCGCCCGATGAAGACCCAGAAGGCAGGCCAGAAACGAGAAGCGTTACGCAAAGGCGTGGCACCGCAAGTACGTCCCCCCGGTCAAGGTGCGCCGCCGAAAGGAAGGTATTAGTTCATGGTTCCGAAGTATGTCTATGGCGCAATTTCCAATGTATTTACCGCGTGGGATGAACAAGGCCGGTTCGATCCGGACGGCCAGCGCGCGTTGCTCGATTTTCTCTACAGCACCGGCGCGATCAGCGCCTATTTCGTTCGCTCGGGCATGGGCCAGATGTACGCATATGAGTACGACGACGTGACCGCGATGGCGGAACTCGCGTGCAATCACCTCAACGGGAAGGCACCCGTGTTGGTGGGAACCGCGGGGATCTGGGACAAGAACTACGATAAGCGGCCGGATCCGGCGTTGTTTCTCAAGCAGTCCATCGAGTTAAGCAAACTTGCCGAGGGCCTGGGCGCGGCGGGTGTCGTGCACACGATGCCGGAAGCGGTCCTTCCCAAGGATGGTGAGACGGAAGCGGACGTGACGCTTCGCTATTTCGAGGCCGTCAACGAAGCGATCAACATTCCCATCTTCATCTATCAGCCCGGCAACACGCACAAAGACTATTGGGTGGACATGGAGCTTGTGGCGAAGCTGGCCGACCTGCCCAACGTCAAGGGCATGAAGCTGTCCACCAACGACGCCAAATACATTTCCGATATCTACTACGCCGTGAAGGATAAGGATATCGGCATGATCGCGGGCGCTGAGACGTCTTTCCTGGCGGCGTTGTACGTGGGCGCCAAGGCCTGCATCGGCCAGGGTTGCACGGTGAACCCGATCATCGTGAAAGCCCTCCAGGATTGCTATGAGGCCGATGACCGCGGAGGCGCCATCGAGGCGCAACGTTCGTTGAACCTCTTGTGCGATCGGAGCACGGTGCCGGTCGTGTGGTTGAAACGCTACGCCGCCGAGCAGGGATTTCCGGTCCAGCCCCACCACCGTACGATGAAGGGCAATCCAAACTTTGAACCGGCCCGGACGCTTTCGCAGGAGGATTACGAGGCGTTCAAGAAGCTGCGCGACCAGGAACTCGCCAAGTACGCCGACGTTGCGTTGGTCACAGGATAGGCGCAGCTAGCTCCGCGCAAGTGCTCCCGGTTGAATCGTTGGCGCTGCCGTTCTATGATCCCTCGCCATGGGGAGCACCATTCTACACTTGAATTCCATCCGGAAAAGCTTCGGCGGGGTACCTGCCCTGTCGGGGGCGCAACTGGAGGTTCGGTCGGGGGAAGTCCTGGGGCTGGTCGGCGAGAACGGCGCTGGCAAAAGCACTTTGATCAACATCGCCACGGGCGTGTTGCGTCCCGACGACGGCAGCATCTCCGTCGATGGCCAGGTGGTTCAGGTCGCCAATCCCCGGCATGCCGCGTCGCTCGGAATCGCGGTGGTCCACCAGGAGGCCGATCTCTTCCCCCAACTCAGCATCGCGGAGAACATGCTGCTGGGGCGGGGTCTGGTTCGCCGCGCGGGGCTGGTCGACTGGCCCGCCACGTATCGTGAAGCGGACCGGATGGTTCAGCGCATGGGCGAGTCGTACAACGTGCGTATGACGGCGAGCGGGCTGTCCGTGGCGCGGCGAATGATGGCGGAGATCGCGGCGGCTGTATCCGAGAAGGCGCGCGTGCTGTTCCTGGACGAACCGACTTCTTCCCTCACCCTGAAAGAGATTGAGAATCTTTTTGCGCGGATTCGCGCGCTGCGGGACGAAGGCGTCGGGATCGTATACGTAAGCCACCGGTTGGAAGAGATTCTGGAGCTTTGCGACCGCGTTACCGTCATGCGCGACGGCGAAACCGTCGAGACGAACGACACCGCTGACCTGACCATGGACCGAATCGTGTCGCTTATGGTGGGCCGCGAGGTGAAGGAAATGTTCGCCAAGCGGGAAGTGGCGCAGGGCGAGGTGCGGCTGGAGGTCAAGGGAGCGACTTCGGCGGATGGCGTGTTTCGCGACGTGAACCTCGAGGTGCGCGCGGGCGAGATCGTGGGCATGTACGGATTCGTCGGCGCGGGCCGCAGCGAACTCGGACAGGCCTTGTTCGGGTTGCGCAAGCTCGCTTCCGGCTCGATAAAGATCGACGGGCAACCGGTCGCGGCAGCATCTCCACGCGACGCGGTGCGCGCCGGCTTGGCTTACCTCCCCGAAGACCGTCTCGTGCAGGCCGTGTTTCGCGGCCATCCCTTGCGCTCCAATGCCAGCGTCGCGGTATTGCCGCGGCTTTCCACGGCAGGCTGGATTCGCGCGGGCGCCGAACGGGAATTGGCCGATGACGTGATTCGCGATATGCGCGTGCGCGCGGAATCTCGCGAGCAGGCCATCGGCACGCTCAGCGGCGGTAACCAGCAAAAGGTTGTGTTTGGGCGCTGGCGAGCGACCAATCCCAAGGTGTTGATTCTCGACGAACCCACACGCGGCGTGGACGTGGGCGCTAAGGCGGAAATTCATCGCCTCATCTGCGACATGGCGGAACAAGGCGCGGCGATTCTGCTCATCAGTTCCGAACTGCCTGAGATCATGGCCATGAGCGATCGCGTGATCGCGCTGTCCGAAGGCCGCGTCACCGGTGAGTTTCGCCCAGCCGTAGATGATGAAAGGACCATTGCCGCGGCGGCAGTCCCGCGCGTAGCGGAAGATCAGGGCGTGTCGGTTGAGGCGAAGCCTTCGCGGGCCGCTGCGCTGGTGCGCATGCGGGAAGTCGGATTGCTGACGTTCACGCTCTTGCTCGCAGGCGTCATGGTGTTCCTGAAGCCCCACGAATTCGCCACCGTCAACAACTTCCTGGATGTCCTCGCGAACGCGGCCATCCCGGCGATCGTGGCGCAGGGCGCCATGCTGATCATCTGCGCCGGAGGCATCGACATTTCGGTTGGATCCATGATGGGGCTCGTCGCGGCGGTGGCGGGCATGTCCGCCGTGAGCGGCGCGCCGCCCGTCGTGTGCCTCGCTCTGGCGATGGCCATGGGCTGCGCGCTGAGCATAATCAACGGCGGAATCGCGCTCATCGCGCGCATTCATCCCATCATCGTGACCCTTGCCGGCATCAGCATCTACCGGGGCGTGATGCGGATCTTCACCGGCGGCAAGGAAGTGACGGACTTGCCGGACGCCTACCGTGCGTTGGCCGACGGGTATGTACTGGGAATTCCGAAGATCTGTTACTACGTGATTGCGGTGACGTTTCTCGCGCACATCGTCCTGCGATACACATTGACGGGGCGCCGCGTGCTTGCGCTTGGCAATTCGGAGAGTGCGGCGCGGCTTATCGGTTTGTCGAAGACGCGGCTGACGCTGTTCGTCTTCGGTTTCTCCGGGGTGCTGGTGGGACTGGTGTCGGTTCTTCATCCCGCGTACTACACGAAAGTTCAGGCGAACACCGGCGCGGGGATGGAGTTGCAGGCGATTGCGGCGGCGGTCATCGGCGGTACGAACATCCTCGGGGGGCGCGGTTCCGCGATCGGCACGCTGATTGGCGCGTTTCTGGTAGCCATGCTCCGCAACATGCTGATCCTGATGGAAATCAGTTCGTATTGGCAGAACCTCTTCGTCGGCGGACTCATCTTGCTGGCGGTGGTCGTGGACGTGGGCCTTCAGCGCTGGAAAGGACATGCGGAATGATTCGCGCCATGCTCCTCCGCCGCGAATCCGCGTTGCTGCTTGCGCTGGCGCTCATGTTTGCCGGGTTTGCCCTGTTCGTCGACGGGTTCTTTGACTGGTTCAACTTGTTCGAACGCTCCCGCTACTGGGTGGTTCCCGGCATGATCGCCGTGCCCATGACCTTTATCATCGCCACGTCCGGTATCGACCTCTCGGTCGGTTCCATGGTGGCCCTGTCGGGCATCGTGTTGGGACTGCTCTACCAGGACGCGGGCATGCCGCTGGTTCTCGCCGGTATTTGCGCGATCTTGGCAGGGGGCGCGGCAGGCGCGTTCAATGGTGGCGTGAGCAGCTATCTACGCGTGCCGCCGTTGGTGGTCACGCTGGCCACGATGGCCTTGTTTCGCGGCATCGCCATGGGGCTGAGTAAAGCCGACCCCATCCGGGATTTCCCGCGCGGATTCCAGTGGATCAGCCAGGGCGACGCCTTCCGGGTGCCGCTGGGCGGGACGGAGTACGCGTACGTGCCGGTGCCGCTGTTCGCGCTGGTCATCACGATCGTCGTCGGAAGCCTGATCCTGCGAAAGACGTGGATTGGCCGCTTTACCGAGTGCATTGGCGAAAACGAGACGGCCGCGGAATTTGCCGCGATCCGGACACGACGCCTGAAACTGGGCCTATACGCGGCCAGCGGGCTGGTGTGCGGCCTCGCCTCCCTTTTTCACACGGCGCTTTATGCGACGGCCAAGGCCGACACGGCCATGGGCCTGGAACTGGAAGTGATCGCCTGCGTCGTGGTGGGGGGAACGCGCATCAGCGGCGGCGACGCGTCGGTCATCGGCACGTTGCTTGGACTGCTCATCATCGGTATTCTACGATACGGTTTGGACATGGCAGGGGTGGACTCGGAGAACATCGTAATCGTGGTGGGCGCGCTGCTCATCGTTACGGCGGTCTTCAACGAATGGATGGGCGGCCGCACAGGAGGGAAAACATGAGTCAGGGCAATCGCGGATACATCAAGGTTGGTTTCGGTTTCATCGCCGCCGTAGCGACGGCACTACTCCTGATCGCGCCCGGGTGCGAGAAGTCGGCCCCCTTGCCTGAACCTAATACCGCAATCGGCACGGGGCCGGGCGAAGGCGGCTCCGCGCGGCTGCGCGTGGGCGTGATGCCGAAGCTGGTCGGCATTCCCTTCTTCAACGCGACCGAAGTGGGCGCCGAAGAGGGGGGACGCGAGTTGGGCATCGGCGTGAACTTCGACGGTCCGGCGGTGAACGATGTCCAACGCCAGGTAGAAATGCTGGAATCGTGGATCGCGCAGAAGTATGACGCCATCGCGGTCGCGCCGAACGATCCCGATGCCATCGTGCCGGTGTTGGAGAAGGCGCGGAAGCGGGGGATGAAAGTGGTCACGTGGGATGCGGACGCGAGCCCGGCGGCGCGCGACTTCTTCGTCAACCAATGCACGATCGAGAGTATCGCCAAGACGTTGATGGACGTGATGGCGGAAGGCGCCGGCGAAGACGCGAATTACATCATCATCACCGGCTCGCTTACGGCGGCCAATCAGAACATGTGGATGGAGGCCATGGAGCAGTACCGGCAGGAGAAGTATCCGAACATGACGAACCTGTCGGAAACGCCGAAGGTATCCGAAGAGGATCTCGCGTTGGCCACGCAGGTCATGACGGACTGCCTCAAGACGTACCCGGACCTGGACGGGGTGTTTGCGATTACATCGGTCGCCCTTCCCGGTGCGGCGGAAGCGCTGCGCAAGGCGGGTGCGGCGGATAAAGTCTTCCTGACGGGGCTGACCACGCCAAATGACATGAAGGGCTACGTCGAAGACGGGACGGTTAAGAAGTTCGTGCTTTGGAACCCGGTGGATCTGGGCTATCTGGCCGTGCAGGTCGCGGCGGCAGCGGCGAAAGGCGAGTTGCAGCCGAATACCGTCGAGACATTCAAGGCAGGACGTCTGGGCGAGGTGAAGGTCGAGGGCGACGTGGTGGTCCTGGGCGATCCGATTGTGTTCGACGCTTCGAATATCAACCAGTACGATTTCTAAAGGTCAAGGTTAGAAGCTGGTGGGTTCCTGGGTGGGCTGGACGTAGAGCGCCATCATGTCCGCCTCGGAAAGTTCGCCGAAGACGGCGGCCTTGTGGTTGGGCGGTAAGGGCTCGACGATTTCCCGGCTCCGGTTCTGGTAACGTCCGGCGACGACGATACGCCGGAACTCCTGCGGGGTTTCGAAGGACTCTTCCGTTTCGATCCAGAACTTGTTCATAAAGTTCAGGCCGTGGGCGTCGGACGAGTAGACCCCCGCCATGCGGTGCTCTTCCACGTAAGCCCGGGCGCGTGTCGCCATATCCTCGTCGGGATGGTTGCAGGTGAGGATCTCCGCGGCATCGGCCAGCGTAAAAAAGTCCGGCATGTCGTCGTGCCAGCGGTAGGGATGGGCGATTACGGTGAGGTAGCCGTCCGCACAGGCTTGGGCAAAGACCTCGCTGGGAGTCTGGAGCGACTCATAAACGGGGCTGTCGGCTCCGAGGACCAGGAGATCGCGTCCATTCGGGAAGGAGATTTCGATTCCCGGAAACACCCGCAGCCGGTCGCTCAGTTCATGCAAGCTGGCCAATTCGGCCGGGGACCAAATCTTGCCGTGGTCGGTAATGAAGATCGCGTCATAGCCGGCCGCGTCCGCCATCGCAACGAGTTCGCGCGGAGGTATGCGGGAGCAGGGCGAGTAGGTATCGGTGTGGCAATGAATCTCGACTTTCATGGTACGTCTAGTCCAATCTGCCGCCAACGCCCCGCGAGAAACATCCGACATGCTGTGCCTACGCCGGGCGCGGTTTGCGGCGCTTCACCTGGTCAACACCGCGATTTCGCGGCTTAGTCCCAATCGCTGAAATTCCTTGCAGTGCCAACGCAACTCGCGTCGGTATTCGCGATATTCTTATTACATGGTCAATTATAACACATTCATCGGCATTTCGGCGGACCGGCTTGACCCGGCGCATCGGGAATGGAACGCTGCGCAGTACGTCGCGTGGAAAGGGTACTCCCATCCCGTGTATAATTAGCCGATTTTTTCTTGCCCGGTTCTATTGAGCTGAAAAGCAATCAATCCCAGGCCGGTGTTCATTCGTCGGGGGAAATGTGCCTGGCGCCTCGAATACCCGGATAGCGACGGCGAAAGCCGATGGAGGAAACGGACCATGTCGAAGTTGGAGGGGAAGGTACTGGTGGCCCAAGGGGGCGGCCCTACCGCGGTCATCAATCAGAGTTTTGTCGGGGCGGTGCTGGAATCGCGCAAGTTTCCCCAGGTTACCCGAGTCTACGGCGCTCAGCACGGCATCCGTGGTATCGTGAACGAGGATTTTTGGGATTTGACGGAGGCGACGACGCACAACCTCGAAGCTGTCGCGCAGACGCCGTCGTCCGGTCTGCTTTCCACGCGCGACAAGCCGACGCTGGAGTACTGCAAAGAAATCTTCCAGGTGTGCAAGGCCCATGGCGTCCGCTACTTCTTCTACATTGGCGGCAACGACAGCGCGGACACCTGCCGCATCGTGAATGAGGAGTCGGAGAAAGCCGGATATGAGCTTCGCGTGATTCACATTCCGAAAACCATCGACAATGACCTGAAGGTCACCGACCATTGCCCGGGCTACGGCTCCGCGGCGAAATTTGTGGCGCAAGCGTTTGCGGGTGTGAATCTCGATAACCGCGCGCTGCCCGGCGTGTATATCGGCGTGGTGATGGGCCGGCATGCGGGATTCCTCACTGCGGCGTCCTGCCTCGCGAAGAAGTATCCGGACGACGGTCCGCACCTCATCTACGTTCCGGAGCGGCCGGTGTCGAAGGACAAGTTCATCGCGGACGTGAAAACTGCGTATGACAAGTACGGCCGCTGCATCGTTGCGGTGTCGGAAGGGATCGTGGGCCCGAGCGGAAAGGCGATCGCGGCGGAGTTCACGAAAGAGACGGACTCCCATGGAAACGTACAACTCTCCGGTACCGGCGCCCTTGGCGACCTGCTCAGCTCTTGGGTCAAGGAAGGGACTGACATCAAGCGAGTCCGTGCTGACACGCTTGGATATCTTCAGCGCAGTTTTCTGGGCTGCGTGAGTTCCGTCGATCAGAGTGAAGCCCGCGAAGTCGGCGAGAAGGCCGCGCAGTACGCGATCTGGCACAACCTTGACGGATCGGTCTGCATCCGCCGCATCGGCGACTATGCTGTCGAATACTTCCTGGCACCGCTGAAGGATGTCGCACGCGAAGCCACCGAAATGCCGGACGAGTTTCTCAATGCGGACGGCAACGGCGTGACCGAAGCCTTCAAGAACTACGTGCGCCCGCTGGTAGGCCCCATGCCGGTCATGGAGCGCATCGCCGCGCCGTCGGTCGCGAAGGTGTTGAAGAAGTAACGCCGGCACCAAGAGTTTCGCTTATCTTTTTGCGGACCGATCGGACGGATCAGACTGATCCGTCCGATCGGTCCGGTTGTTTTTTGGCCAATTCGCCGACGGGAGTGGCTGCGGTTTGACAGCGAATCGGGTTTGCCGTAGCCTTACGATTCGCAAGGAGATTTCACCAGGTGATGAACCGTCTGTTTTTTCCCATGGCCTTGTCGCTCGTGTTGGCATGTTCGGCTTCGGGCCAGAATGCGGTCACTCCCCTTCCCCACGCGCATGCCCACAACGATTACAATCATGAGCGGCCTTTGCTGGACGCCCTGGACCACGGATTCTGTAGCGTGGAGGCGGACATCTTCCTGGTGGACGGCGAACTCTTGGTCGCACACGACCGGGAAGATGTCCAGCCGGAGCGCACGCTTCAGGCCTTGTACCTTGACCCGTTGCTGGCGCGCGTCAAAGCAAACGGCGGTCGGGTTTATCCCGATGGTCCCGAATTTATCCTGCTCGTGGATATCAAGGAGGACGGTGCGGCGACCTACGACGTTCTTCGCGGGGTCTTGTCGGAGTATGCGGAAATGCTGACCTCGTTTACGGCGGACAGCACCACGAAAGGCGCGGTGACGGTCATTCTCTCCGGCGACCGGCCCATCGACGTGGTCGCGGCGGAGACTGAGCGTGTTGTGGGCATTGATGGACGCGTTTCCGATCTCGCTGGTGAAGTGAACCCGCACCTGATGCCGTTGATTAGCGACAACTGGCGCAGTCACTTCGACTGGTTTGGGACGGGCACGATGCCGGACGATGCACGGCGCAAGCTGCAGGAAATCACTACCAAGGCACATACGGCAGGTTGCATCGTGCGCTTCTGGGGGATTCCGCCGCGTGAGGACTTGTGGGACGCCCTGTTGGCGGGCGGAGTCGATCTCATCAACACCGATAACCTTGCGCAGTTGCAGGCATTCCTCTGGTCGAAACGCGGGAACCAAGAAGGATAGGTCATCGTCATGGATCGAGTTCGGGTCGGTTTCATCGGGTTGGGCGGCATCTGTCGCGATCGGCATCTGCCGGGTCTGCGCCGGATTCCTGGCGTGGAGATCGTGGCCGTCGCAAATCGCACGCGGGAATCCAGCGAACGTGCGGCGGCGGAGTTTGAAATCCCGAACGTGTGCGACCGGTGGGAAGACGTGATTGCGCGGGACGACGTCGATGCCGTGTTCATCGGCACGTGGCCCTACACGCATCGCGACATGTCCATCGCGGCGCTCGAAGCGGGCAAGCACGTGTTCTGTCAGGCGCGCATGGCCATGGACTATCCGCAGGCGAAGGAGATGCACGAGGCCGCGCGGAAATCCGGACGTGTTGCCATGGTGTGTCCCGTTCCCATTGGATTGACGAAGGATTCCACCATCCTCCGCTACGTGAATAGTGGCCGACTGGGCGAAGTGCGGCTGGTGCGGGTGCAGAGCATGTCCGGCGTATTCGCCGATCGCGGCACGCCCATGACGTGGCGAAAGGATCACCGGCTTTCGGGGCTAAACGCGTTTACTTTGGGCATGTATATCGAAGTCATCCATCGTTGGTTCGGCTGGACCAAAACGGTAAGTGCGATGACGCAGACGTTCGTGAAGGAACGAACGGATACGAGCGGAGAACGCGTGGCGGTGGAAATTCCGGATCAGATTCTTTTCAACACGGAACTTGAGAACGGCATTCCGGTGCAGTACGTCATCAGCGCGGCGGTCCATCACGGCACCGACCATGTCGCGATCCACGGAAGCGACTGGACGCTACAATACGAGGTGAACGAGGACGTGCTGTACGGTGCGGGGCCCGGCGAACGCATGGGCAGCGCCACGTTGGGCACGGACAATGACTACGACATCGCCAACTGGCCCGTGGAACGCGACTTCATCGATGCCATCCGCGAGGGCAAGGAGTATCACCCGAACTTCTTCGATGGGATGAAGTACATGCAGGTGATTCAGGCTGTATACGATTCCGCGCGCGAGGGAAGGACTGTGGAACTGGCATAGGCATCAAGGAACGGCCTCGATTTGGGCTGGTCGTTTTCCAATCGGACCGATCTGACTGATCGGACCGATCCGTCAGATCGATTTCGCGGGTTGCGCGCGCCGCGCGACGAGATAGGCCATGCCCACTTTCACGGCATCGGCCGGAATGAAGGGCAAGACGCCCATGAGCAGGCCCGTCCAAAGCCCGATGCCCGCCCAAAGACACAACCACGCCGTGCCAACGGCATAGATCGCGGCGATGGCTGCCACCATGCCTACGGCAGGCCGTTTGAATGCCGTCGTCACGTACGGGGCGAAGGCAAAGGCCAGCAAGTATCCCATCGTCGCGCCAAACGGGACGGCGAAGAGCGGGGCGCCCGCGATGCCCAGCGCGAGGTACAACAGGATTCCCGCCATGGCCCGATCCCTACCGACGACATACGCGGCCGCAAGAACCGGCAAGGTCTGGAGCGTCACCGGTACGGGCGTCCAGGGGAGGGGGAGCTTGACCAGCGCAGACAACATAATGACGCCCGCGACGGCGGTCGCTTCGAGACAAGCCACGGCCCACGAGTCCGTGGTCCGGACATTTTGCAGAAGATGTGCGTGTACGTTTTTCATAGTGGGCGGGAGTATACGGAATCACGAATTGGCGGTCAACCATACTTCACGAATCGGAGCCGTCGTCCCCATCGTTGCCCATCATGGATTGCATCATGCGTTGTGAGGCGCGCAGATTCTCGTTCTGCTGCTCGATGAATCGCTCGACTTGCGCGTACTCGTCCTCGGTCAGCACGGTGGATAGCCGCTCCAGGCCGCGGTTCATGGCATCGGACTGCGTGGCCACCCAATCATTGGGGTTCGAATCACCTGAATTGGGTTGATCCTGCTGCGAAACGGTCATCTCTTCCGCCAAGACCTGTTTCACCGTGTCGCGGGTTTCGCGCGACATGGTTGGCGCGTACATGCCCAATTGCATGTCGTAGCTTTGCTCGAGCATGTAGTAGCCCTTATTCGCTTCGTAGTCTTCCCAAATCGCCATTTCCTCCGCATTCAGCACGGTACTCAGTTCGGTGCGCAGGGCTTCGGTAACTGCTTCGTCTGACTGGTTGGCCCGGAAGTCTTTCATCGTGCCGTCCTGCATGGCCTTCATGGTCTTTCGAAGTTGCTCCGCTATGGAACCTGCGAGGATCTCGCGCACTTCGTCCTCGACCTCGGCGGGGAGTTTCAAATCGGCCAATAGCATTCCGTACTGCATGCCCACCTGCATCTTCGCGCTGGCCACGATGGCCTCGTCATCCTCAAACATTCGCAAGAAGGGTGGGGTAGCATCGTGCCCGTCTTCTTCAGATTCCGGGACCTCTTCGGCTTTCAAAACCTTCGCCAACTTCGACTGGGCCGATTCGAGAGCCGCTACAAGTTCAGCGACTTGCGCTTCAGCCGCGTTACGCTTCTCAATTTCAGCTTTAATCACGTCGACAGGCACCGTTCCAAAGTCTTTGTAAACCCCATCTCCCTCAATGAAGTCCTGGAGTCGCCGAACTTCCGCTTCCAAGTGCTTGATTTTGGATTGCGCGTCACCCAGCTTCAGCAACACCATGACTAACGCTGCTGCAAACCCCACGCAGAGTGCCGATGTGAGATACGCAATACGGTTTCGCATGATATGCACCTTCCTTCTGCTCGATAGAACCGACAAACGGCGAGTATTACTAAGGCGACGTACGGTTTCACGGCAAACGCCTCCTCCACCGCACCAAACTCTGTACGCGCATTCTGACTTGTAGCCAATGTCCGGAAACAACGAGGGCAATCGAACGTGAATAGACCCTCTCAAAGCCACCCAGACATTCAATTGATAATGCCGATACGATCAGTTTTCCGATACGGCTTCAGCCCTGCGCCCGGCCATCGAATTGCCGGAAATTTCCCGGATATGGTCCATGGCTTTCCAGTAATCCGCTAATGCCGCACGGCCTTCTTCTGTTAAGCGGTATTCCGTACGGGGGATCTTTCCATTATACCCCTTGTCGATGGCAACGTAGCCGGCTTTTTCGAGGCGGTCCATGTGGGACGACAGGTTGCCCCGGGTGAGCCCCAAGGCCGTGAGCAAGAAGTTAAAGTCTGCCACGTCGATACCGGAGAGTACCATGGCGATGCGCAACCGGGCGGGTTCGTGGAGGGTTTTGTCCAGACCCGCCACGGCTACGCTATCTCCTCATCGGCGTCGATGTGCGAGATGCGCTGTAAGCGGCGCAAGGCGTACCGGCTGTAAAGGTGGGACAAGCCTGCGGCGAGTATGCCGTAGCCACAGATGGCGCCGACTGAATGAAACATCGCCCAGGAGCCTTCGGTTGGGATGGGGAGTCCGCTAACCAGGAGCAGGGCGTGGACGGCGTACAGGACCGGCCAGAGCAGCATGACCCAGGTCGAGGCGGGGCGTTGCCACCACCACAGGAAGACCATGAATGGGACGCAGTACAGGGCCGACACGGGTTGCATGAGGGCTATTGGCAGGTAGCCGAGAAGTCCGAGCAGTACTTCGCCCACGACACACGCGCCAAAGACCGCGCCGACGATGTAGCCCACCCGGGCATACTTCTGCTTCCGGTAAGAGTCGATTCGCGCGGAGCCTTCCCTGGCGTACGGACGCTGCAACTGGGCCTCTACCCAGCGCCGGCCGCGTTTTGACATCACGAGGTACATCATCAGCACGTACACGACGAAGAAGGCGACCATTGCGACGGTGCCCAGTACGGGGTACCCGGCCTTGGCGGCGATGCCGCCGCCTCGGGCCAGCCCGAATAAGAGCAGAAAGAAGCCGCCGTAGGCAATGAGATAAACCAGGACCGGCAGACTGCGATTTTGCGCGTAAGTCCTTCCCCAGCGGATAGTTTCGTGGAGTTGACTGAAATCCGATGGGTTGGTCGGCTTCTGGTGCTCTGGCGTCATATTCGTTCTCCCGACACCTGCCTGATATATTGTTTGTATCACAAACTTGTCTGTAGTGCAAGTATTTTTTTGGATCTGAGTAGACGGAGGATAAGACCGAAATCGCTATCGGGATCGAAAGCAATTTCCCGTTTCGATCCCGATTTCGATTTCGATAGCGATTAAGAGAGCGACAATCTGCTGGAAACGGCGGTCGGCTTATTCAATCACGAGGACGTTGTGGATGTTCAGGCCCGCGATTTGGGCGGTCAGGGTTCCGTCTTTGTAGGTCCAGTCCAGGCCTTCTTCGTCGGGGGCGAGGTAGCATCGCGCGGGTTTCTCTTCGACGGGGATGGTGACGCTGAAGGGTCCCGAGTCGGCGACGTGCTCGACCATGTGGCGGTTGGGGGCGGTATGTCCCGCGTTGGAGCGATTCACGAGCTGATAAAGCCTCCGCTCCCCTTTCGCGCGCGCGGACATCTCAATCCAGGACGGGCCTTCCACATGGGCCAGTCCTTCTGCATCGAGCGACGCGAAGCAGTCGCCGATGAACCGGCGCAGGATGGGATAGTGTGCCGCATGATACGCGCGGAAGACGGGGCCATGGATGGTGACCACGACGCCGTCCCCCACCCGATTGCGCGTCGCGGCGGGGGTACCGATCTGGTTAAGACCTGGCTCCTGCTGGTTCAAGAGCGGGGCAATTTCCTCGGCGCCGTTCGTTGTCACCTGCTGCCAGGGTCCGGACACGACGACGCACCCATTGCCTGCGGGGACGTAAGCATTGCCGTGTTGTTGTCCCTCGACGGGAGCGCAGCCCGAGAGTTCGGGGAACTCGGCAGCGGCCGTAGCGCCCGATACGAGCAGACGGCCACCCTTTTGGACGTACTCGGCCACGGCGGACTTTACGTTCTCCGGCAATCCTTCCTGCTCCGCGATGACTACGACCGGATACTGGCCCAAGCGCTTGAGCAGCATTTCTTCGTTGAGGATATCCACGGAGTATCCGTTTTCGAGCAGGCCGTGAAGCGCGCCTTCCATGGGGTGGTTGGCGGAGCGGAAGTTGAAGAGCGGATCGTTGTGGCGGTAGTAGAAGGATTCGCTGTGCAACAACGCGACCTGCGGGATGGTCTCGGTCTGGAAGGAGAATTCCTCGCGCTTGCGGCAGAAATCCGCGACGCCGGCGAGGATATCCTGATGCCATCCCGTAAGGCGTCCCGACCGTTGCGGCTGGTTGTAGATGAACACCGCGCCGCCTTGGGCGATCGACACGGCGATCTCCTGGCACAGATGGGGGACGGTCTTCATCGTCCACTGTTCATTGCCGGTGCGCAGGAAGGACCAGGCCATGAGGTTCCACGGCATGCCGCGGCTCGCGAGAAACCGCGACTCGGCACAGGCCCGTTCCGCGCCGAAGGAGGGATCGAAGTCGCCGCTGAGGTAATCGACCGGCGCAACGACGGGTTCCGGCTGGCGGACGCTGTACATCCAATTGCTGCAGACCGCCACATCGGGTTTGGCTTCGTGGAGGGCCTTGGCGTATTTCGTGACGTGTTCCGTGAAGAGGTCGCGCTGGAACGCGAGCCATTCGAACCAGTGCGGGTCGCCTTCGCTGCGCGGGATCTCCTCGATGCCGGTCCGGTGCGTGAACTCGGCCATGCAGCGCTCGCTCCAGGAGGGTTGGCTGGCCCAGTTCTCGCCATCGATCCAGACACCATCGAGGTCATATTTCGTGACGACTTCGATGAGCTGCGGAATCATGAGGGATTCCGTGTAGTCGCTGAGCGGGTCTGTGTTGTTCGGGTTGGGCGTGCCGTCCGGCGCGATGCGCGCCCATTCCGGGTGCAACTCGATGGCGCGGGTATCCCAGACGCCGGAAAAATGGATGGACAGGGGGATGCCCATATCGCGGGTCACGTCGCGCCAGACTCGCAATGCGTCGTTGACGATGCCGGGGGACGGCGAGCCGATTTCGGTGGGGTAGCCCGAATAGCCGGGATGGCCCTTGCAGTCGTACTGGACGAAATCCGGTTGGACCTTTTCCAGCTCCGCGCGGATGTGTTCGTAGGTGGTCTCCCGGCCAAGTTCGGTGTCGTTGGCGTTGGGATGGAGATCGTAATGCAACCCGAAGAAGGCATGGGCCGGCCAGTCGGCTGTGGATTGGGCGGCCCCCTCCCCCGCCGCGGCGATTACGAGTAGTGCGACAAGCTGCATCATGATCGGTCTCCCCTGTGGTGAATGGTCTGGAAGTATTGTACGCGCCTGGCAGGGAGAATTCTCCATGAAAACCCAAGAACATCCCCCTTGATCCCCCTTAAGGGGGAGTATTCGCAACGCGTTGCGTTGCATTGCGAACCGTGAAGCCAATCGATGTTTTTCGGAGCACTGCACGACATGAGAAATGCGAATGACCGAATTACGTGCAAATTCCCCCTTTGAAGGGGGACAAGGGGGATGTTCTTGAGGTGGCCCGCGAATTCAGCACACTGGTGCCAAATGCTACGTTCATGGCTACGGTTTCGGTACGTAGCCAATGCAGTGCAGCACCGGCAGGCGCGGGTATTTTGGGAAACGCTTGTCGGCATCGGAGAGTCCGCAGCGCCAGTAGGGATCGCCGCCGTGGGGATGTGTGATCGCGCGACCGTGGACGCAGGTCAGGCAGAGCCCAACACGGGGATCGGACTTGGCAGGACTATCAATCGAATCAGACACTCTGCGGTCTCTCTCGCGGTCGATTCAGACCGACGCGCAATCGTCGGCTATACTAAAGACGCACTCTGACTGGGGGAAGCCAAACAGTAATCACATTGGATGAAGTGTAGCACGCATGGGAGTTGTCCGACGCCAGCCGGCTCCTGCGATACGCTGCCGCTATGGCCATACGCAAGAAATGAGGACGTCATGAAACACATCCCCGTTTCCCGCCGTGGATTTTTGCAGATCGGTTCCGGACTTGCCGTGGGCGCTGCTCTCGCGAGCGCCGGTGCGCGTGCTGACGGGGTCGAGCGGCCGCGTGCGGTTCGGCGGCCGGTGATTGATATCACGGATTTGTATCATCCGCATCAGGATCGAGGGGACAATTTCGATTTGATTGCGGCGTATGCCCTTCCCGAGGTGGATCTGCGGGCGGTGATTCTGGACGTCACCGGGCGTTATCTGCGTCCGTACATCAACGAGGAATATCCCGGCTACAACGATCCGCGCGGTCAGCGGGCGCCGGGGTTCATCCCGGTGCACCAGCTCAACTACATCTTTGACCGCAACGTGCCATGCGCGTGCGCGCCGTTTGACCCTATGCGCTCGCCGGATGATGACATGGCGGATGCGCCGAAGTTTCAGCAGAGCGGGATTGACCTGCTGATTGAGACCCTTCGGGAGAGCAATGAGCCGGTCGACGTAGTTTCCTTTGGATCGGCGCGGCCGTTGGCGGTGGCGCAGAACCGCGAGCCGAAACTGCTGCGGGAGAAGGTGCGGCTGGCGCATCTGTGCATCGGCGGGTATCCGCCGGGGTACCTGGAATGGAACGTGCAACTGGACGTGCACGCGTATGTACGGCTCATTCGTTCGGACCTGCCCCTGGCGCTCTATCCTTGCGCTACGGAGGAGAGCCCTTTTGCGCTCGGCACTCACAATTGTTATTGGACCCTGGAGAACCTGAACTGGGTGCGCGAGATGGCGCCGCCGCTCCAACGGTACATCGAGTTCGCATTTGGTGGTTCGACTCGCATGGACTTCCTGAATGCCATGGATGAAACGGAACCCTTAACGGACATGACGGAACACTACGGCCACGAGCACCACGTGTGGGAAACAGCGGTATGGGCACAGGTTGCGGAGCGGCGGTTCATCGCGCGGGGGGGTGAGCCGTACCGGCTGTTGCCGAAGTCATCAGCCGGGTCCGATGCAACGGCGATCGAGGAAGGTTTGATGCCCTGCGTGTTCGAGGTGTCCGATCACGGGCAACTCACCATGGGCGAGACGGAGGGTGAGACGACGGCGTCGCTGTATTTCCGGCCTGATCCGATAGCGTACGAGGCTGCGGCCGGGCAGGCGTTGCGGGATTTGTACACCGGGTTTGCAGCAGACTGATCCCGGGCAATCTTCATCGGTATCGGTATCGCTATCGGTATCGGGATTGACAGACTCCTTCGGCCCAGTTCCGATTCCGGTTCCGGTCATCCACCTCGTCATCCCTGCAAGAGCGCGTAACCACGTCTATTCGCATTCGACGCCGCAACGCTGAAGATGGGTCCCCGCTTTCGCGGGGATGACGGTATGGGGAGTTTGCGCATGTGTTGGCATGATGATGAAGGCTGCGCCATTTGGATGAATATTTACCGATACCGATACCGATACCGATAGCGATTTGGAGGGACTTCAGGGCATTGGCTTGCCGGATAGTGCTGCGCGATTTCCTCCCGACTAGAGGCCCGCATTCTTTGCAAGACGGTTCAATGCTTCGACGTGCATGTCCGGGATCTTCCCGCTCTTGTCCGGGGGAACGTCGAGGAGAAGATTCACCCCGCGTGCCTTACAGTTCTGGAATTGTTCTAGCAGTTCCGCGTCGGGGCGGGGAACGTCGCCTTCGACGTAGAACCACTCCTTGCCGATGGGATCGCAGACTTCGCCCGGTATGTAGTAGTGTTTGCCCTCGATTTCGCGCCAGGGGTTGTGACCCTGGTCGGGCGGGATGCGGCGTTCGATGGCGATGAGATCCGAGGGCCAGGCGTAGTCGACATTGTAATCCTCGCCGGTGGAGATCCCGCTGTTCATCATGATGACGGTATCCGGCTGCAACGTCGCGACGTGGTTATAGAGGAAGGTCCGGTAGCCTCTGCCAAGCACACCGGGGATGTCGATCCACATTTCGGCGATGGGGCCGTACTGCGTTAGAAGTTCCGTGATCTGCGCGGTCTGGAAAGTCTGATACAAGGACGTGGTGTAGGCCGGGAACTCCTGCTTACCATCGGAAGGCGTCTGGCTGCCGAAGCGGTTGTGGTTGTCCCAGGAACAATAGTAGAACCCTGGGAGAAGCCCGCGCTTTTCGCAGGATTCGACGAACTTCCCGACCACATCCGTTGTGTCGCCGCTGTTCACCACCGAATAATCCGTATGCTTCGTGGGCCAGAGACAGTGGCCGGCGACGTGCTTGGTGGTGAGGACGGCATACTTCATGCCGGCGTCCCGGGCGACGGCCACCCATTGGTCCACATCCAGTGCCGTGGGTGCGTAGGTGGAGGCCGGGGCCTTGCCGTCCGGCAACTCGTTTTCCACGTAGGTGCTCATGCCGTAGTGGATGAACATGCCGTACTTCCAGGCTTCCCATTCCTGGAGCTTTTCAAGAGGCAGGCGCTGGGCTCCGGACTCGGGCTCCGGCGGTTGCGCCGTGGAAGTTGGTGCTAGCTGCAAGGCGCCGAGGGCAGCCGCGCCGGCGGTGGCGGTGGTCAAGAATCTGCGGCGAGTTGGATAGTTGGTTGGCATGATTCCCCCTTTACGGACCCCCAGGTCCGTTTCCGGCTACCTGACAGCACGCCGCACCGCCTGAAAAGGCGTCCCCCAGAGGCGCGGAGCGCAACCGTATAATAGCATGGCTCCGTACTTGGGCAAGAACCGGGGGCTGAATATGGATCCCGCTTCTGGAAATCCCCGTTCGAGGAGTTGACGATGCGAGGAAGCTCCGGCTAGGAGAAGACTTGCCGCAGGTATTTCTCGTCGGCGGTGTAGCTTTCCATGAGGCCGAGGGGTTGGGCGCCTTCGATCTGGATCCAGCCGCTGTAGCCAATGTCGTCCATGGCTTTTCGGACTTCGACGAAATCGACTTTGCCCTGCCCGAAGATGTGTTCGTAATCCTTCGCGTGGAACTCGCAGATGTGTTTGGTGCCAAGATCGCGGATTTCCTGGTAGATGTCGTAGCCGCGGAGGTGGCTGTTGCCCACGTCGTAGTACACCTTGACGTTTGGTGATCCGACGCGTTCAATGATCTCAAGGTGCTGGGGTCCGCTCAACCAGGATTCGATGGCGAGGTACACTCCCGCTTCTTCGGCCTTGGGGGCAACGAGTTTCAGGCGTTCGACCACGGTATCGACGCCTTGCGGATCGTCGCGGAGATCGCCTTCGCTGAAGAACGCGAGCAACACGACGTTGACTCCCAGCGCGGTGCACACGTCGATGCTGTCGCGAACCCACACCTCGGCGCGGGGATCACTCTTGTAGGGAATGCGGTTAAGTTCGCCGATGGCCAACGATGCGATCGCGACGCCCTGTTGCGATGCGGCGTCGAGAAACTGCTGCTGGATATCCGGACGCCGCAAATGCATGTCGTTGGCCTCGGTACCGAGGCTGACCTGCACGCCGTCGAGACCCAGCTCCTTGGCAACGGCAAACGCGGCGACGTCACTCTGTTTCCCCAGAGACCAGTCGCAAGCGCCAATGCGGAATCGCGGCGCAGCGTCCTGCGCCTTGCTGACGTGGGGGAAAAACGCAACCGCCCCGGCCGCGGCGGTCATATGGCGGAGCATCGACCTGCGGGTTACGCGGTGACCATGGTACTGCATGCCGGCCTCCTCCGATGCAGCGACTACTCGAACAGCGAGTTCAAGGTCGCGTGCGAACGCGTTGCGGGGAACCGTTCGCCGAACTTCACGAACGCCACATGCCCGTCGAAGTACAGCGTATTGCATCCCCCGGGAATGTGATTGTACCCGATCCCGCCGCTGGGATTCGTGCTGATCTTGTCCCACATGATGGGCATTTCGCTTTGGGCCACCGCGGACCCGGCCGGGTTGTTGATGTCCGTGACCATGAACCGCTCGATGCCTTCTTTCAGCCGGTTGATCGTATCACCCGCGCCGTTGCCATAGCCCAAGCCTCCGAATCCGTATGCCGCCAAATCAACCGGCTCGTCTGTCACCTCGTCATCGGCGGGATCCATGTTGAAGAGAACGCTGCCGAACATGAGCGACAACCCGACCATTTGTGCCGGACCCGGAAAAGGCACGCTTACCGTCGGATCGGATTCATCGACGCGATCGAGGACGTAGCCGAGATAGTTGTAGCTCTGGTCCGCATAGGTGACTTCGTGCTCGTGCTCGCAGGTGCCGCTACCATCGTCGGCCACGATGAGGAGGGGATTGTCCGAGCCGAGATCGCCGTCAGAAGGACAAAGCAGCACGTTCAGGTCAGTGAGGTACTCGGGATAGACCGCCGGGATGTGGGGACCGAACGCGGTGTCGTCATGGAATGAATCCGGATCGCAGCCGGTCGCGTTGGCCGCGGCCCCGAAGGCTTGGTCGCCGTGTACGCGCGGCAGGATCTCGCCGATGCTTTCGTTGCCGTACATCTTGAACACGACGCCCATCTGCTTGAGGTTGTTCTGGCAGGACGCGCGCCGCGCCGCTTCACGCGCCCGCGCCAGGGCGGGCAGCAGAATGGCGGCAAGTATGCCGATAATGGCGATAACCACCAATAGTTCAATCAACGTAAATCCACGTTTGCGCATGATACTTCCTCGTTATTGCAGTCCCAGCAACGCGCGGGCGTTGTCGCGGAACACTTTGGCCTTCACATCCTCGGGCAAATCCATCTCACCATACAGACTGAACTGAACGACCTTCTGCCCCGGCGCGAGGTAGTCGGTCCCGAACAGGAGCCGGTCCGCGCGCCGTATTACGAACTCTCTCCCGAACGTCATGTCGCGCATGATCGCGTTCGCGCCGCTGCCCGCGGACAGATCCGCGTAGATGTTCGGGAACCGATCCATGAGCGCGTCCATGGCGCCGCCCGGCGTGACGGGCCGGTTCGGGTAGCTGCCCATATCCTCTTGCGTGCAGTCGCCGGAAATGGCGGCCCACCACCCGTTGGCGTGACCGATGAACACGCCTTCGGGAACTTGCTCTAAAACCTTCGTGAGTCCGGGCAGGCCCGGCTGGTCCATGTTGCGCTGGTTGTCCATATGGAACAGCACGGGCAGCTTGGCTTCCGCGCAGGCGGCGTAGATCTCCAGATTGCGCGGGTCGTCCATGGCGATTCCACATTTGTGCTCGCCGAATCCCTTGGCGCCTGCTTCCTTGTACCGGAGCAGGAGATCGAGCTTGGGCTGGTATCCGTTCAAGTTGAGCGTGCGCGGGTCGATGGAGCAAAAAGGAATCAAGCGGTCGCGGTAGGGTTCCGTTTGGGACAACACATAATCGGGCGTCAGCACGTGATCCCAGGATTCGGGCGAAATCAACGGCAGCACGGCAGCCTGCGCCACGTTCCGGCTGTCCATCCAACGCAGCAATCCCTCGGGATCGAGGGGCGGACGGTTCCCCCAATTCTGACCGAGGTGGGTGTGTATGTCGAAGAAAGGACCCGTAGCCATCGCGGACGTCTCTTCCGGGTCAACCCCGCGCGCGGTCAAACCGATTGCCATGGCGGCGGTCACACCGAGAAACCCGCGACGAGAGAGTTTACGCGGATTCCTTTCACTTACCGAGTGTCTCATGAACTACCTTTCGTAAAATTCCCGAGGCTCAGTCCCACCAGAGATACAGCTTTCCGTGCTTCAATTCGCCGGCCAAGGCTTCGACCGTACCAGTGCCTTGATCGACGATGTCCGGGCAGAAGTCGTACATGCGCTTGGCAAGCGCGGGCGCGTTCTCCGGAGGCGTCACGAAGTACCCTTCCAGAAAATCCTGCCCGGCGCCGGTCAGGGTAAAGGGGTTCTGCTCTTCCATGCCGCGCAGCCAGACGATGACCTCTGCGTTGTCCACGTCGAAATTGACACCGTCCGTGCCCACGGCCTGGATGACCTCGTACTGATCCGTTGTCGGCAGCACGGCGATCACGTCAGGTTGCGTACCGATGCCGAAATGGCATTCGACTCGAAACAGGAACGCTCCGTGCTTCAAAGCCGCCTGATGCCACGCCAGCAGATTCTCCTCGGCGCTCTCGTGCGACGCGGTCGCTTGATACGCGCCGCCAATTGCTTCCATCGGGGAGAAGCGAAGTCCCAACTCACTCGATAATTGGCCCAGCGCGTTCTGAAATTCCGGTTTGCCGCTCCGGTCCGAAAAGTCGATGGGCGAAGCCGGCACGAGATGGACCTCCGCCGCCTGGGCGACCGGGGCGACTGCTTCCACAGGTTTTTCGGGCGCTTTGGCGGGCCCGCACGCGGATGCCAGCACCGTGAGCGCAGCGCCTGCCATAAAACTAAGAGGCTTCCCCGCTCGGGACTTCTGGATGCAGTCTTGGGCCATACCCACCTCCCTCGTGGAGTTACTCCAACGAAGTCAGATACGCAATCAAACTCGCGAGGTCTTCCTTGCTGATGGTCTGCTCCCAACCTTCGGGCATGATGGATAGATTATCGCTCTTGATGTCATCGATATTCACGCGGAGCACGGTGTCGGCTTCGCCGTTGGCGCGCTTCAGCGTGATGCTCGTCGCGGTCTCCGACGCGATGATGCCGCTGTGGGACTCCCAGTCACTGGTTTCGATCGTATAGTTCACGTATTGCGGGTTCACCTCACGGTTCGGATCGAGCACGTTCACGAGAATCTTGTCGGGCCCGGCCTGGGCCACGGTTGAAAGGTCGGGGCCGACTTCAAAGCCCACGCCTTGCAGCTTGTGGCACTTGCTGCAATTCTCGGTGAACACGGCCTTGCCCCGCTCCGGATCTCCCTTCATGGCGAGCACGTCCTGATAGGCATCGACGACTTCCTGACGCGAGCCGAGATTGTAATCGGCCAACACGCGTTCCGCCTGGGCGCGGATATCCGCGTTGTCGTAGGCGAGAAGCGAGCGGACCCGTAGTGAGTCGAGGTCCGTCGCGCGGAAATCGCCTTCGCCGATGGCGTCCAGCAGTTTCACCAGCCAGGGTTCCCGCGAGAACAGGGCTTCGATGGCTTGGGCGCGCAACGGCGGGGTCATGCCGGGCCAGGCTTCGAGGATCGCCGACGCGATTTCCAGGTTTTCGAATTTGCGCAGTGTAGCCAGGGCCGCCCGCTGCACTTCCACCGGCTGACGTTGATCCAACATCGAGAAGAGAATCTCGTGGGTGTTGTCGTAGTTGTCGAATCCAAGGGTCTGAATTGCATCGACGCGTTTCGCGACTTCCTCGTCCGTATTGCCGGCAACTTGATGAGCCGACGCCAACATCTGCGCCAGCAAGGCCTCGGCCCGCTCGCTGGACGCCAGCACCGCCTGCGCTTCGCCGCCTTTGCCGGCTTGTTTCATGCCCTGGATGAGGCCGCGTACGGCGTTCTGCGCCAGCGCATCCTCTTCGGACGGCAGCGCGTCAATACGCTCAAGGGCCACGGTCACGTCAGAATCGAGACCCGTTGCGCCAACCTGCAACGCGAGGTCTTCCAGAAACCCGCGGCCCGCGCCGGACTTGCGGTAGTCCACGTCGTCCGCCAGCGCGGCGAAAATCTCCCCGGAACCGTAGACGGACGAACTCAGCAGCGCGAGCCGAAACCACTGGTCGTCGCTATGCGCTTTCGCAATATCCACCAACGCCCCGTTGCGATCCGCTCCCTGGCATTCGCCCAGCGAGAATGCAACTTGATACTGCACGCGTAGTTCCGGGTCGTCCGCCAACGCGATGACTTCGTTGCGAAGCGCCTCATTGTTCTCCCGAAGAAACGGCTCGGACAGCCGGACGGCGTGTTCGCGCACGTGGTGATCGTCGTCCTTCAATGCCTTCAAAATCGTATCGGCATCGAGTTCGCCCATACCGTCCAGCGCATACAAAGCCTGAATGCGACCGGCAGGACTCGACGCGTTGGACACGAGGTCGCGGATGTCCGACGCCACGGCGGTGTCCCGGCGCTCATAAAGCAACCGGGCTGCCGTTTCGCGGTGCCACGCGTTTGGATGGTCCAGCAACGAGACCAGTCCCGAGGACGGCGCGGGGCCAAGATTGGGAATCGCGGGTTGCGAGAATTCCTCCGGCACGATGCGGTAGATGCGCCCACGGTCGCGGCCGCTGGTCAGGTCGAGGTGCTTCTTGATCACCGGCGGCAGACTGTCGGGATGCTCGATGATCTCCCGGTACATATCGGCCACGTACAGTGCGCCGTCGGGTCCGTTCGCGAATTGGACTGGACGGAACCAGATGTCGGACGACGCAATAAACTCGACCTTCTCCTCGCCTTCCGCGCGCTGGGCGGAGAGTTCGACGCCCTTTGGCGAAATCACTTTGCGGTGGATGAGGTTGCTGCCCACATCGGCGATAATGGCATTGCCGCGGTACTCCTCGGGCCACGCGTCGCCCCGGTAAATCGTCACGCCTGTCGCGCTGGTGAAATAACCGGAAGCCGTGCCGCCGCCTTCCACGGGACCGGGCACGAGTCCCTTCACGCGCAGGCGCGTGCGCACGATCCGCCAGGGTTCGACGGGGCTGATCCGAAACACGTCGGCGGAGGGACCGTCCACCGCGATGCTGATGCGAGGGCCCGGCGCGGCGAGATAGGGATTGCGATCGATGTAGCGGTCCTCGAACATGACGAGCTGGATGTGGTCGCTGTTCGAGCAGACGAATTTGCGGCCCCAGTCGTTGAAACTCATACCGTGCTGCGCGCCGCCGCTTTCGGGCCGGAAGTCCCGCGTCACGGGATCGAAACTGAAATCACGCCCCCGCAGCGAAATCGGAAGGCGCGCGAGATCGTCCGCCGGCCGGACCTCGGCTCCGGAACTGCTGGTTGCGCCGTGGATGCGCGAGTCGAGGCCCCAGAGGAAGGTATTCATGAGGCCTTGCACGTTGGTGAGATTGAACCCCGTGTAGACGACCTCCTTGATGTCGGCCTGGCCGTCGCCGTCGGTGTCTTTGCAGTAGAGGATGTCCGGCGCGACGCCCACGAAAACACCGCCGTCGTAGCACGCGACGGCCGTCGGCCATGCCAACCCGCCCACGTAGGTGGAGGCCTTGTCGTAGATGCCGTCGCCGTCGATGTCTTCCAGCATGCGGATTTCGCCGATGTTCTCGTCGCGCTCTTCGGAATACCCGCGCATCTCGACCACGAACAGGCGGCCCCGCTCATCGAAGGCCATGGCGATAGGGTCGCGGACGAGCGGTTCGGACGCAACCAGTTCGATGCGGAACCCCGGTTTGACCTGGAACGTCGACATGACGTCCGCCGGTTCGGTCGGAGGTATCCGGGGGAGTTCAGCGCTGTAGTCGCGGTCCACGCTGTCTTCGTCGACGGCGATGTCTTGCGCGAGTGCGAAGAAAGGAACTGTGCAGAACGCGGTGGCGAGCGCTGCCAAGTGCAGACGACGGTATGTCAATCGCATAGCGTGAGTTACACCTTTGTCTTGTTTGTGAGTGCGGCGTGTGCCGCGGCCGACCAGTCGCCTCGTGCAGCGCGAGGCATAGCGGGGAGCCTACCACGTACGGGGATCACGTGCAAGGCAGGGTGAGCGGAATGTCAAGACTCGTTAGAAATGTCCTCTGGCTTAACTCGTTAGAAATGTCCTCTGTGTTTAGGAGTCAGCCTGAGCGGGTTATCCACATATCCACGGCCCAAGCGGAGCGTTTCCAGCCGTGGCTCTCGTCGGGGCGGTGGAGATGTGGGTAACCCGCGGTCTTCATGAGTTTACTTCTTCTGGCTCCTCACAAGAATCTGTGCAGAAGACAAGTTGAGGAGCATGTGCTAAC